>NZ_JAAVVE010000037.1 GCF_018449795.1 Sphingomonas sp. dw_22
ATCGACGCATTCGCCGAAGCGCCCGACAGCCGGCAGGCGCTGATCCGCTTCGACGCGATGCTCTCGCGCCTGCCGAGCGCGATCAACTTCTTCCGCCTGCTCGAAGCGCAGCCGGGGCTCGCCCAGTTGTTGAGCACGATCCTCAGCCACGCGCCGACCCTGGCCGAGCAGTTGAGCCGCCGCGCCGAACTGCTCGACGGGCTGATCGACGCGAGCGCGCTCGATCCGGTCGCGGACATTCCCACGCTGATCGGCGAGATGTCGGTGCGCGAGCGCGGCGCCGATTATCAGTGGCAGCTCGAACATGTCCGGCGCCTGGTGGGCGAGAAGAGGTTTGCGCTGGGCGCGCAGATCGTCGCGGGGGCCAGCGATCCGCTCGACGTCTCCGCCGGCTATGCCCGCGTCGCCGAGGCGGCGATCGAGGCGCTCGCGGCGGCGGCGGTGGAGGAGTTCGCGCGCCTGCACGGTCGCGTGCCCGACAGCGAGCTGGTGATCCTCGCGCTCGGCCGGATGGGCGGACAGGCGCTCACCCACGCCTCCGACCTCGATCTCGTTTATGTCTTCACCGGCGATTATGCGGCGGAATCGGACGGCGCGAAGCCGCTCGGCGCGGTGACCTATTACAATCGGCTCAGCCAACGCGTGACGGCCGCCCTTTCGGTCGCCACGGCGTCGGGGCCGCTCTACGAGGTCGATACGCGGCTGCGGCCGTCGGGCGGGCAGGGGCCGCTGGCCGTCTCGCTCGACGCCTTCCGCCGATACCAGCGCGAGGATGCCTGGACCTGGGAGCATATGGCCCTGACGCGCGCGCGCCCGGTGTTCGGATCGACGGCGGCGCGTGCGGCGGTGACCGGTATCATCCGCGAAGTGCTGGAGGGCGCGCGGCCCGAGCGCGACCTGGTCGCCGACGCCGCGAAGATGCGCGAGGAGATGGCCGCGCACAAGCCGCCCGCCGGCCCGCTCGACGCCAAGCTTCTCGATGGCGGGCTGGTCGATCTGGAGTTCGCCGTGCATGTCGAGCAATTGCTCCACCGGACCGGCTTCGACCCGCAACTGGGCCGGGCGATCGACGCGTTGGTCGCCGCCGGGCTGATGCCCGCCGGGATGCGGCCCGCGCATGATTTCCTTTCGCGCCTGCTCGTCACGTTGCGTCTGGTCGCACCCGACGCGCAGCCGCCCGGCCCCTCGACCCAGGCGCTGATCGCGCGCGCGGTGGGGCTCGCCGATTGGGACGCGGTGGTTGCGCAGCTCGACCGGACCCGGCAGGAGGTTCGCGCATGCTGGGCGGCGATCCGTGCCCGCGAGTGACGGAGAATGCGATGCTGAGCGAAGGCGACAAGCTGCCGGGCATGGAACTGGTGGCATCCGACGGCGGCACGATCGCGCTGCCCGAATGGGCGGCGGGCAAGCCGTTGGTGCTCTACTTCTATCCCAAGGACGATACTTCGGGCTGCACCCGCGAGGCGCAGGATTTCTCGGCGCTGCTGCCGGAGTTCGAGGCTCTGGGCGCGGTGGTGCTGGGCGTCTCCAAGGATCCGGCGGCCAAGCACCAGAAATTCATCTCGAAATATGATCTCACCGTGCCGCTCGCCACCGATGCGGACGGCAAGGCGATGGATCTGCTCGGCGTGTGGGGCGAGAAGCAGCTTTACGGCAAGCGCTACATGGGGATCGAGCGCTCGACCTTCCTGTTCGCGCCAGACGGCACGCTGTTCCGCGCCTGGCGCAAGGTGCGGGTGCCCGGCCATGCGGTGGACGTGCTCGAATCGGTCAAGGCGCTGGCCCGCACGTGACCCGCAGCGTTGCCGAGGCGGCGCGTGCGGTGCTCGGCGCCGCCGATCCGCTCGCCAAGGTGAAGGCGGCGCGGGCCGCCGCGCGCGACTGGCGGCTGGGGCGGCTGGCGCATCGTTTCGACCTCGCCATGCCCGATCGCCCGGCGCGGCCCGAGCATCCCGAGCTGCTGCCGCCCAATCGCATGCCCAAGCGCGGGCGGGGCGGCTCCGAACGCGGACGTATCGCGCTGATCCACGCGCTGGCGCATATCGAGTTCGCCGCGATCGACCTCGCCTTCGATCTGGTCGGGCGGTTCGGCGGGGAATTCCCGCCCGGCTTCACCGACGACTGGATGAAGGTCGGCGCCGATGAGGCGATGCATTTCGCGCTGCTCGATCGCCGCCTGAAGCAGCTCGGCAGCCATTACGGCGCGATGCCCGCGCATGACGGACTATGGGACGCAGCGGCCGAAACTGCGCACGACGTGCTGGCCCGCCTCGCCGTGGTCCCGATGGTGCTGGAGGCGCGCGGGCTCGACGTCACCCCGGCGACGATCGAGCGCTTCGACGCGGTCGGCGACACGGCGACGGCGCGCATCCTCACACGGATTTTGAACGACGAGGTGGATCATGTTCGGGCAGGCCGGGTCTGGTTCGAATCGGCCTGTAAGCGCCACAATTTCGCCCCCGAAACGACCTGGCAGGCATTGGTCCGCCGTCATTTCCGGGGGCTGCTCAAGCCTCCATTCAACGACTCGGCGCGCAACGCAGCCGGTCTGACGCGGGATTACTACCAAGCCCTTGCCGTTCCTTGAGTTGTTCGCCCACAAGCTGCCCTAGGGTTCGGGCGCGGAGGGGCTGCTGCCGGAACAATTTGAATTTCGGAGCGGACACCGGGTCGCATTCGGTGTGCTTCCATGGCTTGCCGGGGACTCATGGCTAAGGCGTTGAACACCGATAATGCGAATCTCCTCCAGAGGTTCCGATCTTTCTTCACCACACGGGATTTCATCTTCCACGACGGCCGCGATCTGCGCCGCTTCAGCATCGCGGGCCGCACCCAGGCGCTGCTGGCGGGTGCCGCGACCGTGACCGTGCTGTTCTCGGGCTATGGCGTCGCCCAGGCGATGGTCGGCGCGATCGCGATCAGCGGCGTCGCCGAAACGCCAGGTTCGCCCGAGGCGCAGGTCGCGAAGATGCGCGCCGAAGTCGCGAAGATGCAGGCAGATGTCGCCGCCGCCAAGGTGGCCGCCCAGCTCCACGCCGCCCGGGTCGAGAAGAACCAGGCGCTGCTGAACGCCGTCGTATCGGGCAAGGGCGATCGCGCCGCGATCGAGGCGCCGCTTCCTGCCGCCGCCGCTAAGACGAGCGCCGTCACCGACGAAGTCCTCGCTCCCCTCCGCCAGATCGAGGCGCGTCAGGTCGCGCTTGCCGGCAAGGCCCGGCTGGCCGGCGAAGCGCGCTATCAGCAGACCACCGCCCATCTGCGCCGCCTCGGCCTTTCGCCGAGCCGGTTCGCCAAGGTGAAGATGGTCGCGATGGGCGGCCCCTATGAGCCGATCGACGAGAACGACAACAACAGCGACAGCGCTGCTGCAAACGCCGATGCGCAGTTCCGCGCGCTGTTCCTGACCTGGAAGAAGCTCGACATGCTCGAGCAGACGGTGATCTCGGTCCCGTCGATGCAGCCGGTCGACAGGATCACCTTCACCTCCACCTTCGGCGTGCGCTCCGATCCGTTCCGCGGCACCGCGGCGATGCATGCCGGCGTCGATATCCCGGGCGCGATCGGCACGCCGATCTACGCGACCGCCGACGGCGTCATCAGCCATGCCGGCCGCCAGGGTGGCTACGGCAATCTCGTCCAGATCAACCATGGCCGCGGCCTCGAGACGCGCTACGGCCACCTCTCCAAGATCCTCGTCGCCGACAATACTCGCGTGAAGCGCGGCCAGATCATCGGCTTGATGGGCTCGACCGGCCGTTCGACCGGCAGCCATCTCCATTACGAGGTCCGCGTGGACGGCCGCGCGGTCAATCCGATTCCGTTCCTGCAGACCGGCGAGTATCTCGCCGGCATCCAGGACCGTGCGCAGGGCGGCGTAGGCGGCCCCGCCAAGTAAGAGGCAGGGGAGAGGAGAGGGGCCGCCCGTGAGGTGGCCCCCATCCTGCAACTTCCCTCCATTGCCTGCGCGCCGTTGCCCCCCTATCTCCGAACCATGACGACGCTCGCCCAGTCCGACATCGCGCTCACCCCTGCCGCCGCCGCGCGCGTGGCGGTGATCGCCGAGAAGACCAGCAAGCCCGCGATCCTGCGCCTTTCGGTGGAGGGCGGCGGCTGTTCGGGCTTCCAGTACAAGTTCGGTTTCGCCGAGGCGGTCGAGGACGACGATATCGTTGCCGAGACGGATGGCGTGCGGCTGGTGGTCGATTCGATCAGCCTCGATCTGGTCCGCGGCGCGCAGGTCGATTTCATCGATAATCTCGGCGGCGCCCATTTCGCGGTGGAGAATCCCAACGCGGCTTCGGGCTGCGGCTGCGGCACCAGCTTCTCGGTCTGAGCGCGCGTTTTGAAGATCGTCAGCTACAATGTGAACGGCATCAAGGCGCGCCTGGAGCGCCTGCTCGAATATCTCGCCGAGCAGAAGCCCGATGTGCTGTGCCTCCAGGAACTGAAGGGCGCCGACGAGACGCTGCCGGTCAAGGATATCGAGGCCGCCGGCTATGGCGCGGTCTGGCATGGGCAGAAGGGCTTCAACGGCGTCGCCGTGCTCGCGCGCGGGCAGCAGCCGGTTGAGCGCCAGCGCGGCCTGGCCGGCGATTCCGAGGATGCCCATAGCCGCTATATCGAGGCCGAGATCGGCGACCTGATCGTCGCCTCCATCTATCTGCCCAACGGCAACCCCCAGCCGGGGCCGAAGTTCGACTATAAGCTCAAATGGATGGAGCGCCTGGCCGATCGTGCCAAGGCGCTGCTCGCCGAGGAGCGCCCGGTGGTGCTGGCCGGGGATTACAACGTCATCCCGAACGACGACGATACCTACTCCGTCCGCGCCATGGCGATGGACGCGCTGATGCAGCCCGAATCGCGTGAGCGCTATCGCACACTGCTCGCCCAGGGCTGGACCGACGCGTTGCGCACCCGTTTCCCGGGCGGCGGGATCTGGACCTTCTGGGACTATCAGGCCGGCGCCTGGCAGCGTGACGCGGGTTTCCGCATCGATCATCTGCTGCTCAGCCCCCAGGCCGCCGATCGCTTTATCGGCGCCGGCGTCGACAAGGACTATCGCGGCCGCGAAAGGGCGAGCGACCACGCGCCCACCTGGGTCAGCCTCCGCTAGAGCGGTTCGCGCTCGTCACCCGGCGACCGCATCCGCACAGTCGCTGTCCGCAATCGAACAGGCATTGCGAGGATATCCCAAATCTTGGCGTGTATTGCCGTACTATAGCGGTGCGTGACTCATTCGCATGGTGGTAAGTCATTGTAATCAAACAAATCAGGAAACTGGCACGGCTGTTGCGAAGGTTGGCGCACAGGCGGAACGAGGGAGCGCCTGTCAGATCCCAACGTTAGGAGTACAGGAAATGATCGGCACTATCGCTCGCACCACCACCGTCTTCGCCGCTGTCGCGCTTGTCGCCGCCGCCTCGCTGCCTGCCGCGGCCGCCAACGATCCGAATGCGAAAACGTCGGAAACCAAGCCCGTGAAGGAGAGGCGCTACTGCGTCGAGCAGGTCACTACTGGCACGATGCTCAGGGCGCCGAAGGTCTGCAAGACCCGCGAGGAATGGATCGCCAAGACCGGTATCGATCCGGCCGGAAAGAAGAACTGACGGCTGCCGCTCGGTCCAGACTGTCCGCATCACGACATCCGCAGATGCTCAGAAGGGAATCCGTGTCATGAAGAAGATCGCATTTACCGCCTTTGCAGCCGCTATTCTGGCTTCTGCGGCCTCGGCGCCGGCCATGGCCATCGATCGAGACGCGGAGGCAGAAAAGGCTGCTCCGCAACCGCCGATGAAGACCCGTTACTGCATCGCCGAACGCACAACGGGAAGCAACATCACCCGGACGACCTGTCGTACGCGCGCCGAATGGATTGCGGAGACCGGTAAGGATCCTGCGCCGCGCAAATAACGCAGCGCCGATCGATGAAGCCCGTGGCGATGGATTGTCTTTGCCACGGGCTTTTTCCCCGCCGCTATCCGCCGGTGCTGGCTCGAGAAACGGCCTGGGCGAACGTCAAAGCGCCTTCTGGTAGATCAGATATTCGCGGTTGACCCTGCTCTCGATCGCATCGGCGATCGCCACCATCCCCTGATTGTCTTCCAGGATCCAGCCGATCTCGCCGCGCATCGCCCCGTAATCGGCGATGGCCGAGCGGCGGATATATTCGATCATCATGAAGGCGAGCTGGCTCGCCATGCGCGATGCCTGGAGCCGCTTGACCACACCCATCAGCGGCACGCGCATCGTCTTCGCCTTGGGCTTGCGCAGCCATAGCAGCAGCTTCGCCCAGCCGAAGGGCAGCAGCGAGCCCTTGAGCGGCTTCAGCGGCTCGTTGAGGTCGGGCAGGGTGACCATGAAGGCCACCGGCTCGCCGTCCAGCTCGGCAATGCGGATCAGATCCTCGAACACCAGCGGCTTCAGCTTCTTGCCGACATCGTCGATCTCGGGCTGGGTGAGCGGCACGAATCCCCAATTGTCCGACCAGGCATCGTTGAGGATCGCGAGGATGATCGCGGCTTCCTCGGCGAATTTCGACTTGTTGACCTTGCGGATGCGGATGCGCGGGTTCTTCTCGCCGTTCGCGACGATGCGCTGGACGATCGGCGGGAAGCCGTTGGTGATGTCCAGCTCATAGGTCAGCAGCTTCTTGGCCTCGCTATAGCCCTGCGCCTCGATCCAGGCCTGATAGCGCGCCGGGTGATGGCCCATCAGCACCGTCGGCGGATGGTCATGCCCTTTCACGAGCAGGCCCGGTTCCTCCCAGATCGACAGGCTGACCGGCCCGATCGCGCGGGTGAGGCCCTTGTCGCGCAGCCATTGCTCGGCGCGCGCGATCACCGCGACGGCGACAGCCTCGTCCTCCGCCTCGAACAGGCCCCAGAAGCCGGTGCCGGGTCCGAACCCCTGCTCGGGCGGCATCTCCAGCGCGAGCCGGTCGATATGAGCGGAGATGCGCCCTACCACCTTGCCGCCGTGCTCGGCGAGGAACAGCTGCGCCTCGGCATGGCTGAACCAGCCATTCTTCTTCGGGTTGATCGTCGCCGCGACTTCCTCCCGGAGCGGCGCGACCCAATTGGGATCGCTGCCGTTCAGGCGATAGGCGAGCTCGATGAATGCTTTGGTGTCCGCCTTGTTGGAGACGGGACGGACGGTGATGTCGGCGGTTGCCAAGGGGCTGCCCTTTGGTTCTTGATGAGCGTCAATGCAGTCCCGCCTCGGCAGGCGCCTGTCAAGCGCCGGTGACGATTGCGGCGACCAGGTCCGAAACGCATCGCTGGAATGCCACCATAAAGCCACTATCTAAAGCCAATGGCGGACATCATGACCAAATCTCTTGCCTTCGATCTGCACGATGCCGAGGGAGTTCCCCCCGCTACGGCGCGTATCCGGCTTTCCGGCGTTCCCGACGATCGCGCGATGCTGCGCAGCGCGGCAGAGCTGACGCGCGACCTGCATACGCCCAAGCCGCTCGTCTATTGGGCCGATTTCCTCGGCTCGACCCTGCTCGGCTATGCCGCGCTCGCGCTGGCGATGTTCGCCAAATCGCCGCTCACCATGGCGGCGGCGGGCGTGGTCGCGGTGCTGGCGCTCTATCGCGCGGCAATGTTCATCCACGAGATGACGCATCTCAAGCATTCGCTGCTGCCGGGCTTCCGCTTCGGCTGGAACCTGCTGCTCGGCATCCCGATGATGGTGCCGTCCTTCACCTATGAGGGCGTCCACACACTCCACCATACCCGCACGCGCTACGGCACGGTCGAGGATCCGGAATATCTGCCGCTGGCGCTGATGAAGCCCTGGACGCTGCCGGTGTTCCTGATCGCCTCGATCTTCATGCCGATCGCGCTGCTGTTCCGCTTCGCGGTGCTGTCGCCGCTGTCGCTGCTTTCGCCGAAGCTGCGCCGGATCGTCGTCGCCCGCTATTCGGGCCTCAAGATCAACCCGGCGTTCGAGCGCCGCGCGCCCGAGGGCGAGCTCAAGACCCAGTGGTTCTGGCAGGAGCTGGGCGCCAGCATCTGGTCGATCGGGCTGCTCGCCGCGGTGTTCACCGGCGTCGTGCCGGTGCGCGCCTTTCTGGTCTATCTCGCGGTGATCGCGGGCGTGGCGGTCATCAACCAGGTCCGCACGCTGGCCGCGCATCTCTGGGAGAATGACGGCGAGCCGCTGACCGTGACCGCGCAATATCTGGACAGCGTCAACGTGCCCGCGCCGGGCCTGCTGCCCTATCTCTGGGCGCCGATCGGCCTGCGCTATCACGCGCTGCACCATCTGCTGCCGGGCCTGCCCTATCATTCGCTGAACGAGGCGCACCGCCGTCTCTCGGCTGCGCTCGACACGAATTCGGCCTATCACCGGGCGAATTACCCGACGCTCGGCGGCCTGATGCAGCGCCTGGCGAGCAACACGATGAAGTCGCGCAGCGCCGCCGACTGATCTTCGGCTGGCTTTGCGAGGAAATGGAAGGGCGCGTACCGCGAGGTGCGCGCCTTTTTCCGGAGCGCTTTGAATGGTTTTCGCGGTGAAGACCGCTATAGAACCAGTGGTCCGTTCCACCCATCCTTGAACGCTGCCGAATTTCGGTCTGATCCGGCCGCAGCGGCCTGGCAGATTTCGGCGGCTGGACGGGCTACCTGCCGTCTCGCGGTATCGCGCCAGCTCACGCTTTCGAATGGCGATATGCCTGCGACAGGTGCGCCGCTATCAGCGCGCGCCGCCGTTCATGAGAGCCTGAACCCGCAAGCGAGGAAAAACGACCTCAAGCGCCTTGGTGTCGGGCAACACGTACACATATCCGCCCTTCTTTTGGAAAAGCGGGCGCACGGTCTTGCTGTAAAAGGCCATGGGCACGTTGATGCACCCAAAAGTTATGCGGTTGTCGTCTGAAGTCGGTGACAGCATCCGCTCGCGGCGGCGCTCCTTCTTGCTGACGCCCTTCGGGATCGGGTGAAGCGCCACAGACGTGGCATAATCGACCCAGAGTATCTTCTCCCTTCCAGCCAAGCCAAATTTTGCAAGGAAGCGCCCTGCAGGTGTCGTCTTCTCTGCCGGGCCGATTTCGGCAAGATTTTTGCTGCCGATGCCGGGGCTGGCGTCATCTCCGACGGCAACACCGATCAGTACCGGAACCTTGCCGAGCGATTTCCCCTTTGCGTCGAACAGAAAGAGGGACGCATTCGTCTTGTCGACAATGATATAGGGCAGGGAGCTATTATCTTTTGACGCGCTGATCCAATCGGCGACGCGCATGGCCTCCGCTGAAAGGCTGATCGCGCTTTCGGCTTCGCTGGCACCAGCCTGCGGTTGCGTTGGCACTGATGGACGAGCGACCTGCGCTGCGGGAACGCTCAGCGTGAGCCCGGCTAGCGCCAGCAAGACATTTATCATCGATTCAAGCGCTCGAAATGAAACGGCCGTTGCACGAAGCAACGACCGTCTCGGGAAATTACAATGCGGTCAGTATTCGCTGACTTGGCCCATCAGTTGCGCGGCCGCTTCGCAGGCTTTCTTTCCTGCGCTTGCAGCCGCTGATCGATGCCATCTACCCGGGCGCCGAGCTGATCGAGGCGTTGACCATTATTCTGCGCCTGCCCGGATGCGGCCTGCGCCTCTGCCAGCGCCGATTTGGCCGTACCGTCGGTTTCCTGCAATCTTGTTTCCAGCGCATCGACGCGCTGGCTGACAGGAGCGATCTGCTCCCGCACATAGGATTTGGAGGCGCAGCCACTCAGGCCGATCGCGCCAACCAGAATCACAGCCGCAGGGGCAAATTTCACAAATAGCGACATCGGGTTTCTTCCAATCGTTAACCAACTAGAACAACCCAAGCCGAGCGCGGAGGTTCCAACAATCCGATTCTGTCCGGCTGTGCATCTTCTCGGGCCGGTGGATGACGGTCGGCTTTTGCCCAAGTGGCAGCGGAACAGCCTGGAATGACGGAGAGTGGGCGCATCTGCCCAACGGCAGATCCGGTGGTTCCGCGACCGATCGCTACTCCCTTGATCTCCGCTACCGAGGTGCGAACGGGTCTTTCGGTATAGGGTCGGAACGCTTCTTCTCATCCGCTTCGGCTACGGCCTTCGCCCGGTAAATGCCGACGCAATTTCGCAGTTCCGCAACCGCCGCGCCGCTCCCATCGAGGCTTAGCTGCTCGACCGGCACGTCGCCGCGATAGATGTGGAGGGTCTTGGATGCGGCGAAATAGGAGGGGAATTTCGCTTCGAAAGTCGTGACGAACCCCTGCTTCCCATTCGACGCTATGCCTATGGCGAAGTGTTTGGAGTAGCCGCCATTGGACAGACGAAAATCGAGTTCCAACCGGTCCTTCGGCTTGATCGACCAATTGTGGTTCAGAACGGATAGATGGTTGGTGTCGTCGATATCGAGACCAAGAAGCAGCGTCGTTTCCCCGGTTCCCTTATACTCCCTGGTCAGGAAGCAGCCTCTTTTATCTTTGCTTGCCGCCACCGTCCAACCGCCGATATCCCGCGCAGGATATTCCTGGGCGGAAGCATGCGCGCTCGCGAGCAATCCGGTGGCTAGAGCCAATGGAAAGAATGTTGGCCTGACAGTCGCCAACAAGGTCTGGGCCAGCTCACGCATTCGGCGCGAGCTCGATTTCGGTGACGGCCGGCGTTCTCGAGACTCCCATTTCGAGGGCGCTTGTTTGGGCAATGTAAAACTCATCCGATTTGCTCGACCAATACCGTTCAGGCGCGTCCACCAAGCTCGGCCGACGATGCTCGCGAATTCGGCCGGTTGTTGCCATGAAGCACCTTTCTCCACGGTGACTTTAACCGGCACCGGCGCAGTTGGCCACGACCGCAGTTGGGTCGATAGCGGATCGTCCCGGGTTGAGCGCGCGACTGACGGAATACCACCAACAGCGGACATCCGGCCCCGCGCCCGCCACCGACAAGCCGCCTTATTCCTCGGTCCGCAGCAGCACGGCTTCGCCGATCATCAGGAACAGCAGGAACGGCGCCCAAGCGGCGAGGAAGGGCGGGTAGGCGCCCAGATTGCCCATCGCCAGCGCGAAATTATCCGCGACGAAATAGAGGAAGCCCAGTGCCATGCCGATCACGGCGCGCACGAACAGCTTGCCCGAGCGCGCGAGCCCGAACGCGGCGACAGCGCCCAGCAGCGGCATCAGGATCGACGAGAGCGGGCCCGAGAATTTGTGCCACAGCGACCCCTCCAGCGCCTTGGTCGGCCGCCCGGCGAGCTTGAGGTCGTCCACCGCTTCCTTGAGTTCCGGGAATGCCAGGCCGTCGGCATCGATATGGCTGAGCGTGAACTGGTCCGGCCGCACGCCGCCGGCGATTCGGATGTTGCCGAGCTTCACCAACTGCCCCGCGGCGACGTCGAACCGCTCCGCGCCTTCGCCCTTCCAGCCATCGCCGTCGCGCCATCCGTGCGCGGTGGTCAGGATCGAGCGGAGTGAGCCGCCGCTGCGCTCATAGACGGTGATGCCATAGAGCTGGACGGCCTGGCCCTTGCCCTTGACCTGCTTGACCTCGATCAGATGGTCGCCGTCGCGCACCCATACGTTCGCCCGGTCGCCGCGATCGATCGGCAGCGGACCATATTCCACCTTCTTCCACTGCTCCAGCGTGGCCGTCGCGCGGGTGACGATGCGCTCGTTGAAGCCGAAGGAGATGATCGAGACCACCATCCCCGCCACCAGCAGCGGCGCCAGCACCTGGTGCGCGGAAAGGCCCGATGCCTTCATCGCGATCACTTCGCTGTTCTGGTTGAGCTGCGACAGCGTCAGGATCGATCCGAGCAGCACCGAATAGGGCAGGAAGGTCTGGATGATCTGCGGCACCCGCAGCCCGATATAGCGCCACACCTCCGCATCGCCATTGCCGGCATAGGCGAGGATGTGGCCGGATTCGCCGAGCAGATCGAGCGACTGGAGGATCAGGACCAGCGCCGCCAATATGGCGAAGGTCCGCACCAGGAACATCTGCGCCATGTAGATCGACATGGTGCGTGACGGGAAGAAACTGGCCCAGCTCACGCGGCGACTTCCTTCTTGCGCCGGCCGGGCACGAACCGCTTGAAGAACTTGCCGACCTTCTCGAACACCTTTTCGAGCCCGGCGATCGGCTGGCCGCCGGGAACATAGGCTACGGTATAGTACATCCAGAGGGTCAGCCCCGCGAACAGCAGGAACGGCGCCCACAGCGCGAAGATCGGATCGATCCGCCCCAGGCTGCCGATCGACTGGGCGTATTCGTTCACCTTGTGATAGGTCACGATCATCACGATCGACAGGAAGACGCCCAGCGCCGAGGTCGATCGTTTCGGGGGGATGCCCAGCGCCGCGGCGAGCATCGGCAGCAGGAACATCGACAGCACTTCCGCCAGCCGGAAATGGAAGGCCGAGCGGCTGGTGTCGCGCTGCTTGGGATCGGATTCGCGATTGCCCCCGATCCGGGCGAGCTCGGGCAGCGTCAGCTCCAGATTCTTGTCGCCGCGCTTGCGGAACTGCTCGTATTTGGGGAGCGGGATCGGCAAATTGTGCGTGTTGAACGTCAGCACCCGCGGCACCGGCGAGCCCTTGTCGCGGTGGACGAGCGTGCCGTTGGTCAGCTTGAAGATGATCGTGTCGGGATCGTCCGATCGCAGGAACTGGCCGCTCTCGGCCGTGACGGCCAGCGGGCTGCCGTCATTGGTGATCATCTGGACGAAGATGCCCTTGAGGTCGCGCCCTTCATTCTGGCTCGATTCGATCCGGAGCGTCATCTTGGAGCCGAAATTGGTGAACTCGCCCACCTTGATCGAAGCGCCCAGCGCGCCGGTGCGCAGCTCGAAGCGAAGCTGCTCGTAATTGTAGCGCGCCCAGGGCTGGACGAAGCCGACGATCGAGAAATTGAGCAATGTCAGCGCGATGGCGTACATGTACGGCACCTTCAGGAGCCGGGTGTAGCTCATGCCCACGGCGCGCAGCACGTCGAGCTCGGACGAAGTGGCGAGCCGGCGAAAGGCCAGCAGCACGCCCAGCATCAGCCCGATCGGGATGCCCAGGCCCAGATATTCGGGCAGCAGGTTGGCGAGCATCCGCCACACCACGCTCACCGGCCCGCCCTCGGTCGCGACGAAGTCGAACAGGCGCAGCATGCGGTCGAGCACCAGCAGCATCGCCGAGATCAACAGCGTCGAGATCAGCGGAACCGCGATCAGCCGCGCCATATAGCGATCGATCGAATTCATTGCGTCCCGACGGGTGCCTACTCTACTTCGCCAGCGCAATGAACGCGCCGGGATAAAGCGAAAGCCTATACGCTCGGTTCCCCGCCGCGCCAGCCCGAAAGTGCGGATGCCGCCATGGGGTGACGAATTTGCGACTAGAGCGTATGGCCCGGCGATGCATTTCCTAGACCAAGCAAAGATATTCGTCCGTTCGGGTGCCGGCGGCCCCGGCGCCGTCAGCTTCCGGCGCGAGAAGTTCATCGAATATGGCGGCCCGGACGGCGGCAATGGCGGCAAGGGCGGCGACATCATCTTCGAGGCGGTGGCCGGCCTGAACACGCTGATCGACTTCCGCTACACCCAGCATTTCCGCGCCCCGCGCGGGCATGGCGGCTCGGGCAGCAACCGCACCGGCGCCGGTGGCGACGATCTCGTCATCAAGGTGCCGGTGGGCACCCAGATCCTGGCCGATGACGACGAGCGCACGCTGCTGGCCGACCTGACCAAGGTGGGCGAGCAGATCGTCTTCCTGCGCGGCGGCGACGGCGGCCGCGGTAATGCCAGCTACAAGACCTCCACCAACCGCGCGCCTCGCCAGCACGGCACCGGCTGGCCCTATGAGGAGGCGTGGGTGTGGCTGCGGCTCAAGCTTCTCGCCGATGCGGGGCTGGTCGGGCTTCCCAATGCCGGCAAGTCGACCTTCATCAACCAGGTGACCAATGCCCAGGCCAAGGTGGGCGAATATGCCTTCACCACCACGCGGCCCCAACTCGGCGTTGTCCGCCACAAGCAGCGCGAGTTCGTCGTCGCCGACATCCCCGGCCTGATCGAGGGCGCTGCGGAAGGGGCGGGGATCGGCGACCGCTTCCTCGGCCATATCGAGCGCTGCCGCGTGCTGCTCCATCTGGTCGACGCCAATGACGAGGATGTGGCCGAGAGCTACCGCATCGTTCGCGACGAGCTGGAGAATTACGGAGCGGGGCTCACCGACAAGCAGGTGGTCGTCGCGCTCAACAAGATCGACACGCTCGACGACGAACTGATCGCCGCGCTCGTCGCCGAGCTGGAAGACGCGAGCGGGGCCGAGGTGATCCCGATCTCGGCCGCGGCGGGGACGGGCGTCGATTGGGCGCTCGACAAGCTGCTCGAGGCGATCGGCGACGAAGCGAGCCGGGTGAGCGCGGACGACGAGGGCGAGGATGCGATCGAGTGGTCGCCGGTATAGAGCGCCGCTTTCGGGATAGTCTGCAATCGCATATAGTCTGCGAATGGCAACGCAGACCCATTATCCGCTCCTTACTGCCAAGGAGTTCCTCGAAATCGATTTCGGGGAGCACAAGGCCGAGTTGGACAACGGCGTCATCCGCATGATGTTGGGCGGAACGGCGCGGCATGCCGAAGTTCAGACCAACGTCGTTTCGGCCATGCGGCAGCGCTTGCGAGGCTCCGGATGCAAGCCTTATGGCCCGGACATGGGCGTGGAAACCAACGAGGGATCGGTTCGCTATCCGGACGTGAGCATCTATTGCGGGCGCACGGACTCCAACGATGGGGAAAAGGCGTTCAAGGATCCGCGCATTATTTTCGAGGTGCTTTCCGCCGGCACCGCAAGGACCGACCTTCTCGTGAAGCTGCCGGAATACAAGGCTCTGGCGAGCGTGGATACGATCGTGTTCGTCGATATCGCAAGCGAGCGCGTGCGGATCGTCCAGCGCATAGGGCCGAAGGGCTGGAACGAGACCGGCTATGACGAGCCCGTCGATATTGAACTTCCCGCCCTGGGCGTCACCATTCCCCACGAAGAGATTTTCGCGCGCGACTGATTGGCGCGGCAGGGCGCCCGCGCTAACGCAGCCGGCATGTCGCTCTTCCCCCCCGCCACATGCCCCCGCCTGATCGTCAAGATCGGCTCCGCGCTGCTCGTCGATCCCGATGGCGGCGTGCGGCGCGCATGGCTGGAGGGGATCGCCGCCGATATCGCCGAGCGCGTCCGCGCCGGGCAGCAGGTCGCGGTCGTCTCGTCCGGCGCGATCGCGCTCGGGGCGCGGCGCCTCGGCCTGCCCAAGGGCGGCCGCGCCAGCCTGGAGGATGCGCAGGCCGCCGCCGCGACCGGCCAGATCGCGCTGTCGCAGGTCTGGGCCGAGACCCTGGGCGCCAACGGCCTCACCGCCGCGCAGATGCTGGTGACGCTCGACGACCTGGAGGATCGGCGCCGCTACCTCAACGCCGCCGCCACGCTCGATCGGCTGCTCGGCCTGGGCGTCGTCCCCGTGCTCAACGAGAATGACAGCGTCGCCACCGAGGAGATCCGCTTCGGCGACAATGACCGCCTCGCCGCGCGCGTCGCGCAGGCGGCGGGCGCGCAGGGCGTCGTGCTCCTCAGCGATATCGACGGCCTCTACGATCGCAATCCCGCGCTTCCCGGCGCCGAGCATGTCGCCCGCGTGGAGAGGATCGACGCGGGAATCGAGGCGATGGCCGATCGCGGTTCCGCCTCGGGCATGGGATCGGGTGGCATGGTCTCGAAGATCGCCGCCGCGCGCATCGCCAATGCCGCCGGCGCGCATCTCGCCATCGCCTCGGGCCGGATCGATCGCCCGCTCTCGGCCGAGGCGCGCCACACCTTGTTCGTCGCCGAGAAGACCGCGCCAGCGCGCAAGGCATGGCTGGCCGGGGGCCTCACCGCGCGCGGCACGATCCATGTCGATGCCGGCGCGGCGCGGGCGCTTTCGCAGGGCAAGAGCCTGCTCGCCGCCGGCGCCATCCGCGTCGAGGGCAGCTTCGCGCGGGGCGACCTGGTGGTGATCGCCGGCCCCGAGGGGAGGCCACTCGCGCGGGGGCTGGTCGAATATCCCAGCGACGACGTCACCCGCATCCTCGGCAAGCGCAACGAGGAGCAGGCGGCGCTGCTCGGCTATGCGCCGCGCTCGACGTTGGTTCATCGCAGCCATATGGCGCTGCTATGAGCATCATCGCCATTACCGGAGGCACCGGCTTCGTCGGATCGCGCCTGATCGCCCTCGCGGCCGAGGCGGGCCACCAGATCCGAGCTCTCACCCGCCGCGAGCAGGCCGAACGCGAACACATCACCTGGATCCGCGGCGATCTGGAGAACGCCGCCGCGCTGGCGGAGCTGGCGCAAGGGACGGATGCCGTCATCCACGTAGCCGGCGTGGTCAACGCGCCCGATCGCGCGGGCTTCGCGCGTGGTAATATCGACGGCACGCGCAACATGCTCGCCGCCGCGGAGGATGCAGGCGTCAAGCGCTTCGTCCATGTCTCGTCGCTCGCCGCGCGCGAGCCGGACATGTCGGCCTATGGCTGGTCCAAGGCCGAGGGCGACGCGCTGGTCCAGGCGTCTCTGCTCGACTGGACGATCGTCCGTCCGCCGGCGATCTACGGCCCCGGCGACATGGAGATGCTGGAGCTGTTCCGGCTCGCGAAGAAGGGCCTCGCGCTGCTGCCGCCGGGCGGGCACGTCTCGGTGATCGAGGTCGGCGATCTCGGCCGGCTGCTGCTCGCGCTGGCGGTCACCGACAATTGCGAGCGCATCCTCGACGCCGATGACGGCGTGGCGGGCGGCTGGAGCCACAAGGAATTCGCCCGGGCGATCGGCGCGGCGGTGGGCAAGCGCGTCGCCGCCTTCGCCCTGCCGCGGCCGCTGCTGATGGCGGGCGCGCACCTCGATCGGCTGGTGCGGGGCAAGGACGCCAAGCTCACTCCCGATCGCGTCGCCTATTTCAGCCATCAGGACTGGGTGGTCGATCCGGCGCGGCGCCCGCCTGTGAACCTCTGGACTCCGCAGGTCGAGACCCGCGCCGGCCTCGCCGCGACGGCGGCCTGGTATCGCCAGCAGGGGCTGCTGTAGGGCGGGTCGGTAACCCCCCATCGTCCCCCGGCCGAAGTGCCTGGGTCTACCGTGCGTCCAGGAGAGCCCCTCAAGGCTTCAAGGGGCTCTCTCGCGGAGGAGTGGACCCCGGCACTCCGGCCGGGGTGACGGGAGCAAAGGCAGCGTGCGCGAACCGCGCGCTTGCAATGTAGGATTCCGTCTGCTTGCCTCCCGCGAGCATGTCCGCAGCAAGCGTCTCGATACAGCCGCCGGGCACACGCCCGGTGCCTTCGCGGACGCACCGCCAGGGATCAAAGTGCACGAACGGACCCCGACTCCGCGCACTTTGCGCCATCGCCCCGCCAGCGGCGCGTTTCCGCCGCATTCGCTTGGCACTGGGTTTCGATGACACTAAGGGACCGACCATGACCGACCGCGCAGCAGTTTTCGATACCATCAAGGCCCAGATCGAACCCTTCAACAAGAAGGGCGTCGCCTTGACCGACAGCACCACCTTCGCAGGCGATCTCGAATGGGACAGCCTGACGGTGATGGATTTCGTGGCCGCGATCGAGGACGAGTTCGACATCCTCATCACCATGAACATGCAGGCCGAGATCGAGAATGTCGGCCAGCTCGTGGACGCGGTTCAGAAGCTGAAGGGCTGAATCGTGACCGAGAGCCTGAACACGTCCAGCGCGCTGCCCGCGGACCCCGCCCCGATCGCCCCCGAGCACGATCTGATGTCCAAGTTCGACGCTCTGATCGCAGAGCGCCGGAAGCTGCTCGACAGCGGCGTCACCGATCCTTTCGCGATCGTGATGGAGCAGGTGAAGTCGCCCACCGAGGCGGTGATCGCCGGCCGCGACACGATCCTGCTCGGCACCTATAATTATATGGGCATGACGTTCGATCCGGACGTGATCCAGGCCGGCAAGGACGCGCTCGACCAGTTCGGATCGGGCACCAACGGCAGCCGCATGCTCAACGGCACCTTCCGCGACCATATGGAGGTCGAGCAGGCGCTGCGCGAATTCTACGGCACCACCGGCGCGATCGTCTTTTCCACCGGATACATGGCCAATCTCGGCATGATCTCGACGCTGGCGGGGAAGGGCGAGTACGTCATCCTCGACGCCGACAGCCACGCCTCGATCTATGACGGCTGCAAGCAGGGCTATGCCGAGATCGTCCGCTTCCGCCACAATGATGTCGAGGATCTCGACAAGCGCCTGGGCCGCCTGCCCAGGGACGCCGGCAAGCTGGTGGTGCTGGAGGGCGTCTATTCGATGCTCGGCGACATCGCGCCGCTGAAGGAGATGGTCGCCGTCGCCAAGAAGCACGGCGCGATGGTGCTCAGCGACGAAGCGCATTCGATGGGCTTCTTCGGCCCCAATGGCCGTGGCGTCTATGAGGCGCAGGGCTGTGAGGGCGATGTCGATTTCATCGTCGGCACCTTTTCCAAGTCGGTCGGCACCGTCGGCGGCTTCTGCGTGTCGAACCACCCGAAGTTCGAGGCGATCCGGCTGGCCTGCCGCCCCTATATCTTCACCGCCTCGCTGCCGCCCTCGGTGGTCGCGACCGCGGCGACTTCGATCCGCAAGCTGATGCACGCGAACGAGAAGCGCGCGCGGCTGTGGGAGAATGCCCGCACGCTGCACGGCGGCCTGACGGAAATGGGCTTCCGGCTCGGCACCGATGCGCCGGACAGCGCGATCATCGCGGTGATCCTGGAGGACCAGGAACAGGCGGTGGCGATGTGGCAGGCGCTGCTCGACGGAGGTCTCTACGTCAACATGGCCCGCCCGCCCGCCACGCCGGCGGGAACCTATCTGCTGCGGTGCTCATTGTGCGCAGAGCATACGCCGGAACAGATCCGGCGCGTGCTCGCCATGTTCCAGGCCGCCGGGCGCGCCGTGGGCGTGCTTGCCTGAGCGCGACAGAGCTTTTCACGAGACTCTGCCTGGCCTAGACTGGGTCGCGCATGGGTGAACCCGTCCCAGTGACCGAAGACAGCGCGGTTCGCGCGGCGAACTGGCGTATGGTGCTGCTTGGGCTGCTCTCGCTGCTCGGCATCGGCGTGCTCGTTGCGCTGATCGTGATCCAGCAGACCACCGATCGCGAGCGCGACGAGGCCATCGCGCTCCAGCAGCACACCTTCGAGGTGGTGATCCGCGCCAACCAGCTTTCGGGCGCGATCTCCGCCGCCGAGGCCGCGCTGGGCCGCTATGTGGTGAGCGCGGACAAGACGCTGGGCCAGCAATATTCGGATCAATGGGCACGCGCGGGCGACCAGCTCACGAAGCTCCGGCAGCTCACCGCCGACAATCCCCGCCAGCAGGCGCAGATCGTCGATCTGCAAAAGGCGTTCGAGGCGCGCGGCAAGGAGCTGAACGAGACCGCGCTCTATTCGGCCTTCAAGCGGCACAACGATGCCTGGGGCAGCTATTACAACGTCCGCCAGAGCGCGGCCCGCCAGCATGTCGAGACGATGCTGCAGCGTGTCGTCGAGCTCGAGCGCGGGATCTTGCGTGATCGCACCAGGGCGGCGTCGGACCTGATCGAGAATTCGAGCTTCGCGACCCGCGTGCTGACCGCGTTCGGCGTGCTGATCGTGCTCGGCTCGGTGCTGCTCGGCTGGCTGGCGATCGCCGCCCAGGGCGAGCGGGCGATGGCCGATGCCGAAGCCCTGCTGGAGCGCGAGCGGTCCGCCGAACTGCGCGAGGCGGTGGCGCAGGCGACGGCACAGCTCCGCGCCGAGGCGCGCGAGCGCGAACAGGCCGAGGCGCAGCTCCGCCAGATCCAGAAGATGGAGGCCGTGGGCCAGCTCACCGGTGGCATCGCCCATGATTTCAACAATATGCTGGCCGTGGTTCTGGGCGGGCTGGAGCTTGCCAAGCGCCATCTCCACAGCCGGGGCCCCGACGCCCAGCGCCATATCGAAAGCGCGATGGACGGCGCCAATCGCGCCGCGGCGCTCACCCGGCGGCTGCTGGCCTTTTCCCGCGCCGAGCCGCTGCTGCCGGAGGGCGTCGAGGCGACGACGCTGGTGGGCGGCATGTCCGATCTGTTGGAGCGCACGCTGGGCGGCGCGATCTCGGTCAAGACACAGGATGCCGGCAATGGCTGGCGGATCTGGGTCGATCGCCACCAGCTTGAAAATGCGTTGCTCAATCTCGCCGTCAATGCCCGCGACGCGATGGAGGGGCGTGGCAGGCTGACCATCTCGACCGGCGGGCGGACGCTGGCCGCGAACGAGATCGGCGAATGCACGGCGGGCGATTATGTGACGATCGCGGTGCGCGACACCGGCTGCGGCATGACGCCCGAAGTCGTCGAACGCGTGTTCGAGCCCTTTTTCACCACCAAGCCGGTCGGCAAGGGGACGGGGCTGGGGCTCAGCCAGATCTTCGGCCTTGTGCGCCAGTCGGGCGGTGAGATCGGGATCGAGACGGCGCCGGGGCAGGGGACCACCGTGACCCTGTATCTGCCGCGCTATCTGGGTGAGGCCGCCCATGCGACGGCGGAGACGGTGGTGGAGGCATCGACGTCGCATGGCGACAGGCTCGACATCCTTGTGGTCGAGGACGATCCGCGCGTGCTCTCGGCGACGCTCGGCGTGTTGCAGGAGCTTGGGCACCGTGCGACGGGCTGCAACGATCCGTTTGGCGTCCCCGCGGCGCTCGCCCGGCTCGGGACGGTCGACCTGATCCTGACCGACGTGTTGATGCCCGGCCAGACCGGCCCCGAGATGATCGCGGCGATGGGGGACCGGCTGGACGGCGTCGCGGTGCTGTTCGTCACCGGCTTCACGGGCGAGGCGGATGCCGATCTGCTGCGCGGGCGGTCGGTGCTGCGCAAGCCCTTCACCATGGCCGCCTTGGGCCGGGCGATCGACGAGGCGGTGGAGCAGGAAACGCGCCGGCCGCGGGCTGCGGCGGAATAGGGTTCAGCTTTCCGGGACCGACTTGCGGAGCTGTGCCGCCGCCATTTCGCGGGCCTTGTCGCGCGGCAGGCCCAGCGCGCGGGCCATCGGCGCGCCGAGCAGCGCGTCGCCCAGCGCCATCAGCGTGAGTTGGAGCGTCTCTTCGTGGAGCGGTGCGGCCTCGGCGCCATGGCCGTCGCTGATCTGGTCGACCAGGCGGTGGATCGCCTCCATGATCGGATCGAGCGCATCCTGGTTGCCGGTGAGGATCATCCAGCTCGCCAGCGCGCCGGCGCCCTCACGGTCGAACGCGTCGAAGGTCAGGTCGACGATCTCGCGGGGATCATGGTCTTCCGAACGGGCACGAAGCACCGCCGCGCCGATCTTGGCGGTGACGGTGTCGGCGATGCTGGCCGCCAGCGCCTTTTGCAGGCCGGCGGCCGAGCCGAAATGATGGAGCAGGTTGGCATGCGTCCGCCCGATCCGCGCCGCCACCGCCTTGAGTGTCACCGCTTGGGGACCAGCTTCGAGCAGCAGCGCCCGCGCCGCTTCGAGAGCGGCGTCGCGGGATTCCTCGGGAGACAGGCGACGGCGTGGTTTTGTCGACATTAGTACAGGTGAACTCGATGCCCCTTAGCCGATCGGCTTAGTTGAGGAATCTTCGCAGCGAAAGCAAAGACTCCTGTCCGACCGGCAAGGTGCCGGCTTCGCCTCCCCTGGCGGAAGCCGGCTTCTTGCCGTTCAGGCCGCCATTCGATGATCGGGATCCAGCCCGCCGCAGTCGTTCTCGGCCAGGTCGATCTCGAATCGGGCGCACGGAGCTTCCGCGCCGCGACCGCGCGAATAGAGCGGCACGACGCGGCCGGTGGGGCGGAAGCCGAGCTTGCGGAGCACCCGGCCCGAGGCGGGGTTGTCGATGAAATGGCCGGCGGTGACGTGGCGGATGCCCGCCGCCCGCGCCGCACGGAGCACCGCGGCACCGGCCTCGGTCGCATAGCCGCGGCCCCAGGCATCGGGGGTGATCCAATAGCCGAGCTCGTGCGGCTCGCCGCGAAGCGGGCTCACGCTCACGCCGCCGACCAGCCGCAGGCCGTCGCCCTGATGCTCGAACACCAGGAACTTGGGCTCCGCCGGATCGTGGAAATCGGAGACGAAGGTCTCCGCCGCTTCGATCGGATAGGGCCAGGGCGCCCGGCTCAGATTGCGGGCAACCGCCTCATGGCCGATCGCCTTGGCCAGTTCCGGGGCGTCCTCGGCCCAGCCGGGGCGCAATGTCAGTCTCTGTGTCCGCACGAACATGACCACTCTCCTTGGTCCTGCAGCGCCTCCAAGCGCATCACTATGACGCGCTGGTGTCGCTACAATGTCAGGGAGCACGAAAAAAGGGAGACCGGGGCGACCCGTCTCCCTTTTGCGGTCTGTCGATTGCCAGACTCGGGTCGCCCTGGAGGGGCAACCCGGCTGGTTGCCCGATGTTACTCGGCTGCCTCCGCAATCATGTCTACCGAGCAGAACTTGCGGCCGAGGCGGCCTTCCTTGAAGGTCACGCGGCCGTCGACGAGCGCGAAGAGGGTATGGTCCTTGCCCATGCCCACGTTCACGCCCGGATAGAATTTGGTGCCGCGCTGACGCACGAGGATGTTCCCCGCGATCGCGATCTCGCCACCGAACTTCTTGACGCCGAGACGACGGCCAGCAGAGTCGCGACCGTTGCGGGACGAGCCGCCTGCCTTCTTATGTGCCATTGTCTATACTCCTCGTATCTCTGCTTACGCTTCCGCGGCCGGGGTTTCGGCGGGAGCGGCGGCCTTCTTCGCCTTGGGCGCGGCCTTCTTCTCTTCCTGGGCACCGATGGCGGTGATCTTCAGGATCGTGTGGTTCTGGCGATGGCCGTTCTTGCGGCGATAATTGTGCCGGCGGCGCTTCTTGAAGACGATGACCTTCTCGCCCTTCGCCTGCGCAATGATCTCGGCCGAGACGGTCAGGCCGTCGGTCGGCTTCAGCTCCGAGCCTTCGCCGACGAGCAACACGTCGCCCAGCGTGACCGACGAACCGGCCTCGCCGTCGAGCTTCTCGACGACGATCTTGTCTCCTGCGGCAACGCGATACTGCTTGCCGCCCGTGCGCACGATAGCGAACATGGCTTCTTCTCTAATTCAAATGCATGTGCCCGCCAGAGCGTACCCCGGCAGGAGGAAGGGCGCAGCTACGGTAGGAGGACCGAGAAGTCAAGCCAAGGTGAAGGCTTTTTGCACCGGCGCCCCCGGTTTCCGGAGTCCGGCGGTCAACCTTCCGGTTGACCAAGTTGACTCCATATGCCCGTCAATGCCGGTGCTGCGGCTTCAGCTGGTAGCGGCCGCCGGCATAGCCGTCGAACAACCCGCTGATGCCGGGGTGATCGACCGGCTCGTCGCTTTCGTCGACCACCAGGTTCTGCTGGCTGACATAGGCGATGTAGCTCGATTCGGCGTTCTCGGCGAGGATATGGTAGAAGGGCTGGTCCTTGCGCGGGCGCACATCCTCGGGAATCGATTCATACCATTCCTCGCTGTTGGCGAAGACGGGATCGACATCGAAGATCACGCCGCGGAATTCGAACAGCCGATGGCACACGACATCGCCGATGGCGAAGCGTGCAGTGGAGACCGGGGGCATGGGAACCCCGGCTTCAAGCGGCGTGAAGGAGCCGGGCAATTGCGTCATGCATCTAATCTAGTGCGTTCGCCGCGTGGCACAAGCACCCGCTTGCGGCCCTCGATTCATTGCGCTAATGGCCCCCGCTCTATCGACCGGTGCCGCTCCTGGGAAACCCCAGCGGACGGCATCCAATGACCTCGCGGAGAGGTGGCAGAGTGGTCGAATGTACCGCACTCGAAATGCGGCGTGGGTGCAAGCTCACCGTGGGTTCGAATCCCACCCTCTCCGCCACTTACCTCCTTCATTACTGCGCGATTTCGCTCCGGGAGCGACCCTAGGCGCGGGGCGCCGGCGGCATCGGCGTGCCGTCCTGCGTGGCGCGGAGTTGCATCCGGAAGCGATCTTTATACGGGTAGCGTTACCATTGATTGCGATGGTGATCTTGTCAGCGTCTGTATAAAATATTACCAATAGCGGATGCACATAGAAGACAGGGGGGATGAAAGGGGGCGGCAAGCCAGCATCGCGAAGGCGTGGGCTCGCGCTTCGCGCATCGTGCCGATTGCCCTGGAGTCAGTAAATGACCGATGACGTTGGCAACGTTGCCGGGGCCGTCCGGTGGCGGGCCGGCCGTGCGTGTGTCACAATTGATGCCATGTGCCGGAACCGATCGATCAGGAGGGTCCATTAATGGCGTCCCCAGCCAAATTTCATAAATATACCGAAGGAACATTGTCGAGCCACGACCAGGTCGCGCGCGCGCTGGGCATCGACATATTGGGGGGCGTCTATCCGCCGGGTTCCAAGATCCCCAACGAAAGCGAGATCCTGCACCGGTTCGGCATTTCGCGCACCGTGCTGCGCGAGGTGCTCAAGACGCTGACCGCCAAGGGGCTGATCGTTTCGAAGACGCGGGTGGGCACGACGGTGCTCGAAGCCTCGCACTGGAATTTCTTCGACGCCGATGTCCTGTCGTGGAAGGTCGGGCAGAGTTTCGACGCGGGATTTCGCCGCGACCTGTCCGAAGTCCGCCTGGCGCTCGAACCCGCGGCTGCCGCGGTCGCCGCCGAGCGGCGTTCGGACGAGGATATCGCCGAACTTCGGCGGTGCATCGCCGAGATGCGCGCCGCGACGACCAGCGCGCGCGAGTTCGCGGAGGCCGATCTCGATTTCCACCGTGCGGTCGGCCACGCATCCGGCAACGTGCTGATGCAGTCGATGTCGGCCGTGGTGGAGACCGCGCTCGTCGCTTCGTTCACGCTCAGCTCGCCCATTCGCGAGGACCGCGAGCATGAAGCCGCCGTGCGCGGGCATGAGCGCATCGTCGACGCGATCGAGGCGCGGGACGGCGCCGCGGCCGCCGAGGGAATGCGCAAAGTCATTGGCCATGGCGTCGAACGCCTCGCAAAGGCCGAAATCGAGGCAAAGACATAGAGATGAGTCGAGACGACAACCCGCCACGTACGCTGCGTTCGCGTTCCTGGTTCGACAATCCCCACAATCCGGACATGACCGCGCTCTATCTCGAGCGCTATCTCAATTACGGACTGACGCTGGAGGAACTCCAGTCGGGCAAGCCGATCATCGGCATCGCCCAGACCGGATCGGACCTGAGCCCGTGCAACCGCCACCATGTCGTGCTGGCCGAGCGCGTGCGCGAGGGCATCCGCGAGGCGGGCGGCATCGCGCTCGAATTCCCGGTGCATCCCATCCAGGAGACCGGCAAGCGGCCGACGGCGGGGCTCGACCGTAACCTTGCCTATCTGGGCCTGGTCGAGCTGCTGTACGGCTATCCGCTCGACGGCGTGGTGCTGACGATCGGCTGCGACAAGACGACTCCGGCCCTGTTGATGGCGGCGGCGACGGTCGACATTCCGGCGATCGCGCTGTCGGTGGGGACGATGCTGAACGGCTGGCACAAGGGCGAGCGCACCGGTTCGGGCACGATCGTATGGAAGGCGCGCCAGCTGCTCGCCTCCGGAGAGATCGATTACAAGCGCTTCATCGAACTCGTCGCCTCCTCGGCGCCGTCCACCGGCTATTGCAACACGATGGGCACCGCCACGACGATGAACTCGCTCGCCGAGGTGCTGGGGATGCAGCTTCCCGGATCGGCGGCGATCCCGGCGCCCTATCGCGAGCGCCAGCAGGTCGCGTACCGCACCGGCAAGCGGGCGGTGGAACTGGTGCTGGAAGACGTCCGCCCATCCGCCATCATGACGCGCGATGCGTTCCTGAACGCGATCGTCGTGAACTCGGCGATCGGCGGCTCGACCAACGCGCCGATCCATCTCGCCGCGATCGCGCGCCATGTCGGCGTCGAGCTGTCGCTCTCCGACTGGCAGGAACTGGGTTACGACGTGCCGCTGCTCGTCAACCTGCAGCCCGCCGGCGAATATCTGGGCGAGGATTATTTCCATGCGGGCGGCGTGCCCGCGGTGGTGGCCGAACTGATGCGCCACGGGCTGATCCGCGAGGACGCGCTGACCGTCAACGGCCGCTCGATCGGCGACAATTGCCGCGACGCGACGATCGAGCTGCCCGACGTCATCCGCACCTTCGAACAGCCGCTGAAGGACAAGGCCGGGTTCATGGTGATGACGGGCAACCTGTTCGACAGCGCGATCATGAAGACCAGCGTGATCTCGCCCGAATTCCGGGAGCGATTCCTGTCCAATCCCGACGATCCCGATGCCTTCGAAGGGCGGGCGATCGTGTTCGAGGGGCCCGAGGACTATCACCGCCGGATCGACGACGAATCGCTCGGCATCACGGGCGCCGACGTGCTGGTCATTCGCGGCGCGGGGCCGGTGGGCTATCCCGGCGCGGCGGAGGTCGTGAACATGCGGCCGCCCAACTATCTGATCCGCCAGGGCATCCATGAGCTGCCGTGCCTGGGCGACGGGCGCCAGTCCGGCACTTCGGGTTCGCCGTCGATCCTGAACGCGAGCCCCGAGGCGGCGGCGGGGGGCAACCTCGCATTGCTCCGGACCTATGATCCGCTGCGCGTCGATGTCGGCCGCGGCCGGGTCGACCTGCTGGTCAGCGATGCGGAGATCGCCGAGCGGCGGCGCGCGCTCGACGCGCAGGGCGGCTTCCTCTTCCCGGCATCGCAGACGCCGTGGCAGGCGATCCAGCGCGAGAAGGTCGGCCAGATGGGCACCGGCGCGATCCTGGAGGGCTCGGAGAAGTTCCAGCGGATCGACGAGACCTTCGGAGTGCCGCGCGACAGCCATTGAGACCGGCACGGATACTGACATAGAAAATCGAGGAGAGGGCAGATGATCGATCGCCGAGGCTTGCTGGGCGCCGGGATGGCGGGTGCCGGAACGCTGATGATGCCCGGCGCTGCCCGGGCGATGGCGGCGGCCGCGCAGGATCCGGTCGCGCCCTTCCGTACGCCTTATAAATATCCGAAGCTGATCCTCACCGGCTCGGGCGTGAAGGGCAGCTTCGACGAGAAGGCGGTCGATTGCCCCTTCGTCTTCTCGGCCAACGGCAAATTCTACCTCACCCATGTCGGCTTCGACGGCACGGGATACCAGACCGGTATCTGCGAATCCGACGACCTGCTGAACTGGCGCCGGCTGGGCGTCATCATGGCGCGGGATCCGAACGATCCGATCACCCGCTACAACATCGCCTGCGCCTCGATCCTGCGCGAGAACGACCTGATGTCGCCGGCGCGGCTGGTGAAGGTGAACGGCCGCTACCTGGCGGCGTGGCATGCCTATCCGAACGCGGGATATGAAGAGGGCGCGGCGGTGATCGGCCTCGCCTGGAGCGACGACTTCCTGCACTGGGAGCGCGGCCCCGTGATCCTGCGCGCCGAGGACGGCGCCGACTGGGAACGCGGCGGTCTCTACAAGCCCTATCTCGTCAAGGAAGGCGACACCTTCTATCTGTTCTACAACGCCAAGAACACGGACACGCCGTGGCACGAGCAGACCGGGCTGGCGACGTCGAAGGATCTCAAGACCTGGACGCGGCATCCGGCGAGCCCGCTGATCCGCAACGGCGCGGACGGCGAGCCCGACTGGCGCTTCGCGAGCGATCCGGTGGTGGTGAAGCATCGCGACAAATGGGCGCTCTTCTATTTCGGCCTCGCGCATGACGGCTATGCGCGCGACCTGCTCGCGATCGGCGACACGCTCACCGACTTCAAAAAGGTCGACGAGGTACTGATCGACGTCGGCGCGCCGGGCACGATCGACGAGAAATATGCCCATAAGCCGGCCATCATCCATCATGACGGCGCGCTCTATCATTTCTACTGCGCGGTCAGCGGCAAATGGCCGAACGATACCCGCGGCCTCGCGGTCGCGCGATCGAAGCCCTGGTAGGGCGGCACGCGGCCGCCCGCGAAGGCGCGGGCGGCTAGCCAATCGGAAGCAGTTGCGCGTGCAGCAGCCGGACCGGCCCCAGCAGGCCGGATTCGAGCAGGGGCGCGTCGGCCTGATAATGTTTCCAGGTGGCGAAGGCGACGCGCTGACTCGGCGGCTTGGGCCGGCCCTCGCGATACCAGTCGGGGATCGCGGTGATCCCGCCGGTCACGCCGGCATTGCTGACGGTGTATTCGTATTCCGCCGGGAAATGCTCGTCGCCGATCAGGCGGTTCGGCCAGAGATTGGTGACCTGGACCTCCAGCATGTTCGCGCCTGCGCGCACGGCATCGGTGACGTCGATGCGGAACGGCGGCTTCCACAGCTTGCCGAGATCTCGGCCGTTCACGCGGACGGCGGCGATCACCTCCACCCGGCCGAGGTCGAGATAGACGCGGCGCCCGGCGCCGAGCGCGCCCGCCGCCACGTCGAAGCGCGTGCGATAGGTGGCGGTCCCGGAGAAATGGCGGACGCCGAAATCGGCGTGCCGGTGCAGCGAGGCAGGCTGCGCGAGCGTGATCGATGCCGGGGCGCCGTGATCGGGCGGGAAGGAGACCTGCCAGGGGGCCGCCAGCGCGCTCGCCGGGGCGATCCCGCGCGCTTCCACGGTGTGCGCGCCCAGCGCATATTGTCCGTCGCGCCAGGCTAGGAGGCCGCCCTGGGCGACTTCGATCGCGGGCGGGCCTTCCGGTGCGGGCAGGCCGGCGGCGGCGAGCCGGGCGATGTCCGATGCCGCGAGCGGCGTGGCGTGCAGCGTCAGCGCCGCGACGTCGCCCTCGAAATAGCGTGGCCGGATGACTCGTCGGCCGAGCGCCGCATGGACCTGGAAGGCGGAAGGCTTGCCGGTTGCGGCCTGCTTGCCGTTGAGGAAGAGCGTGGGGCGGCCGCCTTCATAGACGATCGCGAGATGCGTCCAGCCGGAGATTGGGGCGGGCGAGGCGAGCACCGCCGGATAGGCCGTGGCGCTGGCATATTCGTACAGGATCACGCCGTTGCGGCCGGCCGAGATCGCGAGATTGGCGCCTGTCCCGTCGCCGGCGGGGGGATCGATGACGAAGCTCGCGCCGCTCATCCCGAGTGTCGGCACGCTGCCGCCGCGGGCGAGCGCCGTGGCGCGGGCGGCGATATCCTCGGGCCTGTCGCTGTCGGATGCGATGACCGGATCGATTGGCCAGAGCTCGGTCTCGGGCTTGATCCAGGCGGTGACGGTGAAGCTGTCGCGCGCCTCGGGGACGGCGGCCGGCGCATAGGGGCGGGCCTGGAGCGCGACGCCGCCCGGCGCGGCGAGCGTCGGCGCGGACGCCTTGGCCGGCGCGCGGAAGACGACGAAGCAGGAGCCGGACTCTTCCAGGCGAAGCGCGACGCGGGTGCGGCCATCGGCCTGTTCGTAGACCGGCAGGGGGCTGGTCTCGCCCGTCATCGGATCCCAGCGCTCCGGCTGGCGTCCGCTGACGCGGAAGCTGCAGACGAAATCCTCCGCCCGGCGGTGGCCGTTGGCGACGAAATAGACGTCCGCGCCGTCGAGACGGCGATGGATCCAGTTGGCGATCGGATCGCTGCTGCGCGCCGATATCTCGACATCGGGGCCGAGGCCCGCCGCGGCGAGCACGTCCGCCAGCGGCATGCCCCAGAAGACCCGGCCCTTGCCGACATCGCGCGACGTCCGCGCGCTGCCGTCGAGATCGCCCCAGAGTTCGGCGGCGATCCGGCGGACTTCCGCGTCGTTCGAGGGAAATTCCCCGAGCCCGTGCGAATGCTCGATCTTGGGACCGACCAGCCACATGCCGGCCTGCACCATCTCGCGCAGCTTCGCGAGCAGCTCGCGGGTGATGCGGCGATCCTCGGGCATCACCAGCACGCGGTAGCGGATGCCGTCGGGAAGGACGATGTGCCCGTCCTCGATCCGCGCGCGCTTCAGCAGCACCTCGGCATCGCAGACGTCGTAATCATGCCCGGCGGGCACCGGCTGCGGCAGCTTCGGCCGCGCGCCGGAGAGCGTGGCGGCGACCGGCTCCTCGACATGGACGGGCACCTGGACCGGCGAGTTCTCCCCGGTGAAATAGAGGATGTCGGCGGCGAAATTGCCCTGGTGCAGCATGTGCTGGCAGCGCGCGGCATAGCTCAGCCAGGGGCCGGCATCCTCGAACCAGGTGTTGGTCCGGTCGAAATGGAAGCCCCAGGGGCCCATCGTCATGCCGGGCTTCGCGGTCGGGTGCGGCTGCTGGGCATAGCGGTGGAAGACGAAATGGTTGAGCCCGAGCGAGTACATCTCGTCGCCCAGCGCCTTCATCGCATAGGGATGCTCCTGCCAGCGCGACTGGGCCGGCCGGCCGGTGAAGCTCTCCGCGCCGATGAAGGTCTTGCCCTGGACGTGCGCCACGGTCGCGGCGACCTTGACCGAATAGGCCGCGGCGCCGCCGCGCACCCAGAACTCGCCCATCAGCCGGTCGACCCGCGCCCCGGCGGCAAGATCGTCGAACGGGCCGTTGCCATAGGGCTCGGTGTACGAGACCAGCCCGTGCTGGCGGCAGAGATCGTGGAAGCGGCCGTAATAGAGATCCTCCATCAGCGTCGCGTGGACACGGCGCAGATCCCAGAGGAAGCGCTCGGAAATCTCGGCGCTGCCGACGACGCGCCCGGTGACGGTGGGCAGATAGGCGGTCAGCGGATAGCCGCGGCGCTTCTCGAACTCGCGGGGCAGGTCCGCGGTCCAGTTCTGCATGCCGGTTTCGTAGCTGTCGATGATCGCTCCGGCGAGATCGCGCTTGCCGAGCCGTTCGAGCGCCGGGAGCACCTCGCTGAAATAGCGGTTGAAATGGAAGTCGATCGCGGCGGTGCTGAACTTGTCGCACTCCAGGCCTGCCCCCGCATCGGAAGGGGAGATGTTGCGCGCGCCGGTCGCGGTATGGCCGAAGCGCAGCACGGTCCATGCGCCCGGCGGCGCCTTCCATCGTAGATGCCCATCGGCATCCATGAAGCCGCTGATGTCGATCACCTTCGCGGGATCGATCGTCGCCTTGGGATCCTCGGCGCCGGGCGCCTCGCCGCTGTCGGGCGTGCGGCCCCAATTGGCCTTGGCGCCGACGTCCGCGATGCGCGGATCGGCCGACAGCGCCAGCTCGGTGATCGCCATCCGGGCCGGGAGCGAAAGCCGGAAGAAGCGGGCGGTCGTCGCATCGAAGCTCGCCACGATGGGCGGCAGCGTGTGCAGCCGCCAGGACGGCATCGGCATTTCGGCGACGCCGCGATAGGTGACCCCGTCGTCGGACGCTTCGAGCCGGATCATCGCCTGGAGCGTGAAATTGGTGGCGTCGTCGGCGGTCGGGCGGAAGACCAGCGAGCGGGCGCGGAAGGGCTTGGCGAATTCGAGCACAAGCTGCGCCGGCCCGTCGCCGGGCGTCACGTCCAGCGCCGTCGCGGGATCGCCGTCCACGAGCACGCGCACGTCGCAGGGCTTGCCGTCGAGCACGGCGCGGACGATCTGGCCGCGTGCCTCGGCACGATCGCCGGGCAGTGCCGGGAAGGCGAGGACCATCGCGTCGCGATAATGGTCGAGCCGGGCGAAGGGACGCGGGAGGACGCGATCGATCGTCGTGCCCCCGGTGACGGTCGCCTCGCTCCACACCAGTTGCTGCATCGACAGATCGGGCGTGATCCACGGCCCGCCGCTCGACGACCAGCCCGGGCAATTGTGCATCGTGAAGGAAAGGCCGAGCCGGCCGCATTCGTCCGCGGCGTGGCGGACGACCTTGACCCATTCGGGGCTGAGCGAGCGGGCGGGGCCGACCGGGATGCCGCAGCCCACATCGAACATCTGCACGCCGCCGACCCCGACGCGCGCCAGCGCCTCGAGATCGCGGGTGATCCCATCGGTGGTGACGTTGCCGTTCATCCAGTGCCACCAGGTATGGGGCTTGGCGTCCGGCGGCGGCGCGCGGAAGCCGTCGAGCAGCGGATCGTCGCCGGCGGCAAGGACCGGGGCGGGCCAGTTCAGCGCGACCGCAAATGTGCCCGCGGCGGCGCCCGCCAGAAAAGTGCGACGTTCCATTCCTAATCCCCTCCACTGGCCCGCGACGGGCCGGTCCCTTCTAGAACTTCACGCGGACGCCCGCATAATAGCGCCGCCCGATCGGATCATAGGTGCCCGCCGCCGTCTCGGTGCCCTGGGTGCTGCCGGGCAGGCCGGTGACGATGGGCGGCGGCGCGACGTCGAACGCATTGTCGACGCCGATATAGAATTGCGAATGCTCGGTCGGATCGAAATGGATCTGGAGATCGGTGTAGATCTTGGCATCGACCGCGAACAGGTTCTTGGGCGCGAGATCGCCGTTGCCGAGCACGAACTGCGCGCGGAACTGATCGTCGAGATAGGACTTGCCGATATAGGTGTTGTTGAGGCTGAAGCCCCAATTCTTGTCGCTATAGCCGAGCGTCACCTGCGCCTTGTCGCGCGCGGTGCCGATCTCGCCGGCGAACTGGTCCTTGGCCGCGCCGGGGAGGGGCACGATATAACCGTCGATCAGGTGGCTGTAGCTGACCCGGAGATCGGCGGTGCCGTCGCCCAGGCCCCAGTCGGTGAGGTTCTGGCGATAGCCGGCGGTGACGTCGATGCCCGACACGTTGAGCCCGCCGCTGTTGTTCAGCGTCGTATCGACCAGTTCGAGCGAGCCCGCGCTGAACGCACCCGCCGCGACCGGCCGGCGGCGGATCAGCGAGCAGAGACTGGCATCGGCATTGGCGTAGCAGCCGTTGAGGATGAACTGGCGCGGCAGCCGGGTGATCGCGTCGTCCACCTTGATGTGGAAATAGTCGACCGTCAGCGTGAGGTTGCGCAGCGCGTGGATCGAGGCCGGGTTGATGACGGCGCCGATCGTGTAGGTCGTGCCCCTTTCCACGCCGAGATTGGGGTTGGTCAGCTCGCGGCCGCTGATGCCCTGGATGTCCGACTGGGCGCGGGTGAAGGAACCGTTCGCCTGGATGTTGGCGAGGACGCCGGTCGCCGCTCGGCAATTGTCGCTCAGCGCGCCGGTGCTGGTGAGCGTGACGCCGGTGCATGGATCGCTGATGCCTGACGGGAAGGTCTGGGTGGCGCCGCCGAACAGCTCGCCGATGTTCGGCGCGCGGACGGCGCGGGCATAGACGCCGCGCAGGCGGATGTCGCTCACCGGCGCCCATTCCACGCCGCCATTATAGGTATAGACCGTGCCGACCGTGGAATAATGCGAGACACGCCCCGCGCCGCGCAGATCGAGCTGGTGGAAGAAGGGCTTGTCCTTGAGCAGCGGGATCACGATTTCGCCGAAGCCCTCGGTCACTTCGAAGCTGCCCGCCGTGTTGACGAGCTGGACGTCGGCGTTGAGCCCGCCATTGGTGAGCGGATCGAAGATTTCGCGGCTGGTCTCGCGCCGATATTCGCCGCCGACCGAGATCTGCACCGCGCCCGCCGGCAGATCGAACAGCGCGCCCGACACGCTGCCCGAGGCGACCGCCTGGGTCTGGCGGCTGTCGCGGATGCGGATGCTGGAGAGATAGGCGAGCGCCTCCGGGCTCAGCTTGTTCGCGCCGAAGATATTGGCGGGAACGCAGCCGCGCGCCCGCGCCTCCGCGCTGGCGCAGATCGCCTCGGTCGTGTTGCCGTTGCTGTTGATGTCGTAGAGATCGGGGACGACGTTCAGCGCGTCGGCGAAATTGATGACGTTGGTCTCGCCCGTCGTCTGTTGCGACGCGGTCGTCTGGCCATATTCGAAATAGGCCTCGAACCGCCATTTGTCGCTCAGGTCTCCATTGAAGCCGCCGACGATGCGGAAGCTCTGGCGATCGATCGTGGAGACGCGCTGGTTGTTGTCGCCGAACTGCGTGAGGCGCTGGGTGAAGCCCATGTCGCGCAGCCCGTCGCCATTGGTGTCAGTGGCGGCGTTGAAGATCGCATCGGGAACCAGCGGATTGCGGACCAGGACCGGCGCGCCGCCGCCCGGATTGGCGACATAATTCTCGATGTTGAAGCGTCCGTTCGGCACCGAGCGGAAGATGCCGAGCGAACCCGCCGATTGCAGCGGCAGCGGCTCGATGCGCGACTGGCTGTGGGTCGAGACATAGGTGCCTTCGAGGAAGGCGCTGATGCCGTCGGTGACTTCGTAATTGGCGCGTCCCGCGAAGACATAGCGTTCGACCGGGACCGCGATCGACTGATAGGCCGCGCGGTTGAAGCCGTCGGCCGCGACGCCGGGGCCGCCATTGACGTTGAAGCTGTTCTTCAGGTTGCCGCTGGCATCGTAGGTGAAGGTCTGGCTGCCGGCCTGGAACGTGCCCTGCGGCGCGATCGAGGAGTTGAACGGACGGGTGACGTCGAACAGCTGCTGCGCGGCGGTCAGGTTGGCGTCGTCGGCCCCGGCCTTCTTGATGAGGTTGCCGGTGCTGGTCTGGTCGACCGCCGAGCGGGCGCGGTCCGCGGTCGCGACGCGGCCCTGATCGGTATAGCCGGCGTAGAACATGATGTTGCCACGGCCATCGTCGAAATTATGGCCGACCGTGAGGTTGAGCACGGTCTCGGCATCGTCGCCGCGCTCGGAGATGCCCTTCTGCGCGTTGAACTCGATGCCTTCGAAGCTCTTCTTGTAGACGAAGTTGACGACGCCCGCGACCGCATCCGAGCCATAGACCGCCGAGGCGCCGCCGGTGAGGACGTCGACCCGTTCGATGAACGGAGTCGGGATCATGTTGAGGTCGACCGCGGCGCTGCCCGGGACTCCCGGCACGACGCGGCGGCCGTCGACCAGGATCAGGGTGCGATCCGAGCCCATATTGCGCAGGTTGATCGTGGCGAGGCCGGCGCTGGTCGACGAGAAGTTCGAATTGGTGCGCGTCGCGGAGGGCGTGCCGAAGGCGGGATTGCGCTGGAGCACGGTCTGGATGTTGACGTCGCCGGTGGCGGCGATGTCGTCGGCGGTCACCGCCTGGAGCGGCGAGGGCGAAGTGAGCGAGGGGCTGGCGATGCGCGAGCCGGTGACGATGATCTCGGTCTGGGCGGCCTGGTCGGCGCTCTCTTCGGCCTGGGGCTGCTCGGCTGCGGGCACCGTCTGCGCATGGGCGGTGGCGGTGAAGCACAGCGCCGACAGGGCGGCACCGGCGGCAAGCAGGGTGCGATGCCTGCGATCGAAAGTCTTCATGATTTTCCCTCTCCTCGACCCTGCCCGCTTTGCGCGGTGCTTCCGGTCAGAACTCCCGACGCCGGTCTCAAATGCCGGCGAGCGCTGCCAGCATATGGTATACTGGTATGATGAGCAACACTGAACTTGTGAGGCTTAAGTTGCCGCGCGCTTCCGTGCTTGCGTGATCCATGGAGTTTATATCATCATACCACCTGGCGGCGATCCGTCCGCCGGCACCATGATTCCCGAGATCGGCGAAAAGCCGGCGCGGACGGCATGGCGAGGGAGAGGCGGGGCATGCGAAAGCGGCATCTGGTGGTCGCGATCCTGGCGGGGTTGTCGGTCATCACTTTCCTCGACAGGATGGTGATTGCGGTCACCGGCCCGGCGATCCAGCGCGACCTGGCGATCGATCCGGTATCCTGGGGATGGGTGCTCAGCGCCTATGCGCTGGCCTATTCGGCGTTCGAGATTCCCTCGGGAGCGCTTGGCGACCATCGCGGTTATCGCCGCGAGCTGACGCGCATCACCCTGTGGTGGTCGTTCTTCACGCTGGTCACGGCATTTTGCCGCAATGTCTGGCAGATCGCGGGGGCGCGCTTCCTGTTCGGTGCCGGCGCGGCGGGCGCCTATCCCAATATCGCGGGCATTCTCTATCGCTGGCTGCCGGCGCGCGAGCGGGCGCGGGGGCAGGGTGTGATCTGGTCCGCGAGCCGGCTGGGCGGGGCGCTGGCGCCGCTGCTGCTGGTGCCGCTGATGGAAGTGGCGGGATGGCGCACCGTGTTCGTGGTGATGGGGCTGATCGGCTTCGCCTGGGTGGTGGCGTTCAGGCTGTGGTTCCGCGACCGGCCGGCCGATATGCCGGGGATGACGGCCGAGGAGCTTGCGGAGATCGGCGGGGAGGAGGACGGGCCACATGGCGGCACGCCATGGCGAGAGCTGTTCGCGCTGCCGCAACTCTGGCTGATCGCGCTCGCCTATTTCTTCTACTGCTTCGGCGTGTGGTTCTTCTTCAGCTGGTTTCCCACCTGGCTCATCAAGGCGCGGGGCTTCTCGACCGCGGAGATGGGCTTCTATGCCGCGATCCCCTTCATGCTCGGCGTGGTGAGCAATCTCGCGGGCGGCGTGCTGTGCGACTGGCTGGAGCAGCGGCTGGGCGTGCGCATCGGCTATCGGCTGATCGCGTCGCTCTGCCTGCTGACCACGGCGGTTTTGCTTTTCGCGATGACGCATGTGCGGGCGCCGGGCGCGGTGATCGTGCTGGCGGGAGCGAGCTTCGCGGTGATGGACCTGATGCTGCCGAGCGCCTGGGCGATGTGCATGACGATCGGCGGGCGGCATGGCGGCACGGCGACGGCGGTGATGAACACCTTCGGCAATTTCGGCGGGTTCGTGTGCGCGGTGGCGTTCGGCTATATCGTCGAGGGGACGGGGGACTATGACCTGCCCGTCCAGTGCGTCGCGGCAATGGTGCTGGTGGCGGCGGGACTGTTCGCGCTCATCGATTGCACGCGTGGACTATCCCGCGCCAAGTCGCCAATTGTCCCGCAACCGGCCTGACGGCTATTGATCGTCCACCATTTTGAGAAGAAGGTTGCGCCGTGACGCTTCCGGCAAATGAAACCATCGTCAGACGCAAGCTGGCGGACGAAGTCTTCGACAGGCTGAAGGCGATGATCGTCAGCGGCGAACGCAGCCCGGGCGAGACGCTGCCGTCCGAGCGCGAGCTGATGGCGCGCTTCGGCGTCGGCCGGCCCGCGATCCGCGAGGCGATGCAGGCGCTCTCCAATCTGGGGCTGGTGACGATCAGCCATGGCGAGCGGGCCCGCGTGCGCGAGATCACGGCGCTGGCGGCGATCCGTCAGGTCGATATGGTGGCGCAGCTGCTGCTCTCGACCTCGCCGGAATCGCTGGAGCATCTGAAGGAGGCGCGCAGCTTCTTCGAGCGCGGCATGGTGCGCCGCGCGGCCGAGATCGCCACTGCCGAGGATGTGGCGGCGCTGCGGGCGATCGTCGATCAGCAGCGCAGCGCCGCGGGGGACGCGGCCGAGTTCGTGCGGATCGACATGAGCTTCCACAACCGGATCGCGAAGATCACGGGCAACCCCATCTACAGCGCGGTCAGCGAGATGATGCTCGGCTGGCTGCAGGAATATCACGCGCACATGCTCATCTGGCAGGGCAAGAGCGAACGCACGCTGAGCGATCATGAAGCCGTGATCGACCGGATCGAAGCGCATGATCCCGACGGCGCCGAGACGCTGATGAGCGGCCATCTGGAGCGCTCGAACCATCTCTACTCGCACAACCACGAGAGCGAGGCGACGGGCTGAGGCCCGTCAGGCGATCGCGATGCGCGCGGTTTCGTAGGCGTCGAGGCTGATCTTTCCGGGTGCGCCGTCGAGCATGACGTCGCAGGGTTCGGCGGTGATGTTGGCGAGCAGCACGACGGTGCTTTCCGGACCCTCCGCCCCAACCGCGCGTACCCGGTCCGGCGCGGAGGAGCGGCAGGCGCGGCGCGGGAGGCCGGCGAGCGCGGCGAGGTCGCGCACCGCGGCGAAGACCGGGCGCGGGCCGTCTCCGCCCAGCACTCCGAACGGGCCGGTCAGCGCGCCGAGCGTCAGCAGTTCGAGCGCCGCCGCTTCGCTGGCGGCGGCATAGCCCAGCGCCCAGGCGGCGGCGAAGCGACCCTCCTGGCGGGGATCGACTTCCGCCATCGCGATGCGGCGGCGGCCGGGATTGTCCATCGTCCGCGACCCATAGGGGTTCTGGCGCATCCCGATCGTGCTCGGACCCAGCCGATAGGGCTTCGCGCCGATGATCCCCCGCGCCGAGCGGACGATATGGGGCAGGGCCTCCAGCGTCTGCATGACGCTGAGATCGTCGGCGGCATGGACGATCGGGCAGGTGGCATGCGTCACGAAATCGAGCAGCGCGACTGGCGGGCGCTTGCGGTTCAGCTCGGTGAAATAGCTGAACATGCCCCCGCCGAGCGGGATGCCCGGAAACGCGCGCCGGGCGGCGGCATAGACATGCTCCAGCGGCGGGCAGGCGGGCCAGGCGCTGCCGGGCGGCGTCGATTGCAGGTCGGGCGCGGGGAAGACTGACACGGCATCGGGTGCAAGTCCGGCCCGGGCGGCATGATCGGCGATGGTGCGCAATTCCGCATCGAGATTGCCGGTCGCGGCGAGCACGCATTCCAGCGTGGCGCGGGCTTTGGATCGCCGCGCGACCTCCGCCAGAGCCGCCATTTCGGCGGCGCCGTGGCCGGCATGCGCGGCGAAGGTGAGCAGCAGATCCTGCACGCCCAGCGTTTCGAGAGCGTCCATCCGCGCTAGCGTCGCCGCCGCCTCGGCGGGCGTGACGACCAGGCCGATGCGCGGCATCGGGCCGACCCGGTCGCCGAGTACGATTTCGACCGGCGCACCTGTCGCGACGGTGGCGGGGGGCGGCGTTCCTTCGATGTCGATCCGCACCGACTGGCGGTTGGCGCTTCCCGCCGGCACGACATAGGGCCATGGCAGCGCCAGCGGGCGGACATAGGTCTTGTAGGAAGCGTCGGACCAGTTGCGCTGGTCCTCCATCTCAAACACGTCGCCCTCCATGCGGCAGGCGATGGCGACGCCTTCCTGCCGGTGGATCAGCGCGCGGATATCGGTGAAGGGCTGCCAGGGATCGATCAGCACCGGGAATTGCGACTGGACCGCCTGGCCGTCGCCATGCTCGACGGTGAGCGGCGCGCCGGCCAGCGCTGCCGGGTGGAGCACGCAGAAGCCGAGCCGGTTGGTGACGAAGTCCGCCCCGGCCACCGCGTCCACGGTGAAATCGAGGCCGGTGGGCGAGGCGGCGATCGTGGCCGCGTAGCGCAGCACGGCGCCGTCGGGATCCCGCACCGACGCCTCATAGGTGATCGACACTTCCCCGGGCGCTTCGGACAGCTTGAGGTCGCGGATCGCCGGCACCGGCGTGCCCCAATCGCGGTCGCGCACCAGATACTGGATGCCGCGCAGCATCTCGGCGCTGCCGACGCGGACCGCGCGGACATTCCCTTCGAGCAGTTCGAACGAAAGCGGCCCTACCGCGAACCGGAGCGGCTCCGGTTCGGCTTCGTCGGTGCCGTAGAGCGCGTCAGCGCGGCGCGACATCGACCGCGCGTCCTTCGGCGGCGCTGCGATAGGCGGCATCGACCAGCGCGAGCGTGCGCAGATTGTCATGGCCGGACGTCGCGGGCGCGCGGCCCGTGGCCAGACATTCGACCCAGTGCCGCTGGATCGCCACGACGCTTTCCTGGATGCCGTGCCACGGCTTCTCCCCCCAGGCCGGCAGCGGCGGGGAGACGTCGCGCGTCTCGATGCTCTCGCGATTCTCGACGACCAGGCGATAGCCCGCTTCCAGCCGCATCCGCCCATGATCGCCATCGACCTCGATCAGCGTCTGGGGGAAGGGATCGTCGTGGATCGGCGTCGCATAGCTGCAATCGACGATACTGGTCGCGCGGTCGCCATGCCCGAGCAGGATTGTCGCGACATCCTCGCCGCGGATCGCCGGATTGACGCGCTGGGTGCGACAGAAGAGCGTCGTCGCCTCGCCCATCACGAAGCGGGCGATATCGAGGACGTGGATGCCGAGATCCTCGATGATGAAGCGCTCGCCCTCGGCCAGATAGGGCTGCGCCGCATAGACGTCAAAGCCCGAGCGGAAGGCGAAGCGCGCGAAGAAGGGCGTGCCGATCGCGCCCGCCTCGATCGCGGCGCGGACGGCGCGGATCGGAGCCTGCCAGCGGAAATTCTCATGGACCATCATCGCCACGCCCGCGGCATCGCAGGCGGCGACCATCGCCCGGGCATCCTCGAACGTCGCAGCGAGCGGCTTCTGGCAGATGACCGGCACGCCATGCCGCGCGGCGAGCTCGACCAGCGCGCGGTGGCTGGGCGGGGTAGTGGCGATGTCGACGAAATCGAGCCGTTCGGCGGCGAGCATCGCGGCCGCGTCGGCATAGCGCGCGGCGATGCCGAACTGATCGCCGGTAGCGGCCAGCCGGGCCGGATCGGTATCGCAGATCGCGACGATCTCGACTCCGTCGAGGTCGTGCCAGGCGTGGAGCTGGTTGGCGGCGAAGAAGCCGCAGCCGATGAGACCGCCGCGCAGCATCAGGCGGCCGCCGCCGCGCGCCGGATCGCGACGCGGTGCTGGAGCCGCGCCTGGGCGCCGTCGAGCAGCACCGCGGCGATGATCACCAGCCCCTTGATCACCATCTGCCAGAAGGCGCTGACGCCCATCATCACCATACCGTCCCCCAATACGCCGATCACCGCGGCGCCGACCAAAGTGCCGAGGATCGTGCCGCGCCCGCCGCTCATCGAAGCGCCGCCGAGTACCGCCGCGGCGATCGCGTTGAGCTCGAAGGTCTCGCCGGTCGCGGGATGCGCGGCCTGGAGCTCGGAAGCGATGATCAGACCCACCACGGCGGCGCAGAAGCCGGAGACCATATAGGTGACGATCAGCACCCGCCCGACCCGGATGCCGGAGAGCGCGGCGGCGACGGCGTTGCCGCCGACCGCGTAGATCTGCCGCCCGAGCGGGGTGCGCATCGTCACATAGGCGGCGAGCGCGGCGATGACGGCGAGGATCCATACCGAGACCGGCAGGCCGAGCAGATAGCCGCCGCCGATCACCGGGAAGCCGGACGTGCCGTAATAGGCGTCGCCGACCAGATCGGGGAAGGTCCGCCCGTCCGACGAAAGCAGCGCCGCGCCGCGCACCACATAGAGCGTGCCCAGCGTGGCGATGAACGGCGCGACCTTGAGCCGGGCGACCAGCAATCCGTTGACCAGTCCGATCAAGACGCCGAGCGCGAGCACGATCAGGACGATCTCGAACAGGTTGAAGCGCACCAGCATGTCGCTGCCGACGGGCACCCCGTTCAGCATCAGGAAGCCCGCGACCATGCCGGTGAGGCCCGCGACCGAGCCGACCGACAGGTCGATCCCGCCGGCGACGATCACATAGGTGAGGCCGATCGCCAGGATCGCGTTCAGGGCGACGTGCTTCAGCATCAGCACCATGTTGGCGCTGCTCAGGAAATTGGGTGCCGCGGCCGAGAATATGGCGAGCACGACGACCAATGCGATCACCGTCCTCAGCCGCATCAGCAAGAGCAGCGTGTCGCCTCCCATCATGCCCCCTTCATGCCGCCTCGGCCCGCGGATTCGCGGCGGCGGTTATCGTGTCATGGTCCGCGTCGCCACACGGCAGGTCCAGCGCGATGACGCCTTCGCGCATCACCAGCACGCGATCGGCCAAGGCGGTAAGCTCATCGAGCTCGGACGTCGCGAAGAGAACACCCAGCCCCTCGTCGGCGAGGCGGCGGATCAGGCGATATTGCTCGGCCTTGGCGCCGACATCGACCCCGCGCGTCGGTTCGTCGAGCAGCAGCACCTTGGGCCGGGTGAGGAGCGCCTTGCCGATCACCACCTTCTGCTGGTTGCCGCCCGAAAGCGTGGTGACGGGCGTGTCTGGCCCCGCCGTCTTGATCGCGAGATCGCTGGTCGAGGCGGCGACGGCCGATGCCTCGCGCGCGGGATCGAGGTAAAACAGGCGGGTGAACCGGCGCAGGCTCGCCAGCGTCAGGTTGCGCGCGACCGAGAAGGTGCCGACGAAGCCGGCATGGCGGCGATCCTCGGGCACGAGCGCGACGCCCGCCGCCATCCTCCCGCATATATCGCGCCGGCTGATATCGGCACCGGCGACCGTGACGCTTCCCGCCGCATCGCGACGGCAGCCCATGATCGATTCGAGCAATTCGGTCCGCCCGGCGCCTAGCAGGCCATAGATGCCGACGATCTCCCCGGTGCGAACCGACAGCGAGACATGATCGACGACGAAGCCGCCGCGCTCGCGCGGCAGCGTGAGATCGGTGACGCGCAGCACTTCGCCGCCCAGCGCGCCGCGCACGCAATCCGCACGGGCGGGCGCGTCCCGGCCGATCATCTGACGGACGATCCACGGCACGTCGACGTCGCGCATCTCGGCGGTCGCGACCAGGCGGCCGTCGCGTAGCACGGTGACGTGGTCGCCGATCCGTTTCAGCTCCTCCAGCCGGTGCGAGATATAGACGATGGCGACGCCGCGTTCCTTGAGTTCCGCGATCACGCCGAACAGCGTCTCCGCCTCGGCGGCGCTGAGCGCCGATGTCGGCTCGTCGAGGATCAGCACGCGGGCATCCTGGGCGAGGGCGCGGGCGATCTCGACGATCTGCTGCTGGCCGATGGTGAGCGAGGAGACCAGCGCGCGCGGATCGAGCGGATGGCGCAGCCAGGCCAGCACTTCGCGGGCGCGGGTGATCTCCGAACCCTGGTCGATATCGATGCCCAGCCGGCAGCGCTCGCGGCCGATGAAGATATTCTCGGCGATGCTGAGATTGGCGAACAGGCTGAGTTCCTGGAACACCATGCACACGCCCTGGCGTGCGGCGGCGGCGGGATCGGCGAAGGTCACTTCCGCGCCGTCGAGGAGCAGCCGGCCGCCGCTCGGCTGCTCGACCCCGGCGATGATCTTCATCAGCGTCGACTTGCCGGCACCATTCTCGCCGATCAGCACGTTGACCGCGCCGGCATGAACCTCGAAATCCACGGCATCGAGCGCCTGGACTCCCGGATAGAGCTTCGACACGCCTTCGGCGCGGAGGCGAGGGGCCGGGGCGTTCACGCGGCCGGACGGATCTGCGCGGGCGTGACGAAGGCGGGGCCGGCGTCGCCGGGGACATAG
>NZ_JAAVVE010000038.1 GCF_018449795.1 Sphingomonas sp. dw_22
GTGCGATCGATCACCTTGCAGCCGAGCGCAGTCTCCAGATTGCGCTGCTGCACCGGCGTCAGCGCCGCGTCGAACACCGCGAGGTCCAATTCCCCATCGCGCACCGTCTCGGCCAGCGCCTCGACCTGGCCCGAGCCGATCAGCGTGCCCGGCTTGGGGCTCCGGAGCTTCACCGCCACCTTCTCGCGCACCTCGATGCCGATCGCGGCGGCAAGGCCAGCGGTCTCCTCCAGGCGCGCCTCCGCGTCGCGCGAGCTCGCGCCCATGTCGGGATAGACGACAAGCGCCCTTGCCCCGCGAGCGAATTCGTCGGGGTCGCGCTCGAAACCGGTGCTCATAAGGTCACATCAATCGCTGTCGGAACCGTTGGTTTCCTCGGCGAGGTTCAGCGGGTGCGCGGGCTGGATCGTCGAGACGGCATGCTTGTAGACGAGCTGCGCCATGCCCTCGCGCTGGAGCAGCATGCAGAACAAGTCGAACGCGGCGATATTGCCCTGGAGCATCACACCGTTGACCAGGAACATCGTCACATTTTCCTGCGCCTTGCGCACGGCGTTGAGGAAGATTTCCTGTAATACCGGGTTCTTGTGCTGATATTCCCCCGCCGCCTCGAGGAGCGCGGAAAGATCGACCGGGCCGGCGGGCATGATCGTGGAAATGGCATGCTTGTAGATGAGCTGCGACTGGCCGTCGCGACGCAGCAGCACCGAGAAATTGTCGAACCAAGTAACGATGCCCTGAAGCTTCACGCCCTTGACCAGGAACATGGTCACAGGAACCTTGGAGCGGCGGAGTGAATTGAGGAAGAGATCCTGAAGCGAGGTTTGCTTCTCTGCCATGCTGTCGGTCCTTCTATTCTTGGCGGGATCTGTCCCGCGTTGCGCCGGTTCCCGGCGTCGGAGGGCGCGCGCCACCTCGGCGCGCATGCGCGCGTTTTAAGGGTTTAGCGTCCGCCCGTCCATAGGCGCCGCTATTCGTCGCGCGTATCGGTGATGCCGAGCAGCTTGAGTTTGCGGTGGAGCGCCGATCGCTCCATCCCGATGAACGTCGCGGTGCGCGAGATATTGCCCGAGAAGCGGCGGATCTGGACGCGCAGATATTCGCGCTCGAAGCTCTCGCGCGCCTCCTTGAGCGGCGATCCCATGATCGCGTTCGATCCCGCGCCGCCGGCGGCATCGCCCTGGCGGCCCAGCACCTCGGGGGGCAGCAGATCGACATCGATCCGCCCGATCCGGTCGCCCGGCGCCAGGATCACGGTGCGCTCGACGACGTTGCGGAGCTGGCGGACATTGCCCGGCCATTCATAGCTCTGAAGGGCCACGATCGCATCGGGCGCGATCTCGGGCGTCGGCACGCGGCGCTCGGCGGCATAATGCGCGGCGAAATGATCGACGAGCGCAGGGATATCCTCTCGCCGGTCGGTCAGCGGCGGGATCGCGACGGGCACGACATTGAGGCGATAATAAAGATCCTCGCGGAAACGCCCTGCGGCGATCTCCGCCATCAGGTCGCGCGCCGTGGCGGAGACGACGCGGACATCGACCTTGACGGTGCGCGTGCCCCCTACCCGGCTGAAGCTCTGGTCGGTCAGCACGCGCAGGATGCGCGCCTGGGTAGCGACCGGCATGTCGGCGATCTCGTCGAGGAACAAGGTGCCGCCATGCGCCTGTTCGAGCAGGCCGGTGCGGACCAGATCCCCGCCCTCCTCCACGCCGAACAGCTCTTCCTCCACCCGCTCGGGCGTCATCCGCGCCGCGCTGACGATCACGAAGGGCGCCGAGGCGCGCTGGCTCCAGCCATGAAGCAGCCGTGCCGCGACTTCCTTGCCCACGCCGGGGCCGCCGGTGATGAGCACGCGGCTTCCCGTGGAGGCGACGCGTTTCAGGGTCGCGCGCACCGAATTGATCGCGCCCGAGCTCCCGGTCAGGTCGTTCTCGCGACCCACCGAGGCGCGCAGGGATTTGACTTCCTGCCGCAGCCGATCGGTCTCGGTCGCGCGCTCGACCATCAGCAGCAGCCGCTCGGCCTCGAACGGCTTCTCGATGAAATCGGAGGCGCCGCGCCGGATCGCCGCCACGGCAGTATCCAGATTGCCATGGCCCGAGATCACCAGCACCGGGATCGAGGAGTCGCGCCGCTTGATCTCGTCGAGCAGTTCCAGCCCGTCGAGCCGGGAGCCCTGGAGCCACACGTCGAGCAGCACCAGGCTGGGCCGGCGTTCGGCGATGGCTTCCAGCGCGGCGGTGCTGTCGGCGGCGCCGCGGGTGGCATAGCCCTCGTCCTCCAGAACACCCGCGACCAGCTCGCGGATGTCGCGCTCGTCGTCGACGACCAGGATATCGAGGCTCATGATGTACTTCCGGTTCGTGTAAGCGCCGCGGGCCGCGGATCGCTGCTGTCCTGATCGGTGGTGTCGGTGGCGAGGTGGTCGAGCGCCTGGATGTCGAAGCAGATCGTCACCAGCGTGCCCCCGCCCGGGCGATCCCCGAAGGCGATGGTGCCGAAATGCTCCTCGATGATCTTCTTGACGATCGCGAGGCCCAGCCCGGTGCCGCGGCTGCGCGTGGTCATATAGGGCTCGACGATCCGGTCGCGCTCGATCGGCAGGCCGACGCCGTTGTCCTCGACGGTGAGCTCCAGCTTGTGGTCGTGTTCGGGCGACATGGTCAGGATCACTTCGCCGCGCGGCAGCGCCTCCCCCTCCCCGCGCGCCTCGATCGCCTCGACGGCGTTCTTGATGACGTTGGTTAGTGCCTGGCCGATCTGGCGGCGGTCGCAGATCAGGCTCGGCGCGGGATCGGGCGCGTTGAACTCGAAGCGGATCGTGGGGTGCGCAACCTCGTGGAGGAACATCGCCTGGCGCGCGATGTCGAGCAGCGATTCGCGGCGGAACAGCGGCTTGGGCATGCGCGCGAAGGAGGAGAATTCGTCCACCATCCGGCGGAGATCGCCCACCTGGCGAACGATCGTATCGGTGAGGCGAGCGAACACGCCGTCGCCCGGATCGATCTGCTTGCCATAGCGCCGCTGGAGCCGCTCGGCCGCGAGCTGGATCGGTGTGAGCGGGTTCTTGATTTCGTGCGCGATCCGCCGCGCCACGTCGGACCAGGCGGCGCGGCGCTGGTCGAGCAGTTGCTGGGTGATATCGTCGAAGGTGAGCACCTTGCCGCCCTCGTCGGCGGTGATCTTCACCGCAAGCGTCCGCGCCTCGCCGCCGGCATTGATCTGGACCACGGCCTCGCGGTCCCCGCCGTCGAGCAGCGCGTCGAGCTCCGGGGCGATCTCGGCCAGCGGCCTGCCGACCGGATCCTCCCCGCCCCGGCGCAGGAGCTCGGCCGCCGAGGCGTTCATCAGCCGCACAGTGCGATCCGCCGCGGTGGAAATAACGCCCGCCGACACGCCCGACATCACCGCCTCGATCAGCGCGCGGCGACTCTCGATCTGAGCATTGGCACTCACCAGCGCATGGTTCTGCGCCTCCAACCTGGCGGTCATGATATTGAAGGTGCTGCCGAGGGCGGCCACTTCATCGCGCGATTTCGCCACGGGCACGCGCACCGAGAGGTCTCCGGCGGAGACCCGTCGCGCAGCACCGACAAGCTCGTTGAGCGGCCGCACGAGCCGATCGGCGACGGTGAGCGCGATGAAGACGACCACGCCGATCACGAGCAGCGAGATCACCAGCAGCGCGATGTTGAAGCGGATCTGGAGCGATCGGGTGCGGCTGAGTAGCGAGCCGTAATCGCTCAGCACCGCGCGGGCGCGGTCCATGCGCGCGGCCATCTCCTTCGCGCCTACTTCGCGCGTCGCATAGAGGAACAGGTCGGTGCCGAGCACCCGGGTCAGCGAATAGGTGCGCTGCGAATTGGTGCCGATGACGCTTTGCGAGCTGCCCTGAAGCTTGCGGATATCGCTATATTCGATGTCCTGCATCGGATTGCGATCCGAATTCTTGACGATCGCGATCGTGTGAATCTCGCCATTGGCCGTCGCAGAAAACAGCACGGCGTTCGAAAGGCTGCGCTGGTAGACGTCGCGCACGAAGGTATTGGTGAATTCGCTGCTGTCCGGCTCCCAATGATATTCCAGGAGCATCTGGCGCACATCATTCGCCATGGCGACATTCTCATTGTCGACATAGCTCATCATCTGCGCATAGGATTCCTTGGCGAGCTGCTGCGAATTGTCGATCATCGCGCGGGTGCGCGGCGAGAACCAGAATTCTGCCCCATATTGGAACAGCAGCGAGGCGATCACCGCAAGCAGCACGGTCGGCACGCTCGCCAGGATCGAAAAGATCGCCACCAGCCGGACGTGGAGCTGTCCCTCGCCGCCCGCCGCCGAACGCGCCGCCCGGCGCTTCGCCACGCGGCGGCCGAGCAGCACGATCAACGCGCCGCAAGCGAGCAGATTGGCGACGAGCAGAAGCGCGACGAGCGGAGGCGTCAGCAGCCGTTCCGGAGAAGTGCGCCCACTGATCGCAAGATAGGTTCCGATCACAATCGCGATCGCCAGCGCCAGCACGCCGAACTCCACCGCCGGCGTGACGCCAAACCGGCGCCGCGCGGGCGTCAGTTCGGCAATCGGCTCGGGAACTCCATCCATCGTTGCTCGAATACAACGCAATTGTTGCCCAGAAAACACATAATTTGCGTCAACTTGTCGCTATTCGCTGTCATCCTGACGGCCGCCGAGACCAATCCCCAGCGTATCGAGACGCTTGCGCAGCGTGTTGCGGTTGATCCCCAGCGCCCGCGCCGCGCGGAGCTGGTTGTGCTGGTGCCGCGCCAGCATCGCCTCGATCAGCGGGCGCTCCACCTCGCCGATGATGCGATCATAGAGCGAGCCGTCGTCGAGCGCGCCGGGCTCCTCGATCGCGATCCGCTCGAGTCGCGCGCGCACCGCGGCCTCGATCCCCGCATCGCCCATCGCGGGCATCGCCGCATTGGCCTCGCCCAGCGCGCGGCGGATCGTCGCTGAGTCGATCCACTCGTCGCGGGAGAGCGCCGCGATCCGCCGCATCAGGTTTTCGAGCTGGCGGACGTTGCCCGGCCAGTCGAACGCCTCGAGCACCGCCACCGCATCGCGATCGAGCTGTTTGCGGGGCAGCCCGTCCTCGGCCGCGCGATCGAGGAAGTGCCGCGCGAGCAGTTGCACGTCCTGGCGCCGCTCGCGCAGGGACGGCAAAGCGACGGGCACGACGTTCAGGCGATAGAACAGGTCTTCCCGGAACTGCCCCGCCTGGACGAGCTGGTTCAGATCCTTGTTGGTCGCCGCGACGATGCGCACGTCGGCGCGGATCGTGCGCGCGCCGCCCACGGTGGTGAACTCGCCCGATTGCAGCACGCGCAGCAAGCGGGTCTGCGCGTCCATCGGCATGTCGCCGATCTCGTCGAGGAACAGGGTGCCGCCTGCCGCCTGCTCGAACTTGCCCGCGACTCGCGCCGCCGCGCCGGTGAAGGCGCCGCGTTCATGGCCGAACAGCTCGGCCTCGATCAGCTCGCGGGGGATCGCCGCCATGTTGAGTGCCACGAACGGCGCCCGTCGCCGCGGCCCCAGATCGTGGATCGCCTTGGCGACCAGCTCCTTGCCGGTGCCCGACTCGCCGGAGATCAGCACGGTCAAGTCGTTCGAGACGACGCGGGCGATCACCCGATAGACTTCCTGCATCGCCGGCGAGCGGCCGATCAGCGAGGTGCCGGCGCCGGTCTCGGCATCGGGCAGGTCGGCGGGCTGGCGGCGCCCGCGCGCCATCGCCCCGCGCACCGCCTGGGCCAGCACGTCGAGATCGAAGGGCTTGGGCAGATAGTCGAACGCCCCCACTTCGGTCGCGCGCACCGCCGTCGCCAGCGTGTTCTGCGCAGAGAACACGATCACCGGCAGCGTGGGATGCTCGTCCACCAGCGCGGCGACGACATCGAGCCCGTTGCCGTCGGGCAGCACGACATCGGTCACCAGCACGTCCGGCAGGCCGTTCACCAGCACGCGGCGCAACTCCGCGATGCTCGCGGCGGTCGTTACCCTGTGTCCCTCGCGCTTGAGCGCGGCGGCGACCACGGTGCGGATAGCGCTGTCATCATCGACGACCAGGACCGAACCCGGCGCGGTCACGCGCTGGCCCTGGGGAGCAGAATACGGAACACCGTTACCTCCGGTTCGCGCTCGCGCGCATATTGAACGATGCCGCCCATGTCGCGCACCAGCTTCTCGACCAGAGGGAGCCCCAGCCCCTTCCCCTCCGGCTTGCCCGATACGAACGGCTCGAACAGATGCTCGGCGATGTCCTGCGGCGCGCCGGGGCCATTGTCCATGACGAGGATCTCGATCGGCAGCGGCTGGCGCGGCCGTCCGGGTCCGGTGCTGATCGACATGCCGTGGCGATAGGCGGTCGACAACGTGATGCGCGGCTGGGCGAGGTCCACAAGCGCCTCGGCAGCATTCTTGAGCAGGTTGAGCAGCACCTGAAGGAAGGCGTCGGGATCGATCTGCACCGCGGGCAGCGAGGGATCGAATCGTTCCTCGATCACCATCCCCCGCGCGAACCCAGCCAGCGCGACCCTCCGCGCGTGATCGAGCAGCGGATAGACATTGGTCGGTGCCAGCTTGAGCGGGCGCGTATCGGTGAAATCCTGCATCCGGTCGATCAGCGCGACGATGCGGTCGACTTCGGTGGTGATGAGCTGGGTCAGCTCGGCCTGGCCCTCCCCCGCGCCGCTGCTCAGGAGCTGCGCCGCGCCGCGGATGCCGGAGAGCGGGTTCTTGATCTCGTGCGCCAGCATCGCCGCCGCGCCCACCGCCGCGCGCGCGCCCGCCGTGCGATCGGCGCCCTGGGCGATGCGGCGCGACTGGGGCGCATGATGCAGCGTCACGATCCGCCAGCCCGGATGATCGGCGACCAGGGTCTCGACGAAATCGACGCGGATGCGCGCGCCGCGGATCGCCTCGATCTCGGTGTCGAAGGCCGCGAAGCCATGCCCGTCGCGCCGTGCGGCATAGTCGGCGGGCGGCAGCAGCACCGCGTCATAGGGCTGCCCGACCATCGTCGTCTCGCTATGGTTGAGCAGTGCCTCGCAGGCGGCATTGGCGCGGGCGATCCGCCCGTCGGGATCGATCACCAGCACCGCGACCGGCAGTGCGCCGAACAGCTCGCTGAAGCCTGGTCCGGTGATCGCCTCCGCCTTAGCACGCCGCAGGGCGGCGCTCAGGCCGCCGCGCGGGAAAGCCATGGCGCATAGAATTCGGCGAGCATGTCGAGCACTACCCGGGGATCGGCCTGCTGGTTCACCTTGTTGCGGAACTCGGCCGAGCCATGGATGCCCTTGGTGTACCAGCCGATATGCTTGCGCATCATATTGACGCCCACCTCGTTCCCATAATGAGCGAGGGTATCGATATAATGCTCTGTAATCACGCGATATTGTTCTTCGAGCGACGGATCGGGGCGCTCGCCCTTGCCGCTCAGCGCGTCCATCATCTGCTTGAGAACCCATGGCCGGCCATAAGCACCGCGCCCGATCATGACGCCATCGGCGCCCGACTGGCGCAGCGCCTCGCGCGCGTCCTCGATCGTGCAGATGTCGCCGTTCGCGATCACCGGGATCGACACCGCATCCTTCACCCGGCGGATGAAGGCCCAATCGGCCGAGCCCTTGTACATCTGGTTGCGGGTGCGGCCATGGACGGTGACCATCCTGCATCCCAGATTCTCGGCGATGCGCGCCAGTTCGGGAGCATTGAGGCTGTCATGGTCCCAGCCCATCCGCATCTTGAGCGTCACCGGCACCTTCACGGCCTTGACGCAGGCATCGACGATCGCGGCGGCGTGCTTCAGGTCGCGCATCAGCGCCGAGCCGGCATCGCCATTGGTCACCTTGCGCACCGGGCAGCCCATGTTGATGTCGATGATCGCCGCGCCGCGATCCTCGTTGAGCTTGGCAGCCTCGCCCATCTCATAGGGCGTGCAGCCGACGAGCTGCATCGAGACCGGCTCCTCGATCGGATCCCAGGCCGCCTTCTGGAGCGACTGGCGCGTCTCGCGGATCGCCGCCTGGCTGGCGATCATCTCGGTGACGTTGAGCCCCGAGCCGTAGCGGCGCACGACGCGGCGAAACGGCAGGTCGGTCACGCCCGTCATGGGCGCGAGCAGCACCGGCTCGTCGATCCGCACCGGACCGATCTGGATAGGGGCGAGTTGAGTCATGATCTGCCTGAAAAATAGGCAATGGCGCCTAGCTTCACAAGCGGTGATTGGCAAGGTGGAGGATTTACACGGCCAAGTTGGCGAAGGTTGCGCCGGGCCTCCCTGCGCAGAATTTTCCACTTTCCGTCAAACGGGACGGAAACGGGCGGGTTTCCGCGGAGTCGGTGTTGTTCCAGTGGACGAAGCGAGCGCCGAAATTCACAGGGATCGGGATAATCGCGATCAGTCGATTGAAATCGCGTGCGTAATCCACGTTCATATTCGCATCCACAATGTCAAAGAGCGCTGCCGTCCTTTCGGACGACGGGCCCAGCCTGTGCGGCGATATCCTACAAGTACAGCGGTTTCGGCGGCGGCCCCTACCCTCGTCCCGTCAGTTGGGCTAGGCGCGCGGCCATGACCAAGCCGAGAACCGCCGCGCTGATCGTTGCCGCCGGCAGCGGCACCCGCGCGGGCGGCGCGATCCCCAAGCAGTTCGCACCGATCGCCGGCCGGCCGATGATCGCCCATAGCCATGGCGCCCTCGCGCGCCATTCCGCGATCGACACCGTCCTGGTGGCGATCGCCGAGGGCCAGCAGGCGGCGCTCGAAGCCGCGCTGGGGCCGGTGCCGTTCGTCATCGGCGGCGCGAGCCGGCGCGAGTCGGTGCGCAACGGGCTGGAGGCGCTGGCAGGGCATGACCGCGTCCTGATCCATGATGCGGCGCGCCCTTTCCTGCCGGCCCGGGTGATCGACGACCTGCTGGATGCCCTCGACCGGCATGAGGGCGCCATCCCTGCCCTTCCTGTCGCCGACACGCTGGTTCGCCACGACGGCGTGATGGGCGACAACCTGCCGCGCGACGGGCTTTATCGCGTCCAGACGCCGCAAGCCTTCGCCTACGCGGCCGCGTTCGCCGCGCATCGCGACTGGCCGGAAGGTGTGGATGCGACCGACGACGCCCAGATGGTCCGCGCGCTCGGCCATGCCATTGCGATCGTTCCCGGAGACCCGATGCTGGAAAAGATCACCCATCCCGCCGATTTCGCCGCAGCGGAAGCCCGCTACGCCGCGACGCTCCGCGTCCGCACCGCCCAGGGCTTCGACGTCCACCGCTTCGCCGAGGGCGAGGCATTGTGGCTCGGCGGCGTCCTGATCCCGCATTCCAGGGGGCTTTCCGGCCATAGCGACGCCGATGTGGCGCTCCACGCGATCACCGACGCCCTGCTGGGCACGATCGGCGCAGGCGATATCGGCATGCATTTCCCGCCGAGCGACCCGAAATGGAGGGGCGCCGCCTCGGCGCGCTTCCTCCAACATGCCGCGTCGCTGCTTGCCGCCCAGGGCGGGATCATCGACTTCATCGACCTGACGCTGATCTGCGAGGCTCCCAAGATCGGTCCGCACCGCGAGGCGATCCGCGCCGGCATCGCGGATATTCTCCGCATCCCCGCCGGCCGCGTCAGCGTGAAGGCGACCACCACCGAACGCCTGGGCTTTACCGGCCGCGGCGAGGGCATGGCGGCGCAGGCAATCGCCACGGTGCGAATAGCGGAAACGAACTGACTGGCTTCATTAACATGACGGTGGCAAACGCGCCTTCATCATGGACACGATTCTCCCGTCCGAGCTGATCGAAGCCGCCCGCAGGGTGCTCGACGCCAATCGCGCCGCGGGCCGCCGCATCGCCGTGGCCGAAAGCTGCACCGGCGGGCTGGTCAGCGCGGCGCTCACCGAAATCCCCGGCTCGTCCGACGTGTTCGAGGCAGGGTTCGTCACTTATTCGAACGAAGCCAAGCATGACGTGCTGAAGGTCAGTACCGACGTGCTGGAGACGTTCGGATCGGTCTCGATCGCGGTCGCCTGGAGCATGGCGCAGGGCGCGCTCAACAACACGCATGCCGATGTCGCGGTGGCGATCACCGGTATCGCCGGCCCCGATGGCGGCAGCGAGAAGAAGCCGGTGGGCACGGTCGTCTTCGCCCAGGCCGAGCGCGCCGCCGATCCGCAGCACGTGGTGGCCGATGCGCGGCACCTGGAGAATAACGGCCGCGGCGGAATCCGCCTTCAGGCGGCGCTGGTCGCGCTCGAACTGCTGATGCCGGGCGAGCCGGCGCCCGAGGAAGAGCCCGCGTAGAGCTTCGCCGCGCGCTCCTCGAACGCGCCGATCATCTTCCGCAGCGCCCGATCGAACACCTGGCCCGCCAGCATCTCGAACACGCGGTTCTTGAAAGCGAAGTCGACGCTGAAATCGACCAGGCACCCGCCCTTGCCGTCGCTCCGGAACTTCCAGTCGTTGTTCAGGTGCTTGAGCGGCCCTTCGAGATAATCGACCCGGATATGCTCGGCCCGCTGCTTCTCCACCTTCGAGGTGAAGGTCTCGCGCAGCCCCTTGAAGCCGACGATCATGTCCGCGACCATCGCGGTCGGGCTGTCGGATCGCACCCGGATCGCACTCACCCAGGGCAGGAATTCGGGGTATCGCGCCACGTCCGCCACCAGATCGAACATCTGTTCGGGGGTGTAGGGTAAGTGGCGTGTTTCGGTGTGTTTAGGCATTTTCTAACTCCTCCCCGGAACGGGGAGGGGGACCGCGGCGCGAGCGGCGTGGTGGAGGGGGGGGCCACCCTCCACCAGCAACATCCTTTGGCGAGAGCGGGGCCCCCTCCACCATGCTTCGCATGGTCCCCCTCCCCGTTCCGGGGAGGAATTTCACGCAGGCACCTTCGCCAGCTTGGCCGCGCGGGCCTCGCGCATCTTCGCGAAATCGTCGCCGGCGTGATAGCTCGACCGCGTCAGCGGCGAGGATGCGACCAGCAGGAAGCCCTTGGCGCGGGCGATGGCGCCATAAGCCTGGAACGCCGCCGGCGTCACGAACTCATCCACCTTGGCATGGCGCGGCGTGGGCTGGAGATACTGGCCCATCGTCAGGAAATCGATGTCGGCCGAGCGCATGTCGTCCATCACCTGATGGACCTCCAGCCGCTGCTCGCCCAGCCCCAGCATGATGCCGGACTTGGTGAAGATCGACGGATCGAGCTTCTTCACCGTCTCCAGCAGACGGATCGAGGCGTAATAGCGCGCGCCGGGGCGGATCGTCGGATAGAGCCTGGGGACGGTCTCGAGATTATGGTTGTAGACGTCGGGCCGCGCCGCGACGATCGCCTCGACCGCGGCTTCGTGCTTGTTGCGGAAATCGGGGGTCAGGATCTCGATCGTCGTGGTCGGGTTCGTGCGGCGGATCGCCTCGATCACCTTCACGAACTGGCTCGCCCCGCCGTCCTTCAGGTCGTCGCGATCGACCGAGGTGATGACGATATGCTCCAGCCCCATCTGCGCGGCGGCATCGGCGACGTTCTGCGGCTCCATCGGATCGACCGCGCGCGGCATGCCGGTCTTGACGTTGCAGAAGGCGCAGGCGCGGGTGCAGGTGTCGCCCAGGATCATCACCGTCGCGTGCTTCTTGCTCCAGCACTCGCCGATATTCGGGCAGGCCGCCTCTTCGCAGACCGTGGTCAGGCTTTTCGAGCGCATCAGCTCGCGCGTGGCGGCGAAGCCGGCCGAAGTGGGCGCCTTGACGCGGATCCAGTCGGGCTTGCGCTGGCGTTCCGGCCGGGGAAGCGGAGTAAGATCGTTCATGACAAGGGCAGATAGAGCCGCGCGGCCGGTTTCGCCAGCCCCGCTTGCTGCAACCGGGATGTCGCAATCGACAACCGCACCGCACCCGGCTAATCGCCCCTGCATGGAAGGTCTCGGCGCGCTCATCTCCGGCTATCACCGCTTTCGCGATACCGGCTGGAGCTCCCAGCGCGCGCGCTGGACCGAACTTTCGGAGGGGCAGAGCCCCAAGGCGATGGTGATCGCCTGCTCGGACAGCCGAGTCGATCCCGCCCAGATCTTCGATACCTCGCCCGGCGAGATCTTCGTGGTGCGCAACGTCGCCAACCTGGTTCCGCCCTTCGAGATCGACGATCGGCGCCACGGCGTCTCGGCCGCGCTCGAATTCGCGGTGACGCAGCTAGAGGTGAGCGAGATCGTTGTGCTCGGCCATGGCGCGTGCGGCGGCGTCAGCGCCGCGCTGTCGCGCCGTTTCGAGGGCAAGGCGCCGGGCGACGGCGGGTTCATCGCGCACTGGGTCGACATGCTCGACGCCGCGCGCGACCGGATCGTCGCGGAATTGGGCACCGGTCCTGAGGCGGTGCATGCGCTGGAACTGGAGACGGTGCGCGTCTCGATCGCGAACCTCCGCACCTTCCCCTGCATTCCCGAGCGCGAGGCAGCGGGCACGCTGCGGCTGCACGGCGCCTATTTCGCCATCACCGACGGCATCCTGCATGTGATGGACGAGAAGGGCGCCTTCGCGCCGGCCTGAATTCAGTCGCCGAGCGCCTTGCGCGCGACCTTCTCCACCTCGGGATCGAGCGCGGGCGGCTCCATCGGGACATGCTCTTCCAGCCGGTCGGCGATCGCGGTCAGCGCGGCGATGCGCCCCGCCTTCTTGTTGTTGCCGTCGATCACGATCCAGGGCGCCGTCCTGGTGTTCGTCTCGCGGAACATGTCGTGCATCGCGTCGAGATATTCGGCGCGCTTCGCCCGGTTGCGGTAATCCTCCAGCCCGGTCTTCCAGCGCTTCCAGGGATGCTCCAGCCGGTCGCGCAGGCGCTTGTCCTGCGTCTCCTGGGTCACATGGATGAAGATCTTGATGAGCGTGGTCGCGGTCAGAGCCTGTTGCCGCTCGAAATCGTTGATCTCGGCATAGCCGCGCTTCCACTCGGCCTCGCTCGCATAGCCTTCCACCCGCTCGACGAGCACGCGCCCGTACCAGCTCCGGTCGAACACGGCGATATTGTGCTGCGCCGGCAGCCGCCGCCAGAAGCGCCAGAGGAAATGATGCGCCAGCTCTTCCGAGGTGGGCGCGGAGATCGGCCAGACCTCGAAATAACGCGGATCCCATTCGCCGGTCAGGCGCTTGATGATCCCGCCCTTCCCCGCCGCGTCCCAGCCCTCGAACAGGATAACGGCGCGGCGCTTGTGGATGATGTGCGCGGTCTGGATATGGCTCAGCCGCCGCTGCAGTTTGGCGAGGGCTTCGTCATAGTCGCCGTCGAAGGATTTGCCCTTCTCATAGTCGCCCAGATCAATCGCCATCGCCGTCTCCTCGGCGCCCTATGTGGCACGCAGCGCCGGGGCGCTGCAATGCCACGGAAGGGATCAGGCCGGCGTGACGCCCGGCGCCAGCCGGATATGCAGTTCCTTGAGCTGCTTGTCGTTCACGAACGAAGGCGCCTGCATCATCAGATCCTCGGCCTTCTGCGTCATCGGGAAGGTGATGACTTCGCGGATATTGGGCTCGTCGGCCAGCAGCATCACGATGCGGTCCACGCCCGGCGCCGATCCGCCGTGCGGCGGCGCGCCGAACTTGAAGGCGTTGATCATGCCCGCGAAGTTCGTATCGACCTCGGCCTGGGTATAGCCGGCGATCTCGAACGCCTTGTACATGATCTCCGGACGATGGTTCCGGATCGCGCCCGAGCTCAGCTCCACGCCGTTGCAGACGATGTCGTACTGGTACGCCAGGATATCGAGCGGATCCTTGGTCTCCAGCGCCTCCAGCTCGCCCTGCGGCATCGAGAAGGGATTGTGGCTGAAATCGACCTTCTTGGCGTCCTCGTCATATTCGAACATCGGGAAATCGACGATCCAGCAGAATTCGAAGCGCTTCAGGTCGATGAGCTCGAGCTGCTCGCCCACGCGGGTCCGCGCCAGGCCGGCCAGCTTGGCCGCCTGGGCTTCCTTGCCCGCGGCGAAGAAGATGCCGTCGTTCGGGCCGAGGCCGAGCGCTTCCGCGATCGCCTTCATGCCCTCCTGGCCATGGTTGTTGGCGATCGGGCCGCCGAACACGCCGTCCTTCTGCGTGGCATAGCCCAGGCCGGGGAAACCCTCGGACTGCGCCCACGAATTCATGTCGTCGAAGAACTTGCGCGACTTCTCGTGCGTGTTCGGCGCCGGGATCGCGCGGACCACTTCGCCCGCCTCGACCATCGAAGCGAAGCGGCTGAAGCCCGATCCCTTGAACTGCTCGGAGACGTCGGTGATGAGGATCGGATTGCGCAGGTCGGGCTTGTCGTTGCCGTATTTCAGCATCGATTCGCGGAACGGGATGCGGCGGAACGGCAGCGGCGAGACGCTGCGGCCCTTGCCCTCCCAATCGGCGAACTCCTCGAACACGCCGTGGAGCACCGGCTCGATCGCGGCGAACACGTCATCCTGCGTGACGAAGCTCATCTCGAAATCGAGCTGGTAGAACTCGCCGGGCGAGCGATCGGCGCGGGCATCCTCGTCGCGGAAGCAGGGGGCGATCTGGAAATAGCGGTCGAACCCCGCGACCATCAGCAGCTGCTTGAACATCTGCGGCGCCTGCGGAAGCGCGTAGAACTTGCCGGGATGGACGCGGCTGGGGACCAGATAGTCGCGCGCGCCCTCAGGCGACGAGGCGGTCAGGATCGGCGTCTGGAACTCGGTGAAGCCCTGCCCGATCATCCGCCGGCGCAGCGATGCGATCACGTTCGAGCGCAGCAGGATATTCTTGTGCAGCCGCTCGCGGCGCAGATCGAGGAAGCGATAGCGCAGGCGGATATCCTCGGGATATTCGGCATCGCCGAACACCGGCATCGGCAGCTCCTGCGCCGCCGACTGGACCGAGACCTGTGCCGCGCGCACTTCGATCGCGCCGGTCGGCAGGTTGGGGTTCATCGCGGCGGCGTCGCGCGCGATCACGTTGCCGGTCACCGTCACGACCGATTCGCTGCGCAGCGACTCGATGGCCGCGAACGCCGGCCCGCTGATGTCGGTGACGATCTGGGTGATGCCGTAATGGTCGCGCAGGTCGATGAAGACCAAGTCGCCATGGTCGCGCTTGCGGTGCACCCAGCCGGACAGGCGAACCTCCTGGCCGACATGTTCGGCGCGCAGTTCCGCGCAGTTATGGGTACGATAGGCGTGCATGGGTCTTCTCTCGCTGTTTCGTCACCCCGGCGAAAGCCGGGGTCCAGGGTTACAGGCGATATCCCGCCTGGCTCTGGATCCCGGCTTTCGCCGGGATGACGGCTAAAAATTGATAGGCCGGGCGCATCTCCGTCCCACCCTCTTTTGTCAACCCGAAGACCGGTCTATGGGCTCCAGATGCACATCCATGGCCTGATCGAGGACTCCGCCGCCCTCGCCAATCTCTGCACCCGCTTTGCCGCCAAGCCCTATATCTGCGTGGACACCGAGTTCATGCGCGAAAACAGCTATTGGCCCGAGCTCTGCCTGATCCAGATCGCCGATGACGAGGAAGCCGCCGCGATCGATCCGATGGGCGGCATCGACATGAAGCCGCTCCTCGACCTGCTGACCGAGAATGAGGACGTGCTCAAGGTATTCCACGCCGGCGGGCAGGATATCGAGATCGTCTACAACCTGACCGGCAAGACGCCCCACCCGCTGTTCGATACCCAGGTCGCCGCCATGGCGCTCGGCCAGGGCGAGCAGATCGGCTATTCGAACCTGGTCGACACCTATCTGGGCATCACCGTCGACAAGGGCGCCCGCTTCACCGATTGGGCGCGCCGCCCGCTCGACAAGCGCCAGATCGACTATGCGATCGCCGACGTCACGCATCTCTCGAAGATCTTCCCCAAGATGCTCGACAAGCTGCGCAAGACCGGCCGCGGCGCCTGGCTCGACCAGGAGATGGAGCGGCTGGCCGATCCCGAGAATTATCGCAACGACCCCGATCAGGCATGGCAGCGCGTCCGCGTCTCCAGCCGCAAGCCCGAAGTGCTCGGCCGGCTGAAGGCGCTCGCCCGCTGGCGCGAGCTGGAGGCGCAGGGCAAGGATCTGCCGCGCGGCCGCATCGTCAAGGACGAGACGCTCGCCGATCTCGCCGGCACCCCGCCGAAGAAGCAGGCCGATCTCGGCCGCGTGCGCGGGCTTTCCGCCGCCTGGGCGGGCAATGACATCGGCGGTCGGCTGATGGCGGCGCTCGACGGCGCGGCGCCGATGTCCGCCGCCGAGCTTCCGCCGCGCGACGATCGCAAGCCTTCGCTGGGCAAGGACGGCGCGCTGGTCGCCGATCTGCTCAAGCTGCTGCTCAAGATCCGCGCCAAGGAGATCAACGTCGCCGCGCGCCTGCTCGCCCGGTCCGAGGATCTCGAATCGCTCGCCGCCGGCCAGCGCGACAGGCTGCCGATCCTCGAAGGCTGGCGCTACGAGCAGTTCGGCCGCGACGCGGTGGCGCTGGTCGAGGGCGAGCTGGGCTTCACCGTCCGCGGCGGGAAGCTCAAGATGACCCGCACCGAGGGACCGTCCGCATGATCCGTCTCGCCCTCCCCCTGATCGCGCTCGCTGCCGGGGGGTGCATGCAAAACAGCCCGCCCAAAACCGAAGTGCCCGGCGTGCAGTGCAATGCCAATGGGCTCAAGCGCCTTATCGGTCAGCAGCGCAGCCCCGAGGCAGAGACGCTTGCGAAGCAGCTTTCAAATGCGAAGACCGTGCGCTGGCTGGAGCCGGGTTCGGTCATGACGATGGACTTCCGGCCCGATCGACTGAACCTCAACGTGGACGAGCAGGGCCGCATCACCAGCGCACGCTGCGGTTGAGCCCATCCGCCACCCCGGCCGAAGTGCCCGGGGTCCACTTATCCTCCAGAGAGCCCCTTGAGCCTCCAGCGGCTCTACCAGCTTCCCGGTGGACCCCGGCACTTCGGCCGGGGTGACGACGGGTTTACCGTTTGCCGGCGGGCATATCGTCCCTAAGCCTCCAGCACCGGCGTCTTGGCAAAGGCGGCGGCCAGCGCGCGGTGGCGCTTCTCCACTGCCTCGCCATAGAGCGGCTCATCGATGCTCTCCAGGCACAGCGCCAGCTCGTCCGCATCCAGCCGCACATGCGATCGCCGGAGCGGCGCCGCGACGCCGCCGCTCAGCCGCTGGCCGAGCCGCATCGCCAGTCCCCACAGCTTGGCGCGGTGCAGCACTTCGGGGCCTGCGAGCCGGCCGAGCGGCTCGGGCGTCTCGGCCGTGCCGCCGAGCGAGGTGAACAGCGCCTGCGCGACGATCGCCCGGCCGATCGAGTCGATCCCTACCCAATTGCCGTGCAGCCCGATCTCCATGCCGCGCTCCGCCCGGAATTCCGGGTTCGCCCGCCAACCGACATCGGCGAGCAGGCAGGCGGCGTGGCGCAGCCGGGCGAGATCGGCCGCATCGTCTTCGAACAGCGGCGCCACCCAGGCATCGAGCAGGTCGCCATGCTCGGCGAAGCGCCCGAGCCGCTGGCCCTCCTCGCGCGCGGCGACGATCAGCGGATCCTCCTGGCGCTCCTGGATCGACAGGCGCTGGAACAACAGCCCTTCGCGCAGGCCATAGGCCGAGACGACGGTTCCGCTGCTGCCCAGATGCTTGAGCATGCAGCCCAGTACCGCGGTCGCGTTGCCCAGCGTCGGCACCCGCGCGCTCGACAGGTCGGGAATCGCCTTGAGATCGGATTTCGAGATCAGCCCCAGCGTGCGCCCCAGCTCGGCGATGCGATCGAGCGAGAGCGGATATTGGTGGACGATCGGCAGCGGATAGTCCGACAGGTGCATGTCGAGCTTGGCGAGCGAGCGCCACGATCCGCCGACCAGATAGAAGGGCAGATCCTTGCCCCGCCCCTTCCAGCCGGCCTCGTCGATCAGCCTGGCGACCTGGCGATCGAGCGCGCCCTTGCCCTGGGCACGGATCGCGTCGAGCCGCAGCACCCCGAGCGGGAACGACACGCGATCGGTGACGGTGCCCGCCACCACGCGCACCAGCTCCAGCGATCCGCCGCCCAGATCGCCCACGATCCCGTCGGCATCGGGAATGCCGGAGAGCACCCCCATGCCCGAAGCGGTCGCCTCCTCCTCGCCCGACAGCAACTCCACGTCGAGCCCCAGCGCCTCGGCGGCGGCGATCAGATCGCCGCCATTGGCCGCGTCGCGCACCGCCGCCGTCGCCACCGTGCGCAGCTCGCTCACCTGCATCTCGCCCGCCAGCAGCGCGAAGCGTGCCAGCGCCGATCGCGCCATCGCCAGGCTCGCCGCGTCGATCGTTCCCGTCTCGCCCAGCCCCTTGCCCAGGCCGGCCAGCACCTTTTCGTTGAACAGGATCGACGGCAGCCGCGCCGCCCCTTCATAGACGACCAGGCGCACCGAATTGGACCCGATATCGATGATCGCGACGCGCGCGTTCGCCGATACGCGCTCCTGGCGGGGTTTGCGAAAAAGCAACGTGGCCACCGCCTTCAATTCTCCCTGGTCGGGGAACGACGCCGCCTGAGCGAAAGTTTCGGCACCGGCCTGCGCGATTCGAGCGCCGCGCCCCGGCCGGAGAGCGAGGGATTGGTCATGAAATAGCGGTGCAGGTTGAACGAGCCCTCCTCGCTCGGCTCGATGCGGTCATATTGGCCGTCGCTCTGGAGGCTCCAGCTCTGCTCGTTGTCGAGCAGATTGGCGACCAGCACCTGGTCGAGCACCTGATCGTGCACCGTCTTGTTGAGGATCGGCAGCATGAACTCGACGCGGCGATCGAAATTGCGCGGCATCCAGTCGGCCGAGGAGATGAACAGCTTGGCGCCGTCGTTCGGCAATGCCTTGCCGCCGCCGAACGCCCAGATGCGGCTATGCTCCAGGAAACGCCCGACGATCGACTTCACCCGGATATTCTCCGACATGCCCGGCACGCCGGGCCGCAGGCAGCAGATGCCGCGGATGATGAGGTCGATCTGCACGCCCGCATTGCTCGCTTCATACAGCTTCTCGATGATCGCGGGATCGACCACCGAGTTCATCTTGGCCCAGATCGCGCCCGGCCGCCCCGCCTGGGCATGGGCGATCTCCTCGTCGATCAGGTCGACCAGCCGGTTGCGCAGGTCGCGCGGGGAGATGCCGAGCAGCTCCAGCCCGTGCGGCTCGACATAGCCGGTGACGTAGTTGAAGATCTGCGCCGCATCGCGCCCGATCCGCGGATCGGCGGTGAAGAAGCTGAGGTCGGTATAGATGCGCGCGGTGATCGGGTGATAATTGCCCGTGCCGAAATGGCAGTAGGTGCGGAAGGCATTGCCCTCGCGCCGCACGACCATCGAGACCTTGGCATGGGTCTTCCAGTCGATGAAGCCATATACGACCTGCACGCCCGCACGCTCCAGCGCGGTCGCCCAATAGAGGTTCTGCTCCTCGTCGAACCGCGCCTTGAGCTCCACGACGGCGGTCACCGACTTGCCGGCCTCGGCCGCGGCGATCAGCGCGTTGATGACGGCGGGCTGCTTGCCGGCGCGATAGAGCGTCTGCTTGATCGCGACCACGTCCGGGTCCGCCGCCGCCTGGCCCAGGAACGAGAGCACGACGTCGAAGCTCTCATAGGGATGGTGGACGACGATGTCCTTGGCGCGGATCGCCGCGAAGCAATCGCCGCCATATTCGCGGATCCGCTCGGGAAAGCGCGCCGAATAGGGCGAGAATTTCAGGTCCGGCCGATCCTCCTCGACCAGCGTCGCCAGGTCGCCGACGCCCAGGAAGCCACCGGTCTCGGTCAGCAGCGCCTCGCTGCCGCCCAGCTCCTCCTTCAGCACCGCCTCCAGCTCGGGCGCGATGCCGTCCTCCATCTCGAGGCGGATCACCCTGCCCCGCCGCCGCCGCTTGATCGCGGAGCGGAAGGTCATGACCAGATCCTCGGCCTCTTCCTCGATCTCGATATCGCTGTCGCGCAGCACCCGGAATGCCGCCGCGCCCAGCACGTCGTATCCGGGGAACAGCACCGGCGAGAAATGCTTGATGAGCGTCTCCACCGTCACATAGCGCGCCGGATCGCCCGGCAGCCGGACGAAGCGCTTCATCGTCGTCGGCAGCAGCACGAGCTCGCGAATCGGCTCATGGTCCGAACGGCGGACGAGATCGAAGATCACGCTCGATCCCTGGTTGGGGATGAACGGGAACGGGTGCGCCGGATCGAGCGCCTGGGGCGTGAGGATCGGGAAGATCTGCTCGCGGAAATGATCGGCAAGCCAGACTTCGGTCTCACCGTCGATTCCATCCGCCTCCAGCACGGTGATGCCCGTCTCGGCCAGCTCGGCGCGGATGTCGATCCACACGGCCTGCTGGCTGTCCGCCAGTATCTCCGCCTCGGCCGAGATCGCCGCGAGCTGCTGGGCCGGGGTCAGGCCGTCGGCCGAATGCGCCTCGATATCCTGGAGCTGCTGCCCCATCAGCCCCGCCACGCGGACCATGAAGAATTCGTCGAAATTGCTTCCCGAGATCGACAGGAAGCGCAGCCGCTCGAGCAGCGGATGGGCGGGATTGAGCGCCTCCTCCATCACCCGGCGGTTGAAGGCGAGCCAGGAGAGCTCGCGGTTGAAGAAGCGCTTTCGGGCATCCGCCGGCGCGGTGCGCGGCAGATCCTGCGGGGTTCGTTGGGTGGTGGCAGCCTTGGTCATTCGTTCTCGCTAGCGCCGGATTGCGTCAAAAGGCTTGCAGCCTCCAATGTGGCGCGCACCACCGGAATGGACAAGCGCTGTCCCTCCACCTCCAGCGCATCGGCAACGCGCAGGATCGCGACATGGCTGCGCTCCACCCGTTTGGCGATCCAGGCGATCACATCGGGCTTGGCATGCAGCAGATGCCGCTCGAATGCACGCTCCAGCAATTGCGGGATCAGCACATCGTCGGGCGGCCCGATCTCCAGCAGCGGCGAAGCTGCGAGTCGCGAGCGCAGGTCGGGCAGCTTCACGTCCCATGCGGGCGGCGCGGCATCGGCGACGATCAGCAGCGGGTGGCGCTCCGATTGGGCGCGGTTCCAGGCGTGGAAGATGTCCGCCTCCTTCACGCGCTCGGCATCGTCGATGATCGTCGCGCCGGTCTTGGCCGCGAAGATCCGCGCGAGCAGGCTCCGCCCGGACTTGCGAGGACCGACGAGCAGGGCCGCCATCACCGGCCAGGTCGCCCAGCGTTCGAGCTGTTGGACCGCGCGCAGGTTTGATTCGCCGACCAGGAACTCCGTCTCGCTCGCCTCGGGCAGGCCGAGTGGCAGGCGTAGCTGGTTCATTGGCCCCGGGGTGTCGCCGTTGCCCGGGGCGTGGGGCCGGCCCGGGGCGTCGCCGTGACCTGGGGCGAAGGCGGCGCGCTGGGCGTCGCGGCGCCTCCTCTGCGGATGCGCAGGACACCCGGCCCCTCCTGCACGCTCCATCCGCGTGCCTCCAGCGCCGAACGCAGGGCGGCCTGTGATCCGTCATAGGACACGTGCATCACCGATATGCCGCCCAGCGCGAGGCTGGTCGTGTTCGCCGAGCGCACGCCTGGAAGCCCACGCATCGCCGCCTCGGACGCGGTGAGCGACGCCGCGGTCGGCGTTTCCACCTGCACGGTCAGGCTGGTGGTCGTGGCGGCCTCGGCGCTGGGAGTCGGCATGGGGGCCTCTTCCTCGGTCGCGGTCTCTTCCACGGCCTGGGCCGAAGGCGGCCGAGTCGCCAGCAGCGGGTCGGTGCGCAGCGCCCCGCTCGCCAGCGCCTTCTGATAGGCCTCGTCCATGCGCTGGATGCCGGTGTCGAGCAGCGTGTCGATCGCGTCGCCATTGTCGACGCGCAGCGCGAAGCTGGTCACCGGGCGCCGATCAGGACCGTGGCTCGCCGAGAAGATGCCGACGATCGGCCCGCCCGGATAGTCGCGGCGAAGCTGCACTTCGGCGACCAGCACGTCCGAAGCGCCATATTGGTCGAGCACGGTGCGCCACCAGTTGCGCCCGCGCCGCAGCGTCTGCCCGGCATTGACGAGCAGCGAATCGGGGCCCGTGCCGCGCAGCCGCACATAGTCGATCGAGCTGCCCGCGGCGCGGAAGCGGTTCCAGGCGCGCGCCCAGGCGGTCTCGCGCTCATATACCTGCCCCGTCCCGCCCGAGAATTGCAGCGGCACCAGCAGCATCGGCGGCGAATGGGTGACGGCGATCGAGACGCCTAGCATCTGCCCGGCCCGCCCGCGATCGAAGAGCACGCCCAGCTTGGCGATATAGCGAGTCGGCCCGATCTGCTCGCGCTCGACGACGATGCCGGTGACGAGCGAATCGAGCGTCGAATCGGAAAGGCTCGATCCCTTGCCGGTCAATCGCTTGGCCAGCATGTCCCAGCCCTTGCGCTGGGCGATCCGCCAGCCGCCGAGCCGCGCGGTATCCGCATCCTTGCCGCTCACATCGACGGCGATGCCCGAAACCTCGAAGCTGCCGGAGGCGTCGATCGGCACCGCGCTGATGCCGTTGCCGGGCGCCTGCGCCATCACGGCGGCCACACCGCCCAGGGCGAGCGTGGATGCGATGGCGATGGCGAGGAATGGGCGGCGAAGCTGCATGCGATGGCCCTTTTGACGAACCGGGCGTGGAAATCCAAGCGCGTTGTGGCTAGGCGCTTTTTCCATGAGCGAGAACGAACCGGGCCAAGGCCCCTATACCTATGCCCAGGCGGGCGTTTCGATTGCGGCCGGAAATGCGCTGGTGCGCGCGATCGGCCCGCTTGCCCGCGCCACCCGGCGCCCGGGCGCGGACGCCGATCTGGGTGGATTCGGCGGCATCTTCGACCTGAAGGCGGCGGGTTTCACCGATCCGCTGCTGGTCGCCGCGAACGACGGCGTCGGCACCAAGCTCAAGCTCGCGATCGATGCGAACGCGCATGACGGCGTCGGCATCGACCTGGTCGCGATGTGCGCCAACGATCTGATCGTCCAGGGCGCCGAGCCGTTGTTCTTCCTCGACTATTACGCCAGCGGAAAGCTGGACAACGCCGTCGCCGAGCGCGTCATCGCCTCGATCGCCGAGGGCTGCCGCCAGGCCGGCTGCGCGCTGATCGGCGGCGAGACGGCGGAGATGCCCGGCATGTATGCCGCCGGCGACTATGACCTCGCCGGCTTCTGCGTCGGCGCGGTCGAGCGGACCCAGCTGCTCGACGGCAGCGCGATCCGTCCGGGCGACGTGATCCTCGGCCTCGCCTCCACGGGCGTCCATTCCAACGGCTTCTCGCTGGTCCGCCGACTCGCCGCCGACAAGGGCTGGAAGCTCGATCGCCCGGCGGTGTTCGATCAGGACGTGATCCTGATCGACGCGCTGATGGCGCCGACGCGCATCTATGTGAAGAGCCTGCTCCCGCAGGTCCGCAAGGGCGCGATCCACGGTCTCGCCCACATCACCGGCGGCGGCCTGCTGGAAAATGTGCCGCGCGTGCTGCCCAGGGATTGCCACGCCCGCATCGACGCCGCCGCCTGGCCGCTCCCGCGCCTGATGGCGTTCCTCCAGGCCCAGGGGAATATCGAGCCCGAGGAGATGGCGCGCACCTTCAACTGCGGTATCGGCATGATCGCGGTGGTTTCCGCCGCCGATGCGGATGCCGTGGCGGCGGAGCTCACTGCCGCCGGCGAGACGGTCCATCGCATCGGCACGATCGAGTCGGGCGAGCGTGGCTGCACCGTTTTCGGCCCCGCCGAGACCTGGAGCGCGCGTTCGGATTGGAGCGCTTCGCATAATGGCTGATCTTCTCCCCTTCCGCTTGCGGGAGGGGTCGGCGGAGGGCTTGTTCCTTGCACCCGACAGCCTCTCCCCTAACCCCTCCCGCAAGCGGAAGGGGAACACGTGAAGAAGAAGCTCGGAATCCTCATCTCGGGCCGGGGCTCGAACATGGCGGCGTTGGTCGAAGCGTCGCATGCCGCCGATTGCCCGTATGAAGTCGCCCTCGTCGCCAGCGACAAGCCCGAAGCCCCGGGCCTTGCCTGGGCGCGCGAGCAGGGCGTGCCGGTCTTCGCCCATTCGCCGCGCGGCATCTCCAAGCCCGAATATGAAGCGGCCATCGATGCGGCGCTCCGCAAGGCGGGCGTCGAGGCGATCGCCCTCGCCGGCTATATGCGCCTGCTTTCCGACGATTTCGTCGCCAAGTGGCGCGGCCGGATCGTCAACATCCACCCCTCGCTGCTGCCCCGGCACAAGGGCCTCGACACCCATAAGCGCGCGATCGAGGCGGGCGACAGCCATGGCGGCACCTCGGTCCATATCGTCACCGAGGAGCTGGACGGCGGCGAGGTGCTCGGCCAGGCCCCGGTCGAGATCCTGCCCGGCGATACGCCGGAAACCCTTGCCGCGCGCGTGCTGGCGGAGGAACATCGGCTCTACCCGAGGGTAGTAGCAGCATGGCTGACACGCTGAGCGCCGAACCCGATGCCGCGCTGGACCAAGTCCGCGCGCTCGCCCTCGACCTGCCCGAGACCAGCGAGAAGCTTTCCCACGGCCAGCCGACCTTCTTCGTCGCCGGCGCCATGTTCGCCCAGTTCCGCCACGATCACCATGGCGACGGCCGCACCATCGTCGCGGTCAAGACCGCCGACGAGGAGGATCTGGCGCTGATCGAGGCGGCGCCCGATCTCTATTCGCGCGTCGCCTATTTCGGCCGCGGCTGGGTCGGCCTCGCGATCGGCCGGCCCGATACCGACTGGGCGCATGTGGGCGACCGTATCGCCCGAAGCTGGGAGCTTGCCGCCCCGCGCCGCCTGCTGGAGGCGGGCGGACGCTGAGTCGCCCCCTTGCTCCCAGCCCCATGCCCCCGCGATAAGAGGCGCCGATGATAAAGGTCGCCAGCTACAATATGCGCAAGTCGATCGGCACCGATCGGCGCCGCCGGCCCGAGCGGACGCTCCAGGTTCTGTCCGAGATCGATGCCGATATCATTGCGCTCCAGGAGGCGGATCGCCGCTTCGGCACGCGCGAGGCGGTGCTCGCCGGCCATCTGCTCGCCGAGCACAGCCCCTGGAAGGCGATCCCGTTCGGCGCGCGCGCGCGATCGATGGGCTGGCACGGCAATGCGATCCTCGTCCGCCGCGATGCCCAGGTGCTCGACAGCGAGGCGATCCACCTGCCCGCGCTGGAGCCGCGCGGCGCGGTGATGGCCGATGTCCGCATCGACGGCCAGGTGATACGCATCGTCGGCATGCATCTCGATCTTTCCGGCCTGTGGCGCCGCCGCCAGGCGCATGCGATCCTCGCCCATGTCGCGGCCAGCACGCATCAATACCCCACGGTGATGATGGGCGACCTCAACGAGTGGAGCGTCCAATCGGGGTGCCTGCGCGATTTCGCCGCGCACTATCAGTTCGCGGAGACCGGCAAGAGCTTCCACGCCCGCCGCCCCGTCGCGCGGCTCGATCGGATCATGGCCTCGCCCGATCTGAGGATCACCGGCGCCGGGGTCCATGAGACGCTGTCCTCCCGCACCGCGTCGGATCACCTGCCGATCTGGGCCACGGTCGCGCCGCGTTGACCCAGGTCCGCGACAAGGAACTGCGCCTCGCGCTCGTCTGCTATGGCGGCATCAGCCTGGCCGTCTACATGCACGGCATCACCAAGGAGATATGGCGGCTGGCCCGCGCAAGCTGCGCGGCGCGCGAGGGCGAGGGGCCCGGCGGCGTCTATCGCGAGCTGCTGGAGGAGATCCGCGAGACCGCCGGCATCAACCTGCGCGTGTTCGTCGACATCGTCTCGGGTGCCAGCGCGGGCGGGATCAACGCGGTGTTCCTGGCCCAGGCGATCGCCACCGGCCAGTCGCTCGACCCGCTGACCGACCTGTGGATGCAGCACGCCGATGTCGAGGCGCTGCTGGAACCGCGCCAGGCGCCGGCGCACCGCTTCGCCAAGATCTGGGCGACGCCGATCGCCTGGATGGTCGCCAATCGCTCGAAGACGATCCACGAGACGGTGGAGGCCGGCGCCCGTGCCGAGGTGCGCCACAAGCTGGAGCGCTTCGTCCGCTCGCGCTGGTTCGAGCCCCCGTTCGGCGGCAAGCGGCTGCTCAATACGCTGATGAACGCCTTCGACGCGATGGCGAAGGGGCCGGTCGATCGCCGCCTGCTGCCCGCCGGGCAGCCGCTCGACCTGTTCGTCACCGTCACCGATTTCCGCGGCCATCCCGAGGCGCTGCGCCTCAATTCGCCGCCCCAGGTGATCGAGACCGAGCATCGCCTGGTCTTCGCCTTCACCGATCACGGGCTGGAGGACAGCGATTTCGCGCATCCGGCCGAGCTGGCCTTCGCCGCCCGCGCCACGTCGAGCTTCCCCGGCGCCTTTCCGCCGCTCACCGTCGCCGAGATGGACGAGCTGCTCGTCGAGCGCGGCGAGGCATGGCCCGGCCGCGACGCCTTCCTGGAGCATGTCCTGCCCCAGCAATGGGCCGACAACCGCGCCCAGAAGGCCGTGCTGATCGACGGTTCGGTCCTCGCCAACGCGCCCTTTCGCCCGGCGATGGAGGCCCTGCGCGAGCGCCCCGCCCGCCGCCAGGTCGATCGCCGCTTCGTCTTCATCGATCCCTCGCCCGACATGCGCTTCGATTTCTATGGGCGTCCGCAGGAACAGCCGGGCTTCTTCGCCACGATCATCGGCGCGCTGTCCGAGCTTCCCCGCGAGCAGCCGATCCGCGACAATCTGGAGCTGCTCGCCCGCCGCTCGGACCGGATCGAGCGGATGCTGGCGATTGTCGCCGAGATCCGTGCCGAGGTCGAAACCCAGGTCGAGGCGCTGTTCGGCTATACCCTCTGGCTCGACTATCCGACCCCCAAGCGCATCGCCACCTGGCGCCGCCGCTCCCAGGTCGCCGCCGCAGCCAAGGCCGGCTACGGCCATACCGCCTATGGCCTGCTCAAGGTCGACGGCGCGATCGATCGCATCGCCCAGCTCCTCCACACCATCGGCGATCGCCACAGCCCCGAGCGGCTGCGCGAGGTCCGCGAGGCGGTGGCGCATGCGGTCCAGTCGCGCGGCGCGGACCGCTTCGGGGCGACGCTCTCCAGCGGCGCCTCGCCCCAGACGCTCGAATTCCTGCGCAGCCACGATCTCGGCTTCCGCATCCGCCGGCTGCGGCTGCTCGCCCGGCGCCTCACCGAGATCGACCTGCCCAGCTCGCATGCCGAGCTGATGCCGATGCGCGAGGCGATCTACGAATCGCTCGCCGCCTATCTCGAGCTCAACCGCTCCGACACCTTCACCGATCTGCGCGACCAGATTCGCACCATGACCGACGATGCCGGCCCGATCCTCGACGTCCTCGCCGAACGCATGGCGCTGAAGCATCTCGACGGTGTCACCGATGCGCGCCTGTCCGATGGGTTCAGCGCGCTGTCGAAGGAGCTGCGGCGCCCGATGCTGCTCGCGCATCTCGGCTTCCCCTTCTTCGACATCGCGACGCTGCCGCTGCTCCAGGGCGAGGGCATGGACGAGTTCGATCCGATCCGCGTCGATCGCATCGCTCCCGACGATGCCTGCTCGATCCGCAAGGGCGGCGCGGAGACGACGCTGAAGGGCATCCAGTTCAACAGCTTCGGCGCCTTCTTCAGCCGCGCCTATCGCGAGAACGACTATCTCTGGGGCCGTCTCCACGGCGCCGAGCGGCTGATCGACATCGTGCTCTCCACCCTGCCCCTCGACAGCCGCATCCCCGACGAACGCGTCGCCGCCATCAAGCGCCGCGCCTTCCATGCGATCCTCGACGAGGAGGAGCCGCGCCTCCAGGCGATCCCCGGCCTGTTCCGCGAACTGCGCGCGGAAATCGGGTGAGGCTGGCAAAGCGCGGCCCGGCAGCTTAGAGTCGAGCCGTCCAAGGCAAGGAAGGGAGCGGAATGCGGTTTTTGAAGGTGCTGTTCTGGCTCCTGCTCGGCGGTCTGGTCGCCGGGTTCGTGATCTACAATGGCGACGAGCGGGTGAATATCCGCCTCTGGGGCGGCCTGATCGCCGATTTCAGCCTGCCGCTGCTGGTGATCCTCGTCTTCCTCGCCGGCTTCCTGCCCTCGCTGGTCGCCTATCAGACGATGCGCTGGCGGATGCGGCAGCGCTTCGCCGGGCTCGAGCGCGCGCTTGCCGATCTCCGCGCGGTCAATCCACCCGCCGCCAACCCTTCCTGGGAAGCGATCTCCGGCGATGCTCCGGCCGCCCCGCCGCTGATCGGGGAGGCGCAGCCATGAGCTCGCGGATCTTCGTCGCGCTCGACACGCCCGATCTGGCGCTGGCCAAGACGCTCGCCCGGCGGGTCCACCACCATGTCGGCGGGATCAAGCTGGGTCTCGAATTCTTCATGGCCAATGGCCGTCACGGCGTCCACGAAATGGCCGAGATCGGCCTGCCGATCTTCCTCGACCTCAAGTTCCACGACATTCCCAACACCGTCGCCAAGGCGGTGCAGGCGCTGCGGCCGCTGGAGCCGGCGATCCTCACCGTCCACGCCGCCGGCGGTCGCGCGATGCTGGAGGATGCCAAGGCTGCGGCGCCCGCCGGTACCAAGGTCGTCGCGGTGACGATGCTCACCAGCCTGGACGACCGCGATCTCGTCTCGATCGGCCTGGTGCCCGATCCGCACGAGCAGGTGATGCGCCTGGCCGAGCTCGCCAAATCCGCCGGCGTCGACGGCATCGTCTGCTCGGGTGAGGAAGTCGCCTCGGCAAAGGCGCTCTGGCCGCAGGGTTTCTTCGTCGTCCCCGGCGTCCGCCCGGCCAACGGCCATGCCGGCGACCAGAAGCGCGTCGTCACGCCGCGCGCCGCGATCGACGCCGGCGCCTCGATCCTGGTGGTCGGCCGCCCGATCACCCAGGCCGAAGACCCCGACCAGGCCGCGCGTGCGATCGAGGCGACGCTTTAAGGAAGCCCGCCGCTTTAGATTCCCCTCCCTTGCGGGGAGGGGAGCGTTAAATGTCGATCCGTCCTAGCCGTTGATCGCCGCGAACACCGCGTCGTAATCGCCGCGCGCCTCGGCGAAGCGCAGGAACTTGACGCGCTCGACCAGCACTTCCTTCTCGCCCTTGCCCAGCAGCTCGACCGCCTCGCGGATATAGTCGGCGAGCGGCATCGAGCGCGGATCCTGGTCCTGCCCCGGCATCAGCGTGGTGGCGACGGCCGGCGGCGCGATCTCGATCACGTCCACGTTCGTCTCGCGAAGCTGGTGGCGCAGCGACTGGCTGTAGCTGTGGATCGCCGCCTTCGTCGCCGAATAGGTCGGCGTCATCGTCAGCGGCACGAAGGCGAGGCCCGACGAAACCGTCATCACCGCCGCGCGCGGCTGCTTCAGCAGATGCGGCAGCAGCGCCGCGTTGAGTCGGATCGGCCCCAGCAGGTTGGTGGCGATCGTCGCCTCGGCATCGTCCAGATAGGTGCCGTCGACCAGCGTCTCCGCGCGCATGATCCCGGCATTGTGGAGGATCGCATTGAGCGCAGGATGGGTCTCGACCACCGAAGCGGCGAAGCGCGCGATGTCCGCCGCGTCGCCCACGTCGAGCGTCGCGATCGCCATGCCCGGATTGGCGGCGGCGACTTGCTGCAACGCATCGGCGCGGCGACCGGCGATGATCACCTGGTTGCCCAGCGCGTGCAGCGCTTCGGCCAGGCCCTTGCCGATGCCCGATCCGCCGCCGGTGATGAGAATGGTGTTGCCCGTCATTTCCATGGTTCTGCTCCTTGGGTCAGCTTCTGGACGGCAAATAGGGTAGCATGGTATCCGTTGGGGAGTAGGCACCCGATATATTCATACGCACCTTTTGGAAACCGATCATGCATATCGTCCACGATTATCCCACCGATCTCGATCCGCGCGTCGAGGCGCTGGTCACCGAGACCATCGGCCGCGTCGCCGACAAATGGACGATGATCGTGCTCGAAGTGCTCACCGAACATGGCGAGCTGCGCTTCTCGAAGCTGCGCGCGCTGTGCGAGGGGATCAGCCAGAAGATGCTCACCCAGACGGTGCGCCAGATGGAGCGCGACGGGCTGCTGATCCGCACCGTCCATCCGGTCATCCCGCCGCGCGTCGAATATCGCCTCACCGATCTGGGCGACAGCCTGAGCGAGGCGTTCTGCGGCGTCTGGGTATGGGCGGCGCGCAATCTCGATCGGATCGAGGCGTCACGCGCGGCGTTCGACGGGCGCGACGCCGCCTGAGCCCTTGCCAAAGCCGGCCCGGCATCGGAGAGAGCGCGGCCATGCCCGACATCGCCACGATCCGCATCGCCACCCGCGACGATCTGCCCGCGCTTCATCCGGTGATCGAACGCGCCTATCGCGGCGAGACCGCGCGGCAGGGCTGGACGCATGAGGCCGATCTGATCCTGGAGGAGCCGCGCACCGATCTCGCCGCGCTTGCGGGAATCGTCGCCGATTCCGCCCAGCGGCTGCTGCTCGCCGAGGCGGAGGGGCGCCCGATCGGCTGCGTTCAGGTGAGCGACAAGGGCGACGAGCTCGCCTATCTCGGCCTGCTCTGCGTCGATCCGACGCTGCAGACGGGCGGACTCGGCAAGCAGCTCCTGTCCGCCGCCGAGGATATCGCCCGCGAAGCCTTCGGCGCGCGGAGGATGGAAATGACCGTGATCGACCGCCGTACGCCGCTGATCGCCTTCTACGAACGCCGCGGCTATGTGGTGTCGGGCGAGAAGCGCGACTTCCCGGTCCCGCTCGATCCGCCGCTGTTCATGGATGTGCTGGTCAAGGATCTCGGCTGATGCCCGTCACCGCCAAGATCTGCGGCCTTTCGACGCCCGAAACGCTGGATGCCGCCGTCGCCGGCGGTGCGAGCCATGTCGGGTTCGTCTTCTTCCCACCCTCGCCGCGCAATATCGGCTTCGATCAGGCGCGGGCGCTGGCCAGCCATGTCCCGTCCCATGTCACCAAGGTCGGCGTGTTCGTCGATCCCGACGAGGCGATGTTGAACGCCGCGATCGCCACCGGCCTCGACGCGGTCCAGCTCCACAAGGTCACGCCCGAACGCGCAGCGGCCATCCGCTCACGCATTCCGGTGTGGGTCGCGGTGGCCGTCAAGACCAGCGCCGATCTCGCCGCCGCCACGCCCTTCATCGGCGCCGCGGATCGCATCCTGTTCGACGCCAGGACGCCGGACAATGCCGCGCTTCCCGGCGGCATGGGCCTGCGCTTCGACTGGACGCTGCTCCAATCGCATCGCCACACGCTTCCCTGGGCACTCTCGGGCGGCCTCGATCCCGCCAACGTCGCCGAGGCGATCCGCGTCACCGGCGCCTCGCTGGTCGATGTCTCTTCGGGCGTGGAAAGCGCGCCGGGCGTCAAGGATGTGGACAAGATCGCCGCATTCCTTAAGGCGGTTGCCTCGTTATGAACGCACCCAATTCCTATCGCGCCCAGCCAGATGAGCGGGGGCATTTCGGCCAGTTCGGCGGACGTTTCGTCGCCGAGACGCTGATGCCGCTGATCCTCGACCTGGAGCGCGAATATCGCGCGGCCAAGGCCGATCCCGCCTTCAAGGCCGAGTTCGACGACTTGCTCGAACATTATGTCGGCCGCCCGAGTCCGCTCTATTTCGCCGAGCGGCTGACCGAGCATTACCGGCAGGGCGCACCCGCCGGCATGGGCGCGAGGATCTATTTCAAGCGCGAGGAGCTGAACCACACCGGCGCGCACAAGATCAACAACTGCGTCGGCCAGATCCTGCTCGCCCGCCGCATGGGCAAGACGCGGATCATCGCCGAGACCGGCGCCGGCCAGCACGGCGTCGCCACTGCCACGGTCGCGGCGCGCTTCGGCCTGCCCTGCACGATCTTCATGGGCGCCAAGGATGTCGAGCGGCAGAAGCCCAACGTCTTCCGCATGAAGCTGCTCGGCGCCGAAGTGACCCCGGTCACGTCGGGCGCGGAGACGCTCAAGGACGCGATGAACGAGGCGCTGCGCGATTGGGTCGCGAACGTCCACGACACTTTCTACATCATCGGCACCGCCGCCGGCCCGCACCCCTATCCGGAGCTGGTCCGCGACTTCCAGTCGGTGATCGGCATCGAGGCCCGCGCGCAGATCCTGAAGGCGGAGGGCCGCCTTCCCGACCTGCTGATCGCACCGGTGGGCGGCGGATCGAACGCGATCGGGCTTTTCCACCCCTTCCTCGACGATGCGGGCGTGGCGATGCTCGGCATCGAGGCGGCGGGCCATGGCATCGAGACGGGCAAGCACGCCGCGAGCCTGACCGGTGGCGGCCCCGGCATCCTGCACGGCAACCGCACCTATCTGCTTCAGGACGAGGACGGCCAGATCACCGAGGCGCATTCGATCTCGGCGGGGCTCGATTATCCCGGCATCGGCCCCGAGCATAGCTGGCTCCACGAGAGCGGCCGCGTGGACTATGCGCCGATCACCGACCAGCAGGCGCTCGACGCTTTCCAGCTCTGTTGCAAGCTCGAAGGCATCATCCCGGCGCTGGAATCCTCACACGCGCTCGCAGCTCTCGAGTCCAAGGCCCGGGAAATGGGCGACGACCAGATCATTATCGTCAACGTCTCCGGCCGCGGCGACAAGGACATCTTCACGGTGGCGGAAGCGCTGGGGTTCGAGCTGTGAGCACTTTGGATCAAACCCCTCCCCTTCAGGGGAGGGGCAAGGGGTGGGGTAGCGGCGAGCGGGGCTCGATGCCCCGGTCGGCGCTATGCGCCGAGCGAGCCGCTACGCGTCTCGCACCCACCCCCATCCCCTCCCTTGAAAGGGAGGGGCTTATATGATGACCCGTCTCTCCACCGCTTTCCCGGCCGATCGCGCCGCGCTCGTCACCTTCGTCACCGCCGGCGATGGCCCCACCGCCGAAGTTCTCGACGCCCTGGTCTCCGGCGGCGCCGATGTGATCGAGCTCGGCATGCCCTTCACCGATCCGATGGCCGACGGCCCCGCGATCCAGGCCGCCAACCTGCGCAGCCTGGCCGCGGGCACGCGCACCGCCGATGTGCTCGCCATCGCCGCCGCCTTCCGCCGGCGTCACCCGAACGTGCCGCTCGTGCTGATGGGCTATGCCAACACGATGACGCGCCCCACCCCCGCCGAGTTCGCTGCCAAGGCGGGGCAGGCGGGCGTCGACGGCATCATCTGCGTCGATATCCCGCCCGAGGAGGCCGACACGCTCGCCCCCTTCGGCGAGCACGGCCTCAGCGTCATCCGCCTCGCCACCCCGACCACCGACAAAGCCCGGCTCCCCGCCGTGCTCGAAGGCGCCTCGGGCTTCCTCTATTATGTCTCGGTCGCCGGCATCACCGGGCTGCAACAGGCCGCGCAGTCCTCGATCGAGGACGCCGTCGCGCATCTGAAGGCCGCGACCGACCTCCCCGTCGCGGTCGGCTTCGGCGTCCGCACCCCCGAACAGGCCGCCGCGATCGGCCGCGTCGCCGATGGCGTCGTGGTGGGCTCGGCGATCGTCGAGTTGGTCGGCCGGCACGGCACCGATGCGCCCGCCGCCGTCCGCGCCTATATCCAATCCCTATCCGCGGCGCTCGCCGTCGCACGCAAGGAAGTCCGATGAGCTGGATCAGCCGCGTCCGCAACGCGCTCGCCTATGTCACCACCAAGGGCGGCGCCTCTCCCGATACGCTCTGGCACAAGTGCAAGGGCTGCGGGCAGATGGTGTTCATCAAGGAGCTGGAGGACAATCTCTATGTCTGTCCGCATTGCGAGCATCACGAGCGGATCGGTCCGTCGCTACGCTTCCAATATCTGTTCGATGAGGGTAGCCACACCGTCCTGACCAGCCCCCGCGTGGTCGACGATCCGCTCAAGTTCCGCGACCAGAAGCCCTATCCGGCACGGCTCAAGGCGGCGCGCGCCGCGACCGGCGAGCCCGATGCCTTCCTGAACGCGAGCGGCACCATCCTTGGCCACAAGGCCGTGGTGGGGGTCCAGGATTTCGCCTTCATGGGCGGATCGATGGGCCAGGCGGTGGGCGAGGCGTTCATCGCCGGCGTCGAGGCCGCAATCGCCGCCCGCGTGCCCTATATCGTCTTCACTGCCTCGGGTGGCGCGCGCATGCAGGAGGGCATCCTGAGCCTGATGCAGATGCCGCGCACCACCGTCGCGATCGAAATGCTCCACGATGCGGGCCTGCCCTATATCGTCGTGCTGACCGACCCCACCTCGGGCGGCGTGATGGCGGCCTATGCGATGCTGGGCGACGTCCAGATCGCCGAGCCGCGCGCGACCCTCGCCTTCACCGGCCGCCGCGTGATCGAGAACACCATTCGCGAAAAACTGCCCGACGATTTCCAGACCTCGGAATATTATCGCGAGCACGGCCTGGTCGACATGGTCACGCACCGCAAGGAACTGCGCGAGACGCTCGGCCAGCTCATCGGGCTGCTGTGCGAAGCGAAGAAGGCGGCGTGAGGCAAGTTTAGCCCCTCCCTTTCAAGGGAGGGGTTGGGGGTGGGTGCGCGCGCCGGCGCGCGCAAGAGACTCATCCTCGCTCGTACAGCGTCGGTCGAGGCATCGAGCCTCGGCCGCCGCTTGACCCACCCCTTTCCCCTCCCTTGAAAGGGAGGGGCTGGATTGTCTCGATGGCCGATCACGCCTCCTCCTCCGATCCTGCGGTCCAGCGCCAGCTCGACCGCCTGACCGCGCTCTCCCCCGGGGCCGATATCCTCGGCCTGGAGCGGATCACCGCGCTGCTCGCCCGTATCGGCGATCCGCATCTCCGCCTGCCGCCTGTGCTCCATGTCGCCGGCACCAACGGCAAGGGTTCCACCTGTGCCTTCCTGCGCGCCGCGATCGAGGCCGCCGGCCTCAGGACGCATGTCTATTCCAGCCCGCATCTCGTCCGCTTCAACGAGCGCATCCGCCTGGCCGGCAAGCTGATCGAAGATGCCGAGCTGGCACCGCTGCTGGAGGAAGTGCTCGACGCCGGCGGCGATATCGGCGCCAGCTTCTTCGAAGTCACCACCGCCGCCGCCTTCCTCGCCTTCGCGCGCACCCCGGCGGATGCCTGCATCGTCGAGGTCGGCCTGGGCGGGCGCCTCGATGCCACCAACGTCGTCCAGAAGCCCGCCGCCACCGGCATCGCCCAGCTCGGCATCGATCACCAGTCCTTCCTGGGCGACACCGCCGAGGCGATCGCCGCCGAGAAGGCCGGCATCGCCAAGCCCGGCGTGCCGCTGGTGACGATGGCCTATCCCACCGCCATCGCCCGGATCGTCGCCGATGCCGCCGCCCGCGCCGGCGCGACGCTCCAGGCCGAGGGCAGTGCTTGGCGCTACGCGATCCGCGACGGCAAGATCCGCTACGAGGACGCGCAAGGCAGCCTCGATCTCCCCCTCCCCCTGCTGGCCGGCCCGCACCAGCCCGGCAACCTCGCGCTCGCCACCGCGATGCTCCGCCACCAGAGCGTCCTCGCCCTCCCGCAATCCGCCTTCGCCGATGCCGCGCGTACCGCCCGCTGGCCCGCGCGGATGCAGAGGCTCTCGCCGGGTCCGTTGCTCGGTCTCCTCCCGCAAGGAAGCGAGATCTGGCTCGACGGCGGCCACAATCCCGCCGCCGCCGAAGCGGTGAGCGCCACGCTCGCCCAGGTCGCGCAGGGGCGCCCCGTCCAGCTCGTCCTCGGCATGCTCGCCAACAAGGACGCGCAGGGCTTGCTCGCCCCCTTCGCACCGCTCGCCGCCGGACTGCACGCCGTCCCGGTCCCCGGCCATGAGCACCACAGCCCGGCCAGCCTGGCCCAGGCAGCGCAGGCGCTCGGCATCTCCCAAGCGACACCCGCGAGCGATGTCCCCCAAGCCCTGGCGGCCATCGCGCAACAGGCCGGCCCCCCGCCGATCGTGCTGATCCTGGGCTCGCTCTACCTCGCTGGAACTGTGCTCGAAGCCAATCGCGAGCTGCCCGACTGAAGGCGGAATCGATCTGTCTTATTGCGATTGACTATTAATAGCGAAATGCGGAACACTCCCGTCATTGCCAGGGAGAGTCGCGTTCATGTCCGTCACCAATGCCCTCACCACCGCCCTGCCCGAGCTCCAGCCCGAGGATTCCGGCGCGCGCCTGTTGCTGTTCGGCATCCGCCAGCTGGGCGCGCACGGCCTGCACGATGCCTGCACCGCCCACGCTTTCGTGGTGGCGTTCGGCAAGGGCTTCCAGCGCCCGCTCCTGCTGCTGCGCGCGCTGATGCAGGAGATGTCGGCGATCGCCTCGGGGCCGATCCAGATCGCGCCCTGGTGCTGCCCGCGCATGACCGCGTCGGAGGCGGCGCTGCTTCAGGTCGTCGCCCGCGTCGGCACCAATCCCCATGCCGCGCAGGTGCTGCTGGCCGATGTGCTCGGCATCCGCGACGCCACCGGCGTCCTGCCCACCGCCCACGCGCTGGCGAACGCCTTTGCCGACATGGCGCTACCGCTCGGCGACTAGCCCCTGCGCGCGCAGCCGGCCCAGCGTCTCGCCCGCCCAGCGATACATGTCGGCATCCGCCGCGCGCTGCTGGCGGTCGAGCCGTTTCATCCGGCTCTCGACTTCCTCCAGCACCGTCATCGCCTGGCGCTCGCGGCCCTGGTCGATCAGCAGCGCGGCGTAGCGGCACCGCGCCTCCTCGCCCGGCAGGCGGGTGACGATATCGGCATAGAGTGCCAGCGCCTCGTCCGTCCGCCCCAGATGCTCGAATATCTTGGCGCGCAGCAGCCCCCGGCGATCCTTGTCGCTCTGCCCGATCGGCTCGGGGATCGCGTCGACCAGCGCCAGCGCCTCTGCCCCTTGCCCGGCCGCATAGAGCGACGACGCCAGCTTCATCTGGGTCCGCGCATCGGGCTCGCCCGGCGTCATCCGCAACGCTTCGCGATAATAGGGCAATGCCTCGCCATGCCGGCCCAGCGCCGCAAGGGCATCGGCGAGCCGCAGCCGGTTGGCGGCGGTATCGGCAAGGTCCAGCGCATCACGTGCCGCGCGCACCTCGCGCTCGGGATCGAGCGTCGCCACCGCCTGCGCCCGCACGGCACGGACATGGCGGTTGCTCCCCATCCCCGGCAATATCTCGACGACCAGATAGGCAAGCGCGGAGACCATCGGCAGGAAGATCAGCGCCGTCAGCCACAGCGGATTGCGCCCGTTGCGCATCAGATGGACGATGCACAGCACCTGGATCGCGATGACGACGCCATAGGCGATCATGCCTTTGGCTCCTCCTCGCGCGCATCCCCCTCGCCCACCGTGCCGGCGGTGCCGATCGAGCGGTCGACCAGCCCGGTATGCATCATCCACCAATAGATCAGCACGCCCGGCACCGCGATCACGGTGGTCAGCAGGTAGAAGTTCACATAGCCCATCGCCTCGATCAGGCTGCCTGCGGTCGTGCCGGTGACGAAGCGGCCGACGATGCTCGCCCCCGCCGAGATCAGGGCATATTGCGCGGCGGTGAAGCGCAGATCGGTCAGCGCCGAGAAATAGGCGATCACCACCACGCCGCCGAAGCCGCTGGCGATATTCTCGAAGCCGATCGACGCCGCCATGCCCAGGTTGGAATGCCCCGCCGCGGCCAGCCCCGCGAAGCTGAGGTTCGATACCGCCATCAGCACCAGGCTCAGCATCACCGAACGCTTCATGCCCATGCGCGCATAGAGCACGCCGCCGATGAACACGCCGATCATGTACGCGAAGAAGCCGAGCGACACGTCGTAAAAGGCGATCTCGTCGTTGGTGAAGCCGAGGTCGTCGAACAGCAGCCGGAAGGTGAGGTTTGCCAGCGTGTCGCCGATCTTGTGGACGAGGATGAACAGCAGCACGATCAGCGCACCCTCGCGCGCGAAAAACTGCGCGAACGGGCCCCAGATCGACTTGGCCACGGTGCCCAGCCCCTTGCGCTCGGCAGGCGCGCGGTGGCGCGTCGGCTCGCCGATGACGAGTCCGGCAATGATCGCCGGCAGCGCGAACAGCGCGCAGGCCATATAGGCCGCTTCCCAGCCGAACCGCGCCGCGACCACCAGCGCCACCGCGCCGGCTCCGGCGGATCCGATCCGCCAGCCATATTGCGACATGCCCGAGCCGTAACCCAGTTGCTGCGGCTCCAATATCTCGATCCGGTAGCCGTCGATGACGATGTCATAGGTCGCGCCGGCGATGCCGACGAGCACGGCGGCGATCACCGTCGGCATGATATTGGCCGGGTCCGGATCGGTCAGCGCCAGGTTCCAGACTGCGGCGACGACCAGCACGCCCGCGACGATCAGCCACGAGACGCGCTGCCCGAGCGCGCCGTGCAGCGGAATGCGGACGCCGTCCACGATCCACGCCCACAGGAATTTGAAGTTGTAGACCAGGATCGCCAGCGTGAACGCGGTGATCGTCGATTTGGTGATCCCGTCCTGCGCCAGCCGGCTGGTCAGCGTCGCGCCGATCATCGCGAAGGGAAAGCCCGAGGACAGGCCGAGCGCGAAGGAGGCCAAAGGCCCGTTCTCGAAATAGGGTCGCACACCCTCGGGCAGGTCGGCGCGCCAGTCCGCCGGCGCCGCCGCGCGCCCGGCCAGGAATGCCGCGACCAGCGCGGCCAGCCCGAGCCACAGCCCGATCGCAGGCGTGAAGCTGAGCGCGGACAGCGCTTTCGGCGGCGAGAACAGCGCGAACAGCACCGCCAGCAGCAGCAGCACCGCCCCCACCGCGCTTCCTCCCACCATCAGGCTCGCCCCGCCGCTGCGCCGCCAGGCGAAGCTCAGCACCAGCGTCGCCAGGATCACCAGCAGCCCCAGGTTGAACGTCATCGACGGGCTCAGCGTCGCGGTACCCGAGGTCCAGCCGAGCGCGATGTCCACACCGCGCACGGCCAGGGGCGCGCCGCCCGGAAACGCGACCGTCATCCACGGCAGCGCGAGCAGCCCCAGGGCCACCAGCAGCGCGGCTTGCGCGGCCAGGTAGAGCCCTGCGGGCCTGGATTGTCCTTGCATTATCGTCTTGTCCCCAGGGCCTTTCGGGCTGAAACTAGCCGAAAATGGCCGGAAGGCCAGAGGGAGAGGATCATGAACGCCAGTCTGCCGACCGATGGGCAACTCGCCCTGGCGCGCAAGCTCGCCACGGGCGGTATGCGGGGCGAGGGCGCGGTCGCCCATGTCGATGCGAGCGCCTATACCAGCCCCGAACGCTTCGCCGCCGAGCAGGCGCGCATCTTCGCCCGGACGCCGCTGGTCATCGCCCCTTCGGCGCTCCTGCCGGAGCCCAACATGGCGATCCCGCACGACGGCTTCGGCAAGCCGCTGCTGATCACCCGCGACAGGCAGGGCGAGGCGCATGTGTTCCTGAACGTCTGCCGCCATCGCGGCACCCGGCTGGTCGAGGGATGCGCGGCGGTCCACGGCCTGCGCCTGGTCTGCCCCTATCATGCCTGGACCTACACGCTGGACGGCCGCCTCGCCGGGCTGCCGCGCCCCGATACCTTCCCCGGCCTCGACAAGTCCGCCCACGGCCTCAAGCGCCTGCCCACCCACGAAGCCGGCGGCCTGATCTGGTTCGCCTTCGACGGCACCGCCGATTTCGCCGAAGCCGACACGCTGGCCCGCGATTTCGCCGCTTTCGATCTCGCCGGCCAGCACAGCTTCCGCCACCGCACACACCGGGTGAAGGCGAACTGGAAGCTCATCATGGACGCCTTCCTGGAGGGCTATCACATCCAGCGCCTCCATGCCGGCACGATCGCGCCCTTCTTCAAGGACGGCGTCTCCACCGCCGACGCGATCGGCCCGCACCAGCGCTCCGCCGTAGGCCGCGACGCGGCGCTGGCCGCGCTGTCCTCCAGCGACTGGGCGACGCTGCGCGCGGCGATCACCTACACCTATCAGATGTTCCCCGGCACCGTGCTGGTGGTCAGCCCCGATTACATCAACCTGATGGTGCTGATGCCCCAGGCGGTGGACGAAGTGCTGGTCGAGGATTTCATGCTGATCCCCGAAGCCCCCGCCACCGAAAAGGCGCTCGCCCATTGGGAGAAGAGCTGGGAGCTGCTCGACGGCGGCGTCTTCGCTTCCGAGGATTTCCGCGCCTGCGAGCTGGGGCAGCAGGGCCTGGCATCGGGCGCGCTGGACCGGGTCACGCTCGGCACGCTCGAACTCGGCATCCGCCATTTCCACGATGCCGTCGAAGCGAGGCTGGGCTGAGACGAGCCGTGTCCGCGCACGGAACCGGTATCGCCACGGTTAAGGAATCGCGCCCTACGATATGTCCAAGTCATCGATAGGAGTTCGACATGTCCTCTCGCGCTTCCGCCCGTGCCCTGCCGCATCGGCCCACCCCCGTGCTGGAGGTCGTGGCACGGCTTTCGGTCGCCGCGTCGGTCTTCTCGTGGCTCGGCGTGGTTCTCGCGCTGCTCTGGCGCTGAGCGTCAGCCCGCCGTCCCGAACAGGCTGAAGCTGTCGGGCAGCCGCCGCGGCACCTTGCCGCCTTCGATCACGGCCTCGATCGCCCGGATCGCCACGAACAGGTCGCGCTGCTGATAGGGCTTGGTAAGGCAGCCCGCCGCCAGCGCCTGCGCATCGACCGGGCAGTTGCCGGTCACGAACAGCACCGCGATCCCCCGGCCCTGCGCCGCGCGCGCCACCTCGATGCCGTTGCCGTCGGCCAGGTCGATATCCACCAGCACCAGGTCGATCCCGCCGCCGCCCTCCATCGCGCGCACCGCAGCCGCCACCGAATCCACCGTCGCCACGATCGCGAAGCCTTCGCCGATCAGGAAATGCTCGGTATCGAACGCGACCAGCGGCTCGTCCTCGACGATCAGCAGCCTCTCTATCCGTCGCTTACGCCTGCCGAACAACATTCGTTACGCACCCATGCCCGATCGCTTCGCCAACGCCTAACGCGCGAAACCCCTTTCAGCGCCGCAATAATTTTTGCCCAACCCGTCATAATCGCTATATCGCCGCAGTGCCCGCCTCCAAGCCCCCAAAACCCGAAGCTGCCCTGCAGCGCATCGCCAAACTGCTCGCCCGTGCAGGAATCGCGTCGCGCCGCGAGATCGAGCGGATGATCATCGACGGCCGCGTCGCGCTGGACGGCAAGGTGCTCGATACGCCGGCCACCGTGCTGCCCTCGCTCCACGGCGTCACCGTCGACGGCCAGCCGGTCCAGGCGCCCGCTCCGGCGCGGCTGTTCCGCTACCACAAGCCCTCGGGCTTCCTCACCGCCGAGCGCGATTTCACCGGCCGCCCGACCATCTACGATCGCATGCCCAGCGGCCTGCCGCGCGTCATGCCGGTGGGCCGGCTCGACCTGAACACCGAGGGGCTGCTGCTCCTCACCACCGACGGCGAACTCAAGCGCCAGCTCGAGCTCCCCTCGGTCGGCGTCGAGCGCAGCTATCGCGCCCGCGCCTATGGCCAGGTGAGCCAGGCCCAGCTCGAAGACCTGATGCTCGGCATCGAGATCGAGGGCGTCCGCTACGGATCGATCAACGCCAATATCGAGCGGCGCACCGGCGCGAACCTGTGGATCGAGATGACGCTGACCGAAGGCAAGAACCGCGAGGTGCGCCGCGTGCTCGAGCATCTCGGCCTCCAGGTCAGCCGCCTGATTCGCACCCGCTACGGCCCCTTCCATCTCGGCGACCTGCCCGCCGGCGATGTCGACGAGATCCGCCAGCACGATCTGGTCACCTTCCGCACCGTGCTCGGCAAGCCGGGCGGGGGCAAGGCGGCCTCCAACCTCCAGTTCGCGGTGCGCGAGCGCGTCGTCGCGCCGCCGCTGCCCAGGGCCAAGCCGGTCGGCGAACCCGAACGCCCGAGCACCCGCCCCGCGCGCGGTCCCCGTCCGATGCCCAACGTGCCATCGAGATTCGCGCCTCGCTCCGAACCCGCGCCCCAGGAGGAACGCCCGGCCGGCCGGAGCGGCGGTCCGGCCCGTGGCGCCGCCCCGCGTCCGGTGCGCGACGTACAGCCCAAATTCACGCCTCGCGTCCCCCCCGGCCGCCGTCCCGACCGCGCAGCCCGGACAGAGCGGCACAGGGAGCGTTGGGGGAAGGGGGTGAGACCCGCGTGGCGCGGGCCGATTTCCAACAAACACA
>NZ_JAAVVE010000039.1 GCF_018449795.1 Sphingomonas sp. dw_22
GATCCGTTCGGACCAGCTCCCGCTCCTGCTCAGCCTGCTCGATCAGGCCGCGCTCGCGCTCGAACGCATCGCGCTCGAATCAGAGATGAGCACGATCACCCAGCTCCAGGAGCGCGATCGCCTGCGCGCCGCCCTGCTCTCCTCGGTCAGCCACGATCTGCGCACGCCGCTCACCACGATCCTGGGCATGCTCGCCGAAATGGAGCCTCTGTCGGAAGAGCAATCCGGCCAGCTCACCGCCGCCCGCAGCGAGGCCGAGCGCCTTCACCGCTTCGTCGCCAATCTGCTCGACATGGTCCGCATCGAAGCCGGCGCGCTCCACCAGTCGATCGAGCCGGTCGATCTTGCCGAAGCCGTCGCCGCCGCCGTCCACGATCTGCGCCGCGTGCTCGGCGATCGCCGGATCGTGCTCGACGTCTCCCCCGAGCTGCCGCTGGTCTCGGTCGATCCCCAGCTTTTCCACCATTGCCTCATCAACCTGATCGAGAACGCCGCCAAATATGGCGATCCCGGCGCCCCGATCACCGTCGCCGCGCGCCGGCAACTGGGCGGCATGACGCTGGAGGTGCTCGACGAAGGCCCCGGCCTGCCCGCCGGCGAGGAGACCCGCATCTTCGAGACCTTCGCTCGGATCGAGGGATCGGACCGCAAGGGCGGCACCGGCCTGGGTCTCGCCATCGTCAAGGGCTTTGCCGAGGCGATGGGGCTCAGCGTCTCCGCCGCGAACCGCGCCGATCGGAGTGGCGCCGGCTTCACGATCCGCTTCCCCGAGGCCCGGCTGATAAAGGGAATTGCCGCCCAATGAGCAACACCCCCAAGCTGCTGGTGGTCGACGACGAACCGGCGATCCGCCGTCTGCTCAACACCGGCCTCACCCGCGCCGGCTATCGCGTGGTCGAAGCCGCCACCGCGCGCGACGCGCTGAGCGCGCTCCATATCGACAAGCCCGATGCGGTGCTGCTCGATCTCGGCCTGCCCGATCGCGACGGGCTGGAGCTGGTGCCGCTCATCAAGGCCGCCGGCCCCGCGCTGCTGGTCGTCTCCGCCCGCGACGCGACCGAGCAGAAGGTCACCGCGCTCGATCTCGGCGCCGACGATTATGTCACCAAGCCCTTCGATACCGAGGAAGTGCTTGCCCGCGTCCGCACCGCGCTGCGCCACCGCCTTTCCGCCGAGAGCGATGCCCCGGTCGTCCGCATGGGCGATGTCGAGATCGACCTGTCGAACCGGATGGTGCGCAAGGCCGGCGAGGAAGTGCACCTGACGCCCAAGGAGTTCGGCTTCCTGGCGGAGCTCGCCAAGCATCCCGGCCGCGTGGTGACGCACCCGCAGCTTCTCCGCGCCGTCTGGGGAGCGGGCCACGAGACCGACGTCGAATATCTCCGCGTAGCCGCCCGCGGCGTGCGCATGAAGCTGGAGGGCAACGCCACCCAGCCCTCCTCGATCCGCAACGAGCCCGGTGTCGGCTACCGCCTGATGGTCTAGCCGGTTGCACGCCGGGGGAAACCGGTTACCATAGCCTCCGGACCAGGGCGCAAAGCCCGGCAACAGGAGAGGCGAACATGCAGCGCAGGGATGTGATGAAGGGTCTTGCCGCGGGTGCCGCGGCGGCGTCGATGGTCGACGCGGTCAATGCGGCGAAGGCGGGCCGCAAGCGCTATGTCCAGGTCGGCGTCGGCAGCCGGGCGCGGATGTACCAGCAGGCGCTCTGGGGTCCGCACAAGGCGCATGGCGAACTGGTCGCCGCCTGCGACGTCAATCCCGGCCGGCTCGACTATCTCGGCAAGCGCGCGATCGAGGCCGGCGCGAAGGCCCCCAAACCCTATCTAGCCGCCGATTTCGACAGGATGCTCGCCGAGCAGAAGCCCGACGCAGTGATCGTCACCGTGCCCGATGCCTATCATGTCGATTACATCGTCAGGGCGCTCGACGCGGGTTGCGACGTCATCACCGAAAAGCCGATGACCACCCATGCCGACAAGGCGCAGCGCATCCTCGACGCGGTCAAGCGCAATAACCGCCATATCCGCGTGACCTTCAACTACCGCTATTCGCCGTTCCGCAGCCAGGTGAAGGAGCTGCTGATGTCGGGCGAGATCGGCGACGTGCTGTCGGTCGATTTCCACTGGCTGCTCAACACCGTCCACGGCGCCGATTATTTCCGCCGCTGGCATTCGAACAAGGCGATCAGCGGCGGCCTGATGGTCCACAAGGCCACCCACCATTTCGATCTGGTCAACTGGTGGCTCTCGGACATGCCGGTCACCGTCAACGCGGTGGGCAAGCGCGAATTCTACACCCCCGCCATGGCCCGCCGCTTCGGGCTGGAAGGGCCACACCAGCGCTGCCACACCTGCCCCGAAAAGGCCAAGTGCAGCTTCTATTTCAATCTCGCCGCCGATCCGGGACTGAAGGCGCTGTTCCTCGATAACGAGAAGTACGACGGCTATTTCCGCGACCAGTGCGTCTGGCGCCCCGAGATCAGCATCGAGGACACGATGAACGTCATCGTCGGCTATTCGGGGGGCACCACCCTCAGCTACAGCCTCAACGCCTTCAACGCCTGGGAGGGCTATCACGTCGCCTTCAACGGCACCAAGGGCCGGCTGGAGCACAGCGTGGTCGAGCAGGGCGGCGTGGCCGGCTCCGCGAGCCTGCGCGACGAGGACCGCATCACCACCCGGATCGTGCCGATGCGCGGCGAGCCCCGGGACATCGAGCCCGCGACCGGCGCGGGCGGCCATGGCGGCGGTGATGGCGTGATGCTCGCCGACATCTTCGATCCCGCCGCGCCCAGGGACTCGCTGCTCCGCGCGGCGGACGAACGCGGCGGCGCCGCGTCCTGCCTGATCGGCATCGCCGCCGACAAATGCTTCGAGACCGGCCAGCCGGTGCGGATCGACAGCCTGGTGACCGGGCTCGACTGGCCCGATCTGCCCAAGATGCCCAATCACAAGGATTCGGTGCCGATGCCGCCACGCACCGATCCGGCATGACGGTCCTTCGCGACGGTGTCGCAGATGCTGGGAATCACTCCCAAAGTCTGTACTCCGCCGCGAAGCACCCTATATCGCGAGCCATGACACTCGCCCTCTTCCAGATCGATCCGCGCGACGCCGTCGCCACCGCGCTCCGTGACCTCGCCGCCGGCGAGACCCATCTCGGCGTGACGCTTTCGGCGGACGTGCCGAAGGGCCACAAGGTCGCGACTCGGCAGATCAAGGCAGGCGAGCCCGTGCTCAAGTTCGGCTTCCCGATCGGCCGCGCGACGCACGACATCGCGCCGGGCGAGCATGTCCACACCCACAATGTCTCGACCGCCCTCGAAACCAGCGGCAGCTATGCCTATAGCCCGCATCTCGATGCGGCCGGCCCCGCCGAGGGGCCGAGCTTCCTCGGCTATAGGCGCTCCGACGGCCGCGTCGGCACTCGCAACGAGATCTGGGTGATCCCCACGGTCGGCTGTGTCGGCCGCACCGCGCAGAAGATCGCCGAGCGCGCCGCCAGGCTCTACGAAGGCCGCGTCGATGGCGTCCACGCCTTCGCCCATCCCTTCGGCTGCTCGCAGCTCGGCGACGATCTGGGCGGCACCACCAGGATACTGACCGCGCTCGCCAACCATCCCAATGCCGGCGGCGTGCTGATCGTCGGCCTGGGCTGCGAATCGAACCAGATGAGCAAGATGCTGCCCGGCATCCTCAATCCCAATATCCGCACGATCGGCGCGCAGCTCGCCGGCGACGAGGTCGAGGAAGGGCTGGCACTGGTCGAGGAGCTGGTCGCCGAGGCCGAAAAGGCCGTTCGCGCCCCTGCCCCCCTGTCGGAACTCGTGCTCGGCGTGAAGTGCGGCGGCTCGGATGGCTTCTCCGGCCTTACCGCCAATCCGCTGGTCGGCCGCATGAGCGATGCCGTCACCGCGGCGGGCGGCACCGCGATCCTCACCGAGATCCCCGAGATCTTCGGCGCCGAGCAGCTCCTGATGGAACGCGCGCAGGACGAGCAGGTGTTCGAAGGGATCGTGGACCTGGTCAACGACTTCAAGGCATATTTCACCCGCCACGGCGAGCCGGTCTCGGAGAACCCCTCCCCCGGCAACATCGCCGGCGGCATCACCACGCTGGAGGAAAAGTCGCTCGGCGCGGTGCAGAAGGCCGGCCACGCCACGGTGACCGACGTGCTCCATTATGGCGAGCGCGTCCGCCAGCGCGGCCTCACCCTGCTCGAAGCCCCCGGCAACGACGCCGTCTCCTCGACCGCGCTCGCCGCCGCCGGCGCCACCGCGATCCTGTTCACCACCGGCCGCGGCACGCCGCTCGGCTTCCCGGTGCCGACGATCAAGATCGCCTCGAACAGCGACCTCGCGGCACGCAAGCCCGGCTGGATCGACTTCAATGCCGGCCAGGTGCTCGACGAAGGCATGGACGCGGCTGCGGATTCGCTCCTCGGCACCATCGCCGAGATCGCCTCGGGCAAGCAGACCGCCGCCGAACGCAACGGCGAACGCGAGATCGCGATCTGGAAGCGCGGCGTCACGCTGTAGGGGAGAGAGGAACCGTCCTCTCCTCCGTCACCGTCACCCCGGCCGAAGTGCCGGGGTCTACTCCTCCGCGAGCGAGCCCCTCACGCCTCCAGCGGCTCTCCCAGCATCCCGGTGGACCCCGGCACTTCGGCCGGGGTGACGAATGGTGGTACTCCCAACACCCCGCACCAAATCGACAAATCCATGCTGCGCTGCGGCAGTCCGCATTTCCCCGGCATTGATGCGTCAACCCTGTCCGGGCTACCCAGTATGCGGGGATTGACCGGGGTGGGATCGATGGCCGAGTTCTTTATCTTCGTTTACGCCATGACGGCGATGTTCGTGCTCCAGGCGATGCGGCGCAACCAGCGCGAGCAGCGCTCCAATCCGCAGATGGTGACGATGGTCGGCTGGGGCCTGTTCTCGCTTTCCTCGACGCTCGCGGTGCTGATGGGCGCGGTCGGGTTGGCGCTGGTGCTGGGCATGCACATGCAGCTCCCCGCCGGTTTCGACTCGCCGTTCCTCTAGGGCCATGCCGCTTTACGAAATCGGCGGCCGCAAGCCCCTTATCGCTGAAGACGCCTGGGTCGCGCCCAGCGCGGACCTGATCGGCGACGTCCATCTGGCGGCGCTCGCCAGCGTCTGGTTCGGCGCCGTGATCCGCGCCGACAACACGCCGATCCTGGTCGGCGCGCGCAGCAATATCCAGGACGGGGCGATGCTCCATTCCGATCCCGGCGCGCCCTGCACCGTCGGCGAGGACGTTACCGTCGGCCATCACGCGATCCTGCACGGCTGCGCCATCGGCAACCGCACGCTGATCGGCATGGGCGTGACGATCCTCAATCGCGCGGTGATCGGCGAGGATTGCCTGGTCGGCGCCGGCGCGCTCGTCACCGAGGGCAAGGAATTTCCCGCCGGCCACCTCATCGTAGGCAGCCCCGCCAAGGCGATCCGCCCGCTCGACGACATGCAGAAGGCGATGCTCAAGGCATCCGCCGCGCTCTATGCCGCCAAGCAGCGCGACTATGCGACAGGGCTCAAGCCCGCCGACTGATCCTGAAAGAAGCAGGCGATCGTGCTGTCAGGCAGTCGCGCGGGCTTCAGCGTCTCCACGTCCAGGCAGCACCAGCGCGAGCGCACTTCGGTCAGCGTCTCGCCGCCCCGCCGGATGATCGTCTCGTAGAATGCGCTCTCGCGCTTCACTCGCTCCAGCACCACTTCGGCGCGCAGCGCATCACCCAGGAAGGCGGGCTTGCGATAGGTGATCTCATGCCGCACCGCGACCCAGCAATGCGCCGCCACCGCCTCGGCCGGGGCCAGATGCTGCCAATGGCTGGTCACCGCGGCCTGCACCCAGCGCAGATAGCTGGCATTGTTCACATGCCCCATCGCGTCGATGTCCGTGGGATCGATGGCGATCGAATAATGATATTCTATGCTGCGAACCATTGTCCCTCGCCGAATTCCGGTCTGCCGCGCCGCTCGCGCCCGCTACGCGCATGTATCCCATCCATTCGCGCGGCCAGGTACAGTGCAGCCTCCGCGAGCAATCGAGTCGCCAGCGCCTCGTAATAGCTGCACGCTTCCGCAATGTCTCCGGCGCTCACGACCAGCTCGCTGCCCACGGCGACGCGGCGAAGCCCCGTGGGCCCCAGCCAGCCGGTGGTGAGCATCGCCCCGCCGCGCACGTCACCGCGCCGGACGGTCCCGCCGCAATGGAACAGGCACTCCCGCGTCCTCCCGAACGCCCGCAGCCGCGCCTGGTCGCCGTCGTCCAGCGCCATCGCGGCGCGCAGGCTGCCGAGCCGGTTGGCGCTATTGTCCTGCCGCTGCGGCAGGATGACGCCGCAACTCCGCGCGATCTCGCCGATCAGGACGTTGAGGAAGCGATCGAGCTCGCACAGCCCGTTGCCGATCACCTTCGCCCGATAGCGCCCCTCGACCGTGGATCGGCCCGAACCCAGGAATCGCGCCCCGCGGCGCAGCGTCGCATGTGCATCGGCCAGCGCGGGCGTCAGCGGAAAGGCGGCGACGTTCAGCCCTTCGATCCGGCACGCGCGGCGATCGCCGCCTCGACCGCACGCAGGCCATCGGCGCTCGCCACCGCCAGGTCGAGCGGACGCCCGCCCAGCGCCTCGTCGAACGTGTTGAGGAATGCGGTGGCTTCCTCGCGCCCCAGCTTCAGGAATGCCAGCGTCGCCACCTGCCCCTGGCGCACCGCGCTATCGGCCGGAAGCCGCGCGGTGGTGAACTTCTTGCGGAAGAACTTGGCCTTGGGCGGATCGCCTTCGGTCGACCCTTCGGTCGTTTCGGCTTGAGGCGTTTCGTCCGTCATCAGCAGGCCGCCTGTTGGAAAGATATCGGGGTGCGGTCCAAGCGAAATCTCCCTGGTGTAAGCGGGAGCACGTTGGGCTCTCAGCCGATGGCGCCTACGAACGGGAACTGCCAGCGGTGCGCCGACCCTAGCGGCGCGCAACCGCAAATGCCAGCACCGCCTTGGCCTCCGCCACATTACTGGACAGCAATTCCAGTTGCGCTATGAAACCAATATGGCTCTTCCAGCGCTCTTCGATCGCTTGCGGCTTCCCGTCATCGGCTCGCCGCTGTTCATCATCTCGGTGCCCGATCTGGTCATCGCCCAGTGCAAGGCGGGGATCGTCGGCTCCTTTCCGGCGCTCAATGCGCGGCCGCAGAGCCAGCTCGACGAATGGCTCCACCGAATCACCGAAGAGCTCGCCGCCTGGGACCGCGACCATCCGGATACCCCTTCCGCCCCCTTCGCGGTCAACCAGATCGTCCATCGCTCGAACGAGCGGCTGGAAGCGGACGTCGCGACCTGCGCCAAGTGGAAGGTGCCGATCGTCATCACCTCGCTCGGCGCCCGGCCCGAGCTCAACGACGCGGTGCATGGCTGGGGCGGCATCACCCTCCACGACGTGATCGACGACAAGTTCGCGCACAAGGCGGTCGAGAAGGGCGCCGACGGCCTCATCCTGGTCGCAGCCGGCGCCGGCGGCCATGCCGGGCGGCTCAATCCCTTCCCCTTCGTCCAGGAAGTGCGGGGCTGGTTCGACGGACCGCTGATCCTCTCGGGCGCCATCGCCACCGGGCGCTCGATCCTGGCGGCGCAGGTGCTGGGCGCCGATCTCGCCTATATCGGCTCGCCCTTCATCGCCACCGACGAGGCCAATGCGGTGGCGGCCTATAAGCAGGGCATCGTCGCGGGCCATGCCGCCGACATCGTCTATTCGAACCTGTTCACCGGCGTACACGGCAATTATCTGCGCCAGTCGATCGAGGCCGCCGGGCTCGATCCCGATAATCTCCCCGAAAGCGATCCCAGCGCGATGAACTTCGGCGGGGCCAAGGCGTGGAAGGAGATCTGGGGATCGGGCCAGGGCATCGGCGCGGTGACGGCGGTGCAGCCCGCCGCAGCGTTGATCGACCGGCTGAAGCAGGAATATGCCGCCGCCAAAACGGCGACCGCCGCGCTCTAGAACGCCCCCGCGAGCCGTTCCATCATCCGGCGCGCCGGGCTGCTCGCCGCATCCGGCAGGTCGAGCGACGAATCGAGCCGCGCCACGCGACGATGCAGCTCGATGCTCGCCCCGATGATCGACACCGCCTGCGCCGGCATCGCCAGCAGCAATGCCGCATCGGTCTCGGGCACCGGCCCCAGCCTGCGCGAGGGCGACAGCGCATCGTTCGCCTCCAGCTCGCCGGCATCCACCGCGCGCTGCGTCAGCAGCCAGGCGATCACATGCATCAGCCGCGTCGTCACCTTGAGCGATTCGCAGGAGAAGGCGACGCGGTTCAGCGCTTCGAGCTGGTCGCGCTCGTTGCGCCCGATCTCGTCGAAATAGGCGCGCGCCTCATCGGCCAGCAGCATCGCCTCGACATAGAGCGAGTCGACCAGTTTGCGATGGATGCGTGCCGTCCCTTGCGCGTGCATCGCGAATTGCTGCCACAGCAGGGCCGCCAACGAAATGCTTAAAATGAGCCGGTTACGTCCCGAACCGAGAGCTCAGGCGATAATGTCGGGGATAAGCTGGTCCTCGAACATCGAAATCTCGTCGCGCAGCTTGAGCTTGCGCTTCTTGAGCCGCGCGATCTGGAGCTGGTCCGCCGATCCGGTGGCGAGCAGCGCCGCGATCGCCGCATCGAGATCGCGATGCTCGGATCGCAGTGTCTCGAGCCGCCGCTGGATCTCGCTATCGTCCATCTTCACCCCCGCCGGACACCCTTACTGCCCTAGCCCGGATCGCTCCGCAACGGACCATCGCGCCATTTCCGCGATCTATCGATAGGGAATGAATCGGAGCGAGACAGGCGCGCGAAAAGATGATCTAGTTTGGTCCCCCTACCATCCATGACGGAGGACCGCTTCCATGCAGAACGCGCATTTCTCGGCACTTACGGCCAAGCATTCGAGTCTGGACCAGCGAATCGCCACTGAGTCGCAGCGGCCCCTCCCCGATCAGATATTGCTGGCGCAATTGAAGAAACAGAAGCTGCGCGTCAAGGAGGAGTTGAGCCGCTAGGAGCGGCCATCCACAATTTTGTGCAGGCAGGCGCGGAGCCTTCCCGGTTCCGCGCTCGCCGATCCACCGGCGTCAGCGGCGCGTGATGATCGGCTTGACGTAATGCGGCGTGCGCGTGCCCTTGCCCACGGGCTTGCGCGCGAGCAGCGGATCGATCCCCTGGTCGAACGCCACGCCCACCCGTCCTTCGGCGCACCAGGCGATCCGGCCCGAGACCCACCCCACCCCGCGCACTTCCACGGCGACCGGAGTCCGGATCGGAACCGGGGTGGCATATTCAGCCATCAGCCCGCCCGACGAGAGATTGCGCACGCGCACATTCTCGATCGGATTGTCGCCGACGCGGAACTGCGCCGTCAGCAACAGGCTGTCGCGCGCGCCACTGCGCTGGCCGGTGAAATCATCGGCGGAAAGCGCGGTCAGGGAGTCTGGAGAATGCTGGTCCATCGGAGTGCTCGAAACGCAAGAATGACGTGCGCCTCAATAGACCAGCAATCCTTATCGAAACCGTTAACCGGACGCCCATTTCGGAACATTCCAAGGGCGTTGCGTCCCGATCCGGCTATTCCTCGCGCGAAACCTTCTCGTTGCGCTCGTGGCGCTCCTGCGCCTCGACCGTCATCGTCGCGATCGGACGGGCTTCGAGCCGCGCCAGCGAGATCGGCTCGCCGGTCACTTCGCAATAGCCATATTCGCCCTCTTCGATGCGGCGCAGCGCGGCGTCGATCTTCGAGATGAGCTTGCGCTGGCGATCGCGGGTGCGCAGTTCGATCGACCAGTCGGTCTCGCTCGAAGCGCGATCGGTCAGGTCGGCCTCGCGCAGCGAGTCGGACTGAAGCTGGTTGAGGGTGTCCGCGGCCTCGCGATAGATCGCGTCCTTCCAGGCCAGCAGCTTGTTGCGGAAATATTCGGCCTGCCGCGGGTTCATGAACGGCTCGTCGTTGCTCGGCCGATAGCCGTCATCGCCGTCATTAGCCGCTGGCAGAAGCTCTTTACCCGGTTCGTCGAAGCGATCCAAAACTGTAGCCATCCCCACTCTCCACACCGTCCCCCAGAGACGACGCCCCTGGAAGACCGTCTACTTGCCCGAGCGCCCTATACTTTCGCGCGAGCTGCTTAACAAGCGCATCATTTGCAGCGCTTATGGGTACAATGCCCCGTAAAATAGGGGAAATTAGCCGAAGCTGAACCGTTCCGGACAAGCCTGCCCGCAGGTGCGCCCTCCCGGCATTGGCGAATCACCCTTCCAACAACTCCCGAACTGTTCCGAAAGTACACATTAACCATCGCCCGATTGCTCCACCCCCGGAAAAGCACCCGGGAAAAAGGTTAACGCGTGCTGATCCGTCTTGCGTTTAAGGGTTGTTTCGCACTTCTCCCATATCGAGGGCGCCACAAAAGCTGCCAGTCCCGTGGGGGGGCAAGTGCCAGCGGCGAAAAGAGTGGGACAACATGTCGGTTCGCATGGCTTTGGCCAAATTATGTGCGTGCGCGTGCGGCGGCGCGCTCGTTGGAGGTAGTGGAGTCTACGTCGCCCAGCGTGTCGAGCATAAGCGCGTCGTCCACAAGGTAGCGAAGAAGCCCGTCGTGCGCCGCGCCGTGGTCCGCAAGCCGGTGCGCAAGGTCGTGACTCGCACCGTCACCCAGCCCCAGGTGGTCGTCGTCACCACCCAGGGCGCGCCGATCCCGCTGCCGCCGCCGGGCGAGTTTTCCGGAAGCTCCGGCTCCTCGGGCGCCATCATCGGCGGATCGGGCGGCGGCGGCTTCATGGGCGGCTTCTTCGCGGGCGGGTTCTTCGGCAGCTCCGGAAGCTCGAGCGGCAGCAGCACGGGCAGCAGCGGCATCACCATCGACATCTCGTCGACATCCAGTTCCAGCGGCGGCTCGACCTCCAGCTCGACGGGCGGTTCCTCGACGAGTTCGTCGACCGGGGGATCCTCGACCAGCTCGTCCACGGGCGGCTCGTCCACGGGCGGCTCGTCCACGGGCGGCTCGTCCACGTCCAGCGGCGTATCGTCTTCCACGTCGAGTTCGAGCGGCGTCTCCACCTCTTCCTCGACCTCCAGCGGCGTTTCGAGCTCGACCTCGTCCAGCTCCTCGGGTTCCACGAGCTCATCCGGTTCCACCAGCTCGTCGGGCAGTTCCTCGACGTCCTCCAGTTCCTCAGGGTCGAGCGGCCATCACGGTTCGAGCGGCTGGAGCAATTCCAGCGGCTGGAGCACGTCGAGCGGCTGGAGCACCAGCAGCGGCCATGGATCGAGCGGCCATCACGGCTCCAGCGGCGGCAGCTCGTCGGGCGGCCCCGCCCCTGTCCCCGCCCCGCCGATGGTGCTGCTGTTCGGCGGCGCCGCGGCCGCGCTCGTCGCGCGCAAGCGATTCGGCAAGAAGAAGAGCGACACGACCGAAGCCTGAGTCCTGCCCTGGAAGGCAGCGCTCAGGCGTTCAGCAGCGCCTCCTCGATCTGCGGCACGCTATGGCCGGTCAGATCCTTGCCGAGCTCGCCCGCCAGCTTCTCGCTGACCGAAACGTGATAATGCTTCCGCAGCTCGCCCAGCGTGCGCGGCGGCGCGACGACGATCAGCGATTCGAAATCCCCGGCGAGCGCACGCTTCTTGAGCAGTTCCGCAGTCTCGGCGGCGAAGCGATCCTCCTCCTGCTGGTGGAAATCGACTTCGTCCATATTGGCCGACGCCCATTGCGCGCCTGAGGTCCGCGTCCCCATCGAACCGCCGGCCAGATCGGTCGCCTGGTCGTGATGCGCCGGATTATGCTTGTCGATCAGCTTCTTCTCGACTTGCAGGTTGGGATGCACGGCATCCCCCTCGTTGCGGAAGAACAGCATCTTGCGGCCATCGACCACCGCGACCATCGCGTCATGCGGAACCTGCATCGTTCGTCTCCTCGCGCTTTTGCCTCGAAACACAAACGCCGTGATTCGGCTCAGGGTTGCGCGGCCCCCGGGGCCTCGTCATAGGCCAAGCCCATGCACGATATCCGCGCCATCCGTGAAAACCCCGAAGCCTTCGACGCCGGCCTGGCCAAACGCGGGCTCGAACCGCAATCGGCCGTCCTCCTCTCGCTCGACGAGCGCCGCCGCGCGCTGATGACCGAGCTCCAGACCGGCCAGGCCCGCCGCAACGAAGCCTCCAAGGCGATCGGCGCGGCCAAGGCCCAGAAGGACGAGGCGACCGCAGCGGCGCTGATGGCCGAGGTCTCGACGCTCAAGGAACGCCTGCCCGCGCTCGAAGCCGAGGAGAAGCAGGTCGGGGAGGCGCTCGAAGGCCAGCTCGCCTCGCTCCCCAATCTCCCGCTCGCCGATGTGCCCCAGGGCACCGACGAGCACGATAACGCGCTGGTCCACGAACGCGGCACGCAGCCTGTTTTCGGTTTCACGCCCAGGGAGCATGACGCGATCGGCCCCGCGATCGGCCTCGATTTCGAGACCGGCGCGCTGCTTTCCGGCTCGCGCTTCACCTTCGTCCGCGGCGCCGCCGCCCGGCTGCACCGCGCGCTCGGCCAGTTCATGCTCGACACGTTGACGCGCGATCACGGCTATGAGGAAGCCGTCGTCCCGCTACTGGTCCGCGACGAGGCGGTGTTCGGCACCGGCCAGCTTCCGAAATTCGCCGACGACCTGTTCAAGACCACCGACGGCCGCTGGCTGATCCCCACCGCCGAGGTGAGCCTGACCAACGCCGTGCGCGAGCAGATCCTGGCCGAGGACGTCCTGCCGATCCGCTTCGCCGCGCTCAGCCCGTGCTTCCGCTCGGAAGCCGGCGCGGCGGGCCGCGACACGCGCGGCTATATCCGCCAGCACCAGTTCGAGAAGGTCGAGATGGTCTCGATCACCGCGCCCGAGGCGTCCGAGGCCGAGCATGAGCGGATGACCGCCTGTGCCGAGGATCTCCTGACCAGGCTGGGCCTCGCCTTTCGCCGGATGAAGCTGTGCACCGGCGACATGGGCTTCACCGCCCAACGCACCTATGATCTCGAAGTCTGGCTGCCCGGCCAGAACCAGTATCGCGAGATTTCGAGCTGCTCGACCTGCGGCGACTTCCAGGCCCGCCGCATGAACGCGCGCTACCGGCCCGAGGGCGAGAAGAACACGCGCTTCGTCCACACGCTCAACGGCTCGGGCCTGGCGGTCGGCCGCACGCTGGTCGCGGTGCTGGAGAATTACCAGCAGGAGGACGGCTCGGTCGCGGTACCGGAGGTGCTCCGGTCCTATCTGGGCGGGCTCGATCGGCTGGAGCCGAAGGCGTGATGGTCCCCTCAATTCCTCCCCGGAACGGGGAGGGGGACCATCGCGCAGCGATGGTGGAGGGGCCGCCGTCGCAGACGGCGGACTGCGTCCGCCGCCCCTCCACCACCGGCCCGCGGCCGGCGGTCCCCCTCCCCGTTCCGGGGAGGAATTGAGAAATGCGCATCCTCCTCACCAATGACGACGGCTATCACGCGCGCGGCCTCGCCGTGCTCGAACGCATCGCCCGGACGATTTCCGACGACATCACCGTCGTCGCGCCCGCCGAGGAGCAGTCGGGCAAGAGTCGCTCGCTCACCCTCACCGAACCCTTCCGCGTCTCGAAGCGCGGGGAAAACCGCTACGCCGTGCGCGGCACGCCCACCGATTGCGTGATGTTCGCGCTGGCCGAAGCGATGAAGGGCTCCCCGCCCGATCTGGTCCTGTCCGGCGTCAATCGCGGCGGCAACCTGGCCGAGGACGTCAGCTATTCGGGCACCGTCTCCGCCGCGATGGAGGGCGCGCTGGCCGGCATCCGCTCGGTCGCGCTCAGCCAGCGCTATGCCCATAGCGGCATGGGCGACAAGGTGCCCTTCGACACCGCAGAAGCCTGGGGCGAACGCACGCTCAAGCCGCTGCTCGCGATCGACTGGGCGCCGCGCACGCTCATCAACATCAATTTCCCGCCGATTGAAGCCGATTCCGTGAAGGGTATCCGCGTCGTCTCGCAGGGCCTGCGCGACTATGGCCGCGTCGCCCTCGACAAGCGCACCGATCCGCGCGGCTATGACTATTACTGGCTGGCGATGGGCCGCCTGCCGCACCAGCCCCTGCCGAACACCGATCTCGAAGCGATCGAGCAGGGGTTCGTCACCGTCACGCCGCTGCATCTCGACCTGACGCACCGCGAATCGCTCGACATCCTCGCAGCCGCCTATCGGTGAGACGCATGAAGGGGGAGGAAATGACGCGGCTGGCGCTTGCCCTGGCGATGGCGATCGGGCTCGGCGCCTGCATCCCGGCCGGGTCGCCGCCCACCGGTTATGAATCCGCGCCTGCACCCGCTCGACCCAAGCCGCAGCCCCCGCAACGGCGCGAGCCTGCACAGGCACGGCCCCAGCCTTCGCGTCCGCAACAGCCTCCCGCCCAGCGGACCCCGCTGCCCGAACAGGACGTGCGCGTCCTCCCTGCCCCGCCCCAGTCCTGGGAGGCCCGCCCCGTCGCCGCCGATGCGCGCCCGGTTTCGGCGGGCACCTACCTGGCCCGGCCCGGCGACACGCTGCGCAGCATCGCCGACAAGACCGGTGCGGGCTCCGAAGCGATCGCCCGCGCCAATAATCTGGTCGCGCCCTATGTCGTTTTCCCGGGCCAGAAGCTGACGATCCCCGGCGGCCGCTATCACCTGGTCCGCGCCGGCGAGAGCGGCATCGCCATCGCCCGCGCCTATGGCATCGAATGGTCGCGCGTCATCGCCGCCAATGCGCTGGCCGAACCCTATATCCTGCGTACCGGCCAGCGGCTGCTGATCCCTTCGTCGTCGTCCTCGCCCAGCCAGAGCCGCGAGGAGCGCGCCGCTGCCTTCCATATCGATATCGACGATCTGCTGACCGGCAGCCAGCCCGCGCTCGCCCGCACGGAAAGGCCCGCCAGGCCCAGCGCCTCGCCCAGCCGCGTCCTGCCGTCCACCGCGGCGGTCGCCCCGCCGCCGCGCCTCGTCGGCCAGTTCGCCTGGCCGGTACGCGGGCAGGTGGTGAAGCGCTTCGGCGCCGGCGCCAGCGGCGAGCGCAACGACGGCATCAAGATCGCGGTGCCCCGCACGACGCCCGTGCTCGCCGCCGCCGATGGCGTCGTCGCCTATGTCGGCAGCGACGTGCCGGCGCTGGGCGGTCTCGTCATCCTGCGCCACGGCAATGGCTGGACCAGCGTCTATGGCCATGCCAGCCAGTTGCTCGTCCAGCGCGGCCAATCGGTGAAAAAGGGGCAGAAGATCGCTCTTTCGGGCAGCACCGGCTTCGCCGACCGCCCCGAACTGCATTTCGAGATCCGCAAGGGCCGCGTCCCGGTCGATCCGACCACGCAACTACCGCCACGCTGATGTTCGAGCGCCTGCTCCCGATCCTGCCAGCCTCAAATTCGATTGATTGAATCGTCCTGCTGAACTTGTTTCAGCATCCAAGCTCGCTTCAGACGATATCGCCCGTGGCACGTTGGGCCTGAAACAAGTTCAGGGCGACGTGCTAAGGCCAACGCCGGTCGAACTTCGCCTCTAGAACTGCACCTCAAGCTGCACGAGCGTCGCGTCGCCCTCCACCGGCCGCGCGGCGAAACCCATCTCGCGCTCCAGCTCGATCGCCGAGTGATTCTCGCGGCTTTCAATCGAGAGCAGCTTCTTCACGCCGCGGTCCCGGGCGATGCCCGCCAGGAATTCGAGCAGCGTCCAGCCGATCCCCTGCCCCTTGCGATCCGCCCGGATCGAGATCGCGACCTCCGCGGCGTGCATCGCCTTGTCGCAGGCGAGCATCCCCGTCGCCACCAGCTTGCCGTCGGCAAAGGCCAGGAAGCTCTCGGTCTGCCAATGATCGACATGGGTCATCGCATCGACCTGATCGCTCGAAACATGCTCGCACGCGCTGAGGAAGCGAAAGCGCCGGTCGTCCGGCGAAACCGCGTCGAACAGGTCGTGCAGCAGCGCGTCGTCGTCCGGCGTCGCCGGGCGAACCTCGATCGAAAGGCCCGAGCGCGTGGTCAGCCGGACGGGAGCGGAAAGCGATGTCATCCTGCAATCTCCTTCTGCGCGCCCCTCTAGCGCAGCCGCGAGCCGCGTCGGATTGGTAATTCCCCCAATCCCCCGTGCGCGCCCCGACTCGCTTTTTCGGCGAAAGTCCCTATGTCGCCCGCCAATCATGGCAACCAAACTCCCCGAGGCGCCCCGCGTGGGCATGGTGTCGCTCGGCTGTCCCAAGAACCTGGTCGACAGCGAGCGGATCCTCACCAAGCTCCGCTCGGACGGCTATGCGATGTCGCCCGACTATGCCGGCGCCGACGTCGTGCTGGTCAACACCTGCGGCTTCCTCGATTCAGCCAAGGAAGAGAGCCTGGAAGCGATCGGCGAGGCGATCGCCGAGAATGGCCGCGTCATCGTCACCGGCTGCATGGGCAAGGAGGCGGAGGTCATCCGCGCCCGTTTCCCCAACGTCCTCGCCGTCACCGGCGCGCATCAATATGAGGAAGTCGTCGGCGCGGTCCACGAGGCAGCGCCGATGCCGCCCAGCGCCTTTCTCAACCTGGTGCCCGAAAGCGGCCTGAAGCTCACCCCGCGCCACTACAGCTATCTGAAGATCTCCGAAGGCTGCAACCATCGCTGCGCCTTCTGCATCATCCCGAGCCTGCGTGGCGATCTGGTCAGCCGCCGCCCGGATGCGATCCTGCGCGAGGCCGAGAAGCTGGTCGAGGCGGGCACCAAGGAACTGCTGGTCATCAGCCAGGACACCTCGGCTTACGGCGTGGACATCCGCAAGCAGCCGCGCATGTGGAAGGGGCAGGAGATCGTCCCCCACATGACCGATCTCGCCCGCGAGCTCGGCAGGATCGCGCCCTGGGTCCGGCTCCACTATGTCTATCCCTACCCTCATGTCGACCAGGTCATCCCGCTGATGGCCGAGGGGCTGGTGCTCCCCTATCTCGACATCCCCTTCCAGCACGCCAGCCCCTCGGTGCTGCGCGCGATGAAGCGCCCGGCCAACGAGGCCAAGGTGCTGGAACGCCTCAAGAGCTGGCGTGCGATCGCCCCGGACATCACGATCCGCTCGACCTTCGTCGTCGGCTTCCCCGGCGAGACCGAAGACGATTTCCAATATCTCCTCGACTGGCTCGACGAAGCCCAGCTCGACCGCGTCGGGGCCTTCCGCTTCGAGCCCGTCGAGGGCGCCTCCGCCAACGACCTGCCCGGCGCCGTGCCCGAGGAAGTCAAGGAAGAGCGCTACGCCCGCATCATGGAGAAGACCGCGGCGATCTCCGCCGCCAAGCTCCAGGCCAAGATCGGCCGCACGCTGGAGGTGATTGTCGACGCGGTGGACGGCGAAGGCGCCACCGGCCGCTCCCAGGCCGACGCGCCCGAGATCGACGGCGAGGTCTTCCTGCGCGACGCCGGCCATCTCACGCAGGGCGACATCGTCAAGGTCGAGATCGAGGACGCCGACGAACATGATCTCTACGGCGTGCCGCTAGCCTGAATAATTCCTCCCCGGCACGGGGAGGGGGACCATCGCCCCTCCACCACGCCCTACGGGCGCGGTCCCCCTCCCCGTTCCGGGGAGGAATTGGGGATGTCCCCCATGCCCGCACGCCATGTCCCCCCAAAGAAGCGGCAATGGCTTCTTGCCCGACGCCCGGTAAACCTGAACAAGCGGCTGCACCGCAACCTTGTACGGGAACGCCATCACGTGCCATCGCTCCGCACCGCCTTCGCAGCCGCCCTGCTCTTCACCGCCAGCCCTGCTCTCGCCCAGCAGCTCACCCCCGAACAGACCGCCCAGGTCGACAAGATCGTCGCCGATGCACTGTCTTCGTCCGGCGTCCCCTCCGCTTCGATCGCGATCGTGCAGGGCGGCAGGATCGTCTACGCCAAGGCCTATGGCGACCAGGGACCGAACCTGAAGGGGCCGAGCGCCGACGCAAAGTACCAGATCGCATCGATCTCCAAGCAGTTCACCGCCGCCGCCCTCCTGCTGCTGGAGAACGAAGGCAAGCTCAGCCTGGACGACAAGGTCTCCAAATGGGTTCCCGACGTCACCGACGCCGGCCAGATCACGATCCGCCAGCTCCTCAGCCACACCGCCGGCATCCAGGATTACTGGCCCCAGGACTATAATTTCGCCGCGATGGAGCATCCGGTCACGCCGCAGGAGATCGTCGATCGCTGGGCGAAGAAGCCGCTCGATTTCGCCCCCGGCACCGCCTGGCAATATTCGAACACGGGCTATGTCGTCGCCGGCATGATCATCGAAAAGGCATCGGGCACGAAGCTGCTCGACTTCCTCGATGCGAAGATCTTCAAGCCGCTCGCCATGCACCCGATCGATCAGGACAAGGCGATCGGCAAGGGCTTCCCCCAAGGCACGCACCGCTTCGCGCTCGGCCCCGTCCGCTCCGCCAAGCCCGCCGCCGACGGCTGGCTCTGGGCCGCGGGCGAGCTGGCGATGTCGGCCAGCGATCTCGCGCGCTGGGACATCGCCCGGATCGATCGCGCCGTGCTCCCGCCCGAGGACTGGCAGGCGCAGGAAACCGAGATCAAGCTCACCGACGGCGCCCTCACCCATTACGGCCTGGGCGTCTCGCTCGCCGATCGCGGCGGGCATCTGGAGGTGTCGCATGGCGGCGAGGCGGTCGGCTTCCTCTCCAGCAACGTCGTGATCCCGGACCAGCGCTTCGCCGTGGTCGCGCTGGTCAATGCCGATTTCGGCGGCGCGCAGGAGGAGATCACCGATGAGGTCGCCGACCTGCTGGTCCCCGTGGATCGTGCGCCCGCCACGGCCTCCCTCGACCAGACCCGCGATGCGCTCGCCCGGAAAGTCTTCGACCAGCTCCGCGCCGGCACGCTCGACCGCTCGCTGCTCACCGAGGACGCGAACTATTATTTCGACGCCACCGCGACCGGCGACTATCGCAACAGCCTCTCCGCGCTCGGCGATCCGGTGAGCTTCGCGGCCATCGGCAAGGCCCGGCTGCGCGGCGGCTTCGTCAACCGCAACTATGTGATCCAGTACAAGGATCGCCGCCTCGTCGCGGTGACCTATGCGGAGGCCGGGGCGGACGGCAAGTTCGAGCAGTTCATCGTGATGCCGCGGTGAAGATGAAGCCCGTCGTCCTCGCCGCAGCAACCGCCTGGCTCGCGCTTTCGGGCGCCAGCGCGCCCGATCGCGCCACCGTGACGCGCGTGAACCCGATGACGGTGCAGGACGACGATTTCGCGCGCCACCGCGATCCCGCCGAATGGCGCGGGCTCGCGGTGAGCCGCATCGAGTTCCGCGAGGAACGCGCCCAATGGCGGCTCTGGCGCATCGTCAACACCCGCCACCGGACGGGACCGCTGTTCTTCGTGCCCCATGACAATGAGAATGCCGGGTTCGAAGCGGCGCTGGTGCTGGTCCGCAAATATGGCGGCACGCTGGTCGCGGTCGATTCCGGCGTCGCGCCCGATGCCGACGGGGTGCGGATGAACCGCGCGGTCGATTACGGCAAGCCGATCGACCCCAACCGCAATTTCGACAGCGCCCTGCCCGGCTATGCCCGCCGCATCCTCGCCAATCTCCACGGCGGCCCGGTCATCGCGCTCCACACCAATGCCAAGGGCTTCGAGACTGCCGATTCGAAGTGCAACAAGGGCGATCCCGAGGGCAGCGGCGTCATCTCGATCCGCTTCTGCGACGACACGCTGATCCCCAGCCCCTCGCAGCGCCGCGACTATCCGTTCGACGACGACGACACCGTCGCCTTCGCCACCTTCCTCTCCAAGGGCACGGCCAGCGACGCCTTCTGCCGCGACCAGATGGTCGGCGCCGATTACAATGTAGTGCAGGAACGCGTGCTGACCAGCGACGGCTCGCTATCCAACTATGCCGTGCTCCACCACCTCGCCTATCTCAACTTCGAGACGCTCGATCGCGGCCTCGATCCCGCCGAGCTGGCCCTGGCCCGCGACCGCCTGCTCTACATGGCCGAGCACGCGATCGCGATGTGCGCCCCGCAGGTGAAGCCGATCCGCTAGGCGTGAGGGCCCTGGAGCCGCCCCGTCACCCCGGCCGCGGTGCCGGGGTCCACTCGTCCTCCAGCGGCTCTCCCAGCATCCCGGTGGACCCCGGCACTTCGGCCGGGGTGACGAAGGAAGGACGATCGCCCCTGGAAGGGAAGGAAACGCGGAATGGCGATCCATCCCGGCGCCCCGGTTCGACACGCTCCATGAATTTCCTCGCAACTCCGGGCTAGGCGCGGCGCGTCTCGCACCCTAGATCACCCCCATGCCCGATATCTCCACACGCATTCAGCTCGATCGCGGCCAGTCCGCGCACACCATCCACCTGATCGACGCCAAGGGCTTCGACGCCTGGCTCGCAGCACAGCCGCCGCGCCACCGCGCCGCCGCCGCCGCGCAGAAGCTCGCCCCCAGCGCCTATTCGAGCGCGATTCTGCCCGGCGACGGCCCGGAGGACTGGTCGGTCGTCACCGTCGTCGCCAATGTCGAGCGGCTGGGCCCCTGGTGCCTGGCGAAGCTCGCCGAGACGCTGCCCGAGGGCAGCTACCGCGTCGAGGGCCGCGAGCCCGGCAAGGCGCTCTATGGCTGGCTCGCCGCCCAGTACAAGTTCGGCCGCTACAAGAAGAAGGACGACAAGGCCCAGGGTCCGCGCATCCTGCTCTCCTCCGATCCAGTGAAGGTGGAGGAGGCGATCCGCCTCGCCAACGTCACCTTCAAGCTGCGCGACCGCATCAACACCGGCGCCAACGATATGGGTCCGGCCGATCTCGAAGCCGCCGGTGCCGAGCTCGCCAAGACCTATGGCGCGACGTTCAGCGTGGTGAAGGGCGCCGAGCTCGAAAAGGGCTATGGCATGCTGTTCGCGGTCGGAAAGGCCGCCGGCAAGGGCCGCGAGCCGCGCCTGATCGAGATCGAATGGGGCAACCCCGATCATCCGCGCATCGCCATCATCGGCAAGGGCGTCTGCTTCGATTCGGGCGGTCTCGACATCAAGCCCGCCTCGGGCATGCGGCTGATGAAGAAGGACATGGGCGGCGCCGCGCACGCCCTCGCCCTGGCCGAACTGGTCATGCAGAACCGCCTGCCGGTCCGCCTCCACATGCTGGTCCCCGCGGTCGAGAACTCGATCAACGGCGAGGCCGCGCGCCCCGGCGACGTGATGATCTCGCGCAAGGGGATCACGGTCGAGAACAGCAACACCGATGCCGAAGGCCGCCTGATCCTGGGCGACGCGCTCACCAAGGCGGGCGAGACCAGCCCCGAGCTGGTGTTCGATTTCGCCACCCTCACCGGCGCCGCCCGCGTCGCGCTGGGCGCCGATCTCCAGGCGCTGTTCGCCAATGACGATACGCTGGCCGCCGAGATCCTCGCCGCCGGCGAGGCCGAGGCCGATCCGATCTGGCGCATGCCGCTCTACGATCCGTACAAGGATCTGCTGAAGTCGGACGTCGCCGACATGGTCAACGCGGCCGAGGGTCCGTTCGGCGGCGCGATCACCGCCGCCTTGTTCCTCAAGGAATTCGTGCCCGAGGGCGCGCAATGGGCGCATCTCGACATCTTCTGCTGGAACGGCTCGCCCAAGCCCGGCCGTCCCAAGGGCGCCGAGGCCGTCAGCCTCCGCGCTGCGTGGAAAGTGCTCAAGGACCGCTACGCGGGCTAGAACACCAGCTTGCGGGCGAAGAAGGGCAGCATCTCGGTGTAGATGCGCCCGTCTTCGCCCCAGTGCCGGTCGCCCCAGCCGCCGCGATATTCCTCGGCCTCATAGGGGATGCCGAACGCATCGAGCGTGCGCGTGAAGGCCTGGTTGGAGACGATATGGTCGGCGACCGTATCGCCGCGCCCCCAATCGAACATGAAGCCGCGCAGCCGCTTCAGATTGTCGGCGTGGAGCGCAGCCTGGCGCTCCAGGAAGAAGCTCGCATTGAGCCGTTCGGCAAGGGCGGCATCCACTTCGAGCCGCCCGTCGCGCAGCCGCGCCGGCGGCGCGAAGAACAGCGGCGGCCGCGCTGCATCCGGCAAGTGCGCCTGGAAGATCGACGTGAAGATCAGCGAATAGCCGTCGCCGCGCAATGCGTCGATCGAGCCCGCGTCCTGCAGGAGCTGCCAGTTCGGCCGGGAGAACATGGTCTGCAATCCCGGGCCGGTGCCGATCGGGTGCAGCGCATAGACCGCGCCGAACGTCTCCGGGTGCCGCATCGCGATGCGGATCGCGCCGTGCCCGCCCATCCGGTCCCCGGCGATGCCGCGCGAATCCCGGCCCGCCAGCGTCCGGTAGCGCGCATCGACCCAGGGCACGAGCTCGCGCACCAGCATGTCCTCCCAATTCCCCGTGGCAGGCGAGTTGACGTACCAGGAGCCGCCCGCCGGAGTGGTGAAATCAGCCGTCACCACGATCATTCCGCCGATCACGCCGCGCGCGACGGCGCGGTCGAACAATTCCTGCGCGGCGTGGTCGGCATAGGGCGCGCGGTCGTCCTCGAAGAAATTCGAGAGATAATAGATCGTCGGGAAGCGCCGGCCCTTCTCCGCATAGCCATCGGGCAGATAGACGGTGACGCCGCGCACCGTGGGCAATCCGGCCGCGTTGCCCTTCAGGCTGGCGAAATCCACGCGGGCATGGTCGAGCGTCCCGGCAAGGGCCGCCCCCGGCCATAGCAGCGCGATCAGCATGCAGAGCAGAACACGGACGGACATGGCTTCCTCCTCCCGGATCGCGCACCATCCTAAACCCGGAGCGGGTCCGGCACCAAGCCGCCTCCTCGCACGGCGGGCGATCTGCTAGGCGGATGCGATGCCCGCCGCCCACCCTCGCCTCACCCTCATCGCCTGCATCCTCGCGTCGAGCCTCGCCTTTATCGACGGTTCGGTCACCAATGTCGCGCTCCCGGCGATCGGCGCGGATCTCCACGCGACACCGGCCGAGCTGCAATGGACGATCAATGCCTATCTGCTGCCGCTCTCGGCGCTGCTACTGCTGGGCGGGGCGGCCGGGGACCATTTCGGCCGCCGCAAGCTGCTGATCGCCGGCATCACGCTGTTCGTCATCGCCTCGATCGCCTGCGCGGTCGCCGCCGATCTCGATCTTCTCCTCGCCGCCCGGGTGATCCAGGGCATCGGGGCAGCGATCCTGCTGCCCAACAGCCTGGCAACGCTCGGCAACAGCTTCTCGGGTGAAGAGCGGGGCCGCGCGATCGGCACCTGGGCGGCGGCCAGCGCCATCGCCGGTGCCGTCGGCCCGCCGCTCGGCGGCTGGCTGGTCGATACGATCGGCTGGCGGGCGATCTTCTACGTCAACGTGCCGCTCGGCGCGCTCGCGATCCTGATCGCCTGGCGTTTCGTCCGCGAGAGCGCCGAGGGCGCGCTGCCGCTCGACTGGCCCGGCGCGATCAGCGCGACGCTGGCACTCGGCGCGCTCACCTGGGGGCTCACGCTCTGGTCGAGCCACGGCGCCTTCGATCCTCCCGCCGCGATCGGCATCGCCGCCGGGCTCGCGCTGATCGCGCTGTTCCTCTGGATCGAGCGCCATCGCGGCAACCGTGCGATGATGCCCTTCGCGATGTTCGGCTCGCGCGCCTTTGCCGGGCTCACCCTGCTCACCTTCCTGCTCTACGGCGCGCTGGGCGGGCTGCTGCTCCTGCTGCCCTATGTGCTGATCCAGGCCGGCGGCTATTCGGCGCTCCACGCCGGCTTCGCGCTGCTGCCGATGCCGCTCGGTATGGGGTTCGCCTCGCGCATCATGGGTCCGCTGACGGTGCGAGTCGGGCCGCGCCTGCCGCTGTCGATCGGCCCCGTGATCGTCGCCGCCGGGCTCGCCGCGCTGCTGCTGGTCGACGAGGACGCGCCCTATTGGAGTTCGGTCTTCCCCGGCATCCTGCTCGTCGCGCTCGGCATGTCGTGCGTCGCCGCGCCGCTCACCACCGCCGTCCTCGCCTCGGTCGAGGAGAGCCATACCGGCACCGCATCGGGCTTCAACAGCGCCATCGCCCGCACCGGCGGCCTGATCGCCACCGCGATCGCCGGAGCCGTCATCGCCGCGGCGGGCGGCGCGCTCATAACCGCATTCCACGCCGCCGCCCTGATCGCCGCCGCCGCCGCTTTGGTGTCGGCGGCGGTCGCATGGCTCACCCTCGACAGCGCAAAGGGTTAGGCCCTTCCGCGCACCATCCCGAGGATGTCGTCGAGCGGATTGCCGTCATGGTTGGCGTCGAGCATCGATGCCAACCCGCCCAAGCCGCCGAGCGGACCAGCCGGCGCCGCCTGCGGCACGGGCGCAGCAGCCGCGCTGCCGCCGCCGAGCATCGAAGCCAGCACGCTGCCCGCGATCCCGCCCAGGATGCCACCGCCGATCTTCTTCGTCACCTGCTGCGCCACCAGCCCCGCGACGATCGGCAGCATCGCCTTCAGGATCGTGTCGCTGATCCCGGTCTGCTGCGCGGCATGCGCGGCGACCGTGCGGCTGACGTCCTTCGATCCGAAGATATGGCCGAGGATCGAGTTGCCGGCATCGACATCGGCCACAGGCGCCGCAGTCGAATCGGCGATCGCCGCGACATCGCCGAGCGCGCCGCCCTGCTCGGCCTTCTTGAACCCGCCGAGCACCGCCGGGAGCAGCGCGCCGACCGCGGCGTTCGCCTGTTCGGGGCTCAGCCCGAATTGCGACGCCAGCGCGCCGACATCGACCTGCGGCGCAGCCGCCGCCTGCTCCGCCTGACCGCCGCCCAAGGCGCCCTGCAGCAACTGACCGAGAATATCCATGGTGCCGTCTCCCCTGAGTGCAGAAACGGAACGATCCGGAGGGTCGCAGGTTGCAGCGCCCGAGTTAATTCAGGTCAAATCCTCGCCGCCGCCTCGATGATCGGCACGAACTTCTCGGCGGTCAGGCTCGCGCCGCCCACCAGGGCCCCGTCGACATTGTCGACCGCCAGGATGCTGCCCGCATTCGCCCCGGTCACCGATCCGCCATAGAGGATGCGGATGCCCGCGGCGGCATCGCCCACCATGTGCCGCAGCTTGGCCCGAGCGATGGCATGGATCGAGGCGATCTCGTCCAGCGTCGGCGTGCGCCCGGTGCCGATCGCCCAGCGCGGCTCATAGGCAAGCGTCAGCCATTCGGGCGAGGCGCCGTCGGGCAGCGACTTCTCGATCTGCGACTGGACGATCCGCTCGGCCCGCCCGGCATCGCGCTCGGCCTCGGTCTCGCCGCAGCACAGGATGACCTGCAAGCCATGCCGCCGCGCCGCTGCCGCCTTGGCCCAGGCGTCGTGGCTGGTCTCGTGCTGGTCCGCCCGGCGCTCGCTATGGCCGACGATCGTCAGCACCGCCCCGGCCTCGACCAGCATCGGCGCGGAGATGCAGCCGGTATGCGCGCCCTTGTCCGCCTCATGCACGTCCTGCGCCCCGATCGGCAGCGCACCCGCCACCGCCGCGGCCGGCGCGATCAGCGTGAACGGCACGCACAGCGCCGTATCCACCCCCGGATTGGCCGCTGCCGCCGCCGCGATCGCCTCCACTTCGCCAAGCTGGGCCTTCAGCCCGTGCATCTTCCAATTGCCGGCGACAAGCTTGCGGCGCATACCCAACTCCTCCTGTTTGTCCGCAGCCGATACCAAGGCAGGCGCGTTGCACAAGCTTGAAGGCGCGGCACCACCGCCCTAAAGCACCCGGGATTCCCTCGAACGAACGGCCCTTCATGCTCAATTTCTTCCGGAACTTCACCAAGTCGCGCTACGGCATGATCGCGGTGTTCGTGTTCCTCGGCCTGATCGCGATCGCCTTCGCCGCCGGCGACATCACCGGCCTGCGCTCGAACGGCCCCGGCGGCGGCAGCGACGTGCTCGCCAAGGTCGGCGGCACCAAGATCACCGATCGCGAGTTGCGCGAGCGGATCGATCGCTTCCTGCGCAACGCCCAGCGCGAGGGCCAGAACATCACGATGGAGCAGTTCCTGGCGCAGGGCGGCCTGGATTTGGCGCTCGACGAGACGATCAATTCGGCCGCGATGATCGAGTTCGCGAAGCAGTCCGGCATGCAGGTCAGCAAGAAGCTGATCGACAGCGACATCGCCAACAATCCCGCCTTTTTCGGCATCGACGGCAAGTTCAGCCAGAAGAGCTTCGAGGATCTGCTCGCGCAGAACCGCATCATCCCGGCCGCCTATCGCGACAGCCTGACGCAGGATCGCTACGCTACCTGGCTGGTCAATCGCGGCACGCTGGGCGGCCAGCTCCCCACCGGAGTCGTCCTCCCCTATGCCTCGCTGATGCTCGAGCGCCGCACCGGTATCGTCGGCTTCGTCCAGTCGGTCGCGATGGACCCCGGTCCCGATCCCGACGATCAGGCGCTGACCGCTTATTATGCCGGCAATCGCAACCGCTACATGGTGCCGCAGCGCCGCATCGTCCGCTACGCCACCGTCACCGCCGATGGCCTGCGCGGCCAGAACGCCGCGACCGACGCCGAGATCGCCGACGCCTACAAGAAGGCCGGCACCCGCTATGCCGCGACCGAGAAGCGCTCGGTCGAGCTCGTCACCGCGCTCGATCAGGCGACCGCCGCGAAGATCGCTGCCCAGGCCAAGGGCGGCGCGCTCGATGCCGCGGCCCGCGCAGCCGGCCTCGAAGTCCGCAAGGTCGATGCCGCCGAAAAGGCCGCACTCGCCAAGGATGTCTCCGCCGCCTTCGCCGATGCCGCCTTCGCCGCGCAGCAGGGCGCTCTCGCCGGCCCGGCCCAGCTCGGCGGCACCTGGTATGTCTATCGCGTCGACAAGATCGAGAAGATCGCCGCCAAGTCGCTCGAGGAGGCGCGCTCGGAGCTCGCCGACGAGATCGGCCAGCGCAAGCTCGCCCAGGCGCTCGGCGACCTGCGCCAGTCGATCGACGACGGTGTCGGCGACGGCAAGACCTTCGACGAGGCCGTGCGCGATGCGAAGCTGACCGCGGCGACCACGCCCGCGCTGACCAACACCGCCACCAATCCCGACGATGCCGCCTATAAGCCCGATCCGGCGACGGTCGCGCTGCTGCGCGCCGGCTTCGCCGTCGAGCAGCCGGGCGACGAGCCCCAGGTCGTCCAGACCGCCGCCGACGGCAGCTTCGCACTCGTCTCGCTGGAGAAGATCGTGCCGGCCGCGCCGCGCCCGCTCGCCAGCATCCGCGACAAGGTGAAGGCCGATTACCTGATGGACAAGGCGCTGCAAAAGGCGCGCACCGCCGCCTCCGCCGCGATCGCCAAGCTCGAAAAGGGCGTGCCGATGGCCCAGGCGCTGGCCGAAGCCGGCGTCACCAAGGGCGCGCCGCCCAAGCCCTTCGACTTCAAGCGCTCCGAGCTCCAGGGCAAGGAGAACTTCATCCAGATGGCGTTCAGCATGCCGGCCAAGAAGGCGCGTCTGGTCGAGGCGCCGGAGCGCGCCGGCTATTATGTCGTCTATGTCGACAAGATCGAGGAGCATAGCGCGGCCAATGATCCGATCGCGGTCGGCCAGGTGCGCGGCGCGCTCTCGCAGCAGACCGGCCCCGAATATGCCCGCCAGTTCATCGGCGCGATCCGCAAGCAGGTGAAGGTCACGCGCAACGAGACGGCGATCGCCCGTTTCCGCGCCGATCTCGTCCGCCAGGGCACGGCACGCTGAGGTGATCCAAGGCGCAGAAGCCGCCCGCGCGGCGTTGGCCGCCGGGCGGCCCGCATTGCTCTGGCGCCGCCAGATCGCGGATACCGAGACTCCGGTTGCCGCCGCGCTCAAGCTGATCGAGCCGGGCCGGGGCGATTTCCTGCTCGAATCGGTCGAGGGCGGATCGGTGCGCGGGCGCCACAGCCTGATCGGCCTCGCGCCCGATCTGGTCTTCCGCGCGACCGGGAACGAAGCGGCGATCAACAATCGCTGGCTCACCGATCGCGACGCCTTCGCGCCCTGCGCCCAGCCCACGCTCGACGCCCTGCGCGCGCTGGTAGCCGAATGCCGGATGGACGTGCCCGCCGAACTGCCGCGCGCGCTGGCCTGCCTGGTCGGCTATTTCAGCTACGAGACGGTCGGGCTGGTCGAGAAGCTCGCCCGTCCGCCGCAGAACCCGATCGGCGTGCCCGACATGATGTTCGTGCGGCCGACCGTGATCCTGGTCTTCGATCGGCTGGCGGACGCGCTGTTCCTGGTCGCGCCGGTCTGGCCGGGCGGCGATGTCGATGCCGCCGCCGAACGGATCGACGCCGTCGCCGCGAAGCTCGCCACGGCCTCGCTGCCCGCACCCGTCCATGCCGAACCGAGCGAGATCGCGCTGGCCCCGGTGCTGGAGCCCGGCCGCTATGGCGAGATGGTCGCCCGCGCCAAGGACTATATCTCCGCCGGAGACATCTTCCAGGTCGTGCTCGCCCAGCGCTTCACCACGCCGTTCACGCTGCCACCGTTCGAGCTCTACCGGGCGCTGCGCCGGGTGAACCCGTCGCCCTTCCTCTATCATCTCGATCTGCCCGGCTTCGCGCTGACCGGCTCAAGCCCCGAGATCCTGGTCCGCGCCCGCGACGGCGAAGTCACGATCCGTCCGATCGCCGGCACCCGCCCGCGCGGCAAGACGGCGGCCGAGGACGAAGCGAACCGCGCCAGCCTGCTCGCCGATCCCAAGGAATGCGCCGAGCATCTGATGCTGCTCGATCTCGGCCGCAACGATGTCGGCCGGGTCGCGGACACGGGCACGGTGCGCGTGACGGACAGCTATACGGTCGAATTCTACAGCCATGTGATGCACATCGTCTCGAACGTGGTCGGCCGGCTGCGGCCCGACGCCGATGCGCTCGACGCGCTGTTCGCGGGCTTCCCGGCGGGCACGGTCAGCGGCGCGCCCAAGGTCCGCGCCTGCCAGGTCATCGCCGAGCTGGAGCCGGAGACGCGCGGGCCCTACGCCGGCGGCGTCGGCTATTTCTCGCCCGACGGTTCGATGGATTCATGCATCGTCCTGCGCACCGCGCTGGTGAAGGACGGCGTCATGCACGTCCAGGCCGGCGCCGGCATCGTCGCCGATTCGGACCCGGCCTATGAACAGCGCGAATGCGAGGCCAAGGCCGGCGCCCTGTTCGCCGCCGCGCGCGAAGCAGTCGCGCGGGCCAGCGAAGCAGGATTCGGCCAGTAACCTAATTCCTCCCCGGCACGGGGAGGAGTTTTCAGGTCAGGGATTGGGACCGGAATCGGGATCCGGAGCGGTGGTCCGCGCCGCCTTGGCCTTGGCGTCCAGCCGCTCCTGATACCATTGCTGGATGAACTGGCGCGTGCAGCCGGTCTGGCCGCCGGTGCCGACCGGCGAGCAGCTATTGGGCAGCCCCGCCCGGTTGAACTGCTCCACCGTCTCGACGCGATTGGTCCAGGCCTGGGACGCCGCGTCCTCCTTGGGCTGGTCGCGGAAGCGCTTCGGGATGCGATAGGGCGAATCGCCCGCATTCGCGCAGACCACGATCTCGTCCGGATCCTGCGACGGCGGGCATTTCTCGTCGCCATAGAGCAGGATCGAGCGGACGCGCTTGGGCGGATCCTGCGGCGCGCTCTGGTCCTGCGCCACTGCGGGACCGGCGAGCAGGGCGGTGGCGATGAGCAATCTGGCAAGCATTCACGAAACTCCTTCAAGACGTCCAACGCCCCTTTGGGCACCACCGTTGCGCCCCACTATGGCCGCGCCAAGGCAAAGCCTATGCACGAGCGATTGTGAACGCGGCACAAACCCCCTAACTCGCTGCCATGATCCTCGTCATCGATAACTACGACAGCTTCACCTGGAACCTCGTTCATTACCTGATGGACCTGGGCGCGGAGGTGCAGGTGGTGCGCAACGACGCCCTCACCGCGCGCGACGCGATCGCGAGCAACGCCCAGGCGTTCCTGATCTCGCCCGGCCCCTGCACGCCGAACGAAGCCGGGGTGAGCCTCGATCTCGTCGCCGCCTGCGCCGAGTTGAGGAAGCCGCTGCTCGGCGTCTGCCTCGGCCACCAGTCGATCGGCCAGCATTTCGGCGGCAAGGTGGTGCGCGGCGGGCTGATGCACGGCAAGACCTGCCCGGTCGAGCATGACGGCACCGGCCTGTTCGAAGGGCTCCCCTCGCCCTTCATCGCCACCCGATATCATTCGCTGATCGTCACCGAGATACCCGATGAGCTGGTGGTCAATGCCACCGCCTCCGACGCCACGGTGATGGGCATCCGCCACCGCGAGCTGCCGATCCACGGCGTCCAGTTCCACCCCGAAAGCATCGCCACCGAGCACGGTCATGCGATGCTGGCGAATTTCCTGAAGATCGCGGGGATCGAGGCACGGGCGCTGGCCTAGAGCCAACCGGAGTTGCGTGAGAAGGCATCGGTGAGCTTGGAAACCTCCTCCGTCACCCCGGCCGCAGTGCCGGGGTCCACTCCTCCTCCAGAGAGCCCTTCTCGCCTCTAGCCGCTCTCCCAGCCTCCCGGTGGCCCCCGGCACTCCGGCCGGGGTGACGGAGGTTGCCGAACGTCGATCCAACCCAGCGTTCCCGGTTGGACTCACCCACCACCAGCGCGCTAGCCTGGCGGCATGACGTTCTTCGAGAGCCTCATTGCCTTGCTGCTGATGGCGGTCGTGCTGCTGCAGGTCTCGCGGCGGACATGGATTCCCTATCCCACGATGCTCGCCGCGGCCGGCGTGATCGTCGCGCTCGTGCCCGGAACCCCGGCGATCGGCCTCGACGGCCATACCGCACTCGCCCTGTTCATCGCACCGGTGCTGCTCGACGCCGCATTCGATTTCCCCGTCACGGCGATCCGCAAGTTCTGGCGGCCGCTGTTCGCGCTCGCCGTCGTCGCCGTCCTGCTGACGACCGCCGTGGTGGCGTGGATCGGCTGGGCGTTCGCCGGCCTCCCCGTCGCCGCCGCGGTCACCCTCGGCGCGATCGTCGCCCCGCCCGACGCCGCCGCGGCGACCACCGTTCTGCGCTCGGCAGCGCTCCCCCGCCGCACCGTCCAGGTGCTGACCGGCGAGAGCCTGCTCAACGACGCCAGCGCGCTGCTGCTGTTCGGCGCCGCAGTCGCGATCCAGAGCCATGGCGGGATAGACGGCGGCGTGGCCCTGCGGCTCGGCCTCGCCGTGCCCGGCGGGATCGCGCTCGGGCTCGCGTTCGGCTGGCTCTACTGCTTCATCCTGCCGTTCACGCGCGGCTCGCTGGGCGGGAACCTGCTCGAATTCCTCAGCACCTTCGCGGCCTGGATCGTCGCCGAGCGGCTGGGGCTCTCGGCGGTGCTATGCGTCGTCGCGCTGGCGATGAGCCTCGCCAGCATCCCCTCGCTCCAGCTCGACGCGCGCAATCGCATCCAGTCCTTCGCGGTCTGGGGCATCGCCGTGTTCTCGCTCAACGTGCTCGCCTTCCTGCTGATGGGGATGCAGGTGCGCCACATCCTCGGCAGCATGACTCCCGAGCGGCTGCGCGAGGCGGCGGGCTTCGCGGGCCTCGTCGTCGCGGCGGTGATCGTCACGCGGATGCTGTGGGTGCTCATCTACAACCGCCTGGCCCTCCGCTTCGTCGCGCTGCGCGGCGGCATCGCGCCGGCGAGCCTGGGCCAGGGCATCGTCGTCGGCTGGTGCGGGATGCGCGGGCTGGTGACGCTCGCCACGGCGCTCGCGCTGCCCCAGGACTTCCCCCAGCGCGACCTGATTCTGCTCTCGGCCTTCGCGGTGGTGCTGGCGACGCTCGTCCTCCAGGGCCTGACGCTGGCGCCGCTCATCCGGCTGCTGCGCCTGCCGGGTGGGGAGGATTCGCAGCGCGAGCTCGCCTATGCCCGCCGCGCGCTGGCCGATGTCGCGCTCGCCGCGGTCGCGGACCCGCCCGGCCGCGTCGCCGACGAGACTCGCCGCCAGCTGGAGATAGACCGCCAGTCGCTCGAAGACGGCGCCGATTGCACGGAGTTCGACGAACGCCAGCGCCTGAAGCTCACCGCGATCACGATCCAGCGGCAGCACCTGCGCGCGATGCGCGACGACGACAGGATCGGCGAGGAGAGCTTCGAGCTGCTCCAGGAAGAGCTGGACTGGCGCACGCTCGCCGCCGGCCCCGAAGGCCGCCGCCCGATCGAGGAAGGCTAGCCCCGCTTCGCCCGCGCACATCAGGATTTGCTCGACTCAGGCCGCGCCGCTCTCGATAGAAGCCTCGTGACGACCTACACGCTCCTTCCCGATCCCGCGACGCCGCTCAGCCATGAGAGCGCGGCGCAGGCATTCGCCGACATCCTCGACGGCACCGTCCCCGAGGCGGCGATCGAGCAGTTCCTGATCGCGCTCTCGATCCGGGGCGAGACCAGCATTGAGATCGCCGAGGCCGCCCGCGCGATGCGCGCCCGCCTGATCCCGATCTCCGCCCCCGAAGGCGCGATCGACGTCTGCGGCACCGGCGGCGACGGCCATCACACGCTCAACGTCTCCACCGCCGTCAGCCTGGTGGTCGCAGCGGCGGGCGTCCCCGTCGCCAAGCACGGCAACCGCGCCGCCTCCTCCAAGGCCGGCGCCGCCGACACGCTCGAAGCCCTGGGCCTCAACCTCGATCGCGCCGCCGCCCGCGCCGAGGAGTCGCTGCACGATCTCGGCATCGCCTTCCTCTTCGCCCAGCATCACCATCCGGCGATGGCCCGGATAGGCCCGCTGCGCCGCCGCATCGCCCGCCGGACGATCTTCAACCTGATGGGGCCGCTCGCCAATCCGGCCGGCGTCACCCGCCAGCTCATCGGCATCGCCCGCCCGGACTATGCCGGCATCTATGCCGAGGCCCTCACCCAGCTCGGCGCCGAAGCCGCCGCCGTGGTCTCGGGCGAAGAGGGGCTGGACGAGCTCTCCACCGAAGGCGCCAGCATCGCCGTCAATATCGGCACCGCCGCCCTGCCCACGCGCATCGTGCCGGAGGACGCCGACCTCCCCCGCCATCCCCTCAGCGCGATCCGCGGCGGCGATCCCGAGCACAACGCGCTGGCGCTCCGCCGCCTGCTCCAGGGCGAGGCCGGCGCCTATCGCGACGCCGTCCTGCTCAACGCCGCCGCCGCGCTGATGATCGCCGGCCACGCCACCTCGCTCACCGACGGAGTCGAGGAAGCCGCCGAGACGATCGACAAGGGGCTTGCCAACGCCCTGCTCGACTGCTGGATCGCCTACGCATGAGCACCATGCTGGACCGGATCCTGGAGAAGAAGCGCGAGGAAGTCGCCGGGCGCAAGCGCGCGACCAGCCTCGCCGCCCTCCAATCCGCCGCCCTCGCCCAGACCCCGCCCCGCGGTTTCCGCCGCGCGCTCGATGCGAAGGCCGCCACCGGCTATGGCCTGATCGCCGAGATCAAGAAGGCGAGCCCGTCCAAGGGCCTGATCCGCCCCGATTTCGATCCGCCCGCCCATGCCCGCGCCTATGCCGCCGGCGGCGCGGCCTGCCTGTCGGTGCTCACCGACGCGCCCTGGTTCCAGGGGCATGAGGACTATCTGATCGCCGCCCGCGCCGCCTGCACGCTGCCGGTGCTCCGCAAGGATTTCACCGTCGATCCCTGGCAGGCGATCGAGGCACGCAGCATCGGCGCCGATGCCGTCCTCATCATCGTCGCGGCGCTCGAAGACGCGCAGATGGCCGAGATCGAAGCGACTGCGATCGAACTCGGCATGGACGTGCTGGTCGAAGTCCACGACGCCGCCGAGCTGGAACGCGCGCTCAGGCTCCGCTCGCGTCTGATCGGTGTGAACAACCGCAATCTCAAGGACTTCACGGTCGATTTTCAACGCACCTATGAACTTGTCGGCAGCGCGCCGGCCGATTGCACCTTCGTCGCCGAATCCGGCCTCACCACCCGCGCCGATCTCGACGCGATGGCCGGGCATGGCGTCCGCTGCTTCCTGATCGGCGAAGCGCTGATGCGCCAGGACGACGTAGAGGCCGCCACCCGCGCGCTGATCGGATGACCGGCCTCACCCATCTCGACGAAACCGGCGCCGCCCGCATGGTCGATGTGGCGGGCAAGCCCGTCACCCGGCGCGAGGCGGTCGCCACCGGCCGCATCGCCATGTCCCGCGAAGCCGCCGCCGCGATCCGCGAGGGCAGCGTCCGGAAGGGCGACGTCCTCGCCACCGCCCGCATCGCCGGGATCATGGCCGCCAAGAAGACCGCCGATCTGATCCCGCTCTGCCACCCTCTGCCGCTCGCCCGCGTGACGATCGACCTGACGCTCCACGAGACCGGCGTCACCGTCACCGCCACCGCCGCCACCGCGGCGCAGACCGGCGTCGAGATGGAGGCGCTGACCGCAGTGAGCGTCGCCCTCCTCACGCTCTACGACATGGCCAAGGCGCTCGATAAGGCGATGGTGATCGAAGATATCCGCCTGCTCTCCAAGACCGGCGGCAAGTCTGGCGATTGGAAACGCGAATAGATATACCGGCAGGGCCATGAAGCCTGTCCTGTACGCCCATCCCTTCTCGTCCTTCTGTCAGAAGGTGCTGGTCGCGCTTTACGAGAACGGCACGGATTTCGAGTTCCGCAATCTCGAGGACGGCGGCGCCGGCGAAGAACTGGCCGCACTCTGGCCGCTCAAGCGTTTCCCGATCCTGGTCGATAATGGCCGCACCATCCTCGAAACCAGCACGATCGTCGAGCATCTCCAGCGCCATCATCCCGGCCCGGTCCGCCTGATACCCGACGATCCCGATGCCGCGATCGAAGTCCGCATGCTGGACCGGATCTTTGACAACTATATCATGGCACCCATGCAGAAACCCGTGCTGAACGCGATCCGTCCCGAGAGCGAGCGCGATCCGTTCGGCGTGGTCGAGGCGCACGGGATGCTCGATTCGGTCTACGCCTGGCTGGACCAGCGGATGGCCGGTCGCGAATGGGCTGTGGGCGACGGCTTCACCCTGGCCGATTGCGCCGCCGCGCCGTCGCTCTTCTACGCGGACTGGGTGCGCGAGATTCCCGCAAATCTTAAAAGCCTGCGCGCCTATCGATCCCGCCTGCTCGCTCGCCCCTCCTTCGCCCGTGCCGTCGATGAGGCACGGCGCTATCGCCACTATTTCCCGCTCGGTGCCCCGGACCGGGATTAGGGATTTCACAACCCTCACCCTTAACCAACCCTTCAGCCACCTGCGCCAAAGCTGCGCGCGACCGGGCGGGAAGGAATGATGGAACAAGGGCTTACGTCCGCAACGATATTCAGTCTGGCCGCCGAAGCCCCGATCGCCCTGCCGATCGATCCCGACATCGCCGCCGATCTCGATATCGGCGTGCTGGCCTCGGCGACGGACCGATACGCCTGCTCGATCCGCAAGCTCAGCGCCGCCGGCGCGACGCTCAGCGTCGATACCCTGCTGCCCGAAGGCGCGCCGATGCATCTGGAGCTGGCCAACGGCCAGCGGCTGGAGGGCACGATCGGCTGGAGCACGGCGGAGGAAGCCGGCTTCGTCTTCGATTCGACCATCGACGTGATCGGCACGCTCGCGCGCAACCTCGCCAGCGTTCCCGACGAGCGCCGCCAGGTGCCCCGCGTCGAGCTGCACCAGACCGTCGGCATCCAGCGCGGCGACCGGATGGAGTTCGTCCGCGCGCGCAACGTCTCGCAGGGCGGCGTCGGCATCGAGGCGCGCACCGATCTCGCGGTCGGCGATCCCGTCCAGATCACGTTCGACGGCCTCCGCCCGCTCGGCGGCACCGTGCGCTGGGTGCGCAAGGGGCTGGCCGGCATCGCCTTCGATCAGGAACTGAGCTGGCAGGTGCTGATCCCCTGGCTGCGCAACGTCCAGCGCGGCCCCACCGCCATCGCCGCGCCCATGGCGATCGGCCAGGAAGCCGAGGGCATGATCCCCGACAAGCAGGTGCTGCGCCTCGATTCGCCCGCCCGCGTCCGCGAAGGCGTGCGCTGGTGGAACGTGCGCGTCCGCGGCCTCACCTCGCATCTGGTCGAGTTCGAGGCACACACGCTGTTCGCGCGCGGCGCCAGGGTATGGCTCGACATTCCCGGCATCGGCGGCGGCCCCGCCCGCGTGATCGAGGCCGGCCATAACCGCACGCTCTGCGAATTCGGCATCCCGCTGCGCCAGGAGGATCTGCGCATCCTCTCCGGCGGTCGCCAGGCGAGTTGAGCACCGGCCGCCTTGAACCGCACCGCATCCGCTGATAGCAACTGTATTATGTAAACAATACAGTTGTGGAGGAACCCATGTGGTGGGCGACAGGCTTGGCGCTGACCTCGATCGGCCCGCTGGCAGGCGGTAGTCCCCAGGCCGGCACGATAAGCGCCTCGCCCGCGTCGGACGAGGCGGCGGTGCGCGACGCCGATGCCGCCTTCTGGCGCGCGTTCAACGCGTGCGACGCTTCGGCGATGTCGAACTTCTTCTCGAACGATGTGGAATTCTATCACGACATCACGGGCCTGACCCGCTCGCGGGAGGCGGTGACGCAGTCGATGATGACCGGCCCCTGCAAGACCAGGGCCCTGCGCATGCGGCGCGAGCTGGTGGCCCCGAGCGTCCGCTATGACGCGATACCGGGCTATGGCGCGATCCTCGCCGGCGAGCATCTCTTTTACGCGCGCCAGGGCGATGGCCCGGAAAAGCTCGCGACGCGGGCCAGTTTCATGGCGATCTGGCGCCGTCAGTCGGGGCAATGGCGGATGACGCGCATCGTCAGCTACGGCCATCGGCCGGTCGCCTATGCACCGCCCTCCCAGGGGATCGCCCTGCCGATCGAAATGCTGCAAGCCTATGTCGGGCGCTACCGCACCGGGTCGGGCGACATCGTCGTGACGCTCGAAGGGGGCGTATTGGCGCTGCAATCGGGCGGGATGCGCGTCACGCTGGCAGCGAGCGCGCCCGACCGGTTCTTCGCGATCGAACGCGACCTGCGCTTCATCTTCGCGAAGACCCCGACCTCCTACGAGGTGAAGGTGGAGGAAAACGGAGCGATCGTCGCCACCGGGATGCGCATGGAAGCCTCCGACTAAAAAACTCCATCGTCACCCCGGCCGAAGTGCCGGGGTCCACCGTGCGGCTGGGAGAGCCCCTGGAGGTGTGAGGAGCTCGCTCGCGGATGGAGTGGCCCCCACAAACGATTGCGGCTCTTGCAGCCATCGCGCCCTAACTCCGAATATCGACTAGAGTCGGATTCAGTCGATCGGAATCGGTTTCCCCGGCGAAGGCCGGGGCCCAGTCGCGAGGCATTGGAGGCGTCATCCCGCCGTCTCGACTTTAATATCGATGGATCAGACTTCAGCCTTCTCTCCGCTTGCACCCAGCCCCACCCCTGCCCCAAGTGCATCCGATGGTCCCGCTGCTCCCTGTCGCCGAAGCCCAGTCGCGCCTCCTCGCTCTCGCGCCGCCGGTGGGCATCGAGCAGGTTCCGCTCGCCCGGGCCGCCGGCCGCTGGGCGGCACAGGACATCGCCGCGCTGCGCACCCAGCCCTCGGCCGATCTCTCGGCGATGGACGGCTATGCGATCCGCTTCGCCGACATGCCCGGTCCCTGGGAAGTGATCGGCGAAAGCGCAGCCGGCCGGCCCTTCCCCGGCACAATCGGCCAGCATCAGGCCGCCCGCATCTTCACCGGCGCACCGCTCCCGGCCGGCGCCGACACCATCCTGGTCCAGGAAGAGGCCGCCCGGGAAGGCGCCAGGCTGGCACTGTCGGGCGAAGGCCCGCCCCATCCCGGCCGCAACGTCCGTCGCAAGGGCCTCGATTTCTCGCAGGGCGACGTCCTGATCGCCGACGGCCAGCGCCTCACCCCCGCGCGCCTCGCCGTGGCCGGAACCGGCGGCCATGCCAGCCTCGTCGTCCGCCGCCCCATTCGCGTCGCGCTCGCCGCCACCGGCGACGAGCTGATCCCGCCCGGCACGCCCGTCGGCGAGGCCCAGCTTCCCGAGACCAACCGGCTGATGCTCGCCGCCCAGCTCGCCGATCTCCCCGTCGAGACGATCGACCTCGGCATCCTCCCCGATCGCCTCGACGCGCTGGAGGCCGCCTTCCGCGCCGTCCGCGCCGATGTGCTGGTCACCACCGGCGGCGCCTCGGTCGGCGATCACGATCTCGTCCGCCCCGCGCTGGAGGCCGCCGGCGCCACGATCGACTTCTGGCGGATCGCGCTGCGCCCCGGCAAGCCGATGATGGCCGGCCGCCTGGGCGACGCCGTCGTGGTCGGCCTCCCGGGCAACCCGGTCTCCGCCTTCGTCACCGCCCAGCTCTTCGTGCGCCCGCTCGTCGCGCATCTCTCGGGCGCCACCGATCCCTTCCCCCCCACGCGGCCCGCGCTGCTCGGCGAGCCCCTCCCCGCCAATGGCGCGCGCACCGATTATCTGCGCGCCGAATTGCGCGAGGGCCGCGCCTTCGCCTCCACCATCCAGGACAGCTCGATGCTGCGCACGCTCGCCCGTGCCGGCTGCCTGATCGTCCGCGAGCCCCACGCCCCGCCGGCACGGGCGGGCGACTCGGTGGAAATCCTCGACATCGCTTGACAAGCTCGCGGAACATTGCATAAACGTTCCCAGTCTGTTCTAGACGGGAGGATCTGGATGCTCACGCGCAAGCAGCACGAGCTCATCTGCTTCATTGCCGATCGACTTAACGAGACCGGCGTCTCGCCTTCGTTCGAGGAAATGAAGGACGCGCTCGATCTCAAATCCAAGTCGGGCGTGCACCGGCTGATAAGCGCGCTCGAGGAACGCGAGTTCATCCGCCGCCTGCCGAACCGCGCGCGCGCGCTCGAAGTGCTGCGCGTGCCCGAGCGCGGCGACGCGAAGAAGGCTGCCCCCGCTTCGGACAAAGTGCATAAATCAACCCCGACTCCGGGTATTTTGCCGTCCCCCGCCAACGATGTGGTGGAGATTCCGCTGCACGGCCGGATCGCCGCCGGTACGCCGATCGAGGCGCTGGAGGGCTCGACGATGCTCCCCGTCCCCGCCGCGCTGCTCGGCGCGGGCGAGCATTATGCGCTTGAGGTCGCGGGCGATTCGATGGTCGAGGCCGGCATCCTCGACGGCGACTATGCGCTCATCCGCCGCACCGAGACTGCGCGCGACGGCGAGATCGTCGTGGCGCTGATCGACGATGCCGAGGCGACGCTCAAATATTTCCGCAAGGAAGGCGCGATGATCCGCCTCGATCCCGCCAACCGCGACTACAACCCCCAGCGCTACCGCCCCGATCAGGTGCGCGTGCAGGGCAAGCTCGCGGGGCTGCTGCGGCGCTATTGACGGGCGGGGTTCGTCGTCCGTTCAGAAGCGAATTCCCGTCCGGAGCGCCGGACAATCCTATCGCGCCTTCTGCTTCGCCAGTTCGGCATCGAACGCAGCCTCGGCGGCATCCACCCGCCGCCGGAGCTCGCCCGGATCGACGAACGCCTCCGCGTCGCCCGCCTCCAGCTTCGCCCGCTTCGCCTCGAAGTCGAACTGCGAGGGATGGAAGCCCAGGAACACGTCCGCCTGCATCGTCTTCAGCCTGGCGAAGGTCGCCCGGAAATCGCTGACCGCCGCGTCATAGCCCTGCCCCGGCGTCAGCGGCTGGTCCGCCACCGTCAGGCTGCACGCGAACAGCACGGTCAGGCTGTCTCCGCCCGAAGGCACCTGCATCGTCCAGCTCGTGCAGCCCTTGGTGTGCCCCGGCGTCAGATGCGTGGTCAGCATGTTGCCGCCCAGGTTGATCTGCGTGCCGTCGCCGATCACTTCGTCCACTTGCACCGGCGGCGCGCTCAGAACATCGTCGCGATAGTCGAGCTTCCCCGCCTCCAGCCCCGGCCGGTCCGCCACGCTCGCCAGCAGCCGCGCCCCGGTCAGCCGCTTCAATTCCGCCAGCCCGCCCGAATGGTCCCAATGCGCATGGTTTATCAGCAGGATCTTCACATCGCGCAGCCTGAAGCCCAGCTTCTCGATATTGGCCGCGATCTGCGCCGCGCTCTCCTGCATCCCGCCGTCGATCAGGATATGCCCCTTGGGGCTGGTAATCAGATAGGCGGAAATGCCCGCCGTCCCGACATAATGGACGTTGCCCAGGATCCGGAACGGCGCGACCGGCTGGTTCCACTCGGCACGCACCTTGGTCCAGTCGGTATCCTGCGCCATGGCCGGTGTCGCGGCCATCAGAGCGGCGGTGATCAGCGCGAATCCTCGCATCCTATTTCTCCTTCGGCGCCTCGAATGGCGGCTGGACGGTGGGCGGGTCAATCCAGGGATGACGCCCGCCCTTGCGCACCGTCACCACTCGCCCGCTCGCAAAGCTCACTGCCACGCCGCCCGTCCGCACCAGCATCCCGCGATCGAGCTTCAACCAGCGCGGCATACAGCCCCGCGGCAGCCGCCGCTCGCTCACCACGATGTCCGCCGCGCCGCACACCGCCATCATTTCCCGCCACGGCACCAGATAGCCGCTCCGAGTCGCCGCCACCCGCCAGCGCCGCGCACCGGCCACGACATCCACCAGGCACAGGTCCGCGCTGCACCGTGCCTCGGGCCGCTCGGCAAGCAGTTCCAGCGCGTCATCATCCGCCCCGCTGTTCTCGCCGAGCATCGATCGCGTGTAATCCGCCGCCCGGTCTCGCAGCAGCGCCATGCCGCCATCGGCAGTCCGGATCGCCAGATGCCGCCCGTCGCCCGTCACCAGCAGGTCCGGCGCCGGCGTCAGCAAGGCCCAGCCTGCGCCAAGCGCCAGCGGCACCAGCCCGGCGAGCCGCGCCGAAGTCCGCCACAGCGCAATCGACAGCCCGCCCGCAACCATCAGCCCATAGGCTCCGCCCGGCATCGCCGGCAGCGCCGCCACCGCCCCCGGCGCGGATGCCGCCGCATGCGCCAGCCAGAGCAGGAACGCCAAGGCCCGCGCCGTCAGCCACCAGACCGGCCCGCCCAGTCCCGCCATATCGAGCGCCAGCGCCAGCGCCTCCAGCGGCATGATGACAAAGGTCGTCAGCGGAATCGCGACGATATTGGCCAGCGCGCCGTAAATCCCCGCCTGGTGGAAATGGAACAGCGCGATCGGCATCAGCGCCAGTTCCACCGCCATACCCGTCAGCAGCAACGAGCCGAGATTGCGAAGCAGCCGCCGCCCCGCGCCCTCCTCGCGCCGCGCAAACCAGCCGTGAATCCGCGGGCTCTCATGCAGCGCCACGATCGCCGTCACCGCCGCGAAGCTCAACTGGAAGCTCGGCCCCGCCAGCGCCTCCGGCCAGAGCAGCAGCACCACCAGCGCCCCCGCCGCCACCAGCCGCAGCGTGATCGCCTCACGCCCCAGGCTCAGCGCCAGCAGCACCAGCAAGGCCGCCGCGCAGGAGCGTATCGTCGGCACCTCCGCACCGGTGAGCCAGGTATAGCCGATCGCCGCCAGCGCCCCCGCGCCCGCCGCCACCAGCGGCAATCGCCAGCGCAGCGCGAGCGTCGGGCTCAGCGCCAGCAGCCGCAGCACCACGAACATCGCCGCCGCCGTCACCGCGGAGACGTGCAGCCCGCTCACCGAAAGCAGGTGCGCCAGCCCCGATCGCCGCATCGCCTCGGCATCGGGCTCGGAGATCGCCCCCTGATCGCCGGTCGCGAGCGCGCTGGCGATGCCGCCCCCGCCCCCCCCGACCCGGCCCTGGATAGTCGCCCAAAGCCGTGCCACCGGGTGCGCCCCCCGCGCCCCCCCCGCCGTCCCCCCCCGGGCGGGCGCGACACCCTTCCCCGCCCCCCACACCGCCCGACC
>NZ_JAAVVE010000004.1 GCF_018449795.1 Sphingomonas sp. dw_22
CCGGGGGGGGGGGGGGGGGGGGCCGCGCCGCGCCCGGGGCCTGGCGGGCGGGGCCAGCCAGAGCAGCATGCCGAGCGCGGCAGCCCCGCGAAACATTCCCTTCATGCCCCTCGATCCTCCTCTCAGCCGTCCCTGCCGGCCGGCACGGCGACCCCGCCCGGCGTGGGGCCGGACACGGGCTGGCCGTTGCGGCGGACATTCTCATAGCGCAGCCCCTCGACATGGCTGACGATGTCGGGCTCGGCGGCGCGCACCACCGCGCAGTCGACCAGCCGGATGTCGCGGATCGGCGCGTTGGCGAAGCCCTGGAGGTCCAGCACGCGCTGGCAGCGGCCGACGAGCAGACGCTCGATCGTCAGGCCCCGGAAGACCGGCGTGAAGCCGCCTTTGGCGCCTTCACCGTAATTATAGTCGATCGTGATCGCCGCGCGATCGACCTGGCCCACGGTCACGTCGCGCACATGGACATTCTCCAGCGTGCCGCCGCGCATCGCGTTGTTCTTGAATCGGATCGCGGTGTTGAGCCGGGGGCTGTCCATCCGGCAATTCTCGACGAAGACGTTGCGCACGCCGCCGGTGATCTCGCTGCCCAGCGTCACGCCGCCATGCCCGTCCGCCATCACGCAGCCGGAGACGATGACGTTCTCGGTCGGCCGCTTCAGGCGCCGGCCGTCGGCGTTGCGGCCGGACTTGATCGCGATGCAATCGTCGCCGGTGTCGAACAGGCAGTTCTCGATCAGCACGTCGCGGCAGCTTTCGGGGTCGCAGCCGTCATTATTGGGGCCGTGGCTCGAAATGGTGAGGCCGCGCACCGTCACATTCTCGCACTCGACCGGATGGATCTCCCACATCGGCGAGCGGATGATGGTGAGGCCCTCGATCAGCACGTTGCGGCAGCGATAGGGCTGGATGAATTGCGGGCGGATGGTCGAGCCGGGGGCGAACACGCGCTTCGCCACGGGCACGCCCTCCTCGGCGAGGCGCTTCAGGCGTTCGCTGTCACCCTCCGATCCGTCGTCGGGGCCGTGCTTCCAGTGCCACCAATGCTCGGTATCGGCCTGGCCGTCGAGGACGCCATGGCCGGTGATTGCGACATTCTCGCAATCGATCGCGTAGATGAAGGGCGAGATGCCCATCAGCTCGTTGCCCTCCATCCGGGTGAGCACCGGCGGGAAATAGAGCGCGGGATCGCGCGCGAAGCGGATGATGCTCTCGCGATCGACGTGCAGCTCGACATTGGAGCGCAGGTGGATCGGCCCGGTGAGCCACACGCCGCCCTCCACCACCACGCGGCCGCCGCCGGGCGCGCGGGAGGCCGCCTCGATCGCGCGGGCGATGGCCTGGGTGGCGAGCGTCTTGCCATCGGGCACGCCGCCGAACTGCTGCGGGGTGAAGCGGTTGGCGCGGGGGAAGCTCGGCGGACGAATGCGCCGGCGGATCGCCTCCGCCTCCGCCCATGCGGGGGGGCTTTCGTCCGCCGGGGCGGCGGCGCGGTCCCATGGGGCGACCGCCCGTGCATGGGCGGGGGCGGAGGCGAACGCTGCGCTCAGCCCGGCGGTCCGGGCCAGGAAATCGCGCCGTGTGGTCCAGATCGGCTGAGGCATGGGATCGGTCCGAAAAAGGAGTGCCGACGCGGCGGGGATGCCGCGCCGGCAGGGGGCGATCAATAGTTGAAGCGAATACCGGCGAGAAACTCGCGGCCCGTATGGTGATAGACCGAGAGCAGGTTCCGGCTGTCGACGAACTGGTCCTGATATTGGTCGGTCAGGTTCACCGCTTCGAAGGTCAGCTTGAACTGGTCGGTCAGCGTGATCTGCAGCGAGGCATCGAGGTTGAAGGTCTTGTTGGTGCCCTGGCTGTCCACGCCCTGGGTGCCGACCGCATCGCTCAGATAGCCGCTGCGATAGGCGCCGGAGACGCGGGCGCTGATCAGCTTGTCCTCGTAATAGAGGGTGGCGTTCGCGCTGTCGCTCGAAAGGCCGGTGAGATCGCCTTCCTTCACCACCGCGCCCGACGAATTGAGATACTTAATCTTCGACGTGACGTGGGTGTAGTTCAGCAGCACGCCGAAATTGCTCAGGATGCCGGGTAGGAATTTGAACGGCTGCTGGAAATTGATCTCATAGCCGCGCAGGCGGCCGCCCGGCGTGTTGCGCGGCGCGGAGAAGGTCCAGTTGGCCTGATCCGGGCTGCACGTGGTCGGATACTGGTTTCCGCAGGCCGCGATCGCCAGGCTGTCCGGCAGACCGAACGGGTTGGAGCTGTAGGCGCCCGACGACTGCACCGTCTGCACGAAGCTGTCGATGTCCTTCTGGAACAGCGCGACCGAGATCAGCGCGCCGGGCTGGTAATACCACTCGGCCGCGAAATCGAGCGTGGTGGCGCGGAACGGATCGAGGTTCGGATTGCCGACCGACACGCTGCGATTAGCGCCGGACACCTGCACCGTCGCAGACGGCGGCAGGCTGCCCAGGTCCGGGCGGGCCATCACCTTGGCGGCGGCGGCGCGGATGATGATCTCCTTGCTCGGTTCGAACACGAGGTTCACCGAAGGCAGCCAGTCCTCATAGGTGCGTGACGAGGTGATCGGCAGCGGCGCGCCGCTCGAGAAGGAATAGCCCTGCGCGCGCTGGAAGGTCTGGACGTAGCGCACGCCCGCGTTGCCGCGGAAGGTGAAGGCGCCCAGGTCGCGATCGAAATCGAATTGCAGATAGCCGCTCTTGTCATGCTCCGTGACGCTGGTGTTGCCCGACAGGCCCGGCTCGATCCCGAGGCGGAAGGTGCCATTGCGCGCAGTCGGATCCTCGAGCCCGAAATAGTCGCGCGCGGCGAAATAATCGGGTCCGAAATAGCTCTGACCCTCGATCGTTACGATATGGCCGAACTGGTCGAGCGTGTCGCCCGGCAGCGTGCAGCAGGCGAGGTTGGTGTCCTGCGCCGAAGTGGTGCCGTTCGAACGGCGCAGATCGGTGCTGGCGAAGGCGTAACGCTTGTACGAACCGCCCGCGCTGACCTTGAAGTCGTCGGTCAGCTCCCATTTCAGGTTGAGCTGACCGGTGTCATACTCGTTCTTGGCCGATGCGGCGCGCAGGCGGATCTGGCTCAACACCCAACCCTGCGGGCCGCTGAGATTGGCGTTGCCGAAGTTGAACACCGGATTCTTGCGGTCGCTATAGTCGTAGCTGTAGCCGTCGACATTATACTGGTCGAACGTCACCGTGTTCTGGATCGGGTTCTGGTGATCCGAACGCGACATGCCGAACAGCAGGTTGACGCTAAGGCTGTCGCCGAGCTTCTGGTCGAAATTGGCGGTCACCTGCTTGAACTTGGTGTCGAGCCGGTCGAAGCGGTTCTCGGTGCGCAGGTCAACGCCGTTGAAGGTGCCCTTGACGATCGTGCCGTCCTGAACGGTGGCGTCGATCACGTCGGTATCGTTGACGCCGCAATTGGCGGGCTTCGGCGCGGTAGTGCACAGGCCGGCCACCGAAAAGCCGTTGGCTTCGAGATAGCGTTCCTCACGCGTGCCCTTGAAGTCGGCATACAGCCCGTCGATGGTCAGCGAGGTGTTCTCGGTCGGCTTCCACTGGATCGAGCCGGTGACGCCGATGCGCTCCTGATCGGTGATGTAATAGTCGTAGCGTGGGAAGCGCGGGTGGAAGAGCTTGTTGGCTTCCGCGCAGGCGGGCGTCGTGGAAGGTGCGCTTGCCGAGGTGTATGCGCACGGCGTGCCGAGCCAGCTTTCGAATCCCGGGGCGACGCCAGCGGTGTTGGTCGTCCAGCGCACGGTCGAATAGCCGCTCTCGATGATCTGGCGCTTGGTATAGGCGCCCGAGAGGAGCACGCCGAAGGTTTCGTCCTGATTGCGCCACGAAAGCATCGCGGCGGCGCGGGGCGAGAACTTCTTGGACAGGTCATTATAGCCCCCCTGCGCCGAGGCGGCGAGGGTTAAGCCCGCCTTATAGTCGAACGGATGCGCCGTGTTGAGATCGACGGTGGCGCCGAGCGAGCCCTCCTCGGTCACGGCATCGGCAGTCTTGCGGACCGTGATGCCGTTGAAGAGATCGGCGGCGAAGACGTTGAAGTCGAAGCCGCGGCCGCGATTGGTGCCGCCCGAGGCATCCGAGCCGCCGGCGGTGGCGATCGCCTCCATGCCGTTGATGCGGACGCGCGTGAACTGCGGGCCCAGGCCGCGCACCGAGATCTGGCGGCCTTCGCCGCCGTCACGCGCCAGCGCCACGCCGGGCACGCGCTGGATGGATTCGGACAGGTTCAGGTCGGGGAACTTGCCGATGTCCTCGGCAAGGATGGTGTCGACCGAGCCGGCCTCGGTGCGCTTCACGTCGAGCGCGCGCGCAAGACTGCCACGGAAACCGGTGACAACGATTTCGTCGTTGGTGGATTCCTGCGCCGCGCTGCTATCCACCGGTGCGGTTTGCGCTGCGTCGGAGCTTGTATCCTGCGCCAGTGCCGGTGCCGCGAAACCGGCTGTGCCGGCCATGACGGCCAGCGATACGCCGGCAAACCACGCACTTCGCCTCATATTCCCTTTACGCATCTCTCTCTCCCATTTTTTCAAAACCTTACGGCCGAACTGTTTTCGTCGGTCCGCTGTCTTTTTGAATTCCCGGCCGGCTTGTGCCGACTCTCTATGCGATCATCGCGAAACGCTTGCGTCCGTTGGCGAGCACCTTGCGATGGAAATTCCTGAGCGTTCCGGGGCTCTGGGCCTTCGCCGCCGCGCCCAGTCGCGCCAGACCCAGCCAGGTCAGCGCTTCGGCGGCTCGAATGGCCGGCTCTATGCAGATTCGCTCGATATCCTGCGCCATCGGCGCGAAATAAATAGCCTCCCCCTGCAATGCCGCGAGCTTGTCGCTCGTCTGGACCAGCGAATCTTGTCCTAGGCGGACACCGGTGTCAACCAGTCCGCGCCCAATACGGAACAAGAGCCAGTGCAAATGGCCCAGCAGGGCGCGGTCATCACCGGCGAACGCGCCGTCATCGGCCATGCGCTGCTCGGCATAGACGGCCCAGCCTTCGGCGAAGGCGGGGGCATAATCGATCCGCAGCGGGTGGGGCGCCGATTCGGCTTCGATCGGAAGCTGGATCATGTGGCCGGGCAGCAACTCGTGATGCGCCACCGCGCCGAGCGTCCAGGACGGGCGCGCGCGGATGCGTTTCAGGTCGACGAAATAGCTGCCCGACATGGCCGGGGTGGGGACGACGCGATAGCCCTGCCTGCCCGTCGCTTCCTCCTCCGCCGGCATCCTCCGTGCGGCCACGTTCAGGCATTGCGGGGGAAGCGGGCCGAACAGCGCCGGCAGGCGCGGGCGGACCTTGTCGAGCCGGGCGTTCATGTCCGCCATGGCGCGGTCGCGGCCGGCATCGTCGTCGGAATAGAGGAAGCGCGGATCCTGGAACGCGGCACTGATCCGGGCGCCGACACCGCCCTCCGCATAGCCGAGCCGCCTGAGCACCGTGTCGGCGCGCGCGGTTAGTTCATGCGCCTTCTCAGCGAAAATGCGGTGCGCCTCGGCCGGTGCGATGTAGGCGACGTAATGGCGTTCGAGCAGCAACGCGAAATAGTCGGTGCCGCCGGGGAAGTGGCCGACGCCGGGTTCGGCGGGTGCGCGGGCGCGGAGCCCGGCGAGCAAGGCGGCCTGCTCGCCGAGCCTGGGGGCGACTGGATCGCCGGCCCGGGCGGCGACGGCGCGGATGCTGGCGAGCGTCTTGTCGAGCAGGGGGAGGGGCAGGATCACGCCGTGCGCGGCGTCGGCGCGGATGCCCTCGCTTTCCTTGGCGATATCTTGCGCGAGCGCGGCATCGTCCTTGCCCTTGCCGGCATCGCGCCAGGCGCCGGCGGTCGGCGAAACCGTATAGGGCGTGCGGCCCAGCCTTCCGATCGGAAAGCGCGCGACGAGCCGGGCGTCGACCTCCAGCCCGGCGCGCACCGTATCGAGGTCGATCCGCGCCGAGGGCGAGAGTTGGGAGGGATCGAAGCCGGCGAGACGCTTCAACTTCGCTTCCGGCGTGTCGAGCCTGGCGAGGCTGTCGAGCGCGGCTTTCAGCTTGGCATCGCGGTCCCGCGCCGCGCGCGCGATGCGCGGCAGCGCGGCGATGCCTGCGGCGGCGAGCAGATCGCGGCGCCTCATGCCGATGTCTCCCTGCCGGAAAGCGTCGCGCGGGCGCGGTCGAGATCCAGTTCGCCCTCCCAGCGGGCGACGGCGATGGTCGCGACGCTGTTGCCGATCAGGTTGGTGACGGCGCGGGCCTCGTTGAGGAAGCGATCGACGCCCAGCAGCAGCACCAGCCCCGCGACCGGGATCGAGGGGATGGTGGAGACGGTCGCCGCCAGCGCGACGAAGCCCGCGCCGGCCACGCCTGCCGAGCCCTTGGACGTGAGCAGCAGCACGCCGAGCAGGATGATCTGGTGCCCGATATCGAGCGGCGTGTCGGTGGCCTGTGCGATGAACAATGCCGCCATCGTCAGATAGATGCAGGTGCCGTCGGTGTTGAACGTATAGCCCGCCGGAAGTACCAGCCCCACCACCGGGCGCGAGACGCCGAGCCGTTCCAGCTTGTCCATCACCTGCGGCAGCACGGCCTCGGTGGAGCAGGTGCCGAGCACGACGAGCAGTTCGTCCTTGAGATAGCGCAGCAGCCGGGGCAGCGAGAGGCCGACGATGCGCATCACCAGCCCCAGCACCACGACGACGAACAGGATCGAGGTGAGGTAGAGCGCCAGCAGCAGGTGCCCGAGCGACCAGAGCGTGCCGACGCCATATTTGCCGATGGTGAAGGCCATGCCCGCCCCGGCGCCGATCGGCGCGAGCCGCATCACCAGCCCCACCACGCGGAACATCAGCGCCGTGAAATCCTCCACCAGCGCCACGGTGCGCTCGACCCGGCTGCCCATGCCGCTCGCCGCGATGCCGAGCAGCACGGCGAGCAGGATTACCTGCAACATGCTGCCTGCGGTGAAGGCGCCCGCAAAACTGTCGGGGATGATGCCCAGCAGGAAGCCCGTGATGCCGGGCTCATGCGCGGCGCGCGCGGTGAAGGCGCTCGCGGCGGCGCCGTCGAGCGTGCCGGGATCGACGTGCATCCCCGCGCCGGGCTGGAGCAGATTGGCGACGATCAGGCCTACCGCCAGCGCGATCGTCGACAGGATTTCGAAGTAGAGAAGTGCATTGAAGCCGATCCGGCCGACTTCCTTCAGGCTGCCCATCTGCGCGATGCCGACGATGATCGTGCCGAAGATGATCGGTGCGAGCAGCATCTTGATGAGCTTGATGAAGCCGTCCGCGAACGGCTTGAGCTGGACGGCGAAGCCGGGCGCGGCGATGCCGATCGCGATGCCCAGCGCCATGGCGATCAGCACCTGGACGTAAAGCTGGCCGAGCCACTTCCGCGCGGCGGGCGGCCGCACCGGAAGCGCTGCCGCCGCTTCGCTCATGCCGCGATCGTCCGCGGCGAGATGTCTTCGGTAAGCGTCTGCATCAGGGCGTAAAGCTCCGATTTCGCCTCGAAACCGATGCCCGGAACGTCAGGCAGCCGGACATAGCCGTCCTCGACCGCGATCCCGTCGGCGAAGCCGCCGAACGGCTTGAACACATCCGGGTAGCTCTCATTGCCGCCCAGATGCAGGCCGGCGGCGATGTTGAGCGACATCTGGTGGCCGCCATGCGGTACCACGCGGCGGCTCGACCAGCCTTCCTCGCGCAGCACCTCGAGCGTGCGGAGATATTCGACCAGGCCATAAGAGAGCGCGCAATCGAACTGGAGCCAGTCGCGCTCGGGGTGCATGCCGCCGAACCTGAGCAGGTTGCGCGCATCCTGGTGCGAGAACAGATTCTCGCCGGTGGCCATCGGACCGTCATAATGGCGGCCAAGCTCGGCCTGGAGCGCATAGTCTAGCGGATCGCCCACCTCTTCGTACCAGAAGAGATTATAGGGCCGGATCGCCTCGCCGAAGCGGATCGCGGTGTCGAGATCGAAGCGGCCGTTGACGTCGACCGCGAGGTTCTGCCCGTCGCCGACGATTTCCAGCGCGGCTTCGATGCGGGCGATATCCTCTTCGAGCGGTACCGCGCCGACCTTCATCTTGCAGACCTGATAGCCCCGGTCGCGATAAGATCGGAACTCGTCCTGAAGCTGCTTGTGATCCTTGCCCGGATAATAATAGCCGCCCGCCGCATAGACCCAGACCTGGTCGTCGGGCGCCGCGCCGTTGCCGTAGCGATCGGCGAGCAGCCGGTAGAGCGGCACCCCGGCGATCTTCGCCACCGCGTCCCACATCGCCATGTCGATCGTGCCGACCGCGACCGAGCGTTCGCCATGGCCGCCCGGCTTCTCGTTGGTCATCAGCGTCGCCCAGATGGCGAAGGGATCGAGATTGCCATTGGCCTCGTCGATCAGCGTCTCCGGCGCGGCCTCGGCGAGGCGCGGCAGGAAGCGCTCGCGCATCAGCGCGCCCTGGCCGTAGCGGCCGTTGGAATTGAAGCCGTAGCCGATCACCGGCCGCCCGTCGCGCACCACATCGGTGACGACTGCGACGACCGAGCAGGTCATCTTCGAAAAGTCGATATAGGCATTGGCGATCGGAGACGCGATCGAGACGGTCTTCTCGCGAACTTCAACGATGCGCATGCTGCCTCCCTTCGAAAACTCGATCGCCCGGATAGCCCCGCCCGGCCGGGCCTGCTAATGCCGAAGTCCGCTTCGGCTATGCGGATTTTGCATCATGGACCTGAACTGGCTCGAGGATTTCCTGGCGCTCGCGGAAAGCGGCAATTTCTCGCGCGCGGCTGAGGCGCGGCACGTTACCCAGCCTGCGTTCAGCCGGCGTATCCGGGCGCTGGAGGAATGGGCCGGCACCCCACTATTCGTGCGCGGGGCGCAGCGGGCGACGCTCACCCCGGCGGGCGAGCTGTTCGCGCGCAGCGCTCCTGCCTTCGTGCGAAGCATCACGAATCTGCGCCGCGAGGCGCGCGAGCTGGGCAGCCGCGAGGGTGCGATGCTCCATTTCGCGGCGACGCATGCGCTGTCCTTCACTTTCTTCCCGCACTGGATACGCGGGATCGAGATGCGAGCGGCGGTGGGTGCAGTGCGGCTGGTGTCGGACAGCATGCAAGCCTGCGAGGAGCTGATGCTGCAGGGGCAGGCGCAGTTCCTGCTCTGCCATCGCCATCTGGCCGCGCCGGGCCGGTTCGAGCCGCGGGCCTTTCGCTCGGTACCGGTGGGGCATGATGCGCTGGTGCCGTTCTGCGCGCCCGATTCTGAAGGCGCGCCGCGCTGGCGGCTGGAGGCGGGCGGGGTGTTGCCTTTGCTTGCCTATAGCAGTGAATCGGGCCTGGGCCGTATCCTCGCGGCGCAGCATTTCAAGGAGCGGGCGCCGGGGCTCGAAACGCGGTTCGAGGCGCATCTTGCGGCCACCCTGCTCGGTCTGGCGCGCGAAGGAAGCGGGATTGCCTGGCTGCCGGCGAGCCTCGCCGATCAGGACTTAGCGTGCGGCGTGCTGGTACGGGCGGGCGGAGCGGAGTGGGAAGTGCCGGTGGAAATCCACCTGTTCCGCCCCGCCGCGCGCCAGACGGCTGCGGCGGAACGGTTCTGGAGCGCTGCTGCAATGCAATAAGCGCATGAGGCAATTCCTCCCCGGAACGGGGAGGGGGACCGCGCCTGTTCCGGCCAGGAGTTTGGGATCATTTGGCGGTTGGCAGCGCCACCACATTGTTGCGCCGCGTCACCTCCGGCGCGCCGCCTTCCAGCGCTACGTGGATCCGCGCGGCGCCCTTGGGCAGCGCCAGCTTCACCACCGCTGTCTTCGGCGTCAGGTCGAGCGGCGCCGCGATCGCCGGCACCTTGGCGGTCGCCAGTGCCTTGCCATTCGCATCCTCGATCGTGATCGTGCCGCCCGAAGTATCCTGCGCGCCGAGGTTGTGGACCGTCACGGAGACGTTCCGCCCCTGCACCGCCACGTCGTCGGTGCCGATGCCGAGGTCGGGGCGGGCCGAGACGGTGCTGCTTGGCGTCCGGAGCGTAAACTCGATCTCGGTCGTCGCGTGCGGCGCGAAGGCGACGCGGGTCGAGGCGCTGCGTTCGAGCGGCACTTGCGTCGTGGTGCCGCCGGTCTTCATCTCCCACTGGCCGGGGTCGACGTTCCAGCTCGTCATCTCGGCCGATTGCGGGCGGTCGCCGGTGTTGTAGGCGATCACCTTGAAATGGGTGGGGGTGGCCCCCGGCATCAGGATCGCGGTCTGCGTCGCGCCTTCGGGATCGTCGAAGCGCCAGCTCACCGTGTTGCCCGGCCAGGTCTGGTTGCGTGACAGCGCGATGCCGCCCAGCCGCTCGCGCTGGAGGATGTCGTTGGGCTGCTCGACGCGATCGGACCACCAATGGCCCAGGGTATACATATATTGGTGCTGCGCCTTCTCGGCGATCGCGTCGGCATGGAGCGATTCGAGATGGGCGGTGTCACTGGTGGCGTCCCATGCCGCCCATTGCTCGAACGGGCTGGCGCCCTTGCCCTTGGCGGCGAGCGTCTTCGCCCAGTCTTTGTCCTGGCCGAGCAGCGCGACGACATTCTCGTTGAGATCCTGGACCGAGGCCGGGCCGTTCTTCGCGGTGCGGCTCAACATCGGCTGGAGATATTTCGCGTCGCCAGTGAAGCGCCACGCCGCCCAGGCCGACTGGAGTGAAGTGTAGAGACCGCCGCCGTCGCCCACGCGCTCGGCATCGGTGCGCCAGTTGATCTCGTTCGGATAGGTCCAGTTGCCCTTGGCGTCCTGCTTGCCATGGGTCATCCAGCCGTCGACCACGCTGGTGACGAGGCCCTCGGCCTGCTGGTTGCCGTTATACAGGCCGATCAGGATCGGCGCGTGCATCACAGTGAAGCTATAGGGCTTCTGCCATTCCCACGGCCCTTCGCGATACATTTTCCGCCCGCCATACCAGTTGGTGGCGAAGTGCATGTGCCCGGCGGGGTTCTTAAGGATCACGCCCTGCAGCGCCTTGGCGGTGGCCATCAGCCGCTCGATCGCCTTGGGTTCGCCCCAGTTGAGATAGAGCCGCTCGGCGTCGCTGTTCAGCCCCTCCTCATAGGCGTGGAGCTCGTCGGTGGTGATATAGCCCAGCCCGTTCACGCGCATGCCGTTGGTGTAGACCGAGTCCGAGAGCGCGCGGAGCGAAGCGTTGATCTTGTCCAGGTCGACGCCCATCAGCGCCAGCCCGGGCCATTGCTCGGTCAGGTCGACATCGTCCGAGATGCCGCCGCCGAAATCGCCATAGGGAACCTGGCGATTGTCGATCCACCAGTTCACGAATTCGCGGGTGAGCTTCAGGTCTTCGAGCTGGCGGAAGGCCCAGAGCGGCACGCCGGCGGGCGCCTCGGGCTGCTTGAACGCGGGCAGCTTGTAGGCGCCGTAGCTGATGTCCGCCCAATAGCGGCGCCCCTCGACATTGTCGGGATCGGCGCGCAGGAGATCGGTGATGTCGCCGAACACCCGGCGATAGAGCGCCGCGCGCTTCGAGGCGGTGTGCTCCTCGACCAGGAAGGCCCAATTGTCCTTCACCTGATTGAAGCGATCGGCGATATGCTCGGGGAGCGCGGCGGCGCGGTCCTTGAACACCAGGCGAACCTGCGTCCCGTCGAGCGATTTCGGCCCGAAATCGGGCGCGGCGGAGGCGATCGTCAGATAGAGGCTGTCGTTGGTCAGGATGCGATCGCGCAGGTCGAGCCACAGGGTCCGCGCCTCGCCCGGGCGGACCGAGACGGATACATCGACCATGTCGCGGCCCGGCCAGATCGGATCCTTCACTCGGATGTTGAGCGGGATCAGGCCATCGGCGCCGGGCGTCGCCTTGAGCGCGGGAATGTCGAGCGCGATGCCATCCAGCCCGTCATGGACATCTTCCCAGCCATAGTTCCAAGCGCGCGCCAGCGGACGGCCCGGATAGGCGTCGCCGAAGCCCGAGGGGATCAGCACATGGACGATGGGCTGCGCGCCCTCGACATGCGAGGCCGCGCTCGCATCGGCGGCGTTGCCCGCCCCCGGCGCGGCATGGCCGGCCACGCTCGGCAGCGCGACGACGGTGGCGCGCTCATCGGGGGCATAGCGCCCGGCGATGAAGCGGTTGAGCTTGTCGAGCGCGGCGAAATCGGCGCCGTCCTTGGAGTCGATCGCGTAACTGAGCTTGAAACTGCCCTCGGGCTCCTTGCCCGCCTTCACGTCATAGGCCCAGATCTCCTGGATCGGCTGCTCCTGCATCGTGTTGGTAAAGCGCAGCACGCCGCCGGTGCCCCCGGGCAGCGAATCGAAGCTGCGCACCACCCCTTGGGGGCGTTTCGCGACGTTGCGGAAGCTGCCGCCATCCGCCGCATAATCGAGCGCGCCATAGGCGGCACCGCGAATCTCGACGCGGTTGAAATGCTCGCCGGCCGGAACGGCGAGCGTGTAGGTCTTGCCGCCTTCGACATAGACGTTCCAGTCGGGCAGCTCGAAATAATCGTCGCGGCCGGGGAGCTTCGAGCGGTTATAGACGCCCGGCCAGGTCGTCTCGGCGATGCCGTCGATGCCCTTCCACATCCATTCCTTGAGATCCTTGGCGTCGGAAAACTCGACCTTGCGGATGCTGGTCTCGGCGCTGTCGAGCACGGGCGGGGAGGCGCGGTCCCAGCCGAAGCGGTGGAGCCAGGCGGCGCGCTTGGCGGCCGCGCCGGGCACGGGCTGCGCGGCGGGATCGGACTTGGCGGCGAGCGCGGCAATGCCGGCGGCGTCCAGCATGCGGTCATAGACGCGGATCTCGTCGACATCGCTGCCGCGCATGAAGCTGTAGCGGCTCTGCACCTGGTGCGGCGCGATGATGCGGCCGGCCAGGCCGAACTGGTCGAGCCCCGAATCGAGATCGGCCTTCTGGTCGAGCCGTGCCGCCTCCTTGCCGTCGACATAGAGGCGCACGCCCACCGTCTCGTCCCAGCTGAAGGCGATATGGTGCCAGGCTTCGGGCGCGGGACTTTCGGGCAGGCGGAAGGAAACGCGCTCGCGCGACAGGTTGGTGTCGGTGACGAAGGCGTCGAAGCCGTGGCCGTTCCAGTCGATGCGCAGGAACGCCATGTCCCAGCTCGAATGATCGGCGAAGCCAACGCGGAAGATCGCGAAGGGCGCCTCGCCCACGCGCTCGCGCGAGCGCCAGAAGAAGGAGAGGGTGCCGCGCTGTGCCTGGATGTTGCCGGGTGCGTTCCAGGCGACATAGCCGTCATCCGCCCAGCGGAAGGCGCCGCCGATCGCGCCGTCGGCGACGCGCGTGACCTTGCTCTGGAAATTGGGCACCGCATCGCCGCTCGCGCGCTCCGCGGTGGCGTCCTTGTCGCCCGACGCGCGGAAAAGCAGGCCATCCCCGGTCTGGGCGGTGGCGGGACAGGCGACGCACAGCGCCAGCGCCGTGCCCGCAAGAAAACGCGTGGTCGAACGAACCATCATGACAGCCTCCCCAAACGGGCAATTGCCCTGTTTTTGATTTTGCCTAATGCATGTCAGCGGCTGACACCGGTGGCAAATGAAAAATTGTGTCCGATTTCTTGCTCCCGGATTGCGCCGAGTCGCAGCGCGGCGGGTAATCAGGGCCATCCGTGGAGCCATGCGTCGGGGCGTCGTCGCGGCCTGGACACGTCGCGCCGGAATGCGAGGAAAGCGCGAGCCGCGTTGACGAGTTGATCTGACACCGGTAGCATCTTCCCCAGCCCGCCAACCTGCGGAAAAAGCCGGGGCGGACGGCACTGGAGAGGGAAATCGCGCATCGGTTCTCGACACGGTCCGGCATCGTACCGGATGCTCCCGGCGACGCCCGTCCGCGCGCCACGGGCGGTGGATACCCGCGATTCCGACGCGATATGCAGATAAGGATCATGCATTGATTGAAAGACGGGAACCGGCGGAAGCGATCGCCCATGCATTCGTTGCGGCGCGCCAGGCGGGAAGCGCGCTGATCGATTATCCGGGCGATCTGCCCCAGACGCTCGACGAGGCCTATGGCATCCAGGAGCGGGCCATCGCGCTGTTCGGCGATCGGATCGCCGGATGGAAGGTGGGCAAGATTCCCGAGCCGCTGGACGCTACCTATGGCACCAACCGTCTTGCTGGCCCCATCTTTGCAGACAGCGTTGTCGAATCGGTCGACGGATCGCCGGTGATGCCGGTCTTCCACGACGGCTTCGCCGCGGCCGAGGCGGAATATCTGCTGCGCCTGGGCGAACTGCCTGCGAGTTTCGACCGGGATTGGAGCAACGACGATGTCGCGGCGCATGTCGATGCCGTCCATGTCGGCATCGAAGTCGCCAGTTCCCCCTTTCCGGGCATCAACGCGCATGGCCCGGCCGTCACCATTTCCGATTTCGGCAACAATAACGGCCTCGTGATCGGCGCCGCGCTGGCGCGCGATTCGGGCTTTCTCGACTGGCCGGTGACGCTGACGATCGACGGCGAGCCGGCGGGCGAGGCGACCGCGCGGCAGATGCTCGACGGGCCGTTCGGCGCCATCCGCTTCCTGTTCGAGCTTGCGCGCGACCGGCGGCTTCCGCTGGCGGCGGGTCAGTGGATATCGACCGGCGCCATTACCGGCGTCCATCCGGTGTGCCTCGGCGCGCAGGTGGAGGCGCGGTTCGGGGATAGCTACGTGGTGCGCTGCGCGATCGGCTGACTTCCGGGCCTGGCGGGCGGCTCCCGCGCGATCCGGCATCATTTTGCGAAGGCGGGCCGCACGTCCGCCGAATAACGACGCCGGGCAAATCCGGCGCATGGTGGGAGGGATGCGATGGACGGGATTACGCGGCGATCGGTGATGGCGGGCGGCGTGGGGCTGGCGGCGATGCCGCTGGTGGTGCGCGCGGCGGCGGGCGATCCGATCGTGGAGACGAAGGCGGGCTGGTTCGCGGGCGATCGCGTCGACGGGCTGCTGCGCTTTCGTGGCATCCGCTACGGAAAGGCTGCCCGTTTCATGGCGCCGCGTCCCTATGCCACGCCCGGCCAGACGGTGCCCGCGCACGAATTCGGACCGATCTGCCCGCAGGAGCGCAATGGCGACAGCCAGCAGTCCGAGGATTGCCTGTTCCTCAACATCTGGACGCCTGGCACCGACCCTGCCGCGAAGCGCCCCGTGATGCTCTATATCCATGGCGGCGCCTATTCGAATGGCACCGTCACCGTGCCGCTAAATGACGGCGCGAAGCTGGCGGCGGCCGAGGACGTGGTGGTCGTCACCGTCAATCACCGGCTCAACGCCTTCGGCTATCTCTATCTCGCCCGGTTCGATTCGCGCTTCGCGGACAGCGGCAATGCCGGCCAGCTCGACCTGATCCTCGCGCTGCAATGGGTGCATGACAATATCGCGGCGTTCGGCGGCGATCCGGGGCGGGTGTTCCTGTTCGGCCAGTCGGGCGGAGGCGCCAAGATCGCGACGCTGATGGGCATGCCTGCGGCCAAAGGGCTGTTCCATAGTTGCGCGACGATGAGCGGCCAGCAGGTAACAGCATCGGGGCCGCTCAACGCCACCCAGCGCGCCGAGGTCTATCTCGCCAGGCTGGGCGTTAAATCGGGCGATCTCGGCCCGCTGTTCGACATGCCGACCGAGAAGTTGGCCGACGCGCTCGACGCGCGCGATCCGATCCTGGGCGGAGGACTCTATTTGGGGCCGGTGCTCGACATGAAATGGCTGGTGCGTCACCCCTTCTGGCCCGACGCCAATCCGCAGTCGCTGGCGATCCCGATGATTCTCGGCAACACGCATGACGAGACGCGCGCCTTCATCCCGCCCGAATCGGCGCGGGCGCAAGGGGTCACCTGGGACAATCTCGCCGCGCGCATCGCGCCCGAGATCCGCATGGACCTGCTTCCCGAATGGGTGGTGGCCCAGTATCGCGGGCATTTCCCGGCGGATACGCCGACCGACATCTTCTACCGCGCGACCACCGCCGGGCGGAGCTGGCCGGGGCAATGGCTGGAGGCGGATGCCCGCGCGGCGGCGGGGGCGAAATCGACCTGGGTCTATCAGGTCGACTACAAGTCGTCGACCCAGCCCGAACGCGGCGCGCCGCACACCATGGACATCGCGCTCGCCTTCGGCACGCTCGACGCATCGGGCTCCTTCACCGGCACCGGCCCGGCGGCGCAGAAGCTAAGTGCCCAGGTGATGGGTGCCTTTGCCGCGCTCGCGCGCACCGGCCAGCCGGTGGCGAAGGGGCTGCCCGTCTGGTCACCTTATACGCTGCCGGGCAGGGCAACGATGGTGTTCGACACCACCAGCCGCGTCGCCGACGATCCGCGCAAATGGGAGCGTGAGCTCTGGGCGCGCGTGCCCTATATCCAGCCGGGCTCGTAACGGCCGATCCGCGCGGGACGCCTGGGAGCATAAGCGTCAGCGCCGGTTGTTCGAATATTGGGCACATGGGGCATCGCTGCTGCCGGTCGAGCTACACCAGTTGCTCTGCTGGGCGAAGCGCGGGGAGATCGGCTGGACGATGCTGCGCCGCTTCGCGCATGAGCGCCATGGCGAGGCGAAGGCGGGGGCCGAGCGGATCGCCGCCGAGGGGCCACCTGGGATCGGGACTCATAACCCTCCGCTCTCGCGAATAGCGGACATTCCAAAATCGCGGTAAAAGGCCGTGATGGGCGTTCGTGGAAGCTGTCACTGCGGTAATGTGCGGATAGAGCTGCCAAGCCAGCCGGAATGGGTGGCGGACTGTAATTGCTCTCTCTGTCGTCGACTGGCCTGGCGTGTCGCTTACTTCCCGCCGGAGCAGGTGAACATTTCAGGCGAGACGACCGCCTATATCTGGGGCGATCGAATGATCGGTATTCACCACTGCCCAATCTGCGGCTGCGGTACACACTGGCAGACCCTTGAGGAAGATTTCGGTAAAGTGGGCATCAACGCCCGCTTACTCGACTCATTCGACGAAACGACCGTCGAGGTGAGGAAATTCGACAACGCGGATTAAGTCCGTCGTCGGCATACGCTTTCCACCCCTTGCCGCCATCCACGTGGCAACCGCGACTGACGCCGGCTTTTTCGCAACCACCATGTAACGGCGGCAACCAAATAGATCGCACCAAGGAAGTTGATGGCAAGTTTGTCGTAGCGGTTCGCAATGCGGCGGTAGTTCTTGAGGCGACAGAACATGCGCTCTACGGCATTCCGACCTTTGTGCAGCGTTCGCGAGAAGCAGCTTTTCCAGCGATGGTTGGCCTTGGACGGAATGTTGGGCACGGCGCCTTGGCGCTCGATCAGGTCGCGTATCGCGTTGCTGTCATAAGCCTTATTGGCAAGCACTATGGTGCGCGGCGCGAGATCGTCGAGCAGGACTTCGGCTGGCGGCCCGCCCGCTGCCGCAAGCGCGACGAACATCTCCTGCCAACTGCTTTGGCGGCCCACCGCACGAACCGATTATAGAGTGTGACGTGCGCCCCTGATTGTTACCACTCAGAGGTAGAGTCCGGCTCCTTCATGATGGTTGGTTGACGTTGGCCGGCGATCTCTGCGGGGGTCTTCCCGCCCAGTTTCGAGTGCGGCCTGACGTGGTTGTAATCGTGCTGCCAGGTGTCGAGCACGAAGCGGGCATGGGCCAGCGACGTGAACAGCGTCTCGTTGAGGCATTCGTCTCGCAGGCGGCCGTTGAAGCTCTCGACGAAGCCGTTCTGCATCGGCTTGCCCGGCGCGATGTAATGCCACTCGACCCGGCGCTCTTGCGACCATCGCAGGATCGCCGACGAGGTCAGTTCGGTGCCGTTGTCGCTGACCACCGTATGCGGCTTGCCGCGCATGCCCGTAAGCCGCGTCAGTTCCCGGGCGACCCGCACGCCGGACAAGGACGTGTCGGCAACCAGCGCCAGGCACTCCCGCGTATAGTCGTCCACCACACACAAGATGCGGAACCGACGGCTGCACGTCAGGGTATCGGAGACGAAGTCGAGCGACTAGCGCTGGTTCGGCCCATCCGGCAGCATTATCGGCGCACGCGTTCCAAGCGCACGTTTGCGGCCACCGCGACGGCGGACGCGCAGGTTCTCCTCGCGGTAAATCCGCCGCAGCTTCTTGTGGTTGGGCGCCATACCCTCGCGCGCCAGCAGATAGCCCAGCCGCCGATACCCGAACCGGCGGCGCTCCGCCGCCAGTTCACGCAGGCGCGCCCGTAAGGGCGCATCATCGCCTCTCGTCGGCTGATACCGGATCACCCGGCGGCTCACGCCGACCAGACTGCCCGCCCGACGCTCGCTCAGCCCGTGATGTGCACGGGCATGAGCGACGGCTTCCCGCTTAGCGCCGGGCGTCACCATTTTTTTGAGGCCAGATCCTTCAGCACGACGTTGTCGAGCATCACCTCGGCCACCAGCTTCTTCAGCCGGGCGTTCTCGTCCTCCAGCGCTCGCAACCGACGAGCCTCGGACACCTCCAGCCCGCCATATTTCGACTTCCACTTGTAGAACGTCGCCGAGCTGATCCCGTGACGCCGGCACACCTCCGCCGTCGCCATGCCCGCCTCCTGCTCCTTCAAGATCGCGATGATCTGCTCTTCGCTGAACCTGCTGCGCTTCATTCCGTCCGACTCCTTCCGTCGGCCTCTACTCAAAATCGGTCACATTCCAGGGGCACACGTCAAGTGTCTTGCGCGACCCGTAACAGGGTGGCGCATCGACCCAGCGGTCGCCCGATTTCACCTCGTGAATGATGCCGCTGATCACTCGGCGATCATCGACCCGCGAAACTTCTCGCACCTTGTCTGGCAGCGGCGGACTAAGCCGGGCGAACTGCGTGTCGCTCAACCAGAACTCGCTCAAATCCATGTTCCCGCTGCCGGAGAGCATGAATCACATTCGTGCCGCCAAGGGAATCCCGTTTATGGATCCCGATCCTGGCATTTTTTTGACGCTTGTCAGCTTATTGGTGTTTGCGTTTCGAAGCTGCTTGAATGGAATTGGCTGCTCTTTCGCAGTTCGCGCGTCGACTATCGGCGAATATCTGGTGTGCTACTTATCTGGTGGACTAGGAGCGCTGTGCCCTTGGAAATCTGCTGAACGCCATGCCGAACCAGGTAGTTTGCGCCAGACACCAGATCGTTGCCCTCGGGAGTCGGTTTGAGACAGCAGGCCGCCGTGCCTAAGGCGCTACGCGAACGCTTCAAAGTCCGACTATGTCCGGTGAAATACGTCCGCGCTTATTATACGTGTTGCATTTTGCAACTGACATTTTCAAGCTAAGTACTTGAAAATATTGGTGACCCCTACGAGTGTAGAACTTTAGTCTCAGGTGGTGCCGGGACGTCTCTAACTACACTGTAAAATCAGAGATTTGTCTATTAGTGTGTTCGTGATCGATCGCCCTGAATTGCCTGAAACTGGATCGAAATGTGGGAACGATTGTGGGGCCATTTCCTGCATGAAAATGTGGGAACGGACCCGCGAAATTCCCGGACAGGGAATCGAACGCGATGGCGCTTACTGCCCTCAAAGTGAAGAACGCCAAGCCCGGTCGCCATGTCGATGGCCGGGGACTTTGCCTGCTGGTCAAGGACAGCGGTGCGCGAACCTGGGTGCTCCGGATGCAGCGCAATGGCAGGCGGCGCGACTATGGGCTGGGCTCGGCGCTGGACGTGTCGCTGGCCGAGGCGAGAGATGCGGCGGCGGCGCTGCGCCGGCAGGTCCGCGAGGGCGTCGATCCGGTCGCCGAGCGGCGCAAGTCGCGCAAGGTCGTGCCGAGCTTCGAGACGGCGGCGCGGGATTGCTATGAGACCTTGAAGGAGGGCTGGAAGAACCGTCGCCATGCCAACTGGATTTCCAGCTTCGAGAACCATGTCTTTCCGTTGATTGGCACGAAGCCGGTGGATCTGGTGGACAGCGCGTGCGTGGTCGAGGTGCTGTCGCCCATCTGGCTCGACATTCCCGATACCGCGAGGCGCGTCCTGCAGCGCATCGGCGCCGTGCTGGACTTTGCCCACATCAAGGGATGGCGGGCGGAGGAAACCTCGCTGCGCTCCGTCCGCAAGGGACTTCCCCGCCAGGTGGACAAGGGAGGGCATCTGGAAGCCATGCCCTATGCCGACGTGCCCGCGCTCATGGCGAAGCTGGCGGCGGCATCGCCGACCACGGGGCGGGACGCGCTGCGCTTCACCATCTACAACGCCGTGCGATCCAACGAGACGCGCTTTGCGGTCTGGACCGAGTTCGACCTGGACAAGGGCGTCTGGACCATTCCCGGCGAGCGGATGAAGGCGGGCGAAACCCATGTTGTGCCGTTGTCCGCATCTGCCGTGGTGCTGCTGCGCAAGCGGTGGAAGGAGCGGACCAGCGACACCGGCCTTGTGTTCTCCAATGACGGCGAAAAGCCGATCAGCGATATGACCATGACCAAGCTGTTGCGCGATGACGGGATCAAGGGCGTCACCGTCCACGGCTTCCGCTCTGCCTTCACCGATTGGTCATCGGAGCGGACGCATTTCCCCAAGGAGGTCGCCGACAAAGCGCTGGCGCACAAGCTACCCAACAAGGTCGAAGCGGCCTATCGCCGCACTGATTTCTTCGACAAGCGGCGCGATCTGATGGCGCGCTGGGCCGAGTTTCTGGGCAGGGTGCCCAACAAGGCAAGCAAGGACGCCGGCCCCACGGCGTCCGAGCCTATGCCGCTCCGCGCTGCCGCCTGACGAGGTCGTGCAGGCTGGCGGTCGTGATGCGGGTGGACTTGCCGAGCTTCACCGTCTCGACTTCGCCGGCCGCGATCAGCTCGTAGAGCTTGGTGCGGCCGACACCGATCATGCGTGCGGCGTCGTTGACGCGCACGCAGATCGGATCGGGAGAAGATGGGGCGGTCATAGCTCCGCGCTCCCGGCGGGATCTTCGCGATAGGTTGCCGGATCGGCGACCCAGCGATCGACGGCGGATTCATGCCAACCGGCGCCGTGGATGCTGATCGGGATTTGCCGTGGGAATGTCCCGTCAGCGATCTTGCGATAGAGTGTGGAGCGTGAAAGCCCGGTGCGGGCGAGCACCGTCTTGAGGCGAATGATCCTGTCTTTCTGTGTCATATGGCATGTCCATCTACCCCGATGGCCTGCCCGCCGTAGATCACGCTGCGTCAAACAATCTCGCTTCACAAGGGGGGAGGCATTGAAGTGCCGATTCAAGGCACGTGGGAGCTTATAGAGAGCCGCTTCCGCTACATCATGCCGCGCGGTCGATGCAGGCGACTGGCTGAACTTCCTCGGGCATGATCGCTGTCGTGAACCACACAAGATTGGTCGGGCCAGCGCTAGGCAAAACGGCATGTACGCTGCGGCGTACAAATAAAGATCATAAATCTCAGACCCTTGGCGCCGACGGTATCGGTTTTGTGTGCCGCGGAGTACAGCTGACCCGACATCGCGGCACACAGCGCATACAAGGTTATCCCATTGATTTAAGATAGAAATTGCTTCGTAGCACCCGTGCGTAGGGTCCATTACACTACGCCCATAAGGGCGTGCGTCTGAACTCCTGCATCCGCCTCGCGGATGCGCCAGCAAGTTGCTCAAGTCGGGGGCATCTCGGCTGATAGATTGAAGCACTTTTGGATTAGGCTTCGACCGCTAAACTCCGTCCAGTCGCAAGGCGGGCCAAGTTTTCCGATCACATTTATAAACTGGAGCTGCTGCGCTCCCATACCAAGCAGTTGTTCGACTGGATCACGAGCGGAAAACTCAAAATCCGCATCGGTGGCACCTATCCCTTAGCCGATTCCGCAAAGGCCCATAGCGACATGGAAAGCCGCGCCACGACGGGCAAACTCTTGCTGATCCCATAATCGAAAAGGGGGCGATGCGCCTATGTTTTTGGGGCATCGTCCGCCTGCCTCCGCCGACGTGGCGCCTTGACTGGCTCGCAATGGGGACCGTGATCTTCGGTCGCGGGTCAGATTGAATTTCCGCTGCCGCCCAATGGCGGACGAAGAGAGAAAGGCGCGGCCAGCCTGCCGCGCCTTCACTTCCCGGCACCTTACTGCGCAGCCGCCTCGATCGCTTCGGCCAGCTCGTCCGGCTCGGTCAGAAACGGGGTATGCCCCGTCTGCACCGTGAATTCTTCGCGGACCGGAGTGGCGGCGACCATCTTCGCCTGAAACGAGGGGCTGATGACATGATCGAATGCGGTATGGACATAGACCTTGTCGACCCGGCCGAAATTGGCGGCCGTGACATGCACCGGCGTTGCCAGCGGAGCGAGAGGCTCATCCACGATCCCGTTGGCGACCGCCGTCCGTATGGCTTCCGGGGCGCCGTTGGCGAAAAGATCCGCGCGTGCCGAATATTCGATCGAGGCGATACCCTTGGCCTTGTCGATTTGCAGATGGGGACCGATTTGCTCATCCGCGTCCTTGCTCGTCATCGACACCAGCGAGTCGCCATCCTGCGGGAGTAGAGCGGCGACGAACACCAGGGTCTTCACTTGCGCCGGATCCTTTTCCGCGGCGTCGGCAATGACCATGCCGCCGAAGCTGTGGCCGACCACGACCGCTGGACGATGAAGCTTGTCGAGGGCCGTGACCACGGCGTCGCGGTAGATGTCGAGGCTGACCTTGTCGGGCGCCGCCGGGGCGCTGGGACGACCGGGCAGATCCACGGTTACGACCTCGTACCCGTCGGCTTGCAGTCTGGCGCTGACATGGCCCCAGATCTGCGAGTCTTCGAAAGCGCCGTGGACGAGGACGATCGGTGGCTTGTCCGCCGCCACGGCGTTGGTGCTGAAAGCAAGAGCGACGGTGGCGATGGTAGCGACAAATAATCGTTTCATGGTAAATATCCCTTGAGATAGATTGAATATTGACTGCGATGTCGGGCTTGAGGTTGCGATGAAAGAAATGATGGGTTTTGCGATCATTATCGAAATCGCCAGATGCCAACATCAGTTCTCATGATGACCTGAAGTTTCTAACCATCGCCATGTGAGGCATTTAGATATTCATGCCTGCTGAGCGATAGTCCCCGTATAGCGCGCGGCGGGCGCCGACTTTGAAAGGTTCGGTGCGAGTGCCTTGCGTGCATTCTCGAGCGCGGCCCAGTCGCCGGCGTCGGGAAGCGAGGGGATCGTCACCAGCTCGCCCTGAGCGAGACCGGCCAGCGCCGCATCGACCAGCTGATCCGGCGTCATGACGATGCTTGTCGGCAGGTTGGACACTGGCAGACCGGCGGTGGCCCAGAATGTGGTGGAGGTCACGCCCGGTAGCACCGCCTGTACGCGGATGCCCTTGGCGGCAAGCTCATGCTGCAGAGCCTGGGTCATGGTGAGGACGTAAGCCTTGCTCGCGGCATACACGCCGTTGAAAAGCTCCGGCGCCAATGCGGTGACAGACGAGACATTGATGATGGTGCCGTGTCCGCGCCGGGCGAAGGAAGGCGCGACGGCATGGGTCAGGCGCGTCAGCGCCGTGACGTTGAGGTCGATCATGGCTTCCAGGGCATCGATATCCGAATCGAGCAACGGAGCGGTGGCGCCGATGCCGGCGTTATTGAGCAGGAGCGTGATCGTCTCGTCATCGCGCAGGATCGCTGCCACGTCGGCGATGTCGGCGGCCTTGGTAAGGTCTGCGGCCACCGTGCGTACCGCGCGGCCGGCGCCGGCCAGCGTGTTCGCCTTGGCCTTCAGGCCGGCGGCGTCGCGCGCAACCAGGATGAGATCATAGCCCTGTTCGGCAAGGCGATCGGCATAGATCGCGCCGATGCCGGAAGATGCACCAGTGATCAGCGCGGTGCCCTTGGTGGTCTGGGTCGTCATGGTGAATTCCTTGGTTTCGTGAGGGGTATGCAACGGCTCGTTGCCGCCCACTTGATCTAGGCGCGCTTGCTGGCGTCTCAAATGTCGTATATGCCACCTTTTAGGACGTGGAGGGAAAGCCTATGCTGTCGATCGCGCTGGTGGTCGAACCCCAGTTTCAGGTGATGAGCATGGCCGCGCTGACGGCCTTCGAGTTCGTCAACCTGGTGGCGGACGAGCAAATCTATGATTTGCATCTGGTGTCGGAGACGGGCGGCGCGGTTCGCACATCGTTCGGCGTGACGATCGATAGTCACCCGTTCGATTTACGCATCCACGATACCGTGATCGTCGCGGGCGGGCTCGAAGTCGTACCGGCTGCCGCCGGCACCATCGGCTATCTCCAGACAATAGCCCGGCATTCGCGCCGGCTTGCCGCGATCTGCAACGGCGCCTTCATCCTCGCGGAGGCGGGCTTGCTCGATGGCCGGCGCGCGACGACGCACTGGGCAAGCGCGCGCATGCTTCGCGAGCGATTTCCGGCGGTGAAGGTCGACGAGGACCGGATTTTCATCGTCGATGGATCGATATGGACGTCGGCCGGCATGACCGCCGGACTCGATCTGGCGCTTGGCATGGTCGAGCATGATCTCGGCGCGGATATGGCGCGCACGGTGGCACAACATCTGGTGCTGCATCATCGCCGTGCGGGGGGCCAGTCCCAACATTCGGCGCTCCTTGAAATCGATGCCAAAAGTGACCGGATCCAGACCGCGCTGGGCTATGCGCGGCATAATCTTCGATCCGAATTGTCGGTCGAGGAACTCGCGGGCGTGGCCAATCTCAGCCCGCGTCAGTTCAGTCGCGCATTTCGCGCCGAAACCGGGCGGTCGCCTGCCAAGGCGGTCGAGCATCTGAGGATCGAAGCAGCGCGCGTCATGATGGAGCAAACGCGCCATCCGATTGAAACTGTCGCCGCGGAAACCGGCTTTGCGGATCGCGAGCGGATGCGACGCGCGTTCATTCGGACGTTCGGACAGCCGCCCCAGGTGATCCGCCGCAACGCGCAATTCGCTGAGGCGAGTGACGAAACCCAACACGCTTGAGGGCCGCCGACAGCCGCGAGCGGATCGCGTTTCCTCCGGCGGGTTTACGAGCGGCTGCGCAATGGCGGGCCGGATGGGGAATTGTCCTGGGGGCGGGAAATACCCATCTCCTTTCGGCCAGGTCGCCCGGATCTGCTGATAAATGCGCAAGAAATGAGGCTTGGTGTGATGTTTTCGGCGCCTTTTCGGGATCGATCGCTCGGCGGGCCGGGCGGTGAAGCGGCGTTCCTCTCGGATACGAGACGCATCTTCCCCAATCTCTCGGTCGAATGCCATGAGGGGGCCGTGTCCCGCTCCGTCGAGGGTCGTGAGATCGGTGGTTTTCCGATTGCACGCGTCGCCTCGCCCCACATCTCCGTCCATACCTCCAGGCATAGCGCCGCGCGGTATGGCATGGCGGAGCGCTTCAAATTCTACTGGCAGCTCTCCGGGGCCATGCGTCTGGAGGACGCGGAGCGCTCGGTGTGCCTGTCGGCGGGCGATGCGATCCTCCTGTCCCTATCGTCCACCTATCGGCTGGACCTGGGTCAGGAGGCGTGCGGCCTGATCCTGATGTTCAGTCCCACGCCCCGCTCTTCGTGGGGTGAGGCCGCGTATCGACATCATGGCCGGAAAATTGGAATGAATGGCGCCAGCGTCGCGGCATCCGCGACAATAGCGGCGTTGCTGGCCCATGCACGCGGGAGCCGGACCGATGCATTGGCCGTGCGTTCGGCCCTCGAACTCGCCTTCGCCGCACTGGAAGACGAGGAGGGCATCGCGCCGGCGTCGCCCGCCTCGTCGGGCTCGCTGCGTCGGGCGGTCCTGCTGGTGGAGGAGCATATCTCCGATCCGCATTACGGACCCGAGCAGTTGGCCGCCGATCTGGGATGGTCCAGGCGCACGCTGTACAACCGCTTCGCCGAGCTCGGCCTGACCCCGGCCGGTTTCATCAGGCGCCAGCGCCTGCGCAGCGCGCGGGCGGACATATTGGGCGATCCGGCAGGAGAGCAGGAACTGGGCGTAATCGCGTTGCGCAACGGCTTCACTGACAGCTCCAGTCTCAGCCATGCGTTCAAGGCCGCCTATGGAATCCCGCCGAGCCGGTTGCGGCTTGGGCGCAAGCCCCTGTGAGGGAAGCCCTCCGTCGATAATCGGTGCGGAGCGAAACAAATCTGCACGCATCCACAACCGGCTGCACGCAGCGACAAGCGAAGCGGCCGAGGTCTCCCATTTCTTCTTGGCAAGCATTGGCCGCCGAGCGGCCAAAATGCCGGATAAGAGGAGATGTTGGATGACTATCTTGGCCACGAACGCGATCGACCAGTATCAAACCGAGTTGCACGCCATCATTCGCTCGCAGCGGGCGGCTTATGAGAAGGACGGGTTCCCGGACGCAGCGGTCCGTATCGACCGGCTGGAGCGGGCGACGGCGCTGATCGTCAAGAATCGGGATCTGCTGGTCGACACGATCTCGGCCGATTTCGGCCATCGCAGCCGGGAGGACACGCTGGCCGAGCTGTTCGCCACCGTTTCCGCGCTGCGGATGGCGGCCGAGAATGTCCAGACCTGGATGCAGCCGGAACAGCGCGCGCCGATCACGCCGGACGCCGAGGCGCGGGTGGAATATACGCCGCTCGGCGTGGTCGGGATCATCGGCCCCTGGAACTATCCCCTCACGCTCATCTTCGGCCCGCTGTCCGGCATCCTGGCGGCGGGAAACCGTGCCGTGGTGAAACCGTCGGAATTCACCCCTCAATTCTCCGGCCTGCTGGCACGTCTTATCGGCGAGGCATTCTCGCCGGACGAGATCAGCGTGGTCCTCGGCGGTGCGGAGGAAGGCGCGATCTTTTCAGCCGCGCCGTTCGATCACCTGATCTTCACAGGCTCGACCTCGGTTGCGAAGCATGTGATGCGCGCGGCTTCGGACAATCTGACGCCGGTAACGCTGGAGCTGGGCGGCAAGTCGCCCGTGATCGTCACGGAGCAGTTCGATCTCGCCGAAGCTGCCGCCCGGATCATGACCGTGAAGACCCGGAATGCCGGCCAGATCTGCCTCGCGCCTGATCATGTGTTCGTGCCCGCCGGCAGCGCGCGGGCCTTCGCGGACGCCTGCGTCGCCGCGACCCGCGCGATGTTCCCCGAGGGTATCGGCTCTGCCCATTACACTTCCATCATCGCCGACCGGCATTATCAGCGGCTGGTCAGCCTCATCGAGGATGCTCGCGCCAAGGGCGCTGAGGTGGTCGACGTGCTCGCGCCCGAGGAAGGCGGCAACGATCGCCGGCTCGCGCCCCGACTGCTGCTCAACGCGACCGACGAGATGAAGGTGATGCAGGAGGAGGTCTTCGGCCCGCTGCTGCCGGTGGTCGAATATGACGATCTCGACGCGGTGCTGGCGAAAGTGCGCAGCGGCCCCCGTCCGCTCGCCGTCTATTATTTCGGCAAGGATGATGAGAACGCCCGCAAGATGCTCGATGGCACCGCGTCGGGCGGCGTCACCATCAACGACGTGATGGCGCATGTCTTCTGCGAGGATCTGCCGTTCGGCGGAATCGGTGCGTCGGGCATGGGTTCCTATCACGGGCTGACCGGCTTCCGCACTTTTAGCCATGCGCGCGCCATCTACCGTCAAAGCCCGGGACGGGAGGCGTCCGCTCTTTTCCGTCCGCCCTTCGGACCGGCGTTCGAGCAGTTCATCGCTCAGGCGCTGGTCTGACTGGGAGGGTGTGCGCCGAACTGATGGGCCAAGCTGCCGTCGTCGGGACACGCCATCGACGCGAGCCATTGCTTTCCACTGGAAGTAATGGCTCGCCGCGTGTTGGCTCGATCAGATCAACTCCCCGGATGGCTGGTGCATGTGACCCCGCAGAGAGTCGGAAGTTGGGGGCAGTCCCGTCTCTCTATCTTAAGGACTTGATTGCGCCGATCAGACGATCGATCTCGTCCTCGCTCGTGAATATGCCCGGGGTCACGCGCACGCACGCGCCGCTCGCCACCCCGTCGCGGTGAACGGTGAAAATCCGGAACTGCTCCAACAGCCGGTTAGCCAGGGCCTTGTTCTGCGCGATGCTCGTCTGCCCGCGCAGACGGAAGGATGTAAGCGCGCAGGTGAGGCGCGGGTCGGCGGGAGTCAGGATCTCGACCTTGGGATCCTCGCGGAAAGTCTCCGCCCAGCGGTCGCGCAGATGGCGCAGTCGCTGCTCCTTTGCCCTGACGCCGATCCCCTCGTGGAAATCGAGCGCATCGGCGAGCGCGAGGAAGGCGCCGAAATTGGCCGTGCCGGTGTGGATCCGGCTGTTGATGTCGTCCCGGCCGCCATCTCCTTCCACGCCCATGGCATGGTCGATCGCGTCGAGGCGGCTCTTGCGAATATAGAGGATACCAACGCCGATCGGCGCGCCGATCCATTTCTGGCAGGTCAGCCCGACGAAATCGGCGTCGAGGGAAGCGAGATCGAAGTCGAGCTGGCCCCAGGAGTGGGCGGCATCGAGGATGACGTCGACGCCCCGCGCCTTCGCCAGCGCGACGATTTCCTTCACCGGCATCACCAGCCCGGTCCTGTGCCCGACATGGGTGAGCAGCATCAGCCGGGTTCTGGGATGCGCGTCGAGGGCCCGCGCATAGGCGTCGATCAGGCCCTGATAGGTCGCGGGCTCGGGGATGGCGAAGCTGACGGGCTCGACGCCGCGCCTGTCGCGCATCCAGCGGAAGCCGGCTTGCATGCTGTCATAATCGAGGTCGGCGAAGAGCACCTGATCGCCCGGCCGCAGTCGGTTATAGCCGCCGATCAGAGTCAGCAGGGATTCCGTGGCGCCGCGCGTGAAGGCAATCTCGTCCGGCTGGACGCCCAGTATCGCCGCCGCGCGGGCGCGCAGCTTCATCAGGTCCGGCCAGAAATCGCCGCGCGAATAGAGCGATGTGGCCCTGTTCACCATGTCCAGCTTGCGGGCATAGGCTTCGGTCACGGGCCGGGCCATGGCGCCCCAATTGCCGTTCTCTAGCTGTACGACATTCGGCGGCAGGTCATATTGGGCGGCGATGCTGCGCCAATAGCTGGTGTCCGTCGGTAGCGCGCCGGGCGACGGCATGGCCGCCCGGGCGTTGCCGGCGGTAACCGCCAGCGCTGCCGCGCCGGCGGCCAAGCCCATGGCTTCCCTTCGGTTGAGCTTATCCATGGCGGTAGCCTTCGGCCGCAGCGTCAGAATTTGACATCGAACCGCGCATAATAATTTCCGCCATTGGTGCCGTAGGGCGCGTTGCGCGAGTAGACGAGGCCGCGGCTCGCCTGGAAGATCGCCTTGTCGGGATAGGTATCGAACAGGTTCTCCGCGCCGACACGCAGCGAAACCTGCTCCGTCACCTTGTACGACACAGAGGCATCGAAGAAGGCGACGCCGCCGAAATTCTGGAAGATGTCGCCGGTCGAATTACCGGTCGAATCCGTCCAGGAGCCGTAATAGAGCAGCCGGCCGAGCAGCGAGACGCGGCCGATATCATAGGTGAGGGTGCCCGACACATTGTGCTGCGGAATGCCCTTCTCAAAGGTGGTCCGTTGCGTGGGGTTGCCGGTGAGCGAGCCCGACAGCACCTCGGTATGGGTGTAGCTATAGGCCACCGTCGCGCCGAGCTGGCCCGGCCCGACCCCATGATTGTAGGACAACACCGCGTCGATCCCGCGCGTACGGGTGTCGAAATCGTTGGTGAAGAAGTTGACGCTGGTGAAATCATTGGCGCCGGCCACGTTCAGGTCGATGAGCTGCTGGCGGATGGCCGGTGTCACCGTGAAGGTCTGCGACACGCCGAAGCGTTTGCTCACATCGACCTGATAAAGGTCGAGCGACCCGCTGAGCCCGGTTTTGTTGCTGCGCCAGACGAGGCCGGCGGTGTAGGTCTTGGATTCTTCCGGCTCCAGCGGCTTGGCGCCGAAGAAGGCCGCCACCGGATTGAGCGGCGAAAGACGGCCCGTGGTGAAGAGCTGGAGCGTAACGGTGTCGAGGCCCTGGCTGATGTTGGTGGCGTTGAGCTGGCCGGGGCTCGGCGCCTTGAAGCCGGTGGAATAGGAGCCGCGGATCGCCACCGCCGGCGTGATCTCGTAGCGGGTGGCGAACTTGTAGTTGAAGGTGTTGCCGAACGTATCGTAATTCTCGTCGCGCAGCGCCACCTCGCCGCTCCACCGCTCGGTGAAGGGCACCTGGATATCGAGATAGCCGGCATAGTCCGTCTGGTTCCACTTGCCCGCCTGCTGCGGGCCGAAGCCGGGGAAGCCGTTGGACTGGGCGGCAAGGCCGGCCGCCGCGCCGGGGCCGACCTCATAGGAGGCCGGATCGCCCATCTTCACCTGATAGGTCTCGACGCGGCGTTCGGCGCCGAAGGCGATGTTGATCGGCTCCGCGAACACGGCGACCGGCAGGCGATAGACGCCGTCGAAATTGAGGTTGAACTCGCGCTGGACCTGGCGGCCCAGGTTGAAGTCGAACGGGCTTTCCGGCCCCATCGAGGCGTTGATCGAGTTGTTGAGGAAGAAGCGGCTCGAATTGATGCCGAACGAGGCGCTCACATCCCAGGTGAAGCGGGATGAGCCCGTGCTGCGGATGCCGCCGACGATCTGGCCGTCATTGGCGCGCACGCCCTCGCGCGGGCTGAAGCCCGCCGGATAGACGTCGTTCAGGTCGAAACCGGGAAAGACATCCACGATCTTGTAGATATTGGGGTTGGCGTCCGGGTTGCGCCAGTTGATGTCGGAGATGCCGTAGCTGTTGGCATAGGTGCCGAACGTATAAGCCTCGATCGACGGCGCCAGCGGCACGGCCGCGTCGAGCGCGAGGCGCAGGCTGTGCGTCTCCGGATTGCCCCAATGCTGCACGGGATCGGGCACGTCGATGTCCGGATGGGCGGCCTGGAAGGCGATCGCGTCGGGGCGCTGGGCCGTGCGCGAGGTGGTGTCCGCGTGCGAATATTCCGCCGAGAGGACCGCATGGCCGCCGTCGCCGAGCGCGAAGCCGGCGCGCGCGCCGACCTGCCACTGCGTGCCGTCGCCCTTATAATATTGCGAGCCCTGCGAATAGGCGGAGAAGCCCGGCTTCTCGTCGAGGATGATGTTGATCACGCCCGCGATCGCGTCCGAGCCATATTGGGCCGAGGCGCCGTCGCGCAGCACCTCGATATGGCCGATGCCGAAGTTGGGGATCTGCCCCAGGTCCGTTGCCTGCGAGCCGTTGCTCTGGAGGAAGGCCGAGCGGTGGAAGCGCTTGCCGTTGACGAGGACCAGCGTCATGTCCGGCGTCAGGCCGTCCAGCGAGGCCGGGCGGATGAACTGCGGGCCGTCGGAAGAGGGCAGGTGCTTCACGTTGAAGCTCGGCACCAGCGTGGCCAGCGTCTCGTCGACATTGCTTGTCGCGGTCGAGCGGATCGACTTCTGGGAAAAGACATCGACCGGGGAGAGTGCGTCGAACTGGGTCTGCGCCTGTTGGCGGGTGCCGGTGACGATGATGGTGTCGGAGCCCGCAGCGTCCTCCTGGGTGGCTTGCCGGGTTTCGCTCGCTTCCTGGGCGTAGGCTGTCCCCTCCGATGTGAGGGCGATGCAGAAAGCCACTCCGGTCAGAGCCGCGATGCGATAATGATTCACTCAGTTGTCCCCGATTTGATTGCGTCGGGTGGCACATGGCGTGGCTTAGTGACCTTAATGTTACAGAAGCGTGTTGTTTATGTTATCTGCATATATAAAATTATAAATCCGCAGAGCGTGAGTAATTTATGATTACTTATCCCACTAATGAAATACTATTAGCGTCTGGCGAGCGGAATTTGTATTCATATTTTACCACTGATATTGTCAATAGATACTTATCTATATCAACATGCGATATCGTATTGGTGGTGTGGATGAGCCATTGCTTTCCGATGGAAGTAATGGCTCGCCGCGTGTTGGTTCCATCACATGAACTCCCCGGATGGCTGATGCATGTCAATGGCCGCCTTCGCCCAATCTCAGTCGTCCGACCGATCGGTACAACATCCCGAGACCGGCCATTCAAACCGCCCGCCGCGTTCCCGCTTCTAAATGTCCGACGGGCAATCTCAGGAGAACTCGATCGGGACAGATTTGGAAAAGCGCGTCCCTGCAGGGACGCGCAAGCGCTTCGCAACGACCTCGTCCCGTTGGACATTCGTCTGGAGAACGACTGACCGGCAATACCGCCATCAACGCTCATCCACTTTTAGTGCGCCGCTTCGCGTGCCTTCTGCTAGCAAGGCCCGCACCCAAGTCCGGGATTGCCAACCACATTGATCAGGGATGAAGAATGAAGCGAGCCTTCGTTGCCTCGGCCGTAGCGGCCGTTTCCATGTTCCCGGCCGCGGCCGTGCCGGCAGATGAACCGCGCCAGAGTTACACACGAGCCGAAGTCGCTGCTGTCATCGGAGACATTCAGAAGATCGTCTCCCCAAATGGCGTACAGGAACAGCTGGAAATCCCGATTGGTGGCATAAAGCAATGGATCAGTGTTCGCGGACGGGATCGTCGCAATCCGATCTTGCTGGTCATCCACGGAGGCCCTGGCTCGGTGGAGATGCCGCTCAGCTGGACATATCAGGCGGGATGGGAAGACTATTTCACCGTCGTCCAATGGGATCAGCGCGGCGCGGGAAAGACGTTCGCTGCCAATGATCCCGAGTTGGTCAAGCCCACGCTGACGATCGACCGCATGGTCGCCGATGCCGGCGAAGTAGTGCAATATCTACAGAAGCGCTACGACAAGAAGAAGGTATTCGTTCTCGGACATTCCTGGGGCAGCGCGATCGGGCTGAGTTTGGCTAAGCGTCATCCGGAGTGGCTTTATGCCTATGTCGGCGAAGGCCAGATTCTGAACGGTGGCGACAATGAGCGGGTAGGATACGCCAACACGCTGAAGGCGGCCCGAAAAGCCGGCAACGCGAAGGCAATCCAGGAACTCGAGGCAATAGCGCCCTATCCGAATCTGGACGGCAGCACGCCGCTCGAAAAGGTCCGGGTCGATAGGAGATGGTCGGGCTATTATGGGGGCTTGGCTGCCGGCCGGAGCTCCTTGGACTGGTACAGCAACGCACTGGAGATGTCCCCGGAATATACCGACAAGGACCTGGCGGCGATCGACGGCGGAACGGCGATGTCCCTACGAGCTTTCCTGCCGCAAGAGGCGAAGATGGACCTCACCAAATATACCAGCTTCAAGACGCCGATCATCATCTTCGCCGGGCGTCACGACAATACGACGCCTTCGGAGAATGTGGCGGCCTGGCTGCCGGGTGTCCGCGCGCCATCCAAGAAGCTCATATGGTTCGAGAATTCGGCCCATATGATCGCAACCGAAGAGCCCGGACGTGTCCTGGTCCACCTGGTGCAGGATGTGCGTCCCTTTGCGCGCAAGGATCTGCCTGATCGTTGAGCAAAGATCCGCCAGGTTCGGGCGACAAGGCCGCGGCGAGCCAACGCCACGGCACTGTTTCCTTCAACGGCTCTATTCCACACCACCATCGCCACGGTCATCGACCGGCACCTGTCACGTGCCGTCGCGAAATAGACCAATCCGGACCCCGCCGCTTTCGCCATTCGCAATCGACGCACCGAAACTCCCGTTTCTTGATCGTTTTAGGGAAGCGGGGCATGATGCAATGTCAGCATCGCCCATTGCGCCTCCGAAACCTGCCTGTCGGCACTCCACCATAAGCCGCCCAAGGGATGGATCGTTGGCCTCGGAGGCGGCCGTCCAGTTCAGGTTGCCGGTACGGCTTGTCAGAACGGCGGCAACGGGGATTTTGGGCTCTGACAGCTTCGAGGAAGAAGATCTGCGATAGCGGCCGCGCCCACATTGCCCGCCTTGGCGATTTCCGTGCCGGCGACCAGACCCGCGACGATCGGGGCGGTCTTGAGCAGGGGTATGGCGTGAGTTTGACGGCGATTGCTCAGGCGGTCGCCGGTGTCGCTACAGCTATCACTGTTTCGCGGTCGCGCGTCCGGGCCGCATATCGGCGGGCCAGCATCGCGCAGACGAACAGCTGGGCCTGATGGAATAGCATCAGCGGCAGAACGATCAGGCCCACGGCGTGGCCGGGGAATAGGATCGTCGCCATCGGGATGCCGCCGGCCATGCTCTTCTTGGAGCCGCAGAAGACGATCGCGATCTCGTCCTGTGTCGAGAAGCCGAGCCGGCGCGTGGCTATCGTCATCGTGGTGATAACCAGCGCGAGCACGGCCAGATCCAGCGCGATCACCACGGCCAGATCGGCGCCCGAAAGCTCGGACCACACACCCGCCACCATGCCCGCGCTGAACGCCGCGTAGACGACCAGCAGTATCGAACCGCGATCCACCACCGTTGTCAGCACGGGATGGCGTAACAGCCATGCGCGGATCCACGGCCGCGCGATTTGTCCCGCCACGAACGGCAGCAGGATCTGCATCGCGATATCGCCGAGCGCGTGGGCGGAGAAGCCGGCGCCGACCGCCGGCAACAGGAGCGACACAAGCAGCGGTGTCAGGAAAACACCCGCCAGGTTCGACACCGAGGCGCTGCATAAGGCGGCCGGCACGTTGCCCCGCGCGATCGAGGTGAAGGCGATCGAGGATTGGACGGTCGACGGTAGCAGGCAGAGATAGACTAGCCCGACGAGGATATCGTGCGGCAGATAGGGACGCATGATCGCGCCTATCGCCAGCCCGATCGCAGGAAAGAGCAGGAAGGTGCTGGCGAAGGTCAGCGATTGAAGCCGCCAATTCGTGATCCCGGTCCATACCGCGGCAGGCGAAAGTCGCCCGCCATAAAGGAAGAACAGCATCGCCACGGCGATCGTGACCGCGGCATCAGCGATCACGCGCCCCTCTCCACGCGCGGGCAGCAGCGCCGCGAGCGCTACCGTCGCGATCAGGAGCAGAAGATAGGGATCGACCGGCAGGCGGCCGATCCATGCGCGGATGATGGTCATGGCTGAACTCCCGACTTGCGGCGCTCGCGACCTATGCCTTCGCCCGGTGATGCACAATTCCGATCATCATGATAATAGTCATCACGAACCACGATAAGCGATACGTCATGATCCACCCCGATCTCCTCCGCAGCTTCGTCGCCGTCGCGGAAAGCGGCACGTTCACTGGCGCGGCCCGTGCGCTGGGCCTGCGCCAGTCCACCGTCAGCCAGCAGATCAAGCGGCTTGAAGATGCGTTTGGGCGCCGGCTGTTCGATCGTGACACGCATCGCGTCACGATCACCACCGAAGGGGAGGCGACGCTCGACCATGCCCGGCGGGTGCTCGATGCCCTTGAGCGAATGGCACGTTATCTCTCGGGGACATCTCTCCGGGGGCGGCTGCGGATTGGCGCTTCGGAGGACTTTGTTCTTTCGGCGCTTCCCGATGTGCTCGCGGAGTTCGTGCGGCGCTACCCGGAGGTGAATATCGAGCTGACTGCGGGCCTGAGCGAAAATCTCTACGAACGCTTCGATGCTGGTGCGCTTGATATCCTGTTCGTCAAGCGACGTATCGGCGACAGGCGAGGGATCGTGGCGTGGAGCGAACCGATCGTCTGGGTCGGGCGCGTGGACTATCGGCCACCGGCTGATGATGTGCTTCCGCTGCTGCTCTATCCGACCCCAAGCGTCACGCGCGCTCGGGCCCTCGAAGCGCTGGAAGCGGTGGGAACGCCTTGGCGGGTGGCCTTCACGAGCGCCAGCCTGACCGGTCTGACCGCCGCCGCGCGCGCCGGGATCGGGGTGATGCCACATTCGGCGCGGCTCATGCCGGCGGGGCTGGCGGTCGTCCCGGCGAATGCCAGGCTGCCGCAACTGCCCATCCTGGAGTTCGTCATCATCGGGCCGGGCGGTCGCCACGCGGTCGCCGACGCGCTCACGACAGCGATCCTGCAATGGACTGTATCCGGTCACACCAGCCGAGCATGATGGCGTGCCATGTCCCGAGCGCTGCATTTTCGCCGGAAGGCGCGCTGCAACCGTCTGGAGGCCAAGGGACTGGTCGTGCGCGAGCCGGCGCCCAACACCGCCGGGTGCTGGCCGCCGTGCTGACCGATCGGGGACGGGCTCTGGTCGACCGGGCCGCCGGTCCGCGTTTCGCCGAAGCCGAGGAGGCCGTCTCCGGCCTGACGACGGCCGAGCGGATGGTGCTGAGCAAGCTCCTCAAGTCCTTTGGAAACACGCTCTCGTCATCGGCCCATAATGCTCGCAGGCGCGAAGATCTGGCGTGCACTGGAGGTTAAACGCCCCCGCCGTGGAGCATAGAGAACCGGCGCCTCGCAGTAGCCTCGCGATACGCACCGCCTATCTATATTACTGTTATCCAAGTTAGGTAATACCGGAGAGCAGCCGTGACCGCGACCAAGCCCGTCAAGCCGGTCCGCCCGCGGCGTGCTGCCGTGAAGACCGCAGATACACTGGGGATGCGCCTGGCCGCGGCCGCGGGCCTTACCGGCGAGGCCAAGACCAAGCATCTCAACGCCAAGGTCAGGCCGGCGCTGTTCGAGGCCGCGCTCGCCGCGCTGGCCACGCAGGATGATCTCGGACCCTGGCTCGCCGCGCAGTGGGGTGTGCTTGCCGACGTCGACCCGGAGCTTTTCGCCTAGATCGAGTCCTGATCCAGTATGGCCACCGCCGGTCTGCACTATCGCGAGTGCGCGAGCTTGCCGTTGGTCGGCGCGGCAAGTCCGCGCGGGCCGCTGCTGCTCGACACCAACGTCATCCTGAACGCGCTCACCGGGCGAGGACCGCCAGTCCTGAAGGCGCTCTTGGCCAATCTTCCGCAGAGCTTCGTCTCGGCGCCGCCCGTCGCCGAACTCAGCTGGACCAGGGGCGTCTCGATTCTGATCATCCGCAAACTGCCGGCGTGGTCTCCACCATCGAGCAGACCTTGGCGCGGATCGATCCGCGCCAAGATCCTGACCCCCACGGCGGATCACTGGAGCATCGCCGGTCAGTGGGCCGGGGCGGCGGTCCGCGCGGTGGCCGGGGAGACGCGGTCGTTCAAGAACGCCGCCGATCGGTACGAGATGCTCAACGACGCGCTCATCGCCGTCGTGGCCAGCGAGGCGGGAATCTCGATCGTCACCCAGGACGCCGACTTCGATCTCTTCATGCAGATTGATCCCGCCCTCGACGTCCTGTTCTACGGTTGAAGACTTATCGAGGTCGGCCGATCACCGACGAGGCGAGCCGCCGGGTAGGCTTGTCGGCCAGTTCGATTGAGACCGGCGCATGATAGCTGGTCTTCTCCCAAGCGCGTGGCCTCATGTCGACCTCGGCTGTGACCAGGCGCGAAGCTGCCACCGGGTTAAGCAGGACGTGGTCGATCCGAAGGCCAGCGTTCCGCTCGAAGGCGCTGCGCCAGTATTTCCAGAAGGTATAGACGGTCTGATCGGGGTGCAGATGGCGGATGGCGTCGGTCCAGCCCTGGTCGAGCAGGCGCGCATAGGCCGCCTTCACCTCCGGCGCGAACAGAGCGTCATCGCGCCAGCGCTTAGGGGCGTAGACGTCCTTGTCGGCCGGCATGACATTGAAATCGCCGGCGACGATTACTGGCGCGTCGAGACTTACCGGACTGCCGAGATGCTGCTGGAGCCGGTCGAACCAGCGCAGCTTGTAGTCAAACTTCGGGCCGGGCCGGGGATTGCCGTTGGGCAGGTAGAGGCTGGCGACCAACACGCCGCTAACGGCCGCCTTGATGTAGCGGCTCTGGACGTCGTCGGGATCACCGGGCAAGCCTCGCCGTGTCTCGTGCGGATCGCCGACGCGACTAAGAACGGCGACGCCGTTCCATCGGCTCTGGCCGTGCCAAATCGCCTTGTAGCCAGCGTCGCGGATCGCCGCTTCCGGAAAGCTTTCCTGCGGTGCCTTCAACTCTTGCAAACAGACCACGTCCGGCTGGGCTTCGTCCAGCCAGCGCAGCAGCATCGGTCGGCAGCCGCCCGTTGACCCCGTTGACGTTGTAGGTCGCGATCCTCACAGTCCCATCAGCGCCAAGAGGGCCTTGAGCTTGACGGCCTCAACAGCGATGCCCGGGAACTTCTCCGACCAGTCTAGGCCGGAACGGGTATAGGCGCCGCGCGCGCCGCCGCCGAACCTCGCCAGCTGGACAGGCCGGAAGGGCGGTGGCCGCAGGTCGCTCCTGCCCGCCGCTTGGGGGCGCCTTCGGTTTTCGGCAGGGTCATCGCGCGCGCCATCACGCGCCTCAATTTGGATGGGCATCTGCGAAGAATGACAGGAGCGCGGAGTCGTTCCGCGTCCCGGTGAAGGCGCGGGCCTATGGTCGCCAAGGCCATGTCCTCTCCCTATAGTCCCTGCTATCGCTCGTCGGGAAACGATCGAGAGCAGGGCGGATTCGCCGTGCCAGGGGGTGCGCGTGGATTCCTATATCTTCAGACGCGGCAAGGAGATTTCTCTGCGGTCCCGTATCGCCATCTCCGGCGGCTTTGGCCTACTGGTCGTGGCCGCCGTCACGGCGATCTTCGTCGCCGTGTCGACAGGGCGGGCCGAACGCTGGACGGCGCACTCTCTCGAGGTCCGACAAGCCCAGGCTATCTTGTTCAGCTTGGTGCAGGACGCTGAGACTGGGCAGCGCGGCTACCTTCTGACCGGCGATATCGCCTATCTTCGGCCGTTCGAGCGCGCCGAACGGCGCTTGTCCGAACTTGAGGCGAGCCTCGCGCGCCTCGTTGCGGACGATCCCGCCCAGAAGGCTCGCCTCGCAGGCCTGGCGGGCGACATAGAGAAAAAAATGGACGAGTTGCGCCGCACGGTCGCCCTGCGCAAGGCTGGCGACGCCACCGGGGCCTTGGCGATCGTCAGGAGCAACGAGGGGCGCGACCTGATGTTGCGGATTCGGGCGCAAAGCGCGGCCTTCGACGAGGCCGAAGCGCGCACCCTCGCCGATCGCCAGGCCTCGGCGGCTCGCCTTCGCACCGTTCTGATCGGTCTGATCGTGGTCGCCCTCCTGATCGTGGCCTTGCTAGGCTATCTGGTGGCGACTGCCGCGCGACGCCACGCCGGCGAGATACTCGACCAGAACAAGGCCTTGCTTCAGGAGAAGGAGAACCGCGAGCAGGCCGAGGCGATGCTGCGCCAGGCGCAAAAGATGGAGGCCCTAGGCCAGCTTACCGGCGGCGTCGCGCACGATTTCAACAACATGTTGGCGATCATCGTCGGCAACATGGACATGATGCTCCGTCGGCTGTCCGAGGATGAGACGCGCCTACGCAGCCTCGCCGAGGCCGCGCTCACCGGCGCGAACCGCGCCGCGGCGCTGACCCGGCGGCTGCTGGCCTTCTCCCGATTGCAGCCGCTCGATCCGAAATCCGTGGACGTCAACAAATGCGTCTCCGGTATGTCGGAAATGCTGCGCCGTTCGCTTGGCGAGCACATCGCGGTCGAAACCGTGCTGTCGGGCGGGCTCTGGCGGGCCTTCGTGGACGCTCCGCAATTGGAAAGCGCCATCCTCAATCTGGCCGTCAACGCCCGCGACGCGATGGGCGAACGCGGCCGCCTGACGATCGAGACCTCCAACGCCTCGCTCGACGCCAGCTACGCCGAGCAGCATGTCGAGGTGGACCCGGGGCAGTATGTCCTGATCGCCCTCACCGACACCGGTTCGGGCATGTCGCCCGAAGTGATGAGCAAGGCCTTCGAGCCGTTCTTCACCACCAAGAAGGTCGGCGAGGGAACCGGTCTCGGCCTCAGTCAGGTCCACGGCTTCCTCAAACAGTCGCGCGGCCACATCAAGATCTACAGCGAGGTCGGCGTCGGCACGACGGTCAAGCTCTATCTCCCGCGCGACACTAGCGCGGGCGCGCACGGGGTCGAGCCCGCGCGGCAGAGTCAGAAGATCGTCGATCGCGCGGCCCATACCGTTCTGATCGTGGAGGACGATCCGGGCGTGCGCAGTTTCGTGGTCAGCGCCGCCCGGGAGCTGGGCTTTGGCGTCATCGAGGCCGACAACGCCGTTGTGGCGCTCGAACGCTTGGAGGCCCATCCTCAAATCTCGATCCTGTTGACCGACGTGGTCATGCCAGGCGTCACCGGCCGGCAGCTGGTCGATATGGCGCTCGCACGACGAGCCGACCTTCAGGTGATCTACATGACCGGTTACACGCGCAACGCCATCGTCCACAACGGCATGCTCGACCCCGGCACGCATCTGCTCGTCAAGCCCTTCACCCTGGAGGAACTGGACCGGGAACTGCTGGCGATCATCGCCCAGTAGGCTGGTGTCGATATCGTCGGTAAGCAACCCCGGCGCCGCAGGCGGCGTCGCCCGGAGCCGTTGGACCTTCGGACCCGCCAATCCGCGCGGGCGACCTAATCGGGACGGACCAGATCCGTCTCGGCCAGATGTTCGGCGATGAACCAGACCTGCGGCTCATTGGTCCGGATGATATTGCTCACGATCAGGTCGTTGGTCCCGTCATCGCCTGCTTCGTCCGCGCCGTCCGCGGCCTCATGCGCCTGCTTCAGGATAAGCTCGTGGGCCTCGAGAAGGCGCGACAGCTGCGTCGGCACGTCCTCGCGTCCCTTCGGCGGTCTTGGGATTTTCGTGGCCTCGGCGACGTCCGGCGCCATGGCGATGCTGATCCCGCCGAGCGCCATGATGCGCTCCGCGATGAGGTCGACGAGCGCGACCTGCTCCTCATAGTGTTTATCGAGCAGCAGATGGAGCTGGTAGAAAGTCGCCCCCGACATCTGCCAGTGATGCTTCTTGTAGAGGTCTCTCAATGTCATTGTGTCAGCCAGCAACTGGTTGAGCGCGCCGACGCTCTGCGTGCGGGCGTTATCTTCCAGGCCAAGCGGCAGGCGCTTCAAAGTTCCGAAGGCCTGGATCTCCCGATATTCGACCTTGAACCGTGGCTGGGCCGGGTCCGCCTTCGAAGGCTTTCTGGCCATGGCGTTTCCTCTTCCGCTGGCGGCGGCATGCCGCCGTCGAACGTCAACGTCAGCTTGGCCCGGGTGGTTCCATCTATAGCAACGCAACCATGGATATACAGGAGAGGCGACTGGCTATCGGGGCCGGATCAAGACATCGAGCCGATACTGTCCTCGCGTCGTCCCGGTCGGGTGTTGAACGCTGGTTCGCCTCTTCAGGGCCTCTATGAACAAATCAGCGGCCTCCGCACCTTGCAGGCTTTCCGCGGTCGGACCCAGATAGTTGACGAGCACGCAATCTCCACCGTCGCACCAGGTTTGGGACAATCGCCCGGCGAGGGCGTCGATTTCGAGGGGGGAAAGAAAATACAAGACCTCCGACAGGACGACGAGGTCGACCGGCATGTCGGGCCAGGCGCCGGGAAGCTCACCACGACGGAAACGGATGTTGGGCCGGTCGGCGTTGCGTCGGAGCGCTTCGTCCAGGGCCACCGAAGAAACGTCGATACCAACCAGGTAATGGCATCGAGACGACAGCAACCGGGTCAATTCGCCAATGGAGCATCCGGCCTCGACGCCGACGCCGTAACGGGATCGCGGCAGGGCCGCGAGGGTCGCATGATACTTTTCCTGCTCATAGCCCGAGGTTCGAAAGCCCCACGGGTCGATGTCCCGGGCGTAGAGCCGGTCGAACCTTGCGCGGCGCTCAGACATAGGCGTCGTCACCGATGAACAATTCCGGGCTGTCGAGGAAATGGCGGCGGGCCCGGGTGTCCATGACGAAGCCCTCGGGATCATCCGGAATGAGGTTTGTCATCTGCGAACGATGGGCGTCGATGGCGGCCATCTTTTCCGCCCGAAAGGCCGTCGTATCGAAGCGATACAGGGAATCCCCGGGCTCCAGCACATCATCGACAAACCGTCCCCAGACCGGATAACGCCAGAGCTTGAGCCTTGGCTGCACGCCCACGACTTCGCGGGCGATCCGCGCGGCGCAGCGATGGTCGGGATGGGGATCCTTCTCCCAGGTCGTCCAGATGGCGCTCACGCCGCGGGAGTCGATCATTCGCAGCAGGCGAGTCCTGACCTCCGCGCGATCGGCGGGCGCCGCCGGCGCGCCCTGGTCCGGAAAGCCGAGCATGACGACATCGGCCGCGCCGGGGGTAAGGCGTCCCACGACTTCGGTTAATTCGGCGCGGCGTAGGGCGATCAGCCTGTCTCGCGGGAAAAGCCGCGAGTTGGGGTGGGACATCCTGCCGTCGGTCAGCTCGACGACGAGGACGCTCTTGCCGGCTCGGCTCGCTGCCGCGATCGCACCGCCGCACCCGAGCGATTCGTCGTCGGGATGCGGCGTGAGGACCAGCACGGCCCCTGGACCGGTCATCGCGTCGATGCAGATTGGCTTGGCCCGCCTTCCAGCGCGGACGATGGCGCCCTCGGCGAAAGGCGTCACCAAGGCCGCGATCCGGCGGGCACGGCGGCGAGCAGCCGCCCGGCCTTGAGCAGCTTGGCGTCAGGCGCCGCCTGGCGAAGGAACATCGACAAATCGCGCCGGATGCGCTCGATTGACGTCCTGCGGACATGGGCTGCCGTGCCCAACGACTTCTCGGCAAGCTGGAGGATCTCGACGCAGCTTTCCTCGACGAATTGCCGTGCCAGCAGGGCATCGGCGACCGCAGCGTCGGTGGCGGCCGGATCGCTGTTCACCGCCGCCTCGACGGTCTGGCTCGTCTCCCGCAACAGGCTCGTCATCGCGCGGCAGAGGGAGACCGCGCGGGCGTACCGTGTCAGCTGCATCGGATCGTCCAGCCGCTTGCGCGCAGCAAGAGCGTGTTGCCACAGATCGACCAGCGCCTCGGCGCCGCCGAGATGCGCCGCGCAGTAGCGCCAGATCCCGCCCTCGAAATGCGGCTCGCGCTCATAGTCGCCCGGCCGGCCAACGAACTGGTCCGGGTCGAACGCCATGCCCGCGAAATCGAACCGGCCCGAGGCCGTGGCGCGCATCCCCGAGGCTTTCCAGGCGGACGGGTCCTGGCGTTGGGGATCGGACACCTCCAGCAGGGCGAGGCGTGACGGACCCTCGTCGCTCGTGTCCTCACGCAGGGTGACGATGGCGAAGCGCACCAGGCCGAGGCCGGAGGCAAAGACCTTCTCGCCATCGAGCCGCAGGTGGTCGCCGAACGGGGCGTAGCGAAGCGGGCGGGGTCCATCGGCGCCCCAGACGCCAAGCAGCGCGCCATCCCGGACAGCCGGGAAGATGCGCGCCCTCAAGCGGGACTCACCGTAAAGGCACAGCAGCTTCACCGCATTGATATGGCCCTCGAACAACCGGGCCACCGAGAGGTTGGCGCGGCCCATCCGCCGCAGCAGCTCAAACGCGCTCACGGCGGAGCGAGCGTGCAGCCCCAGGCCCGCGCCGCCGTCATCGCCGGGCAGGCAAGCCGCCAGCAGACCGGCATGCCTTAACATGTCAATTTCGGGCGCAAGACCGGCGGGATCGATTTCAGCCAGGTCGGCACGCTCGGCCAACCGGCTCATCAGTGCGTCGTGCTGGGCTGTGACATGAGACGAAGCGTCGCGAAGGGGCATGCTCCGGGTACTCATGCAGTTTCTTCCGCAGGCGGAAGCCGCGTCGACGGGGTCATCACCGCCGCCGCCTCATCACGGAGCATCTCGAGGAGCGGCAGTTCCGACGCCATCTCGTTCCAGAGCATCCGCCGGCGCGCGAGTGCGGGACTGACAGTCTCGACGAACCTCCACAGGGCGCCGAAGCTTGTGAAGGCTGGCGCCTGTTTGCGCTCTTCTCCGGACAGGCCAGCTTCCGACAAAGCCGCATCGCGTTGCCGGTGATCACGGAGCGCCCGGCGGAGCTTCGCACGCAGCGTCGCCCGGAACCATGTGTTTCGAGCGGGTTCGAGCGTCTCGTCGCACCAATGCTCGCCGCCGGCCAGCCGGGAGGCGATGGTGTCGGCCATTCCGCCCGGCGCCCGGCCCTTGAGCCGGCAGGAGGTGACGACGCGGGGCGCGGGGGCGTACAAGACGGGCAGGTCGTGGTCGACAAAGCGGCGGACCAGCGCGCGGTCCTCCGCGCATGGTACGAGCGGGGCACCACCGACCCGATCATAGGCGGCAGCCGACATCGCGAGACTGGCGCCTGACACCGTGCCATGAAAAGGCCAGGGATTGAGAGGGTCGGGGTCCAGCAGGCTGGTGAGTTCCAGCGCCGTTCGGCGATACCGGTCCTCGACCGCCCCCTTCTCGGTCGCCCATGACGGCAGTTGCGCGAACTCCAGCGGATCGAGTTCGATGTCGCCGCAGACCATGGCCGCCTGACCCTTCGCCAGGGGAGTGAGGCTGGCTCTGACCCAATCGCGATCGGGTCGCGAATCGGCGTCCGTGGTCAGCAGCCAACCCTCCGCGCCGACCTGAACGCGGGCAAGATCGAGCGCGGCGCGGCGCGCGCTCCCGGCATGCGCGATTTCGTCAGGGAAGCATCGCTCGGCGAGCCGAAGCGGGGCGCCGGTTTTGTCCGCCCATGCCAAAGCGCGCTGAGCGGTGCGATCAACGCTGTTGTTGACCAGAAGGGCGATGGCTCCGGGCCGTGGCCATCGCGCCATGGCGATCCGGCACGCTTCGAGGCATTGGACGATGCGCCCTTCCTCATCGCGCGCCGGTATGGCGACGGCATAGGTGGCCTGTGGGCCTCGGCGGAGCCCAACCGACAAGGCCGTTATGCTCCAGCGTCGAGATCGACCCTGGCTTCGCGGTCCCAGAAACGCAGCGCGCCGGCCGTCTGCACGAATGTCTCGGCATCTCGCTTGCCGCCCAGCTTGATGCATCCCTCGTCGAGATCGGCGGCCAGTCCGGCCTTCTCGAACAACGCCGCTACCTCGGCCGTGTAGCCGATGAACTTGCAATGTGCGAAGGCATCGGTCGCGAAATCCTTCGCGGTTACATCGCCGGCGAGCAGCGCTGCACCGTCCTTCGAGGCGAGGATCGCTACGGCATCAAACAGCACCGAGGGACCACCGTCTATCTTCTGCTTCGCCGCGACCTTCGTGCCGTCGGAGAGCGTGGCGCCACCGATCTTCGGGGCGACGACCTCGTAGACCGCCTTCGCTTTATCGACCGCCGTGACCAATGCGTTGAACAATCCGGCGTCCGCGCCGTCGGTGAGCAGGATGCCCAGCTTGCGCCCGGCGAAGCCGGGCGGCGGGTTCTTGAGGATACTCAGCGCGTCGGAAACCGGCAAATCGGTTCTGGTCGGCCGCGCCGCTCTGGCAGGGTTGGGCAGTTCAAGACCGAGCCCGTTCGCAACCGTTCCGGCCAGCCCTTCGTCGATATGGATGAGATGCGACACCACCCGCGAGCGGATGTCGGGCCGCTCGACCTTGCTCAGCTCGAAGGTGATCGCGTCGCCGATATGTTTCTGCTCGACGGGTGTCTGGCTGATATAGAATAGCCGGGCCTGGCTGTAATGATCCGCGAAACTCTCGGGCCGCAACCGGGCCTTCGGTCCGGTCTCCTCAGCGGCGAAGCTACGGAAGCCGCGTGCCGGATCCTCGCGCGGGCCACCCTCCGCGCCCCAACTGTTGGGCTCATAGTTGGCGCGGCCGATAGGGTTGCGCATGGCCATGTGCCCGTCCTGCTGGAAATGCGCCATCGGGCATTTGGGCGCGTTGATCGGGATATGCGTGAAATTGGGGCTGCCGAGCCGTTTGATCTGGGTATCGAGATAGGAGAAGTTGCGGCCCTGCAGCAGCGGATCGTTCGAGAAATCGATGCCCGGCGGCACATTCTGGGTGCAGAAGGCAACCTGCTCGGTCTCGGCGAAGAAATTGTCGACCACCCGGTCGAGCACCAGCCGACCGATGATCCGCACCGGCAGTTCCTCTTCCGGGATGAGCTTGGTCGGATCGAGCACGTCGAACGCGAACTTCTCGGCGAACGCATCGTCGAACAGTTGCACGCCCAACTCCCATTCAGGGAAGTCGCCACTGCTGATCGCATCCCACAGGTCGCGGCGGTGGAAGTCGGGATCGGCGCCGTTGATCTTGACGGCCTCGTTCCATATCACCGATTGCATCCCCAGCTTCGGCTTCCAGTGGAACTTGACGAACGTAGAGCGGCCTTTCGCGTCGAGCAGCCGGAAGGTGTGGATGCCGAACCCCTCCATGAAGCGGAGCGAGCGCGGGATCGCCCGGTCGGACATGACCCACATGATCATGTGCAGGCTTTCGGGCGTCAGCGAGATGAAGTCCCAGAAATTGTCGTGCGCCGACTGGGCCTGCGGGAAACCGCGATCGGCGGCCGGCTTCACCGAATGGATCAGGTCGGGAAATTTGATCGCGTCCTGGATGAAGAACACCGGGATGTTGTTGCCGACCAGATCCCAGTTGCCTTCCTTCGTGTAGATCTTGACCGCGAAGCCACGCACGTCGCGGGCGAGGTCGGGCGAGCCCTTGGAGCCGGCGACGGTGGAGAAGCGGACGAAGGCTGGGGTGCGCTCGCCGACGCGCTGGAAAACGTCGGCACGCGTCACGCCCGCGAGCGAGTCGGTCAGCTCGAAATAGCCGTGCGCGCCATAGCCGCGGGCGTGGACGACGCGTTCGGGAATGCGTTCATGGTCGAAATGGAAGATCTTTTCGCGGAAATGCGCGTCTTCCAGCAGCGCCGGGCCGCGCGCGCCCTGGCGCAGCGTATTCTGGTCGTCGGCAACCGGAATGCCCTGTTGCGTGGTCAGTGTGGCAACATCGCCGCCGGCAACCTGATGCGTCTCGCCACCGGTACCCTGTTGTTCCGCGTAACTTGTCTCGATCTTCGCTCCGGGCGCGCCCGGAGCCTTCTTCGGCGTTTCCCCCGGCTTCTTCCCTTTGACGGCCATGAATCCTCTCCTTGTCTCTGTTTCAGGCGGGAGCGACAGGATCTCGTGTTTCCAGGGATCATGGCCCCCAACAACTGTTCACCTGCTACGCGCACCAGCAGCAACTGGTTCCGCACTCGTCTCAGCTGCGAGTCACTCTCAGGCTAATCCGTGGCCTGGAGCGTGTGCCGATCCTGCTCGCGCAGCCAGTTGTGGGCATTGGTCGCCGCCATCGCACCATGGCCCATGGCGACGCTGATCTGGTCGAGGCCGGCCACGACATCGCCAGCGGCGAAGAAACCCCGGACACCGCTGTCCTTGACGGCCTCAGCCGGCACGCAGCCTTCGTCCAGGAGGCTGATGCCGAGTTGCGTGGCAAGTTCGGCCCGTGGTCGGCAGCCGAGCGCGGGATAGATCACATCGAACGTCAAAGCGGCGTCCCGTCCCTCAAGCCGCACGTCCATCCTGTCCTCATGCGGCTCCAGTGCGGCCAGTGCGCCGGTCTTCACCGCGATGCCTGCCTCGGCCATTTCTGCCGCCTGCTCCCCGGACAGTTCCGGGTGGCTGAGCGGCATCAGCGTGATGTCGTCCGAATATTGGCGCAGGAAGAGCGCTTCGGCTGCACCATCGGCATCGCAGCCGATCACGCCGATCCTCCGTCCGCTATGCTCATATCCATCGCAGACCGGACAATAGCGCAGGACATCGGCCTTGATCGCCCCTTCATGCACATCGTGGGGCAGGTCCACCTGGTTGAGGAAGATACCGCTGGCGAGGATCACCGCGCGGCTTTCCCAGCTCGTCCCCGCAGTCGAGGTCAGACGGAAACCCTTCGCCGTTCGTTCGATGTCCGTGATCTCGGCCTGTTCGATCCGGGCGCCAAACTCGGTGGCGTGAGCGGACATACGGTCGATCAACTCAGTGCCCTCAATGCCATCAGGAAAGCCGGGGGCGTTGTGCGTCTTCGGAATCCGCAATGCGCGGCTATTGCCATCGTGAAGGACGAGAACCTCGCGCCTATAGCGAGCGAGGTAAAGCGCTGCCGTCAGACCAGCAGGCCCGGCTCCGACGACGATAACCGCAGCTTGGGATGCATTTGTCATGCCTTCCGATCCTCTCAACACCGGTACCGACGCGATACGTCTGAGCTATTGATGCGGTTCCGGCGCTCAGGTCGAGCCGCGGCAAGAATGCACGAGCCGCCGGCCAGCCCGTACAGCAACACCCGTGGCGGCGCCGATCGTTCTGTCCAGGGAACGAAGGTCTCGGGTATGTCTTTCGTCGGTGGGATGGAGAACGAATTGGCTATGTGCGGGCTTCTCGGCAGGTTGCGCCGCTACGGCCACTGTTCCTGGGTATTGGCGCTTCTACTGCTGATGCCGGGATGCCGGCAGAATGTCGGCAATCCCGCCCCACCGCGGATCGATACGGCAGTCCAGATGCCGCAGCAAAGCTCGAATATCGTCGTTCCCGTCATCGCGCAGTTGGCCGAAATCGAGAATGGCCTCAACCGGCGTACACCAAGAATCTTGTGGCAGATCGACAGGCGTGAGCCGCGCTGCGTGCCCGCGCAGCGGGTCAAGGTCTTCGCGCGGAAGGTGAAGGTGACCCCGGATCTTAGCTGCCGGATCGTCGGGCAGGTGACGCGGGGGCGTATCAGACTGGGCGGAAGCGGCGATACGCTCACTATCACGCTTCTCGTCAGCGCTACCATCAGCGCCCGGGACGTTGGCGGCATCATCCGGCAGGAGACAGCAACCGGGGCCGCCACCGTCCGCGCGCTTGCGAAGCTTTCCGTCGACAGCAACTGGTCGCCGATCGCGAAGGTCGATATCGCCTATGACTGGACCGACCCGCCCGGCATAGACTTGCTCGGTCAACGGATCCGCTTCACCGGGAAGGCGGACGAGAAGCTCAAATCCGTGATCGCCGGCCTTGAACGCGACCTTCCCAGGGAACTCGCCAGGGCGCATCTGCGCGACCAGCTCTCCGGCGTCTGGAAGCAAGGATTCACCTCGATCATGCTCAACCGCGAGCGCCCGCCGGTGTGGATGCGGGTCACACCGCGCCGGCTCGGGTTCGGTGGCTATCGCGTGTCCGGCCGCCAGCTGGAGATAGTGCTCGCCGCCGAGGCGCTGACCGAAACCTTTGTCGGCAGTCGGCCCCCCGATCCCAAGCCGACGCCCTTGCCGTCGCCGTCCCGGGCCTCCGGTCCGGAAGGATTGCGCTTCTTCATCCCGGTATTGGCCGACTTCGAGCAGCTTGAGCCCGTGGTCGAGCGCGCTCTCGGCAAGCTGGCGAAGAAGGGGATCACGCTGACCGGGATCGGTCCGGTCGACGCGAAGTTCGGCAAGGTCACCATCTATGCAACCGAGGGCGGACGCCTGGCCGTTGGTATAAAGGCTGAAGCGAGAAAACATGGTGGCATGCTGGCCAGCACGCGCGGCGAGATCTGGCTGTCGGCCGTGCCCTACAACGACGTCAACTCGCAGATCGTCAAGGTGCGCGATCTGAAGATCGCCGGACAGACCGACAGTAAGACAGTCAACCTTCTGTTCGCGCTGTTCGGAGATCAGGCTGTTCTGGGAAGCCTGCGCGCATCGCTCACACATGACTTTGGTCGCGACTATCAGAAGGTACTGGTCGCCGCCCGGAAGGCGATTGCCGAACACCGTGAAGGAGATTTCATCCTCTCCGCCGATGTATCGACCGTTGTGAACGGTCCCCTGAAGGTCACTGGCCAGGGCCTTTTCTTGCCAGTGCAAGCGGAAGGCCAAGCGAACATCCTGTACGAACCTCGCTGATCGGACAGGGGATCGATAGTGGAAATTACCATTGATTTCAACGATCTGTCGCGTCTGCCAGGGGCGGGATTAGCTTGGCATCCCGTCAAACTTCGGGGAGCACCTCACTACGTCGCGGGCGCAAGAACCTCGGTTTGCGGGCCGCATTTTTGCCCGAAGACCCTCTTGAAAGCGCCCAACCTGCTCCTAGATTTTTCCGCCGGACGCTGTTTTCGAATCCGGTGGACATTGAGGGAGCACTTGTACCCGATGTTGCTCTGCAAGGTGATTGACTTGAGCGCGTCCTCGATCACGGGATCCTTGATGAGCTTCTCAGCCTCTTCGCACTTCACTCCATACACCACCGGATTCCAGCGCTGGATCCACAGATCAACACTGAAATCAGGCACCGCGACAACGCCGGCCGCACCGCTTTGGCCGTCGAGCGTCTCCAGCATTTGTCATCAGCATAGATTATATCAGGGTGGCCGGTAGCAGAACGGTAGCTTCAGCCAGGTTGCGAAATAAGCAGGCATCCAGCTTTTATTTCGCTGCATATGTGTGAACCGGCTCGAGGAAGAGGCCCGGATCGGCAAGGCCGGGACCCTGGCGGCCCACCTCTCGCGGCTGGATGTGGTCGTGCTCGACGAGCTCGGCTACCTGCCGTTCGCCCGCTCCGGCGGCCAGCTGCTGTTCCACCTCGTCAGCAAGCTCTACGAGCGCACCTCGGTGATTATCACCACCAACCTGGCGTTCGGCGAGTGGCCGAGCGTGTTCGGTGATCCCAAGATGACCACCGCCATGCTCGACCGGCTCACCCACCACTGCGACATCGTCGAGACCGGCAACGACAGCTGGCGCCTCAAACACCGCAGCTGACGCCCAGGCAGTCGATCAGGAGTGCTTCGCGCTGGTTGCGCCTCCGGTCGGGCTACGCCCGCCCTACGCCGCAACCAGCGCGAACCCAGCGCTCGTCATCCTCGTCCTGCCAATCGAAAAGGGGGTCCCTGTTCGACGCCGATAAGGGGTCCCGGTTGGACGCCTATTTACAACGTTAGGGTAAGCGCGCGCCATGGGAGGCTTCAGCCTTTGGCCGCAACCGGCGTCGCCGAGAACTGCTTGATCTGATTGGCACGTCCTTGCAGCCACCAGGTGGCCTGCACGGGGAAGGACCCATAGGGATTTGCCGGATCTGCCGCTCCCAACTCGGCTTCTGCGTGAAGCGGGAAGTTGGGATCGACCAGCGCTTCACGGCCGATCGCGACGATGTCGGCATGGCCTTCGGCAACGACCGCCTCGGCCTGATGGGCATTGACGATCAGGCCAACGGCTGCGGTGCTGATGCCGACCTCGGCGCGGACACGCGAAGCGTATGGCACCTGATAGCCATAGCTGGACGGGTACTCGTAACGCGGCACAATGCCGCCCGAGGAGCAGTCGACGATATCGACGCCCAATAGCTTGAGCTGCCGCGCAAACGCCACGGTATCGTCGATCGACATGCCTTCACGCAGGCCGTCGACCGCGGACACCCGGACGAACAGCGGCTTGTCGTCAGGCCAGACCTCGCGCACCGCCTGCACCACCTCGAGTGGGAAGCGCATGCGACCTTCAAGATCGCCGCCGAACGCGTCCGACCGGTTATTGGTGACCGGCGACAGGAAGCTGTTGAGCAGATAGCCGTGCGCGCAATGCACTTCGACCACGTCGAAGCCGGCGGTGAGGGCGCGCTTCGCTGCCGCGACGAACGCGGTTTTCACGTCGTCCATCATGGGGCGGGTCAGCGCCATCGGCTTCAGCCAGCCTTCGCCATAGGGCTTGTCCGATGCGGAGACGACCGGCCACGGATGCTCTCCACGATCGAAATCAGCTTGGGAAAGCGGTCCATTGCCTTCCCACGGGCGCTGGCTTGCCGCTTTCGGTCCTGCATGGGCGAGCTGGATGGCAGCGACGGCGCCGGATGCCTTCAGCGCCGTGGCGATGCGTTCGAGGCCATCGACATGAGCATCCGACCACAGGCCGAGATCGCCATGCGTGATGCGCCCTTCAGGAAGGACAGCGGTTGCCTCGACCATGACGAGGCCGAAGCCCCCCATCGCGAAGCGGCCCAGGTGGATGAGATGGTAATCGCTCGCGAACCCGCCCCGTGCCGAATATTGGCACATCGGGGAAACAGCGAGGCGGTTTCGCAGCGTCACGCTGCGCAGGGGAACGGTTTCGAACAGTTTCATCGGGGTCATCCTTCTGCAGGAGAATGGTGGCCGCGCCAGCTGCCCGGCGCGGCGGCCGATCAGGCTTTCGCAGCGGCGGTGGTGACCATCGCGCAGCGGCGCAGGTCCATCTCGCCCTCCAGAACCTCCGGGAGCGCGGCGACGAACGCCTTCATGTACGGAAGCTCGAAGTGCGCAGTCAGGTCGGCCGCATCCTTCCAGTTCTCGTAGAGCACCCAGATGTCGGGATCTTCGTTCGAGCGGTGCAGGTCATAGTTGATGTTGCCCGGCTCGGCGCGGGCCGGCTCGACAAGCGTCCAGAGACGCCGGCCGAGTTCGTCGCCCATGCCTTTCCTCGCCCGGATGAAGGCGATCAGGGTGAGCTGGGTGCCGTTGGCAGGCGTCGGAACGCCGGAAGGTGATTGCGTGGTCATCATTCGGTCTCCGATTGGCTTGGACGGCGACGCGCGCCCGTTGAGAGCGGCGGCGCCGTCAGGCGTGGGTGACGCCCCGATCAACGGCACTCGGCGAGCGAAGTCGGGTCCGTGGTGGCCAGCGCGGAGCGCGGCTGCGGGTCGAGGTCCTGGACGAAGTGCAGGCCGCCTTCGGTGATCGGGCGGACAAGGTTACGATCGAACATCGAGAATAGCGCGACCGTGTACGGGCGGGCAAAGTGGCTGTTGACCGCGTCCTCGTTGCGCCAGACCTCATAGAGCACATAGCTCCGCTCGCTGCCCAGGTTCTTGTGGACGTTGAAGGTGATGTTGCCGGGCTCGAGGCGCGAGCAGGTCACCGAGCGGCGGAAGACCCGTTCGAATTCGGCCTCGGCGCCGGGCTTCACGTCGAAGTTGACGATAATGGCGACCTCGCCGTTCGGGCTGGGTTGGAGCGCAATCTGCGCGTTGGCGGCCTGTCCGGACAGCAATGCGCCGGTGGTGGCGATAGTGCCGAGCGCGATCTTCTTGAGCAGGTTCATCGGATTTCTCCTGGATTCGGCATTTGATGGGCGCGACGCTCCGTCCATCGCGGCGTGGAGGCCGCGATGGTGGGCATCGGCGTGGTTTGTGGGTCAGGCGATCGTGTAGCCGCCGTCGATCAGCAGGCCGTGGCCCGAGATGAACGAGGCGTCGTCCGAGGCCAGGAAGGCGACGACCGTGGCCATCTCTTCCGGCGTGCCGGCGCGGCCTGGGACCGTGGTGGCGGCGAAGGCGTACTTCGCTTCGGCGCTAGGCCAGATGCGGTCCTGGAACGGGGTGTCGATGATGCCGGGATTGATGGCGTTCACCCGGACGCCCTGCTTGAACAGCTCGATCGCTGCGGTCTTGGTAAGGCCGAGGACGGCGTGCTTGCTGGCGATGTAAAGGCCGGCGTTGGCGAAACCGATGACACCGCCCATCGAGGCATTGTTGATGATAGCGCCGCCGCCCTGTGCCAGCATGGCCTTGGCCTCGTGCTTCATCGACCAGAACACCCCGCGCACATTGGCGTTGAAGATCGTGTCATAGGTTTCGTTGCTTTGCTCGACGAACGGGGTGAACGCCCCCTCGGTGCCGGCATTGTTGAAGGCGATGTCGATGCGGCCGTAGGTCAAGATCGTCTTGGCGATGAGATCGATCACACTCTGCTCGACGTTCACGTCGGCGACGACGGCCGTGGCTTCGAAACCCTCGCTTTTGATCTCGGACACAAGTGCCTCGATCTCGGCGCCGCGGCGGGCGCTGGCAATCACCTTGGCACCACGACGGGCGAGTTCGAGCGCGGTGGCACGACCGATGCCGGAACTGGCGCCGGTTACCAGTGCGACCTTACCTTCGAGCGTTTTCAGGGGAGCCTTGTTCATTTCGACCTCCATGCGTGAAAATATTCAGCCGGGCGGGGCGCCAACCGATGGAGCCGATCTTCCGGTGCGACCCATTTATGGAGACCGGACAGATATGATTAGACGATGAATTGTGACCATAGTAGTGAATGTGAAATAGCAATCGAACGGCGCTATGCACGGCACGGAACTCGCGGAACTTTCCATTTTCCTGGCGGTGGCGCGCTTCAGGAGCTTCAAGCAGGCGGCGGTGGAGCGAGGTGTCGCCGCATCGGCGATCAGCCATGCAATCCGCAACCTTGAGGAGCGGGTCGGCGTCCGGCTTTTCCATCGGACGACGCGCAGCGTCTCGCTCACCGAGGCGGGCGAGCGTTTTCTCTCGGAACTGCAGCCCGCCTTCGGTCAGATCGAACAGGCGCTGGACAGTCTGAATTCCTTTCGGGGCACGCCGTTCGGAACAGTGCGGATCAATATTCCGAACTCCATCGCCCCCTTCGTTCTGCACGATGTGATGGGACCGCTGATCAAGCAGAACCCTGGCCTGCACCTCGACATCGTGGCGACGGATCGTCTGGTCGACATCGTCGAGGACGGCTTCGATGCGGGCATTCGCTTTGGCGAGCGATTGATGCAGGACATGATCGCCGTCCATATCAAGCCGGCGCTTCGCTTCGCGGTCGTCGGCTCGCCGGAATATCTGGACGGCCGCAGCCTGCCCGCGAAACCAGCCGATCTTCGAGAGCATAGCTGCATTCGATACCGCTACCCCAGTGGCGCCATCTACAACTGGCAGTTCGAGAAGGACGGAGAGGCGATCGATGTCGAGGTGGACGGTCCCGTCACCCTCGACGATCAGGAATTGATGGTGGAGGCTGCCCTCCAGGGGTGCGGCCTCGCCTATGTCTGGGACAATCGCGTGATGCAGCATGTGGCGAGCGGCGCGCTTGTTCGTTGCCTGGACGACTGGTGTGCGCCCGATAACGGACTGTTTCTTTATTATCCAAGCCGCCGCTATCTTTCCGCCGGGCTCCGCGCGGTGATTGACATGTTGAAGGCCTGAGCGGCGCAGGCGTGTTTCCCGGCTAGGGCGTCTATTCGGCATAGACTACTAATCCGACCGACACCGCCAGCCCGGCGCGCTCGCGAATATCGGCCGCCTCCTTCGGTGAGAATCCGCCGCACAGCTCGATGATCTCAACGCCGTCCTCGACAAGCCGATCGACTGCCGCCAGGGCACCGCTTTGCGACGACACGCCAATGATGCGCGTCCGAAATGCAGGCGATTCCAGGATCGCATGATGCGTCGCCATCTCGTACGCGGGCGCCTTGATCACGAAGGCGTACTGGGTCTGCGGCACGGCGTCCTACTCCTTACAGGTCGACTTGGAATTGCTTCCAGCGAACCATGCGATTGCGTAGATCGATGGTCGTGCCGTCGATGGAAAAGGTTCCGTCGCCATTGTGATGCAATGTCCGGCGTTCCTTTCGCGAGTCATTGACCGTGATGGTCTTCACGCTGAGGACGAAGAGACTGTAGCGGTCGACCATCGTGTCATCGGCCACGACGCATTCGATGTTCGCGAGGCATTCGGCGATGGATGGCGGACGCACCGATCGGGACGGAATTGCGGTGAGGTGAAAGCGCGCGAACTTGTCGGCGTCCGCACCCGAGCAGTTTCCGATATCCACGACCTTGGAAGCCAGGTCCGCGCCCGGTATCGAAATGACGCATTCCCCGGTTTCGCGCAGCGCCGTGAAGCTATGGTCCCACGGCCCGATCACGCACCCGATCAACGGCGGATCGTGCTGGATCACCATATGGAAACCCATGGTCATGAGATTGGGTCGCGCCTGATCGCCGGTCGCGACCAGGACAATCGGCCCGGCCTCCAGCAGCCGATAGGCCTTGTTGCCAGAGACCTCTCTCATTGCAGGCGCTTTCATCGGAACTTTTGCACCTCGCTGGTTCTGGATATTGCGCTTCCGTTCAGGGCAGATTGAACGCATCCGGGTTCAGCACGCGCCTGCCGACCTTCACGACGAGGGGGCCATCAGCCTCGGAGGAATCGCGAACGGCGTGCCATTCGGTGTCAGCGTAGAACGCGGCCCATTTCGATGCCATGTCCTGCTCGGACTCGAACTTCAGGACATAGACCAGCTCGTTAATCGTATCCGTGCCGAACTGGGTCAGGGACATGAACACTACGTCCATGCCGTGCTTCCTGAAAATGCGCAGCGAGTCATCGTTGAACCGCTTGACCATCGCGGGCATCTTGCCGGGGACAGTCGTGTATTCCCTGAGTTCGTAAATCATCATATCTGTCCTGCTGAAGCCCATCCTCAAGATGGGCGAGCGGACGGCGCCACGGTCACCCGCAGCGCCGCGCGCCGTCAGAGGTTGACCATCGACAGCTCATTGTCGCGATAGCGCTGACCTTCTACCTTGTTGCCTTCGACCGCAGCCTCAATCGCGGCGAGATCGGCCTCGTTGAGGTCGAGGTCGGCAGCGCCGATATTCTCCTCCAGCCGAGACAGCTTGCGCGTGCCGGGGATCGGAACGATCCAGGGCTTGCGGGCGAGAAGCCACGCGAGCGCGAGCTGGCCCGGCGTCGCGCCCTTCGGTCCGGCGATCGCCTTCAGCGTTTCCACCAGCGCGGCGTTCTTCTGCAACGCCTCCGCCGTGAACCGCGGATTGCCGGCCCGGAAATCATCGGCGGCGAACTGCGTGCCGGCACTGAACGCGCCGGTGAGGAAACCCCGCCCGAGTGGGCTATAGGGCACGAAACCGATGCCAAGCTCTTCCAGCGTCGGGAGGACTTCGGCCTCCGGATCACGGGTCCACAGCGAATATTCGCTTTGGACCACCGTCACCGGCTGGACCGCGTGCGCGCGGCGGATGGTCGACGCGCTCGCCTCCGACAGACCGAAATGGCCGACCTTGCCGGCCTTGATCAGGTCGGCGACCGCGCCGGCCACATCCTCGATCGGCACCTCAGGATCGACGCGATGCTGATAGAAGATGTCGATATGGTCCGTCCGCAGGCGCTTCAGCGAAACGTCCGCGACCTCCTTGATGTGCTCGGGTCGGCTGTCCAGGCCGATCGGCCAGGCACCGCCATTGGGATCAAGCTTCCAGCCGAACTTGGTGGCGATGACGACCTTGTCGCGCACGGGCTCCAGCCCCTCGCCCAGCAGTTCCTCATTGGCGAGCGGACCATAGACTTCGGCCGTGTCGAAGAAGGTGAGGCCAAGATCCACCGCGTCGCGCAACAGCTTGATCATCTCACCGCGATCGCCCGGCGCGCCATATGCCCAGCTCATGCCCATGCAGCCGAGACCCAGCGCGGAAACCTCGAGACCCGATTTGCCGAGAATTCTCTTCTTCATGATATGCTCCTTTGATCAGGGCGGAATTCGCTCAGGGCTGGATCGCCTTTGAAATGAAATCCTCGAATTCCGGTCCGAAGGGCGGCCGGAGGAGATCGACGGCCGCCACGCCGGCCGCGCCGGGGGCCTGGCGATAGATGGCGCGCGCGTGGCTGAAGGTGCGGAAGCCTTCGATGCCGTGATAGGCGCCCATGCCGGAGTCACCGATCCCGCTGAAAGGCAGATCCTCGCAGAACACATGCGCCATCACGTCGTTGATGGTCACGCCTCCGGAGGCTGTTCCGTCCAGCACCTTGCGCGCCGTCTCGTCATCCTCGCCGAAATAATAGAGCGCGAGCGGGCGCGGGCCGGACCGTATCTGCCGGGTCACATCCTCAAGGTCGTCATAGGGGAGGATCGGAAGCAGCGGCCCGAATATCTCCTCCTGCATGACGGCCATTTCCAGCGTGACATTCAGCAGCAGGGTAGGGGGGAAGCGGCGGCCGTTGCCGGAGGCGCTCGGTGCAAGCGCCTGGACGATCTCCGCGCCCTTGGCGCGGGCGTCGTCGACGAGTGCCGTGAGCCGCTGAAAATGGCGGTCGCTAATGATCGAGCTGTAGCGAGGCGAGTCTACGCCCTCCGGGAACATCTTGCCGCAATCCTCGACGCAGGCGTCCGCGAACGCCCGCTCCGTGCCCGCTGGCACGAACACATAATCGGGCGAGAGGCAGATCTGGCCGGCATTGCGGGCCTTGACCGTCATGATCCGTCTTGCCGCTTCGGCAAGGTCGAACTGCCTGGTCACGATCACCGGCGATTTCCCGCCAAGCTCCAGGGTGACGGGCGTCAGGTTGCTCGCCGCGGCGCGCATCACATGCTTCGCGACAGCCGTGGAGCCGGTGAAGATCAGATGATCGAACGGCGCCTCCGAGAAGATCGCACCCCTGCCTTCGCCGCCCAGCACGGTGCTGACTTCGTCCGGCGAGAAGGATTCGCTGATCAGCGCCGAAAGCAGATCCGAAAACCGCGGCGTGAATTCCGAGGGCTTCAGGATCGCGCGATTGCCGGCCGCCAGGATCCCGGCCAACGGGCTGAGGAGAAGAGTGATCGGATAGTTCCACGGCCCGATGACCCCGACCACGCCAAGCGGCGTATATTCAACCCTTGCCTCGCCGCCCGGCGTGATCGAGTGCCGCGCCTTGGGCTGCATCCAGGTCGGAACATTCTCTGCCGCGAATTTCAGTGCCGACGCGGCCGCCAGTATGTCGACGAGCGTTTCCTCGCGGGCGCGATTGCCGAAATCGTCGGAGATCGCCGTTACGAGCCGATCCTTGTTCTGGGCAAGGAGCGAAACGACGCGCCGGATGCGATCGACACGGATCTGCGCGCCGGGAAAGCCGTCGGCTTCATAAGCCGCGCGCTGCGCCGCCACGATGGAATTGAGTTCGCTTCGGAATTGGTCGAGATCGCTCACGGTCACCGTCTCTCTCCTCAAAGAATGGGAACAGCCCCCTGCGTCGGCTATTTTCTGGACGCCGCGGGCCGAAGGTCGTCGCCTCCGATCCAGGGCCGGTGCCCGCCGATCGTGTAGGCACCGTCGACAAGGATGTTTTGCCCCGTCACGAACGATGCGGCGTCAGAGCAGAGGAACACGGCAACTTCCGCGACCTCGCTTGCCTCGCCGAGCCTGCGGGCGGGCGTGTGATCGGTGATGGGACGCTGCGTGATCTCATCCATGAACCGCCGGGTCATCGCGGTCTCGATCACGCCGGGATTGACGTTGTTCACGCGGATGCGCTCGCCCGCCGTCTCGACGGCGAGCGCTCGCGCCATGCTGTCGAGCGCCGCCTTGCTGGCGGAATAGATGGACGAGCCTGGCAGCGCGCCATGGGCAAGCCAGGACGAGGTGTTGACGATCGCGCCGCCATGTCCCTGCCGCTGCATCTGCACGATCTCCGCCCGGCAGCACAGCCACACGCCACGGAGGTTCACGTTCATCGTGGCATCGAAATCCGCCGGGCTGAGTTCGCCGATCGGACCCCATGCGCCTTCGGTGCCCGCGTTGTTGAAAGCCGCGTCCAACCGGCCAAAATGCGATACCGTCCGCTCGATCAGCGCGGCCACCTGATCCGGGTCCGACACATCCGTGGGCACCGCCAGCGCGAAGCCGCCATCCTTCTCGATCTCGGCCACCACGGAGGCCAGTTCCTCCGAACGGCGACCAGCTACGACGACCTTCGCGCCACGTCGGGCGAAGAGGTGGGCGGCCGCCCGGCCGATGCCGCTGCCGCCACCCGTCACTAGGGCGACCTTACCGGCGAAATCCTGAGCCATTTGCGTCTCCTTTTCGCATGGCTGGCGTCCTGGGCGGCGCTGCTGCCGCGACGACGCTGTCGCCTGCGAAACGGATTGTCCGGGGCGGCATCATGCGATCTGGCGGACAGTTAGGATTGCCGTTCCTTGATGACAAAAGGCCATTTCAGTATGCGGTGATGAATAGAATAGGATAATCATGCCGCCACCGACCCTCCCGCATCTCGTGACCTTTCTGGCCGTCGCCAGGCTGCTGAGCTTTCAGAAGGCGTCCAGCGACCTGAACCTTTCCACCTCCGCCGTGAGCCACGCGATCCGGACGCTGGAGGAGCGTCTCGGCGTGAGCCTGTTCAATCGGACCACCCGCAGCGTCGCGTTGACGGAGGCGGGCGAGCATCTTCTTGGCCGCCTTGAGCCGCTGCTCAGCGATGTGGGCAGCGTGGTCGATGAGATGAATCTGTTCCGGGATCGGCCCTCGGGTCGTTTGCGGATCAACACGTCGCGTTACGCGGCGCATTTGGTGGTCGTGCCCCTGATGGCGCGCTTTCTCGCCGCATTTCCCGACATCACGCTCGACATCGTCGACGACAACGGAATCGTGGACATCGTGGGGGCCGGGTTCGACGCTGGAATCCGCTTCCTGGAAAGCGTGCCGGAAGACATGGTTGTCGTTCCGCTGGGCAGGGATTGCCGGTTCGCGGCGGTCGCCACGCCGTCCTGGCTGGATGCCAATGGGCCATTGCTGCATCCGAATGATCTGCTTCCCCATGAATGCGTCCGCTATCGCTTTCCAAGCGGCCGCATTTTCCGTTGGGAGTTCGAGAAGGAGGGCCAGCGGATCGATCTCGACGTCAGGGGGCGGGTGTCGGTCGGCGATCAGGATCTGGCCCTGGCCGCGGCAATCGACGGCATAGGGCCGGCATTCATCTTTGAGGACGTGGCGCAGGACGCCATTGCTTCGGGCAGACTGGTTCGCGTGCTGGAAGATTGGTGTCCGCGATTTACGGGACCGGTGCTTTACTATCCGCAACAGCGCCGGGTTTCTTCGGCGCTCCGCACCTTCATCGCCATGGCTCTGGGCCAGGTGTGATCTCGATGCCTGGCCCCGAGCCTCGCATTATCCGATCTGCCTCAACACCTCGTCCCGTTATTTCCTTTTGATCCGGGGCTGGTGTGATCGCATAAGTTGCGCACCCTTCACGGTGCGAGGAAACTATCCGCGCGCGCGATTACACTCTGTTCCTGTAAATTCTGAGCCAAAATCGTGGATGGATAGGTCAAGGAGGAAGTAATGCCAGACCATAAAGTGGCTATTGTCACGGGCGCATCGCGTGGAATAGGGGCGGCGGTGGCCGAACGTCTCGCCAGCGACGGCTTTACCGTGGCTATCAACTATGCCGGTGGCGCTCCCGAAGCGGAGGCGTTGGCGGCCAGGATCGTCGGCGCCGGCGGCATGGCGCTGACGGTGCAGGCCGACGTCAGCGATCCGGCGGCAGTGCTGCGCATGTGGGACAAGGTTGAAGGCGAAGCGGGCGGCGTCGACGTGCTAGTGAACAACGCCGGCATCATGAAGCTGGCGAAGATCGCCGATGGCGATGACGCGCTGATCGACAGTCAGATCGCCATCAACCTGAAGGGCAGCCTCTATATGATGCGCGAGGCGGCCAAGCGTCTGCGTGACGGCGGCCGGATCATCAACTTCTCGACCAGCGTGGTCGGCCTCAAGCTCGAGACCTACGGCGTCTATGCCGCCACCAAGGCTGCGATCGAACTGCTGACCGGCGTCCTGTCCAGGGAGCTGCGCGGCCGGAGCATCACCGTCAATGCGGTTGCACCGGGGCCAACGGCCACCGCGCTTTTCCTGAATGGCAAGTCTCCCGAGCTTATCGAGCATATGTCGAAGATGAATCCGCTGGAGCGGCTCGGCACGCCCGAGGACATCGCGAACGCGGTGGCCTTTCTGGCCGGTCCCGATGGCGGCTGGATCAACGGCCAGGTTCTGCGCGCCAACGGCGGCATGGTCTGAACCGCAGGCAGATAACGTCAACTCCCTTTTGGGAAGGAGCGCGTTTCATGAGCAACAAGATCATCCTCGTCACTGGCTCGTCCAGCGGGTTCGGCCGGCTGACTGCCGAAGCCCTGGGCCGTGCCGGCCACACCGTCTATGCCTCGATGCGCGACGTTGCCGGCCGTAACGCCAGCAATGCCGCCGAGCTGTCGGCCATCGGCGGCAGCGACATCCGTCCGGTCGAACTCGATGTGCAGTCCGAGCCGTCGGTCAACGCCGCGGTCGAGAAGATCATCGCCGAGGGCGGCCGGATCGATGTCGTCGTCCACAATGCCGGGCACATGATGTTCGGCCCCGCCGAGGCTTTCACCCCCGAGCAGTTCGCCCAGCAGTATGACGTGAACGTGCTCGGCACGCAGCGCGTCAATCGCGCGGTGCTGCCGCATATGCGCGGCCGTCGCGAGGGTCTGCTGGTGTGGGTGTCCAGCTCCAGCTCGGCCGGTGGCACGCCGCCCTATCTGTCGCCTTATTTCGCGGCAAAGGCGGCGATGGATTCGCTGGCGGTCCTCTATGCTCGGGAGCTTTCCCGCTGGGGCATCGAGACGACGATCGTGGTCCCCGGCGCCTTCACCAAGGGCACCAACCACTTCGCCCACTCCGGCCGCCCGGCCGACGAAGCGCGTCTCGCCGAATATGAGGCCGGCCCCTACGCAGGGTTCGGCGAGCAGGTGCAGAAGGCATTTGCCGAGATCGTCCCCGATGACGCCGATCCCGCGCCGGTCGCCGAGATGATCGCGGAAGTGGTCGACACGCCGTTCGGCGAGCGCCCGTTCCGGATTCACTATGATCCGACCGAGGACGGCGCCAATGTCGGCTTCGCCGTGCTCGACCGCCTTCGTGCCGAGATGCTCCATCGTGTGGGGCTTGGCGATCTGCTCAAGCCGCGCATGGTGCGACCGGACTAACAGCCGCCGCTCGCGAGCTGTCCTTGGGAAGTTATGTGTTCGAACTTTCCAAAAATGGAAAACAGTTGCCCAATATCTTCTGTTTTATTCCGAATGTGGAGGCATCAAATTCCGAGCGGGACGAGAAGCTGCGGGTGATCGTCACCGCCAAAAAAGGAGAAGTCTCATGAGCAGGCAGCAGCACGAGGAAGTCGCCAGAATCTGGTTCGCGGCCCTGGGCCGGGGCGATACCGAGACGATGTCGAAGATCAGCACGGACGACCTTACCTGGTGGATCGTGCCGGGCAACAAATTCTCCGGCACCCACACCAAGGCTCAGTTCCTCGGCAATCTTGCGATGCTGTTCGAGAATGCCGCCGGTCCCCTGACGCTCGAATTCCGGGAGATCACCGGTGAGGGCGATCGGCTGTCGATCGTCGCGAAGGGCGATCTGCCGATGAAGGATGGCCGCCGTTATCAGAGCAACTATCATTTCCTGCTCCACTTCCGCGACGGCAAGCTCGCGAGCGGCAAGGAGTTTCTGGACACGCTGCACGTCAACGAGATCTTCGAGGCGCCCGACGACGGCAATTCGAACGTCGCGACCCTGAAGCATTATCTCGACGCTCTCCACCATGGCGACAAGAACACCATGGCAAGCATGTTGGCCGAGGACGCACGCTACTGGATACTGCCGGGCACGACCTTCTCCGGCACCTATGACAAGCCCAGCTTCCTGACGCTGGTGGACAAGCTCGTCGAAGCCCAGTCCGCTCCGCTGGATCTCCAGATTGACGAGATCACGGCGCAGGGTGATCGGGTGGCGATCGTCGTGCGCGGCCACATGCCCCTGAAGGCCGGCGGCAGCTACGACAACATCTACCATTGGCTCTTCACCTTCCGCGACGGCCTGATCGTCGATGTGAAGGAGTTTTTCGACACCATGGCTGTCCGCACGGCCTTCGGCGCTCCCGAGGAACGCGAAGCGGCATGATGTTCGCGGGATAGCCCGGCATGGACCCAAGCCTCAGCTCGCCTGGGAGCCGGGCCGTCCCCAAACCAACTCGATCGACGCGGAACGGCGCACGGCATCGATGCCGGCCCGTTCAATGGAGGCAATCATGAAGTACAAGACACTCGGCAATACGGGCCTGCTGGTTTCCCAGCTTTGCCTCGGAACGATGACGTTCAGTGGCGGCACCGGCGTCTACAAGCATATCGGCAATGTCGGTCAGGCGGGCGCCGACGAGCTGGTGAAGGCCAGCATCGATGCCGGGATCAACTTCTTCGACACCGCGGATGTCTATTCGGACGGCGAGAGCGAGGAAACGCTCGGCCAGTCGTTCCGGAACCTGGGCATCGCTCGCAAGGATTATGTGCTTGCCACCAAGGCGTACAGCCGCATGGGGCAAGGCCGCAACAATGTCGGCGCCTCGCGTGGCCACATCATGGATGCGATCGACGCAAGCCTGCGTCGCCTCCAGACCGATCACATCGATCTCTACCAGATCCATGCGACGGACACGCTGACGCCGACCGAAGAGACGCTGCGCGCGCTCGATGACCTCGTCCGCCAGGGCAAGGTTCGCTACATTGGCGTTTCCAACTGGCAGGCATGGCGCATCGCGACAGCGCTCGGCATTTCGGCGCGCCTCAATCTGGCCCGCTTCGAGACGTTGCAGGCCTATTATTCGATCGCCGGACGGGATCTGGAACGGGAACTTGGCCCGCTCCTCGACGCGGAAAAGATGGGACTGCTTGTCTGGAGCCCGCTCGCGGGCGGTCTTCTCTCCGGCAAGTTCAGCCGCGACAACCAGTCGCCCGAAGGCTCCCGCCGCTCGGAATTCGACTTCCCGATCGTCGACAAGGAGCGCGCGTGGAATGTCATCGACGTTTTGCGCCTGATCGCGGAGGCGCACGGTTGCAGCCCGGCGCGGATCGCGCTTGCCTGGCTCCTCTCGAAGCCGGTCGTGACCTCGGTGATCGTCGGCGCCAAGCGGCTGAGCCAGCTTGAGGACAATATCGCCGCCATCGATATCACGCTGAGCGAGGAAGAAATCCGCAAGCTCGATGCGGTCAGCGAGCTGCCTCCGGAATATCCCGGCTGGATGCTTGCCACCCAGGGCGCGGACCGTCTGGGACCTGTCGATCTGTGGGCCGACAAGACGGCTTCCTCTTGATCGAGCGCTCCCCGCCGGCGAGGACATCATGCGCCACTTCCTGCTCTTCTATGAATACGGCCCCGACTTTGAGGTCCGCCGTGCGGAGGTCCGCGAACAGCATCTCGCGCGGGCCTGGGCTGCCAGCGCGCGTGGTGAACTCGTCCTCGCCGGCGCGCTTGCCGATCCTTTCGACACGGGCGTCCTGCTCTTCAGGGCGGATAGCGCCGTGACCGCGGAGGAATTCGCCCAGTCAGACCCTTACGTGACCAACGGCCTAGTGACGGCGTGGCGCGTGCGGGAATGGATCACCGCGGTCGGTGAAGAGGCGGCATCGCCCGTGGGCAAGCCAGCTGACACCAGGGAGAACAACGATGAGTAAGCGACTGGAAGGAAAGATCGCCGTTGTCACCGGCTCGGCCAAAGGGCTTGGGGCGGCGATCGCGCGACGTTTCGGCGCCGAAGGCGCATCGGTGGTGGTGAACTATGCAACGAGCGAAGCGGAAGCTGAAAAGGTCGTCCGCGATATCGTCGAGGCCGGAAGCCGGGCCGTGGCCATCAAGGGGAACATGCGCGACCCCGCCGAGGTCGAGCAGCTTTTCGCGGAGGCGAACCGGGCGTTTGGCCGCATCGATATCCTGGTGAACAACGCCGGACTCTATGATTTCCAGCCACTGGAGAACATCTCGATCGAGCTGTTCCGCAAGCATATGGAACTGAACGTTTTCGGCTACCTGCTCGCCGTCAAGGAGGCAGTGAAGTACATGCCAGACGGCGGCAGCATCGTGAACATGAGCTCGACGATCACGATGTTCGGCGCGCCGAACTCCTCCGTCTATGCAGCGAGCAAGGGGGCGATCGACGGCCTGACCCGATCGCTTTCCAATGAACTCGCGCCGCGCAAGATCCGGGTCAACGCGATCAAGCCGGGCGTCGTCGACACCGAAGGCGTCCAGGCCGGCGGCTTTCTCCAGACCGACTTTGGACCGAATATCATCGCGCAGACGCCGCTGCGCCGGCTGGGCGTGCCGGACGATATCACGCCTGCTGCCGTCTATCTGGCGTCCGATGAATCAAGCTGGACCACCGGCGAGTTCTTCGTGCTCGCCGGCGGGCATCGCTGATCCGCCGGAGAAGGCCGCGAGCGCACAGGAGATTCAGGATGGCTGAAGTCAGCGAAAAGACCCCCGGCGAGGTGGTCAACCATTATCTCGAAACCTTCTTCAAGAAGGATGTCGACAAGACGCTCGAGTGCCTGACCGACGATGTCGTCTGGAAGGTCCAGGGCGCCGCCGATGTGCCGACCGTCGGCGGTACGTCGCGGCAAGGAAGAGGTCAGGGCGTGGATGGCGCTCTTTCCGCTCAATTTCCAGCCTCTCGACTTCCAGATCGAGCGCACGTTCGAGAATGGCGATCAGGTCGTGCTCACAGGGCATTTCACCCATCGCATTCTCAGCACCGGCCGGGAGTTTAGCAGCGACTTCGCGGCCATCTGCTCCGTCCGGGACGGCAAGGTGAGCGCGTATAATTTCATCGAGGATTCCTACGCTCTCTGGCGCTCGTTCCAGCCTGAATGATCGTCGGCTCAATCCACCTGCGGCGCGAAACTGCGCCTCTTCGTCAATAGCATACCAAGGAAGATACCATGATCGAGCCGACAACCCTGAAGTCGCAGATCGACGGATTTGAGTTCACGGCCCTGCGCGCATCGCCGGAAACGACGCGCAAGGGGGGCGTGATCGTCCTTCAGGAGGTATTCGGTCTCGATGAGGCTGTCCGGCAGGATGTCGCCCGCTGGGCCTGCCTTGGTTTCGAGGTCATTGCACCTTCGCTGTTTGACCGACAGGAACGAGGATTCGTCGCCGGCCATAATGCCGAGGGCCTGGAGATCGGGCTGCGCTATGCGGCGGAGAACGGCGACGATAATCCGATTTCCGATGTGCAGGCCTGTATCGATGCGCTGAAGGACAGCGGGCCGGTCTTCCTTGTCGGCTATTGCTATGGCGGCACCATCACGTGGCGCGCCGCCGCACGGACGAATGGCCTCGCGGCGGCGTCGAGCTATTATGGCGCAGGCGTTGCCGCCTCGGCGGAGATGGCTTTGGGATGCCCCGTCATCTGCCATTTCGGCGCCAGGGATCCGTATATCCCGGTTGCCGCGAGCATTGCCGCCATCACTGCGGCACATCCCGACGTGCCGGTCTATGCGTATGAAAATTCCGGACACGGATTCAATAACGAAGGCCCTGACGCCGATCCGGCCGATGTGCGCCTGGCCCGGGAACGGACATTGAAATTCTTCGAGGACAATGCGGGCCGCGACTGAGACGACCCGCGCCAACCAACGACATCGACGTCCGCACTCCAGGCATGTTCGCGATGCTGCGCGGGCGAGACATTCACCATCGAACGGAGGTTACCCATGCACATGCACGACTGGAACACATATCGCCAGCAACTGTTCGCGGGCGTCGGCGAACTCGGCAAGCTGAGCCCGGACACGGTGCGCGGCTATATGGCCCTTGGCGGAGCAGGCGAGAAGACCGGCCATCTCGATGCCAAGACCCGCGAACTGATCGCGCTGGCCGTCGCCATCTCGCTACGCTGCGATGGCTGCATCACCGTCCATACCGATGCGGCGCGGAAGCTCGGGGTCACGCGGGAGGAAATCGCCGAAGCGCTCGGCGTCGCCATCAGCGTCAATGCCGGCGCCGCCCTTGTCTATTCCACCCGCACGCTGGATGCGTTTGCCGCGGCCGAAGGTGCCTGAGGATTTCGGGCAGCGGACAACATGATCGCATGTCCGCTGTCCGGCACGTTTCAGCGGCCATCGATCAACGGGCCAGGTCGGGGTTCGCCTTCACCTGATCGGCGAGAAAATCGCCGACCGCCTGAATGCGGGCGGACGCGATCAGGTCTGCGTGCGTTACCAGCCAGACTTCGTTGCTGAACATCTGATCGGCAGGGACCATACTGATGAAGTCCTCGCCGGCGGCGAGGAAATCGGGGATCACGGCCAGCCCGAGCCCGGCCCGGACGGCAGCGATCTGGGTGGGCAAGCTGGTCGTAGCCAATGCGATCCGGCAATCGGGATACTCCCGCTCAAGCCATGCCGCCGCCGGCAGATGGGCATGGCTCTCATCCCAGGTGATGAAGTGCCGTCCCCCCAGGGGCTCGCCTTCGATGACCGGGTGCTGCTCGATATAGGCGCGGCTTCCGTAGACCGAGTAGGTCATGTGCCCCACGCGTCTGACCTTCAGGTTTCCGCGCGTTGGCCGCACGACGCGAAGGGCTATATCGGCCTCGCGCCGCCCAAGTTCCGCCGCGACCGTGCTGGTGATGATCTCGAGGCAGATGTGCGGATATCGTGCCCGGAAAGCCGGCATGGCAGGGATGATCAGGTCGGTTGCGAGACTGTCGGATGTGGCGAGCCGCACGGTTCCGGCCGGCGCCTTGTCGAGACCTGTAGCGCCGCGTTCCAGCGCCAGGATGCTGTCCTCGACGGCTTGGGCATGCCGCAGGACTTCGCGCCCGGCATCGGTGAGGAAATAGCCCGTCTGGTGACGTGCGAAGAGCGTCATTCCCAAACTTGCTTCGAATTCGGAAATGCGCCGGCTGACCGTGGACTGGCTGACCCGCAAATCGGCGGAGGTCCGAGTTAGGCTTCCGCTTCGGGCAACTCCTAAAAAATACCGGAGATCATTCCAATCCACGACGTGCTTTCCATTTTCGAGTCTACGCCCTGCAATATCTTCCATTGGGTTCCATCAACAGATCGGCCCTGTCTTCGGCCCAACTCTATTGACGCGGCGCCAGGCTCCCGGGCCGGTCCCCTCTATGCGGTTGAAGGCGCGATTCAGTGCCGCGTCCGTCTCATATCCCACGCGCCGGGCCACATCCGAGGTGGCAATCCCTTGCTGCAGCAGAAGCTTCGCGCGGTAGATACGCCAGCGAGTCAGATACTCGACAGGCGTTTCTCCCAGCACGTTCTTGAACGTCACCGCAAAGCTGGAGCGAGACATTCCCGCGTGCCGCGCGAGTTCGGCAATCGTCCAGGGAGACGCGATGTCAGCGTGCAAGGCACCAAGCGCGCGGGAAACGCGCGCGTCGCGCAATCCTGCCAGCCAGCCGGGCGCTTGGCCTCCTTCTGTATCGCACCACGCGCGAAGTGCCTGCACAAAAAGCGCGTTGACCAGATGTCTGACGACAAGGCCAGCGCCCATGCCATCCAATTTGGTTTCAAGGCCGACCAGTTCGAGGGTCGTCCGCATCAAGGGGCCGCGTACTTCAGCAGACTTCAGCAGCGAGATTGCGGGCAGGAGGGACAGAAGCGGTTCGGCCGCGGCAGCGTCGAAGTGGAATCGACCGGACACCAGTTCCGTGACCGCGCCGTTGCCGCCATATTCATGCGTGAGGCCGTTGATTGTCGAGAATACCGTCTCGCAGGGAACGATCTCCACGCCGGGCTCGCTTACCATCGTAAAGCCGGCGCCACCCTTGATGATCAGGCAATCGCCCGCTTCGACCCATATGGGCTCCGGAAAGCCGTCGGCCAGAAGCCAGGATGCACCGCTGCCGACCACGATCAGGCGCGCCTCGTCGCCCGTCGTGAATGCCACTCCCCAAGGCTCGCGGAAGCGAAGATGCGCGAAGAGCGCATTCTCCACCTGCATCGATGTCAGCATGTCCCCGAGGATGTCCATGCAGCTTTGCTATTGGACGATCCGATAACAATCAATTCAATCGGATGGGCCATTGCCCGGAAAGTCGCGGAGATGCCTCGTCGCTAACCGATCAGATCAGCGTAGAGGGCCTTGGGGTCCAGCGACAGGGCGCTCTTGATCCGTCGTGTCATGTCGTCGGCGAGCACTTCCCAGTCGCCCGCTTCGATTGCATCCAGCGCGGCGTTCGCAACGTTTGCGGGATCATTCTTGGGCATGTCGATGCCCCTCATCATGTCGGTGTCGGTCGCGCCGAGTTGCACGCCCACGACAAGCGTATTTTGCTTCGCGAGCTCAAGGCGGATGCTGTTGGTGAGACTCCACGCCGCCGCCTTCGCGGCCGAATATGCTTCCGCGCCGGGATAGCTGAACCAGGACGTCAGCGAGAGCATGTTGACGATGGCGCCGCCGCCATTGTGCGCCAGAATGGGCGAGAAGGCCCGCACCATTCCGAGAAGCCCGAAGAAATGCGTGTCCATCTCCAGCCGGATCAAATCCAGGTCGCCGAACATCAGGCTCTGGTTCGTGGCGATGCCGGCGTTGTTGATGAGAATCGTCGTATCGCCGGCGATCGCCGCTGCGGCCGCGATCTGCGCCGGATTCGTTATATCGAGCGCGATATGCTCTGCGCCTTCGATGTCGAGCGCCTCGGGATTGCGACCGGTCGCATAAACCTTGCGGGCGCCGCGTTCGATCAGTGCGCGGACATATGCCTTGCCGATCCCCCGGTTAGCACCGGTGACCAGAGCGACGCTTCCTTCTATCTTCACTGGCATAATTCCCGTTCGAGCCCTTACCCATCGGGGGCTGCGGGCTCCAGTGCTAGACCAACCAACCCGTGCGCGTCAGGATTTGCCGTCCGTCTATTTTATTGGATCGTCCAAATTTCTGTTGGATCAGCCATACGCCGCCGGACCTGATCAGGATGGGATCTTATACCACGAGCGCGTACGAAAGACGCTCGAACTCCGCCAGATCCCGCATGACATAGGCGTCGAGGAAGGGCGTCACCTGGGTCATAAATACTCCGGCCAGATCATTCGTCGGGTCGAGCCAGAAATGGGTATTGAGCACACCGCCCCAGAAAGCGCTGCCAACCGCACGACGCCCCGGCACTTGCTGCTCCGTTCTCGCGGCCATCAGGCTATGGGAGAGTTCGACACCGGGCATCGGGTCAAGATCGGCAGTCGCGGGGGCAAAGACGGTAGACCGAGGTTCGATGCGAAGTCTCCCGATCTGGTTCTCCAACGCATCGCGGGCGGTCGTTTCGCCGAGGATGCGAACGCCGTCGAGGCTCCCTATGCCCAGCCACATTCGCAGGAAGCGCAAATAGTCCGGAGCGGTCGAATAAAGGGCATGCCCCATCCCATAGAATTCGGGAGTGGCGGGCGGATCAAGGTTCAGGACACTGGGCTCCAGTTCGCCGCTCTCCTTTCGTGCCGAGAGATCGCCCAGCCGGTCAGCGTCTGCCGCATTCAGTTCGAAGCTCGTGCTCGTCATGCCGAGCGGCTCGAAAATCTCCTCAATGCAAAAACGGTCGATGCCGCGGCCATCGATGGCGGAGACGACCATGCCGAGCCAATCGGCGCCACCCCCATATTGCCAGCGCGTGCCGGGATCGAAAGCGAGCGGATAGCCCAGCCCAGCCTTTTGACCGGAGACGATCGAAGGGATCGCATTCTCCGAGAGATATTGGCCCACCTCGCCATCCCAGAATTCATAAGCCAGACCGGAGGTGTGGGTTGCGAGATGCCGCAACCTGGCTTTCGTCCTTGGGGGGCGGCGAACCTGCCCTTCCGGTCCATTTTCAATCACCACGAGTTTGGCGAAATCAGGGAGGATCTCCTCGACGGGCGTATCCCAATCAAGCCGGCCGCGATCGGCAAGGATCAAGGCGGCAGTCGCGCCAATCGCCTTGCTCATCGAGACAATGCGGAAAATCGTGTCTTCGCCAGCCGCCATTCCGCCCGACCGCCGCGCCGGACCAGATGGGGCTTGCCGAATTGCCGAGAGCAGCAACGACATAGGGAAGGCCGCCATCGGACACCATCGCGTCCAAGGTCGCATCCAGGGATTTCAACTTTTCGGAGCGGGCGGCGTCGACCGCTTTCATTTCCACCTTCGGCATGCTGAGCAACTTTTTGGCTGGGAGCAGGATTTTGTCGTTGCGCTCTAGCGTGCCGGCCAGGCTATTCCCAGCTCATGCAGGCTCATCCCAACATGAAGCCAACTCAACATGGGGCGCTCGCGGATCGCCGTGGCGTACGCCTCACTTCCGGACAATGCATATGAGCAGATCGCCCTGACGACATCGAACTCCGGCTTTTGCGGGTGCTCGACGCGCTCCTGGAGACAAATAGCGTCAAGCAGGCGGCGGCTCTCTTGAATGTCACGCCATCGGCAATCAGCCACTCTCTGGCCGAACTGCGCCGGCGCACGTCCGACCCTCTCCTTGTGAGAAGTGGATCGCGACTCCGGCCCACGCCCCGCGCGGAGTCGATGCGGCCATTGTTGCGCGCCGGCCTGACCGACCTTCACCGCCTGATCGCGGAACCAATCGAATTCACCCCCGCGACCTCCACCCGTAGATTCTCCCTGGCCGCGCCGGAACATATTGTGGTCGGGCAATTGTCGGATGTGCTTCCCGGTCTGATCGCCGAGGCGCCGAAGGCGAGGTTCGAGCTGTCCTCGGTGTTGGCTGCCCTGCCGGAATTGCTGGATTCCGGATCGCTCGATCTGGCGCTGACCACGCTCTATGCCGACGAAACGCTGAAACTTGAGAGCGCGGTGATGCGCGCGCAGCTTTTCGCGGAGCGTTTCGTCTGCATTGGCCGACGTGACCATCCGCTGCTGAAGCACGGCCATATTGATCTCGCGGATTTTCTTAGCGCACCGCAAATTTCGATCCGGATGCCGGGCGCACGCACCAGCCCCACCGATACCGCCCTGGAGAATGTGGGGCTCGCGCGCCACGTCGCCCTCACGCTGGGGAGCGCGCATGCGGCTGCGCAATATGTCATTCACTCGGATTTGCTGGCAATGGTGCCCTTCAGCGTAGCGGCGCGTGGCGAAGCTCTTGGCTTGCTCGCGTACGTCGACCCGCCCATCGAACTTCCGCCGGTTACCGGCATATTGTGGTGGCACAACAGGCTCCATAGTGATCCGGCCCATCGCTGGTGGAGGGAGAAGGTTGGCCGCCTGCTGCAACCGATCAATTTCGGCGAGCGCCCAGCGGCGCCAACTCTCTAGCGCCAGCGCCTGCTGATCGCATAAGTGGCTATCAGACTTCAAAGATCGTGCTGATCCAATCGATGAATGCGCGCACCTGGGGCGCCAGATACTGGCGGTTCGGATACATGACGGAAACGGAGCGCCGGACTGATTTCAGATGAGGCAGAATCTCGACGAGGCGGCCAGTTTCGAGATGGTCGGCAACGCCAGCCTGAAGAGCCTGGATCATCCCGAGCCCGGCAAGGGCGCAAGCTACCAGCGCTTCGGAATCGTTCACGAGAATCGATGAGCGCATCCTGACAGGCCGTTCTTCGCCATCCACGACAAAATGCCAGTCGATCGAGCTCCGACCACGCCCGGCGAAATATGTCACCGCGCGGTGCGCGGATAGGTCTTCAACGGTTTTCGGCACACCGCGCGCGTCCAGATAGTACGGGGACGCGCACGACACCATCGGGACATGCGCCACGACGCGGCTGATCATGCTGCTGGCAGAAAGCTCACCCAGCCGGACCACGCAATCGACGCCCTCGGCGAGCAGGTCGACCGGTTGGTCGCTGACACCAAGGATGATTTCAATATCCGGGTAGCGCTCCATGAATTCGGGTAGCCGCGGAATGATAAGCGGCTTGGCAAGCGCGACCGGAATATCGACGCGGAGACGGCCTTTGGGTGCCTGTCCCGAACTGCCGAACAGGTTCTGCGCCCCAGCCACGTCTGCCAGAATTTGCGATGCTCGCTCGTAGAACAGTTCGCCTTCGCCTGTCAGACTCGATCGCCGGGTGGTTCGGTGAAGCAGGCGCACACCGATCGATGCTTCGAGCGCCGAAACCGCATTCGTGACGCCGGGCCGGGCCATGCGTAGCGCCGCGGCTGCACGGGCGAAGCTGCCATTATCGGCGACCGCGACAAAGATGCGAAGCTGCTGAACGAAATCCAAGATCCTGTCTCCTGGCGCACAAGGCGCAATCGGCATCCATGTCAGAAAGTGTGACTGATTGTTATCAATTTAGATAACATTGAAGTTTGTTTTGCCATCCTTCTGACGTTCGGAGCGCTGCCCTACGTTGCGAGGCGAACGTATCAGGCATCGCCATCAAGGAAGGATTGATTTCATGGACCTGCAACTCAGTGGAAAGACCGCGCTCGTCACGGGCGCCAGCCAGGGCCTCGGCCGCGCGATCGTGAAAACGCTCGCGGGGGAGGGGGTGACCGTGTTCGCGACAGCGCGCAACCCGCAGCTTCTTGCCAGCCTCGCCAGCGAGATCGAGGCAGACGGCGGCATCAGGCCGACCGTGTTCGAGCAGGATTTCGTGGTCGTCGATGGTCCCCGGAAGATCGCCGACGCGGCACTGGCTGCCTTGGGGCACGTCGATATCCTGGTCAACAACGCCGGTGGCAGCAGGCCGATGGATATCGATGCCCCCGAAGAGCAGTGGGTGGAGGGCATGACGCTGAATTTCGACCGTCACCGCCAGCTCACCCAGAAGTTGCTGCCCAATTTCCTGAGCCGAAAGCAGGGCGCGATCATCAGCCTGTCCGGCAATCTGGAGCCCGAGGTGGTCAATGCCGCGATGGTCGCGAAGGCGGGTCTCGTCGTATGGTCGAAGGGCCTCTCCGAGCAGCTCGGCCAGCATGGCATCACCGTGAACTGCGTTCAGCCCGGCCTCATCGATACCGCTCAGATCCGCCGTCTTTATCCAGGTGATGAGCGCCAGAAGTTCGCGCAGCGCGAAATTGCATTGCGTGACTTCGGTCAGCCCCAGGACGTCGCCAACGCCGTCACTTTCCTCGCATCGCCCCGCGCAAGGTACATTACGGGTACTGTGATGCTGGTCGACGGCGGGATGCGGCGACATTCTTTCTGATGCGGTCTGAACCGACCCCAAAGCAGCACGGATCGGGGCAGAACCGCCTCTCCAGCGAGACTTCGCGAGTCGTCATTCAACCTGCGTGCGAATTTTCCAACCGGTCGCTATTGAAGGTTTGACGGCTATGGCGCGGATTTGATAACGACCGGTATGAAATTTCCACGCTGGCATAAGGGCTGCCAGCATGATGCGCTCCATACGCATTCACGAGTTCGGCGATGCCAGCGTTCTTCGTCTGGAGGAGGTCACGGTCGGAGATCCTGCTCGTGGCGAGGTTCGCCTCCGCGGATGGAGCCTTCCATCCCGTCGTTGCGCGAACCTTCAGCCTTGACGAGATCGCCGAAGCGCACCGGTTCATGGAAGCCGGTGAGCAGATCGGCAAGATCATTGTCACCGTCTGATGGGCATGTTCTCACAACTCCGCATTGCGACAGGTAGGCAAAAGATGACCGCAGAACCGCGTTGGAAGATCGCTATTCTCGACGATTATCAGGGTGTGGCCCTGCGCATGGCCGATTGGTCGGTGCTGTCGAACGATGCGACGGTGACGGTCTTCAAAGATCATGTCGTCGAGCCTGATGCAATTGTCGGACGCCTGACGGACTTCGATATCATCTGCGTGATGCGCGAGCGCACGCCTTTGACGCGCGCGATCATCGAGCGTCTTCCTCGGCTGCGCGTCATAATGTCGACAGGACCACGCAATGCGTCGATCGATCTCGAGGCTGCCAACGAGCGCGGGATTTCGGTTCTGCACACCGGCTATTCGTCGTCACCGACGATCGAGCTGACCTGGGCGTTGATCCTCGCGAGCATGCGCGACATCGTCGGCGAGAGCGCCGCGGTGCGTGAGGGCGGCTGGCAGCGTTCCGTTGGCGACGATCTCGCGGGCGGCACGCTCGGCGTGCTCGGGCTGGGCAGCGTGGGTTCGCAGGTCGCACGAATCGGACGCGCCTTCGGAATGGACGTCATCGCCTGGAGCCAGAACCTGACCGAGGATCGGGCACAGGAGGTTGGCGCGCGGCTGGTGACGAAGGAAGAACTTTTCGCGCAGGCTGATATCGTCACCATCCATGTTGTGCTCAGCCAACGCACCCGTGGGCTGGTCGGCGCGGAGGAGCTCGCGCTGATGAAACCGACGGCGCGTCTCATCAATACATCGCGTGGACCGATCGTGGTCGAGAAAGCCTTGATCGATGCCCTGCGCAACGGACGGATCGCGGGTGCGGCCATCGATGTCTTCGATCAGGAGCCGCTGCCGCTCGATCACCCCTTTCGCGCTCTCCCACGCCTGCTCGCGACGCCCCATATCGGCTATGTGTCGCGCAATCTCTATCGACGGTTCTACGGGGACACGGTCCAGAACATCGGGCAGTGGATACGAGAATCCGGAACAGCTTCTCCGTCCAGCAAGATCGGGTGATTTATCAATGTCCGGACGCCCCCGCGAATTCGATCCCACCGAAGCCCTTCAGAGCGCGATGGAGGTGTTCTGGCACAAGGGGTATGAAGGCACATCGGTCAGCGACCTGACGGACGCGATGGGGATCAGCCGGCCAAGCATGTATGCGGCGTTCGGGAACAAAAAAGCTCTCTTTCACGCGGTCGTCATGCAGTATGACGCGCAACACAAAAACATCCTGGAAAAGGCGCTCGAGGCACCAAATGCCAGGATGTGGCCAGGCTTGTCCTCAGGGGCGTGGCGAGGCTGGTAACCTACACCGGCGGAAACACGCCTCCGGGCAGCTTGCTGTTGCAGGCAGGCCTGAGCTGCAGCGATGCTGATATCCCGGCCGAACTGGCCAGCCAGCGAGCCCATTGGGAAACAGCCATCTGCAACCGATTCATTCGGGCCAAGGCCGACGGTGACCTTGTCCCAACCGCCGATCCTGCACTGCTGGCGCGGCACACGGTAGCCGTCCTGATGGGCATGAGCGTTTTGGCGACCCAAGGGGTCAGCCGGGATGAATTGTTGAGCCTTGCGGAAATGGCCGTGATGCCCGTTGCGGCGGCGACCCGATCGATCCCGACATGACTGCCGGGCGCTTCGGCGTCATCGGCGGCTAACCGACCGAATCCCCTCGATCCCAGCCGCTACCTACGCCTCGGCCGGAAGCGGCCATGTGTCGAGCACATGTGCGGCGATCGCGCGGAGCGACGCCTTGGAGGCTCCGGCCCTGGCCTGGACGGCCAAGCCATGATTGACTGCTGTCACATAGCCCGCCAGCATCGCGCAGTCGGTCGCTTGCGGGAGTTCTCCCTTCCGAACCGCGCGCTCCAATCTGTTTCGCCAGGCATCCTCGCCCGTCTTTTGCCGAGCGATGAGTTCCTGGCGCAGCGGTTCGGCTTCGTCGGAGCAGGCCAGCGCGCCATTCATGACTGCGCATCCCCGGCCCACGCCGCCTAGCGTCTGGACCTCGATCGACCCGTCGAAAAATCGACGGACCGCATCGCGGATTCTCGGTTCGGCAAGGGCCTCGCCCAGATAGGTTGTATACTTCTCCTCGTATCGATCGATCGCCTTGCGGAAGAGCGCCGCCTTGTTCCCGAACGCGGAATAGAGACCGGGTCGCACGACACCGGTGGCGCGCGTGAGATCCTCGAAGGAGGTTCCTTCGTAACCCTTCTCCCAGAACACGAACAGGGCAGCTTCCAGCGCCTTGTCCACGTCAAATTCCCGATGTCGTCCCATGGCAGCCTCTTTTCGATACCAACCATTATGGAAAGCTTGACGCCGAAAGTCCAGATAGGATAACGACCGATACCATAATGATCGGTATCGAATCGGAGTCCTCGTGATCAGCGCTGTGCCAGTACAGGAGGACATCGTTCGCCCCGGGGGGTCGGGCTGGCCGGGGGTCGCCTCGATCGCCGCCGGCACGTTTGTGCTCGTCACGACCGAGTTCCTGCCGATCGGCCTATTGTCTCCGCTGGCGGCGGATCTGCGCGTTTCGGAAGGCGTGGCGGGTCTTTCGGTCACCGCGCCGGGCTTCATCGCCGCGATCGCCGGCCCGCTATTGGCCTTGCTGGCGGGGAATATCGATCGGCGGATCGTGGTGATCGCTTTCACCGTGTCGATCATGGTGTCGAACCTGATCGCCGCCATCGCCCCGAATTTCGCCGTGTTTCTGGTGGGGCGTCTGGTCCTCGGCCTGGCGGTCGGCGGCCTGTGGACCTTCGCCATAGCCGTTGGCCGGCGGCTCGTGCCGGAAAGCGCGGGCGCGAGGGCGACGTCGATCATTTCGATCGGCATCTCGGCCGGCACCGTCTTCGGCATGCCGGTCGGCGCGCTCTTCGGCCATCTGGTCGGATGGCGCGCGGTGTTCGCCGCGAACGCCGTTCTCGGCCTTGCGGTGCTGCTTCTCCAGTGCCGCTTCCTACCGCGCATCGCGGCGAGCACCGCCATCGGCGCGCGCCACTTGTTCGAGTTCGCGCGGGTGCCGATGGCGCGGGTCGGCCTGATCGCGAGCGGCCTCATCGCCGGCGGCCACTTCATTGCCTATACTTTTCTTGAGCCCTTCCTGCGCAGCACGCTCGCGCTGGGGCAGACCGGCGTGGCCCTGGCGCTGGCAGGCTATGCCATCGCGGGCATTATCGGGTCTTTCCTGGGCGAGCGCCTGGCTGTCCACAATGTTCGGCGTGCGTTCACCATCTCGGCGGCCGTACTCGGTCTGTCTGTGCTGGCGGCCGCCGCAACCGCGGGCACGCCCGCCGGCGCCATTGCGATGGTCCTGATCTGGGGCACGGCCTTCGGAGCATGGCCTGTCTGCGTCCAGATCTGGATGTTCACCTCCTCACCCAAACTCTACGAGGCCGGCTCCGCGCTGATGGTCAGCGCGTTCCAGATCTCCTTGGCGGCAGGCGCCACGATCGGCGGCCTTCTCGTCGATTCCATGGGCGTCGGAACCGCCTTTCTTGCCAGCGGCGTCGTCGCGATTGCCGGCGCGGTGTGCGCGCTCTCCGCCCTGGCGTGCCGGCCCCAACACACGGTTCGAACGCGGCACTGGGAGAAGCAAAATGAAGATCGGAGTCCTTGGCGCGGCCACTGTGGGCATGACGCTCGCGACCAGGTTCGCCGGAGGCGGTCACAACGTTCTCATCGCCAACAGCCGTGGGCCGGAAAGCCTGGCCGCGAGTCTTGCGGAAGCCGGCAGCTTGGCGAAGCCTGCCGCCGTTTCGGAGGTGCTCGCGTGCGATGTCGTGTTCCTCGCAGTGCCCTGGCTGAAGGTGCGCGCGGTGCTGGGGCCGGACATCGCCTGGGACGGCCGCATCCTGGTCGACACCACCAATATCTTTCTCAGCTATGCCCCGGATTACCGCGTCGATGACCTCAAGGGCGATACCGGCAGCGAGATCGTTGCGAGGCTGGCACCCTCCGCCCGCGTGGTGAAGGCGTTCAACACGCTGCCGTTCAACCGGATGTTCGCGCCGACGCCGGCGGGCTTGAAGCGGGTGCTGTTCGTCGCCGGGGATGCCGACGACGCTGTGTCGACGGTCTCGGGTCTCGTCAAGGAGATCGGCCTTCATCCCATCGCGCTTGGTCGCCTTGCCGAAGCCGGTCGCCAGATGGAAGTCGGCGGCCCGCTCAGCTCGCTGGAGCTCCTGACGCCCGCGAACGCGGGCGCGTCGTGAGCGACGCATCCAACCTGCCACCAGACCCGAACAATCGAAGGAGCCGCTCCATGGCCGAACTCGCTGAAGCAGCGAATACCTCCCTTTCCGGTAAAGTCGCGCTCATGACCGGTGCCGCGCGCGGCATCGGCGTCGAGATCGGCCGCAAGCTCGCGGCGCTCGGCGCGCACGTCATCGTCGCCGCGCGCGACGGCCGGAAAGCGGAAGAGGTCGCGGCCGACCTGCGCGCGCGGGGCGGCGAAGCCTCGGCCCTGAAGCTCGACGTCACCAGCGAGGAAGATCGCAAGGCCGCTTATGCAGCGATCGAGGCGGCGCACGGCAAGCTCGATATCCTGATCAACAACGCCGGCATCCTGCTCGACAGTCCCGACGGCGGCACCCCAGCGCCCCGCCAGCCCAGCGTGGCCCTGCCGGACGTGGTGCGCGAGACGTTCGAGGTGAACTTCTTCGCGCCCATCTTCCTCACCCAGCGCCTGCTGCCGCTGCTCCAGCGGTCGGACGCGCCGCGCGTGGTCAACGTGTCGAGCATCCGTGGTTCGCTGGCGCATCTCTCCGATCCGACGTCGCCGGTCTATCCAGTCCGCGCGCTCGGCTATGACACATCCAAGGCCGCGCTCAATGCCTTCACGATCCTGCTCGCGGCGGAACTGCGCGGCACGCCGATCAAGATCAACGCCATCCATCCGGGCTGGGTGAAAACCGAGATGGGCGGCGGCGCGGCCCCCGTCAGCGTCGAAGACGGCGCGCGCACGGCCGTCCAATACGCCACCCTCGATGCTGACGGCCCGACCGGCGGCTTCTTCTTCCTCGACGAGCGCCTGCCCTGGTGAGGCGCGGGCCCGATTAACCCTTCCCAATCACAGAGAGAGTTCACAATGAGCAAGACATTATCGGGCAAGGTCGCCCTCGTTACCGGCGGCTCACGCGGCCTGGGCGCCGCCATCGCGGCGGCGCTTGCCGATCAGGGCGCGGATGTCGCGATCAGCTATGTCGCCTCGGCGGAAAAGACGGCAGCAGTCGTCGAAAGCCTCAAGGCAAAGGGCGTGCGCGCCGTCGCGATCCAGGCCGACCAGGGCGACCCGGCCGCATCCGGCCCGCTGATCGAAAAGGTGATCGAGACGCTCGGCAAGCTCGACATCCTGGTCAACAACGCCGCCGTGGCCTGGCAGGGCAAGACCATCGACGATCCGGAAATCGACAACGCCGCGATGGACAAGCAGTGGATGATCAACACGATGGGCGTGATCGCCAACATCCGCGCCGCCGCCCGGGTGTTGCCGGACGGCGGACGGATCGTCTCGGTCGGCTCCGGGCTGGGTACGCGCATCGCGTTCCCCGGCACTACCGATTATGCGGCAAGCAAGGCGGCGGTCGTCGGCTACAGCAAGGGCGCCGCGCGCGATCTCGGGCGGCGCAACATCACCGTCAATGTCGTCCAGGCGGGCATGATGGACACCGACATGGCTGCCGGATCGAAGGACAAGCTGCCCCCGATCATCATGGAATCGCACGCGATCCATCGCTTCGCGGAAGTCGGCGAGGTCGCCGCCGCCGTGGTTTTCCTGGCGGGGCCGGATGCGGGCTTCATCACCGGATCGGTGATCGACGTGAACGGCGGCTTCACCGCCTGACATTGCCGATTCTATCCCTCGCTTCCCACGGAGATCCGCAATGGGCGCAGCCCCGCATCTTTTCCAGACCGGTCGCATCGGCGACCTCGATATCCCGAACCGCATCGTGATGGCGCCCATGACACGCGCCCGCGCGAGCGAGGACGCGGTTCCGACCGGCATGATGGTCACTTATTATGCCCAGCGCGCCAGCGCGGGCCTCATCATCAGCGAAGGCACGATCGTCAGCCGGGAGGCGACCGGCTATATCAAGGTACCGGGCCTCTTCACCGCCGAGCAGATCGCGTCATGGCGCCCCGTCACCGACGCCGTTCATGCCAGAGGCGGCCGCATCTTCACCCAGCTATGGCATGTCGGCCGGATTTCGCATCCCGACCTGCTCGACGGCGCGCTGCCGCTCGCGCCTTCGGCCATCAATCCCGGCTTCGAATCCTACACGAAGAACGGCCGGATGGAGACCGTAACCCCACGCGCGATGTCGCTCGACGATATCCGCCGGACCATCGACGATTTCGCGACAGCGGCCAGCAATGCGATCGAGGCCGGTTTCGACGGTGTCGAGCTGCACGCGGCCAATGCCTATCTGATCCATGAATTCCTGGTGCCGAGCGCCAATCAACGGACGGACGACTATGGGGGCAGCGTCGAAAACCGGGCGCGCTTCCTCCTCGAAGTCGTCGATGCGGTGGCGGGTGCCATCGGAAGCCATCGCGTCGGCGTGCGCCTCAATCCGTGCCTCGATGGACCGGCGGGCATCGTGCTCGATGACGAAGCGCGGAAGACCTACGACTATGCGATCCGGGCGCTCGACACCCGGAATCTCGCATTCCTCCATCTGGCGGCGCTGATGTTCACCCCCGGACTCGACTCAGCGGACCGCACGATCGAGATGGGCCGTCGCTACCGCCCGCTCTACTCGGGTGCCCTGATCATCAACGCGGCCATGACCAGGGAAACCGCCGAAGCGGCCATCGCCGAAGGGGTCGCCGACTATGTGGCCTTCGGGAAGTCCTTCGTCGCGAACCCCGACCTCGTCGAACGCTTCCGGGACGATCTCCCGCTCGCCGATCTCGACCCGGCCAATCTCTATACCGGCGGGTTCTCCGGATATCTCGACTATCCACCTGCCGCCTGACGGCCGGCCGCCGCTCATGGGCGCATTCCGCTTAGCAAGAAAGATTCAGGACATGAAACTTGATGGAAAGATCGCCGTCGTCACGGGCGGCAGCTCGGGCATCGGACTGGCGACCGCCAGGACGTTCCTCGCCGAGGGCGCGCGGGTTTACATTACCGGGCGCCGGCAGGCCAAACTCGACGATGTCGTCGTAGCGCTCGGGTCGAACGCGGTAGCGGTTCAGGGCGACGTCTCAAAGCCGGCCGACCTTGATCGGCTCTATGCGCTGATCCGCAAGGAAGTGGGGCACGTCGACATCGTCTTCGCCAATGCCGGCATCGGCGAGGTCGCGCCGCTTGGCGAACTCACCGAGGAGCATGTCGACGCGCTTCTCGACATCAACATCAAGGGCGTGATCTGGACGGTACAGAAGGCGCTCCCGCTGATGGGGCGTGGCGGCTCCATCATCCTCAACGCCTCGATCGTCGCGAGCAAGGGCTGGGCCAACTGGAGCGTCTACAGTGCAACCAAGGCAGCGGTCCGTTCCTTCGCGCGCACCTGGGCGTCCGACCTCAAAGGCCGGGATATTCGTGTCAATGCGGTCAGCCCCGGTGTTATCCTGACGCCGGGCCACAGTAAGACTGGCCTCCAGGCTGCGGAGCTTGAGGCGTTCTACACCTACGCTGCCGGCATCACCCCGCTGGGCCGCAACGGGGAGGACAGCGAGGTCGCCAAGGTGGTCGCATTCCTGGCTTCGGACGACAGCAGCTTCGTGACGGGCAGCGAGATCTTCGCCGATGGCGGGTTCGCGCAAGTCTGACGCAACGGTCCGGGCCGCCCGAACGAACAGGGATTCAGGCGGTCCGCTCCGGCCTGTAGATTTCGGCGAAGACCTTGACCAGCCAGTCGATGAACACACGGAGGCGCGTGTTCATATAGCGGTTCGAGGGATAGAGGACGTGGAACGGGTGGTTCGGCCGGACCCATTCCGTGAGGATCGGCACCAGCCGGCCTTCCTTGATCGCTGGCCGCAGCTTCCATTCGAAGCTCTGCAGCACGCCCAGACCGGCGATGCCGGCGGCGAGATGGGCGTTGCTCTCGTTCACGCTCAGGATCGACCGACCCGTGATCGTGACCCGGTCCTCTCCGCGCTCGAACCTGAAGGCGGTTGGCCGGCCAGTCCGCGCCAGGCGGTAATGGATCAGCGCGTGACCGTCGGTGAGCTCGTCAGGGTGCCGGGGGATTCCATGCCGCTCGAGATAGTCCGGGCCGGCCGCCGTCAGCCATGGCGAGGAACCCAGCAGCCGGCTGATGATGGTCTGATCGCTGAGTTCGCCGCCACGGATCGCGCAATCCGCCCCCTCCCGGATCATATGAACCGAGCGGTCGGAAACGCCGATCTCGATCTCAATCTCCGGATATTCGGCCTGGAACTGCGGCAGCGCGGGGATCAGCACCTCGCTCGCAACCCACGAGCTGGTGTGGACGGCGAGCCTGCCGCGCGGCTTCACACGCTCGCCATCGAACACGCTGTCGATGTCGGGAAGCTGCTGGAGCCAGGCCGAGGCGCGCTCGTAGTAGATCGCGCCCTCCTTGGTGACCTGGACCGATCGCGTCGTCCGGTTCAGCAACCGCACGCGCAGATGGCCTTCGAGTTCGCCGACGATCTTACTCACCGTGGCCTTCGGCATGTCGAGCGCATCCGCGGCGCTGGTGAACCCGCCGGTTTCGACCACGCGGCAAAAGGCCTTCATCGCCAGAAGCTGGTCCATATTCTTCCTTCGCGCCCGATATCGGAATCCGATTGTCTATGGCTGTAGACAATTATTCCCCAATAACTGCGCTAATCAACAACAATCGGTACCCCCATCTCTGTGGCGCGGCGACGGTGCCGCAGCATGATCGGGGCGTCCGCATCCAGCCAGGTTGAACGGCACACGACCGCATCCATTACAGGAAGACGAAAATGACAGAAATTCTCGCTGGAAAGATCGCGCTCGTGACAGGCGGCGGACGCGGCATCGGCGCCGCCATTGCGCTCGAGCTGCTTCTCAGGGCGCAACCGTGGCGCTCAGCTATTCGGCAAGCGAGGCGAAGGCGAAGGAGATCGTCGCCAAAATCGAGGCGGCTGGCGGCTCGGCGATCGCATTGAAAGCCGACCAGTCGGTCGAGAGCGAAGTCATCGGACTCATCGCGGCGGTTGTCGAACGGTTCGGCAAGCTCGACATCCTGGTCAACAATGCCGGTGTGTTCGAGGCCGGCACCATTCCCGATACGCTCGATACGAGCCGCTTCGAGCGACAGGTAGCGATCAACTACCAAGCGGTGGTCGTGGCTATTCGCGAAGCCTCGCGTGTGATGGGCGAGGGTGGTCGGATCATCTCGCTTTCGACGGGACTCGCAGCGCGGGCGAGCTGGCCCGGCATCGCCGACTACAGCGCCACCAAGCGCGCCATCGAGGGCTACACCAAGGGCGCAGCCCGCGACCTGGGTGCCAAGGGGATCACCGTCAACGTCATCGGCACCGGTTCGATCGATACGGACATGAATCCTTCCGACGGGCCGCTGGGTGAGTATCAAAAGGCCGCAACGGCGCTGGGCCGGTTTGGCCGACCTGAGGAGATCGCGGCGGTGGTTGCCTTCATCGCGAGCCCTGCCGCGAGCTATGTCACCGGCGCGATCATCCCCGTAGACGGTGGCTACACGGCTTGATCCCTGTCTTAGCGTCCTCGGCCATCGTGCCGGGGACGTGGGCGAAGCGCGGTTCGGCGTGGGACGATATTTCCCTCTCGGCGGAATGTTTGCCGAGCCTCCCGGTCTCGCCACCGTCTGGCGGCAGCTATCGAGTGGTTCCGCTCATTCCGTGAACGTCCGACTTGTTGGCGGAAGCGGAAATGTCCTTCGCCGACCGTGAAACATCTGCTTTTCGATCGGCATTCCCAAAAGCCGACAGGCCGCTGATGGCCCAAAATGGCCATGCGATTGATGCCAGATCAAGAGCAGAAAAGGCTGATAAACCGTTTCGCCGCGTTCCTGAGCTATGCGCGCTGATGGAAGGGCGAGATTGGCTGGCGTCCGTCTCATGGAAGCCTGAGCTATACCACTGCACCCCACAGGGAATGTGGGAACTCTTGTGGTATCAGATTTCCTGATCAACCCATTTCACGCGCAAAATCAACGCGATAAATCGCTTGACTGGTGACCCCTACGGTCACCCGGTTTCCGTGGCAAGGTATTGATCTTGCTACAGTATTCGCCGTAAGCGAAGCACTAATACCATCACAAGTACCATCGGTCCAGCGAGATAATATGGGTCTGTCTGAAGTCGATGAGGACCGGCCCCATGCCTCTCATTGGCAGTCGCCATTCCTCCCCCGGGAGAAATGCGACCGACCACGAGAACAACCGACGAAGCTCGTAAGCCGGACTTCGCGCGCTGCCGGTGCGAATGGACTTCGCCAATAACAGCAGGTCCATCACCTTCTCATTTCTGCAACTCCGGCGGGAAACCCAACTCGAAGTCGGAAAGATGCGCGGCGGTGCCGAACGGCAGGCAGTTGACAATGGCCCGTCTCAATTCGGCTTCCATCCAAAGGCCGCCATCATGATGTTGAAGAGCTGCGTGTTGGAGAAGAAGCCACGGACGCTATCGGCGCCCGGCCCCATCGCGACGGCAACGACTTCTTCTCCGGCATGAGCCCCCTTCGCATCAGCCGCAACTACCTTGGGCTGGTCAGGATTGTCGGCGGCGATTTGATCTGCAAGCGGTTGTCCGCGTTTTCCGGAACGCAACTTCAGATCATAGGAATGATCGGCGACGAAGAGGATCAGCGTATCCTCGCCTACGACCTCGCTGACCCGTCGGATCAGATTGTCCATCTCGACGGCATGGGTCAGGCCCTTTTTCAGATCGTTGGTATGCATGTCCCACTCGACCATCAGGAAATAGCCTTTCGGGTTGCGGCTCAGGCTCGAAATGGTGGCTTCCACGGCAGGGATGGGGGCATAGTCCTCGTCGCGGAGAATGGCCGCTCTTCTCGTCTTGGGCGTCAGCACCGACGGATCGTCACCGAAGAGATAGCCCGATCCCGCGAATGTCTCGGCGGCGGTCCTGCCGGTCCTGGTGAAAGCCGCCTCGGCTGCGTCGCGGTCCTTGCCGATCAATATGTCCACACCGTCGCCATAGCGTGGCGCCAGCAATTGCCGGAATATCTCGTCCTTGTCGGAACGCTTCGCTACATGCGCATAGCAGGCCGCAGGAGTCGCATCCCAGATCGGCATGTTGGTGATCACGCCAGTGGAGAGTCCGCGCTCCTCTGCATATTCGAGGACCGTCTTCACCGGCGTGACCGTCCCATTGGTGGATGGGATGACGGAGCTCATGCCGTTATTGGTCTTATGGCCGGTGACGATGGCGGTCATGCCCGCAGCAGAATCCGTCACCCAGCTATCGAGCGCCGATGTGTCCGATAGCGCGACATAGGGCATGGACTGGATGAACAGCGATTGGGGACGATCATGGGCATAAATGCTCGCGGCGCTCAGCGTCGGCAGTCCGCCGGCATCGCCAAGGAACAATATGACGTTTCGCGCTTGCCGTCCTTGAATCTTCGCGGGGTGCTCCCTGGCTTCGACGGGCGCGTTGGTGCAAACGAGGAGGGCGCTCATCACAAGAGCGAGAGCCGACATGACTCCCGCATATCCGCGCCAGAAGAGATTGGAACGACGAACAAGTGTGGACATGCGACTCAATCCTTATGCGGCCTTCTCTTGTTAGTCATATCAAGAGAAATATCGAAATTATGTTGACCGCTGTCTTTGACAGATTTGGTGGTTGTGACAATTTTACTATCCACCGTATCATAAGTGATCACTCGTATTGCATTCCCGGATGGGGAAAAGCGATATATCCGAATGGCGCCGCCGTGCTCCGCCGTCGGCTGATAGTCGCTGGGTGAATGCACGATATGGCCGTGGTCATCCCGGCTATAATCGCTCAGTAGCGCATGAACGATATTGCCATGATCGCCGGTGAGTTTTAAATATTGCGCATTCGGCGTGCTTTGATCGCCATTCAGGATCAGGCGGATATTCGGGTGCCGCCTGAATGACTTGTCCCATAGCTGCTGAGGCGTGTTGCCCGCTTCCCCATGCACTTTCTTCCATTGCATGACGCCCTGCGGCAACAGGCTTCCGTTCTCGCCCTTTTTCGGCTCCCGAATCGGGCCGAGGAACATGTGCGTCACGACGATCCCGAAGCGGCTCTTGTAGCGATCGAGGATCGTATCGACCCATCGCAATACATCGTTGGGCGCATTGCATTCAACATGAAGGATCACGAAATTCAGCCCACCGGCGGAAAATAGCTGATAGCTGTTGGCGTTGTTGCTGGAAAATCCGGGATGCCCCCGCTCGCCTTTGAAATAGCCCCCATACCAGGGGAATTTCCGGAAGCGCGAAGCCGGGAAATATTTCTGGAACAGCGAGGAATCCCCCGGGTTGGTCATGTCGTGATTGCCGACCACCAGGCCATAGGGAACGACGCCGTGGAAACGGTCCAGATAGCGGCGCGCCAGTTCCCACTGAAGCTCGTTATTGGAGTCAACGATGTCGCCGCCATGGGTGACGAAGGCTACTTTCTGGCTCTTGAGGTTGGCGACGACCCATCGCGTTTCCGCATCGAAAACCGGGTTCTCCGTGGGAAGATCGACATCGCGCTGGAGGGCCGTTCCCCGGCCCAGGTAGCCCTGCGTGTCGGACAGCATGACAATGCTGAAGCTGCCCTCGGGGGCGGGGTCGAGCGAAGTCGTTTGCGCCGTGGTCACGGCTGGATGCAGCGACAAGGCGATGGCCGCGCAAGCTGTGGCCATCATTGCGAAAAATCTCATCCGTCAGGCTCCTTGCTTCGATCGGCCATGAAGATGGCCGATCGGGATGCCGATGTGCTTCGACAAATTCAGAAACGGACGCGCAGGCCCATGGTGAAGTAACGATATTGCGCGGCGGCGGGGGTACCGCGATTGACCGGATAGGAATATCCGACCCCGCTGGTGCTGATGAAAAGCGGCGGATTCGTATTCAGGAGATTCTGCACATTCACATAGAGATCGGTTTCGACACCAGCCACATGGAAGGTTTTGCTGATGCTGAGATCGATGGCATTGAATGATTTGATATTGGGTTCGGCAAATACCTGGGAAGAATTGGTGCGGTGGCTGTATCGGCTGTACCAGGTGTCCTGAATATTGATCGTCCAGTCATCGACATCATAATTCACGAACAGCGTTGCCCGCCCCTTCGGGAGCGCCGGAAAACTGGGGATCGCCCCGGCCGTGGCGAACGTATCGTTGCGCGGCTGATAGGTCCCCAGCAGGCGAAGGCTCAATTTCCCCGGCGCGGAGGCGGCGATGGCCGACAAGGGAAAGTTGTAACCCAGTTCGACATTAACACCTTCGGTGCTCTGCTGGGCGACATTCACATTCTGCGATGTGATGGCCGTGGGAGCGTTCGCGGGCGAGGTATAGCCCGGCTGCCCCGGCGCGATGGGCCGGGTCGCCAGCTTGCAGAAGGGTGAATCATAATTCGGAGCCGAGGCTATGCACAATTGCTGGATGGCAAGCGTGGCATAGGCCGCGACGGCGATGCCATCGGTTATCTTGATGTTATAATAGTCCACGGCAAGGGTCAGGCGCGGAATGAAGCTCGGGGTCAGCACGATGCCCGCGGTCCAGGCATCCGATTTTTCCGGCTTAAGGTCGGGATTGCTGTTCGTGGTCTGCTTGACGGAGACGGCAGTGTTGGTCAGCAAATCGGTGAAGGTGGTATTGTTAACCTGGGCCCTCGCAAAGAGGTCGTTCAGATTGGGCGCGCGAATATCGCGCGACCGCGTCCCGCGAAAGCTCAGCTCATCGCTGAGCCGCCACATGACGCCGGCTTTCCAAGTCTGGACGCTGCCCGATGTGTTGTAATGGGTGAAGCGGCCTGCCGCATCCACACGCAGGCTCTTGATCAGCGGAAGATCCTTCAGGATCGGGACGTTGATCTCGCCACCGATTTCCTGGACCGCCTGATGCTGTATCGGAATGGCGTTGACGGTCGTCTGGGTATATAGGCCGCCCGCCGAACAGAGACGAAGCCCAGTGCAATCCACAACGTCATCCGGCGAGAAGAGGCTGTCGATGCGGAAGCTGCTCCAGCGGGCCTCGCCAGACAGCGCGGCGCTCACCGGGCCGGCGGGCAGCTTGAAAATATCGCCCGAGATCGACCCGCTGACATCATGCTTGTCGTTGAGCATGTCGTACCAGGTTTTCTGGCTGACATAGTCGAATTGTTCCTGGGTGACGGCACCAGGCCCGAAAGGGTTGATCGGCAGGCATCCCGGATAGAGCGAGGCGGAGGCAGTGAGGGAAACCTGGCAAACCACCTTGCCGTTCGCATCGAGCACGGCGTCGCGTGCCGCCGCCAGCTTCTGGTTGTTCACACCGATCGCCGAGACCCTTTGCTTCACCTGGGCATAGGAGTAAAACAGGTCGTAATGGAGACGGTCCCATAGCGATCCTTCCAGCCCCGCCTCGCCGGACAAAAACCGGTTTGTCGACGTTTGGCTGTAGGTTCTGCCGTTCGCGGACTTGTTGTCGATTTGTTGCGTCACCCTCGCGACCGAGAATGTCCCCGCAGTGCTCGCCAGCAGAGCCTGCGCGGCCGGCGTGAGGAAAGCATTGGTGCTGTAGAAGCTGCCTCCGAGGGAGTTTCCTCCATAGGTATGATAGCTTTTGCTAGTCGCCAGGAAACCTTGCACATAGAAGGTGGCACTGTCGCTCAGATCATAGCTGAAGCGGCCAAAGGCGTTGAATCTTTCAAGCGTTGACTGAAAGCCGACCTGCGTCGCCACGTAGCCGCCATCGCCGCCGTCCGAGAGATTGTTGGTGCCGGTCGCCGTCCCCTTGTCGAACGGGCCGATAACTCCGTTAGTGACGAATTGCATGCCATTGGCGGCGCAACCCGTGCAGGTGATGAGGCCACCAGCGCTGTTGTTGGTGGCCCGGGCGTACTGGATCGCGACATAGGGGCTTGCCGCCGTACCCAGCCCCTTATAGGCCCATTGCTGGCCGCCTTCGATATAGGGGCGATCACCTTGCAGGATATAGGGTCGGTGATAATAGCTGACCGCTCCTTCGATGTGGCCGCGTCCGTCGAATATTTCCCTACCGCCAGCCACGGAGGCCCGCCAGGATTCGCCATCGCCAAAATTCGAGATGCCGGCGTTGGCGTCGAACTTCACGCCTTTGAACTTCTTATCGAGAATGTAATTGACAACGCCGGTGATCGCATCGGAGCCATAGACGGCCGAAGAACCGCCCGTAGTGATTTCCACTTTTTTTATTATCGCCGTCGGTATGACATCGACGTTCACCGAACCATCCGCATTGGCGGGGGGGACACGGTGGCCGTCCAACAAGACCAGCGTACGATTGGCACCGAGATTCAAGAGGCTAATGTTGGTACCGTTCGAGTTCCTCACAGGACCGCCCAAACTAAACCCGTTCTGGCCGCCGAGAATCGAAGGCATCTTGAGCAGTGCGTCGGTGATGGTCGAAGGCGTGGTTTTATCCAGTTCCTCAGCCGAAAGCGCCACCACCGGCGTAGGCGAATTGAAAGTATCGGTGATGACGCGCGATCCGGTGACAGTGATATCGCTTTCCGGGGCGGGCGCCGCTGATTCACGCCTGGCGGCGACGGTTGCAACCTGCCGCTCGGGAAAGCGACTCGCCGATTCTCGATTTGTCTGATTCTGGCGGTCGGAGGAACCACCCGGCACGACCAGAAAAGCGTCCCCGCGCTTCTGCCAGGTCAGCCCCGATCCGCGCAGAAGCTGGCTCAGAGCCGCCTCGACCAACGAAGCTGCCGAGATCGCAGGCGCCCGCTTTCCACGCAGCAGGGCCTGATCGTAGAGTATCTGTGCGCCGGACTGCCGCGACAGCGCGTTCAGTGAATCTGTGAGGCTTGCCGAAGGAAGCGAGATGTTGCTTTGCGCCAGCGCCGGAGATGCGACGCTAGTAGCGCCAATGATGAGAGTGAAGGCGGCGACGCCTGCACGAAGCGAACCTTGGAACCTGGACACGATGTAATCCCCCTGAGCGTGAGTTGATTGGGTTCAGGGGAAAGACGCGGCGATTGCCGAAATTTGCCAAAGTTTTTTGTTGCATTTTAGTGACGAGATCGAGCGACGCGGAAGGCCGTTCAATTCTTGGAGAGGATTACGGCATCATCGGTCTGATGGACCCGGAAAGTATGGGTGATGGCCAGGTTCTGGAGTTGGCCGACCGGATCGGTCAGGCGTATCCGTCCGCCTACGAGCTTGTTCGCCAAGCTTTCATCCTCAATCCTGATCGGCAATGGTGAGAGGCTTTGCAGATCGGCGACCACTTGCCGTAGAGGCACACCCCTGTATTCCACCCACTCGCTGCGCCAGCGGGCGACGTTCTTCAGGCTGACATCCTCGATCTGGCTCAGGCCCGCTTGGTCGAGCGTGGCCGCCTGATTGGCGGCGAGCCGGATCGGCTTGCTGTACCAGCCATTGCGACTGAATTGGACGACACCCGTAGCAACCGTGACTCGGATACTTTCTGGTCTGCTCAAGACCTCGAAGCTGGTCCCGACGTCCACGATGCGAGCGTTACCGGTATCGACCCTGAACGGGCGACCCGTATCATGCGCGACATCAGCGAAGATCGCGCCGTGGGTCAGCTTTACTTCGCGGTAGTGCCGTGTGTAGCGGACCTTGACCTCCGCGCCGCCCGCCAAGGTTAGCTGTGTTCCGTCTGCCAACGTGACGTTCTGGACCTTCCCATCCGCCACCGCATATTCTTCGGGTTGGGCAAGGCGCAACTCGACCCAAGGCATGGCTTTGTAGCTGCCTGCCGCAACCAACATGACGGCCACGCCACCCACCAGCCAAGTGGGTCTGGATGGACCTCGACGCCCATAGGCGCGCAAGGCCGCGTCCATGTCCCGCCCCATGATGTGCCGCCACATTGAATCGAACACCGATCGGCGGCGAGGATCGCCGGCGAGCCATTCGTTAAAAGCTGTCTCATCGAAAGGGTCGTCGCTCGTGCGGCGATCAATCCACTGCGCGGCCTCGAACTCGATGGAGTTAGTCTCGGACAGGGTCGCCTCGTTGCTCAATTCTCTGAATCGCCAGATGCAGGTCCACCATGGCTCTTGCCATATGATGGCTGACGGCGCTGGGGGAAAGACTCAAATCGCTGCCCACTTCGCCCGGAGATTGCCCATGCACGCGGCGTCGGATGAAAACCTCGCGGCGCAAGGGAGGCATTTTCTTGAGGATGTCCGCGACCAGCGCGATCAACTGGCGGCGCTCTATCTGCTGATCCACGGTCGGCAGCGGACAGGCCATCGTGTCCGACAACTCGACCACCGGAACCCGTTGGACGCGGCGGAAATGGTCCCGCACTAGATTGAGCGAGATACGACGCAATAGCGCGCGGGCATTGGTCACGGTGTTGTCTGGTTTCGCCTCAAAGACCAACAATCGGAGATAGGCCTCCTGAACGATGTCCTCGCTCAATGCCGAGTCGCGCACCTGCCGCCCTACATATTGCAGTAAATCAGTGCGTTGTGCGGTCAGTTGAGAAGCGCGGGAAGCCATCGCGCCGCCATAAAAGTACGATATGACAGTGCGGTTTCACCGCCGTCGATGCTGTAACCACTAAGGGCGAAGGCGATGGTTAGCGGCCGTTGGTATTCGGAACCTCAATGCCGATGGTGCATCGCACTAGCTGCTTGGTCTTGGCGGCCTGCTGCTCGCAAGCGGCGATTGCGTCGCGGTTGGCCTGCCGCATATCGGCGGCGTCAACGACGGCCTGCCAGCCTTCCGGGTTCCCGGCGCGCATCAACCGGATTCCCGCGTCCCATAGCGTCGGCTCGCGGACGACACGCGCGGCGAGGTGTTCGGGCCAGTGCCAGCCTGTCGGCGCAATGCGCGCACCAAAACCGGGGATCGCAGTCATGACCAGGCATCCGGCGACGAAGCCGCCGCCTGCCGCCCACCATAGGTTGCGATTCTGCTGGTCGATGGTGGTTGCTGTGCCGATGGTTGCCCACAAGGTGCGCGCGTTTTCGGTAAGTTCGCGCGCTGCTTTGGTAAGCATGGCCTGATCCTCGCGCCGCGCCATCACCGCCGCCGCCTCGAACCGCGCCTGAAAATCCTCTGGCGTCATCTGCAAGGCGGGTGCGCTCTCAATGGCGATCAACGATTTGGCGATCTTGGCAAGGGTGTTGCTGTAGTCGGGAACCTCGATTTCCGCCTTCTCGGTCGCCAGATGTTCGACGGCGCGGCGCAACAGCGCCAATTCGCCCCTTAGCTCGGTAAAGGCCCGCGTCGCCGGGTCCGGTGCGGGCGGCTCGTAGGGCAATGCGTTGGGCCAGCGTTTTTCGTCCATGTCTTTCTCCTATCGGCTCATTCCAAGGCCGCCGCCATGATCGAACGGCACGGAGTCCGCCAAATCACGGGCAAGGCTGCGGCCCATATCCACGTCGATGCCCAATTCCTGACGCCGCCCGGACAGCAGCGATTCCACCTGCGCGTCGCGTTCAAGGCTTTTCGCCATCCCGGCCATTTCCTGACCGACGCGCTTCGCGTCCCGAAAATCGCCATCGCGCCGTAGCTCGTCCTGCGCCTGCCGGAGCTGCTGCCAGCCCTCCACGAAGCGGTCGGCGCGGCTGTAGGGATCGGCCCGCAATTCCGCCTCTTGGCTCATCGCCCGTAGCGCGGCCTGGCCTCGCCCCTCCGCGGCCTCGCGGATCAGTTCCGGTTCGCCCCGGAACGCGCTGTTCAAGTCGGTTGAGGCATTGGGCCGGATCGCGTCCAGTCCTTCGCGCGCGCGGTCGAACGCCTCGCGCTGGTGAGGCATGGCGTCGATGCCCTGCGCGCGGGTCTGCTGGATGGCATCCAAGGCGCGCGCATAACGCTCGACCGCGCCGCGCACGCCTCCGGCGCGCATCGGCTGCGGGTCGTGGTCGCGCTGCTGCTGGCGGGCCGGATCGCGCTCGGCCTTGGGCATCGCGCCGCTCAAGTCCAGCCCGTCGAAGATGCCGCGCGGACGTTCGGACGCTGCCGATGCCGCGTGATCCTGACCGGCCAGCGAGAGGCGCAAGCCCTCGAAGATCCCGCGCGCCTTCTCGGCCACCGGACGGATGATCTCGGCAATACGCTCGCCAAGGCCGATGCCACGCTGCTCGGCAAACTGCTGCGCCGGGTCACGTGCGGCCTGATAGTCGCTCGCCATGTCTTTGGTGCGCTCTCGCGAAAGCGTCTGAACGAGTTTGGACTGATCCCGGAAATCATCACGGCCGTAGTGAAGCGCCATGCCGTCGCGGTGGCGCGTCATCCCGACATAGGAGCCATGCCGATCCATCCCCGGCGTGGCGAGCATATGCGAGCGATCCACGCTCATGCCCTGCGCCTTGTGGATCGTGGCGGCGTAGCCATGATCGAGGTCGCGATAGTCCTTGAGGTCGAACGACACGGAGCGCCCGTCATCGGTGCGCACGGTCATGCTCTGCTGGTTCACCTGCTCGACGGTGCCTAGCGTGCCGTTCTTCACCGCAAGGTCGCGCTCGTTGCGAAGGAACATGATGCGATCGCCGCTGGCGAAGGCGCGCGCGCCGCGCTCGGTTTTCACGCGAACATCGTCGCCAAGCTCGCCCGCTGCCCGCATCCGGTCGCGCGCCGCCTCGTTCAGTTCGCGGACCCCGTCATTGGTATGCGTGAGGATGATCCGGGTTTGATCGGGGGCGGCGATGCGCTCGCGGTCCCAACGCTCGACAAGCTCGCTGCGCGCCTGCTCGCGCGTTTCGGCCGCGTGAACCATGCCCCGCTCGGCATAGGCCCGGATTGCTTCGCCAGTGCGGCCGGTCGCCAGATGCCGGGTGGCGTCCTGTTGCCAGCTTTCATGCTGGCGGCGAACCTCCGTAATCTCGACGCCGCCATGCCGCTCGTGGATGGCGCGGAAGGCCGCGCCCGCCTCGATCGCCTGCAACTGCTGCGGGTCGCCCACCAGCACGACCTTGGCCCCCGCGTCGGCGGCATGGGACAGAACGCACTCCATCTGGCGCGTGCCGACCATGCCCGCTTCGTCGATCACCAGCACGTCGCGCGAAGTCAGAAGGTCGCGGCCCTGCGACCATCCATGTTCCATGCTGGCGATGGTGCGTGAGGCGATGCCGGAGCCGTTCTCCAACTCCTCCGCCGCGATCCCCGACAACGCCGCGCCGCGCACCGCATAGCCGCTGCGCTCCCACGCCTCCCGCGCCACGCCAAGCATGGCGCTCTTGCCGGTCCCGGCGTAACCGACGACGACGCTCAAATCCCGCTCGCCGGTCACATGCTCGAACGCCGCGCGTTGCTCCCCGGTCAACTCCAACCCGCGCCCCTCCGCGCTGGTCAAAGCCGCTTCGCGCGCCTGCTCGTCGGTGTGGTGCCGTTCGCGCTCGGCCATCAATTCCGATGCGCGCTGCAACCGCTGCTCGGTTTCGATCATGTAGCGCGACGTGAACCTGTTGTCGCCGCGCGCGTCCTTGCCCAAGGCGATCATGTCGGGCGATGTGCGAACGGCGCTCATCGCCCGATCATATTGCTCCTTGCCGTCGCTGTGCCGGTGGATGAACATCGCAAGGTCGCGATTGGTGAACGTCGCCTGCTGGTGGGTGATCGCGTCGAGCGCGATGCGCGGCTCCGCGATGATCTTTTCGCCGTTGCGATTTGCAATCTCGCGGTGCTGCTCGATGCGCTCGGACTCAAGCCCGCGCTCGCCCATGCGCGAAGCTGCGGGGCCGATCTTGTCTTGCGGCTCAAGGTCGATGCCTTGCGCCTCAAGACTGCGATGGTCGATCCGTGCATCTATGTCGAGTTCGACAAGGCGCGCGTTGACGTGATCGGCCCACCGCTCGCGCCACTGTTCGACAAGTTCGGTGCGGTTCCAGTCACGTTCCTTCTGCCCGAACTCATCGGGACCGACTTCGCGCATGGTGAGCATAACATGGGCATGGGGTTTGGGCTGGCCGTCCGCGCCCATATCCCAATGCACATTCAAATCCGCGATCATGCCGCGTTCGACAAACTCCGCTTGCACAAAGTCGCGGGCCAGTTCGATGCCTTGTGCCTTGTCCATCTCGCGCGGAATGGAAAACTCCACCTCGCGGGCAAGCTGCGCGTCCTTGCGCTTCTCGCCTGCCTCGACCTCGTTCCAGAGGGTTTCCCGATCCGACAGGCGTTCGGGCGCGCCTTCGGGCAGCATGATCTCGCTATGCTCGACGCCCGACTTGGCGCGGAAATCATGGTCGCGGTCCAGCCGCTCGTCGTGCAGCCGCTCGCCAGCCCGATAGGCAGCGGCTGCGACGGCGCTGCGGCCGCTGGAACGGCCAATGACCTGAACGCTGAAATGGTAGATCGCCATAGCGATATACCATCTACTGCCTTAAGCGCACGTCGGCACGACGTATAAGCGCGCCCTTCTCGAATAAAATCCGAGCAGGGACTAGATGGTTCCAGAGCGTCCCGGCGACTCTACTGCATTACGCAAAACGATAACCTAGTATCACTCCATCAAACAAGGATGGAGACTTTGCGATGCGTAAGCCGCGCGACTTTGATTCGGAATTGAAGGCGCTGGCCGATAAGGCCAAGGCCATCAAGGAACGCCGCGTGCGCCAGTTTGGCGAACTGGTGGCGGCAACGGGGGCCGATGTGCTCGACGCTGACTTGCTCGCGGGCGCGCTGCTCGATGCCGTCGCCAGCAAGGATGCCGCCACAAGGGAGGGCTGGCGCAAGGCGGGCACGGCCTTCTTTCGCAGCAAGGCACGCAAGCCTGCGTCGCTATCTGAACACAATCCGGAAGGCGCTCTACCGCTTGAAGGCGGCGCGGCATCGGGTTGAGGCGCAAAAGGCACGAATGGACACGCGGGAGTGGGTGATGAAACGGCGAGAGCGAACGCGCCACTTGATCGAGTTGGGCGGCTTGGTGGTCAAGGCGGGGCTGGTCGATCTGACTGACGATGATCGCGCCACGCTCTACGGCGCGTTCCTGTCGATCTCAGGGAAGCTGCAAAACGAGGAGCGCGCCAACGCGCTCGCCCTGTGGCAGCGGCGCGGCAAACGGGCATTTGAGGCGGAGCAGGAGTGAAGATGTAAAGCCCGTATGCAACGAATGATGCCGATGATTTTTCATTCAGTGGCCTTGGCCTCACAATGGAAAGCTGATCTTCGACATGAGCAGGGACCGCGCGCTTTGATCGGACAGGCAAAAGTTCCAGCCATTCCTAATGACCCTAAATGCCCGCTCCCGTTAAATTGGCCACAGGATGCGGGGCGCGCTGGCGCCGGGTAAGCAGGAGCAACCATGTCGCCATCAGAATAAGGCTAACTTCCGTTATCACAGTTGGCGGCGAGGAAGCAGTTGCAGCCCCGACAACGTGGCGTCCGACGAGCAGCAGAACATAGCAACCGGCCGTAACGACACGTGCCAGCCGCGACGAAAGCACAAATCGGCGCCCAGACAAGCTAATTATGGCGACGGCGGCTGCCGTAATCCCCATTAACAGCCAGGGGGTCGTGCGGAAAAATAAATTGCCGGTCAGCAGGATCAGCGGCAGCACCACGTAGAGCACATTATTGGCGTGATAGAGCCGCTCCGAAATGCTTTCCTCACTCACCACCCTGTTACCGTCGCGCAACCACAGCAGCTTCATGCCACTGTCGATGACCCAAAGGCAGAGCAGACTGAGCACGATATAGACGGTCAGCACGCCGACACCTCCGAACCGCGCATAGTGGATCGGCCGCAGCGCGCTTTCTATCACACCCCACGCACCTCCCGCCGGCTGGCGCTGAACGACCGTAAGACGGCCATCGGCGAGGTCGCAACGCGCCTCGACCGAGCCACCGCCCTCGCCAGACCATTGCAGGCTGTTCAGCCGCAGGAACCGGATGTCCAGTCGATCACCGTTTCGCTCAACGCCGGCAAAGCGGGTTCGGGGCAGGAGGTCCGCCGCACGTGTAACGCATGCATCTAGCCGTCCCACCGCCGCAGGCGAGGGCGCTTCCGGAATCCCACGCGGCGGGACGGCGGGGCGGCTCTCGCCGGCCAACGCCATCGCGATCGGCACCGTGGCGATCTTCATGCCCAATATCGCGCCGGTCAACGCCATTACGAGAAGGAATGGCGTCAGCCACAGGCCGATGCGCTTATGACTCTCACTCAGGTTGAGGATGCGGGACCGGCGACGCCATTTCCAAGCTTCTTTGAACTGCTTGCCGTGAATGAAAAGGCCGGCGCCAACCAGGATGGTGATGAAGGTGCCCGTCAGTCCCATCGCCAGCCGTCCCCAGGGCTTGGGCAGCAGCAAGTCGGTGTGGATGCGGCGAAACAAGCCGTCCAGGGCGAAATTGTTCCATTCGTCCCGCAGCCCGGTCGTCGGATTGACCATCAGCACGACGGGCTTTCCGCCCGCCGCACCTGGTCCAGCATAGACGTAAAAGGGCCGCATAGGCGTCGGCGCGACCATGTTCCAGCGCGGCCCCCCATCATTTCGGGCATGAACGAACCGAAGCACCTCACTCGGACTCGCCGTCGGCTGATCATATGCTGCAGCCACGTCCGGTCTAAGCCACGGCCGGGCAAGGTCCGCATAGAGCGAGAGGATTCCGGTCCAGATCGACCAGGAGATCAGCAGCAGGAAGACAAGGCTCACCGCGCCATGAATGGCGAGCAGCCGCTTCGAGATCGCCTTGCGGTTCACGACTCGGCCTTTCGCAAGGTGAACCATAGGACGGCAAATAGCAGCAGCGTCCACAGCAGGCAGCTACCGATCGCCACGGCAAACAGGGCGCTCCCGCCCTTGAGGCCCGAGAGACGCGCCAGGCCGACCAGCGCAGCAACGCTCGCGGGAAGGCCTATAACTAGTGTCGCAAGCGTTATCATGAGGGTTCGGAGCATCATTGGCGGCGCTCGCTCATCGCCCAACTCAGCGCAGCTCCAGACAGGCCGAGGCTGAACAGCGCAAGCACAATCCCCGGTCCCGCCCCAAGCAGGGCCACACCACCGATAAACGTGCCGCACTCAAGCAACCCCAGCGTCAGCCAGGGACGCCTGAACCCTCCAAACCGCACGCTCAGAACTCGAAGCCGATGCCGGCGAAGACCGTGCGCGGAGCGCCGACCGAGATACGGAAGGTGCCGCCTGATGCGGTATAGTAGCGCTCATCACCGATGTTCTTGACGCCAGCGGTGAGGCGCAGCTGACGACCTGCCCCCGCCGGAATATAATACCAGGCCGAGCCATCTACTACGAAATAGTCGCCTAGAGCGAAGCTATGCTGGATGTCACCGTAGCGCTGCGAAGCATAGACCGCGCCCAGCCCAGCCCCAAGGCCGTGGAAGGGGCTGGCCTGATCCTTCACTTCGTAACTGATATAGGCATTGGCGTTGTAACGCGGCACATTGGTGGGCAGTTGGCCGTCGAGGGCGGGGTCTCGGCTTACCACCTGGGCGTCGGCGTAGCCGAAGCCAGCGCGCACGTTGAGGCCGGGAAGCGGCGAACCGATGGCGCTGATTTCGACGCCGCGCGAAGTCTGCCCGCCTGTGAGGAAGGGCACGCCGTTGGCGACTTCGACGAGGTTGCTTTGCTTGATGTCGAACCAGGCGGCGGTCAGCAGCAGCCGGTTCGAGAACAGTGCTTGCTTGACGCCCGCCTCGACCATCCGCCCTTCTTGCGCGGGGAAGATCATCGGCGCGTTCTCGTAAAAGTTCTGCGGCTGAAAGGTGTCGGAATAGTTGGCGTAGAGAGTCCAGTCCGGCGCCGGCTTGTAGGTCAGCGCACCGCTCTTGGTGAACTTGTGCTCGGTCGGATAGGGGAAGTTGCTCGCCCCGGCGCCGACGATCGCCCGGTTGTCGAAGTCCCCGCTATAGGCCTCGTAGCGCGCGCCGAGCGACAGTGTCAGCGGTTCGGCGAGTTGGATGTCGGCCTGGATATAAGGGCCGTAATCCTCCTGCTTGACCGAGCGCAGCGTCCGCGTCGTCGCAGCCGCACCGTTGTTTACGAGTTGGTCGGAGCGGGAGTCGAGAACCGTGCCGAACGTCTGGTCCGCGCCGACATAGTTGATCCAGCTTTCGGTCTGGCGGCGGTATTCGACGCCGGCCACCACCTTGTAAGGCAGGATCAGCTCGCCTTCGCCGCGCAGCTGGACCCGTCCGAAATAGGTTCTGAGCGCCCGATCGTCATTGCCTTCGACGCGGCGGGTCAGCGTGCCGTTGGCTGCGACGGCCCGGACCTCCGTGTGGACCTCGCCGGTGTCCTCGCCATTGTAGAGCAGCTTGCTCTCGACCTGCCACCTGTCTGAAATCGGCACGGCAAGATCGGCGGAGACGAGATTATAGACCGACTCGCGCCGCGCAAACGGCGCGTCATACCGTGTCCCGCGGCCCAAGTCGGGAATGAAGCGCGCGCCGCCCCCGCCCGGGACCGGCACGGTGATGAAGCCGCGGTCCATCGGGCGATCATCATCGCCATGCTCGTAGGTGAGGTTGGCAGTGGCGCCGCTCTCGCCGAACCAGCTCACGCTGCCGTTGACGAAGAGGCGCTTGGTGTCGGAGGTATCGCGAAAGGTATGGCCATTCTCGTAGCTGCTAGTGACCCGGTAGGCGAACCTGTCGCCGGCAAACCCGCCGGTCACATCGACATAGCCCTGCCGTTCACCCCGACTGTCGATATTTGCCTCGATATGCCGATAATCCTGTAGTTGTGGTTTCTTGGTAATGATGTTGACCAGGCCGCCGGGCGTCATCTGGCCGATGTCCGAGGTTGGCCCTTTCAGAATCTCGACGCTTGCGACGGTGCTCGGATCGACGATGCTGTTGGTCTTCATGCGGACGCCGTCACGATAGACGTCGTCACGGCGGCGAAAGCCGCGGATGATATAGTCCTCGCGCGTTCCGCCGTAGCCGTCATTGTTCACGACGTTGGCGGAGTAACGATAAATCTCGCTCAGTTCGCGGATGTGCTGATCGCGCAGGAGCTGCTCGGGGATCGTATCGACCGAACGCGGCGTATCGAGGATGTCCTTCTGGATGCGGCTTCCGGTTTGCGGCGTGCGGCTGAAATAACGCGCCTCGGGCGTGCCGGTGACGACAATGTCGGCAACCTCGGCAGTGCGATCGTCCCCCTGAGCTGTCGCCGCGACTAGTTCATAACCGCCGCGACCGTCGAGCTGGGCACGCAGGCCCGTTCCGGTAAGAAGCTGGGCTAGTGCCTGCTCTGTAGAATAGCTCCCGCGTAGCCCCGGTGTCCGCAGGCCGCGTAGACGGGCGGCGTCGACCGCAATCATTACATTCGCTTGGCGCCCCAGCCGGGCGATAGCTGCGCCGAGCGAGCCGGCCGGGATATCGAAGCTGCGAACGACCGTTTGCGCCTGCGCCGGCACAACTGCGACGACGGCCGCACACCCCGTTGCGAAAAGGATAGCCGCCGCGCCGCCAGCGGCGTGGGTCTTGAACGAAATCATATACGCCCCGCACTTGTGTTGCTCTCACAAGGAAGGACGAGCGAGTTTCCCAAACAGCTCAAGATGGATGGAAACTAGTCCCCACGACGCAAGCTGAGGTCGCCTCCGGGCAAGGACGTGATGACAAGATCGACCGCATGGGCAATGCCCTCGACGGCACGATCGGTGTCGCGAAGCGAATAACTGCCGGTCACACGCAACCCGCTCAGCTTGGCCGCATCAAAGCGAACCGGGCGTGCCCTGTATCGGTTGAGTTCCGCTAGCACCTCCGTGACGGGCCGGTCGTCCGCCTCCAGCCAACCTTCGGTCCATAGCGATGCCTGCGCCGGGTCGACGCGCGCCTCCATCTGGACGGCGGCGGCATTCAGACGCGCGCGTTCGCCCGGCCCAAGGGTGCGGCACAGCGCTCGGCCGTCGACGATCACTGGGCAGACGCGCACATGTGATCGCGTGACCGTCACGAGCGTCCCGCTCTTGTCGCGACGGACGATGAACGCCGTCCCGAGCGCGGTTGCCGTGCCTTCCGGTGTTTCGACAACGAACGGCTTGTTCGGATCACGCATGACATCGACCAGAACTTGACCCTGATCGAGATGCACAATTCGATGCGTTCGCGTGATCCGGACATCAACCGCGCCATCGGTGTCGAGAGTCACCCGACTGCCGTCGGTAAGCGCGATCTCCTGTTGCTCGCCCGGTGCCGTTCTATAATTCTCCTCGGTGCCTGAAGGGGACAGGGCTTGCAAAGAAATCCATGTTCCCCCGGCGATGATCGCAGCACTCACGCCGAGAGCTGTCAGACGCATGCGACGAGTCCGCCGACGGATAGCCGAGTGCAACGCCTCCTGCTCGATTGCGCTGGTGCTCGATACGGTCTGCGTGAAAGCCTGAAGCCGCCGAAACGCTTCACGATGCTCTGGCGCTTGTGCGCACCACTCCTCGCAGGCGGCGCGATCAGTTTCGGTCGCATCGTCGGCGTCGAGGATCGCCGCCCAGCGCGCGGCGCCGGCGAGGGTTTCGCGGCTTGGTTTCGACTCTGGTGGACTCACCTAATCTTCATACAGAAGAGTGAGGCATTCCGCATTGGCGAGCGCGATATGCCGCTTGACGGTGCTGAGCGATATTCCGAGCTTCGCTGCGATCTGCGATTGCTCCAATCCAGCGATGCGACGCAGGTAGAAAGCATCGCGGGCCTGCTGCGGAAGCGCCTCGATTACGCGCAGGATCGCATTCAGCATCTGCACGGCCTCGACGATCCGCTCGGGCGTGAGGGCGTCCGCATGATCGTCGCGGGCGGCTACGGCTTCGAGCACTGCTCGCTCCACGTCCCGCCGCCGCCCTTCGTCAATCAAGAGCCGCCGCGCGACCGTGGCAAGATAACTACGCGGCGCAGTCAGCGCGACATGATCGGTGCGTTCAATGAGACGGCAGAAAGTATCTTGCGCCAAGTCGGCGGCACGCTCGGGACAGCGCGTGCGGCGTCGTAACCACCCCTGGAGCCATTCCGCATGCGTCGCATAGAGCGAGCCAATCTCAATTGTTGCGACAGCGCTTGACAAGATATTCTTTCGCGCCCGGTGAGCGATTGAATCGGAGTTCTAGGACAGTTGGGCGCCTACCGTAATTGCGAAGCATTTGCAATGATGGTTCTTGATAGCCTCTCCTCCGTCGTTTCTGAATGAAGGCAGGTTCCGTGTTGAATAATTGGAATGGCTGATGCGTGCGTAATCCGGTCGGACGGCCGGACTGGCAATCGGGGTGAAGCCGTCCAACGCAACCAAACTGCGCCGAGCGGAAGCCGCGAAGGTAAGCGCCAAGGATCAGGCGTGAATGTCGCCAACGCCGGTCAGATGCAGGACACCCTTGCCCGGCAACTCAACCCGTAGTTCCAGCTTGCCACCTGCGGCTTCCACGAAGCGGCGCAACGTCGAAAGATAAAGGTCGGTCTGACGCTCGATCTTGTGAACGGAAGGCTGCTTCACGCCCAAGGTTTCCGCGATCTGCTCCTGGCTGCGCTCGGCAAGCTGGCGCAACGCTTTCAGTCCCTCGACCTCCGCGATTAGCTCCTTCGTGCGCGCCTCGATCCGGCGGCGGCTATCTTCGGGCAGAGCGGTCATGATCTCGCTGCGCGAACGTCCCATCGTCATTTCTCCTTCGCGGCCAATGCCGCCAGATGCTCGTCAAACCGCTTGTCGGCCTTGGCGATCAGCGTTTTGTAGAACCGCTTCTGCACCACGCCCGCCTTGTCGCCAGCGACAAGCAAAATGGCCTCTCGCTCCGGGTCGAACGCGAAGGCCACGCGCCATACGCCGCTATCGGCATTGAAGCGCAATTCCTTCATGTTCGCATGTCGCGATCCGCCAAGCGTATCGGCATGCGGACGGCCAAGCCGGGGGCCGTAAAGTTCCAGAAGCCCCGTTGCGGCTAAAAGCTCATCCTGCACCGCATCGGGCATCGCGTCATATTCGGCATCGAAAGCGTCATGGTTGCGAACCGTCCACGGCATAGGGGGCTATATATCCTCTGGGCTATATTTTGTCCATAGCCTTGAAGCTATGGGATTGCATGGTGGTTATCGTCTTGCCGGGTCAATACACGATAGCCACCATCCACCTGCTCGGCGTAAACGGAAAAAATCCCATGCCGTCTTACCAAGTTGACGCAATCGGCGCTGTAGTGCCTCTCCCTCTTGCGCGGAGGGGCGAACCGATAAAGCATGGCAACGTGGCAATGGCGGGTCACTGGAAAAAGGCTCGTCATGCCCTGCGAATCCGAATCACGCCCGTTGCGTCGGGCCGCTTCCTCTCTCGACAAACCGGCAAATGCCGTGACTTATTTGTCACGGTCGACAGAGAAGCGTGCAAGTATAGTTCGGCAAGTTATGCCCTATATCGCCGTCCACCGACATACGCCGCCGTTTTCCGTAGTTCGCCGTCGTTTCCCGCCTTTACCTACATTTATACCGCCGTGAGCACTATGCTCGCCACATCTCGGCTAAGCGGCTCTTGCGTGGCGGGTTAGAGCTGCCAATTCTTCGTTTCAGGGGGCTTCATCAACCGTCATAGAATGAAAGCCCGTCCCGTGAGTAACAAAGAAAGGATTATCCGTCTCAAGACCGTGCTGACCCGCACCGGGCTTTCCCGTTCCACCCTCTACCGCAAGATCGGCGAAGGCACGTTCCCGCGCCAGGTGCCGATCAGCGTCCACGGCACCGGCTGGCATGAATCTGCCGTCGATCGCTGGATTGCCGATCCTATGAGCTACCGCGAAGATCGCGCCGAATGACGCGAGGCCGGGCTATTGCCCGGCCTTCGCCTTACGGAACGTGCCCTTGATGACCTTCGCGCCGTCGCGGAGGAAATCCAGATGATCGGACCAATGCTGCATCATGCGGACGCGCTCGTCCCAATATTCGCCGCGTGTGTAGGCACGGCGCACCGCGTTGTTGTCGCAATGAGCAAGCTGGCGCTCGATCGCGTCGGGATGCCATAGGCCCATTTCGTTCAAGAGCGTGGCCGCCATCGCCCGGAAGCCGTGGCCGGTCATCTCGTCCTGGGCGAAGCCCAGGCGCCGCAGCGCCGCGTTGATGGTGTTTTCCGACATGGGGCGATCGACCGAACGCAGCGAGGGGAACAGGAAGCTGCTGTAGTCCTCGTCATGCTCGATGGTTTCGAGGATCGCCAGCGCCTGCCGGGACAGGGGGATGCTGTGGACGCGCCGCATCTTGGTCTTGTGCTTCGGGATGACCCAAAGCGCCTTGTCAAAATCGAAGTCGGCCCATTCGGCATAGCGCAACTCGCCCGGCCGGACGAACACATGCGGTAGGAGGCGAAGCGCCGCCTTGGTGTTGGGATGCCCCTCGAACGCCTCAAGGGCGCGCAACAGGCCGCCTGCCTCACTGGCGCTGGTGATCGCCGCCCGATGGATGGGCTGGGGTGCGATCAGCGCGCCGCGCAGATCGGCGGCAACGTCTCGCTCGGCGCGGGCCGTGGCGATGGCGTAGCGGAATATCTGGCTGGCAGTGCTGCGCAGCCGCTTCGCGGTTTCGTAGCGGCCCTTGCCCTCCATCTTGCGGAGCATGACAAGAAGCTCCTGTGCGGAAATGGAGGCGATAGGACGCTTGCCGATGGACTCGTTGATGAAGTCCAGCAGCCAGCGCAATTTCTTCATGGTGACGGCGGAGCGGCCTTCGCGCTCGACCTTCACAAGCCATTCGTCGGCAACCGCCTTGAAGCTGTTGGATGCGGCGACCGCCGCCGCAACCTTTTCCAGCTTGATCCGCTCAGCCGGATCGTCGCCGCGCGCCAGAACCTTTCGCGCCGCGTCCCGTTGCTCGCGGGCTTCGGCAAGGCCGGTGTCGGGATAGACGCCGAAGGCCAGCGTCTTTTGTTTGCCCAAGTGGCGATAGTTCATCCGCCAGTAGCGGCCGCCATTGGGAGTGACATACAGGAACAGCCCGTCGCCATCGGTGAGTTTGTAGGGCTTTGCACGACCCTTGGCATTTTTGATCGAAACAGCGGTAAGCGCCATGATGGTATCTCCTTTTGGGGGAGGACCGCGCTACCATCAGATATACCATCAAGACGGTGGTATCCGGTGGCACGAAGCCGCTCCGTATGGGATACCTATACCACGAAAAACCCGCAGAAATCAGACAGTTATGGCATCTTCTGGAACCCTCTGGGAGAGGATTTTGGTGACCCCTACGGGAATCGAACCCGTGTTTCAGCCGTGAAAGGGCCGCGTCCTAGACCGCTAGACGAAGGGGCCGTTTAGCGTGGAGCGGGCGAACTAGGGAAACAGAAGCGGCTGGTCAACACCTCAATCGCCCTTCCTGGCCATTCCAGCGATGCTGGCGCATCACCGGAACCTCAGGCTACTCCGCCCAGGCCGCATCTTCTATGTGGAGCTCGGCGGCGGGGCGGGCGCCCCAGTCGTCGATCCGCGCGCGGCCGGCCAGCCAGAGCTTGCGATGGCGGGGCGCGGAGAGCAGCGCCTGGCCCAGTTCGGTCTCCGCCTGGCGGAAGGCGACTGCCTTCAGGCTGCCTCCGCCGTCGCCCGAGACGATGACGCGGACATGGCCGCCCGATCCCACCACATCGGCCTTTATGATGCTCACCGGGCCGGCGGCGACGCGCGGGGCGGGCCAGCCCATGCCATAGGGGCCGCCGGCCTCCATCGCGGTGACGAGGTCCGGATTCACGCCCGCCGCGGTGACGACGGCATCGAGCATCAGCGCGCGCTCGCCCATCGCTTGCGTCACCCGTTCGGAGAGGCGCTCCTCCAGGAAATCGGCAAAGGCGTCGAGCCGGTCCTCGGCGATGGTGACGCCGCAGGCCATTGCGTGGCCTCCGCCGGCATGGAGCAGGCCGGCGTCCTTGGCGGCCATGACCGCGGCGCCGAGATCGACTCCGGCGATCGAGCGGCCCGATCCCTTGCCGATGCCGTTCTCATCGAGCGCGATGACGATCGAGGGGCGGCCGAGCTTCTCCTTGAGGCGGCCGGCGACGATGCCGATCACGCCGGCATGCCAGCCGCGCGCGGCGATGACCGCAACGGCGCGGTTGCCCTGGCGGAGGCCGATCTCCTCGGCTTCGCGCTGGACATCGGCCTCGATCGCGCGGCGCTCCTCGTTGAGCTGGTTGAGTTCCTCGGCGATGGCGCGAGCCTCGTCGGGATCGCGGGTAGTGAGCAGGCGGACACCGAGATCGGAGCGGCCCACGCGCCCTCCGGCATTGATGCGCGGGCCGAGCGCGAAGCCGAGATCGGTGCAGGTCGGCGCGCGGGTGAGGCGCGACGCCTCGATCAGCGCGTTGAGGCCGATATTGCGGCGCTGGCCCATCACCTTGAGGCCCTGGGCGACGAAGGCGCGGTTGAGGCCCTTGAGCGCGGCGACGTCGGCCACGGTGCCGAGCGCGACGATATCGAGCAGGTCAAGCAGGCGCGGCTCGGCGCGGGCGGCGAAATAGCCGCGGGCGCGCAGCGTGCGGATCAGCGCTGCCCCGAGCAGGAAGGCGACGCCGACGGCGGCGAGATGGCCGTGCGCGGCGCCCTCGGCCTCGTCGAGCCGGTTGGGGTTCACCAGCGCCAGCGCGACGGGCAGCTCGGCCGTGCATTTGTGATGATCGACCACGATCACCTCGGCATGGGCGGCGCGGGCCATCTCCAGCGCCTCGAACGCCTGGGCGCCGCAATCGACGGTGACGATCAACCCGGCGCCTTCCGCCTTGAGCCGCACCAGCGCCTCGCCCGAGGGGCCATAGCCCTCCATCAGGCGATCGGGGATATAGGGCCGCGCCTCCAGCCCCAGGTCGCGCAGCAGCAGGATCAGCAGCGCGGCGGAGGTCGCCCCGTCGACATCGTAATCGCCGAAGATCGCGACCTGCTCGCGCGCCTCGACCGCATCGGCCAGGCGTTCGGCGGCCCGGTCCATGTCGCGGAAGATCGACGGATCGGGCATGAAGGCGCGGATGCTGGGATTGCGGTGCCGCTCCAGATCGTCGCGCGCCACGCCGCGCGTCATCAGGAGCTGAGTGACCAGATCGTCGGGCGCGAAGCCGGGATCGCGCGCGTCGGTCGCCAGCCCGCGCCAGCGCCAGGGCTGGCCGAGGATCGAACGGTGGATGTTGAGGACGCTGGACATGTCGGCGCTGTGTGGGCTCGGGGATTGCGCTTGTCGAGCGGCGTCAGTCGGCATCCTCCACGCCGGAGACATAGGTCTGGATCGGCAGGCGGAGCCAGACGCCTTCGCGGAACCATTTGGTGACGATGTGCTTCGTCCCCTCGATCACGCGCATCCCTTCGTGCAGCGTGTCGTAATTGGGGGTGCCGTCGGGCATCATGTTGTTCCAGGCCACCAGCAGGCCGCGCTTCGGCTTGAAGCGGATGCCGGCACGAGGGAACCAGGTCGCGCCGCCTTCCTCGACATCGCTGAGATAGACCATGGCCGTCCAGGTGCGCTGGCCGCCGGTTTCCAGCATGCGCTGCCAATAGTCGCTGCTCTCATGGAAATAATCGCAATGCGCGCGGAACTGCTGGTTGGGCGCATAGCGCTGGCCCTGGAGCGTCTCGGCGTTTTCCGATGGGATGCCCAGCAGATCGGCGATCCGCTCGTCGATGGCAAGCACGTCCTCGGACCAGCGGTGCAGGTCCGAACTGTCGCTGGTGCGGTATTCGGGATCCTGGCTTGTGGCGAGTAGGGTGGAGGGGCGCGGATTGCTGTCGATCAGCGCGATCAGCGCGTCGCACTCGGCATCGCTCAGGAAATCGGGATAGGTGTAGATCTGCGCCGTCTCGACCTTGGCGCGCTTCACATTGGGGTTGGCCTCCAGCCGCGCGACGACATCGCGCCCGATCTGCGCGCGCTTGGGGGAGGGCGATCCCGATACTCTGCCGATAACCTTGCTCACGTTCCGGCAATTCGCGCCATGCGCAGCGGATTGCAAGCATCAAGCCGCAAACAGGGGCTCGGCGATCGATCGGCCGAGCCCCCGGATCTCCGGCAAGGGGAGCGGGGCCCCCTTACCAGAAGATGTCGTAGATCGTGTCGACCACTTCGCCGGTCTCGACATCGACGAGCAGCGCATCGTTGTAATAGCGCACCCAGCGATACGGCCCGTAGACCTCGGGCAGGCGATAATAATAGGGATCGTTGATCCAATATTGCGACGAGAACAGGATCGAATCGAGCGTGTAGCCGATCGAGAAGCGGCGATAGCCATAGCCCCAGCCGCCGGGCGCATAATAGCGCGGCAGGCGATAGAGGTTGCGGTTCGAGTTGCGATAGCCGCGCCAGTCATAGCGGTTGTCGTTCCGCCAGCCATTGTTCCAGCGTCCGCCGCGATCGCCGCGCCAGGCGTTGTTGCCGCGATTCCAGTCGCGGCCACGGTTATCGTTCCAGTTGCGGTTGCCTCGGTTCCAGTCGCGGTTGCCGCGATCATATTGGCCGCGATTGCCGTTATACTGGCCGCCCTGGTTGCCGCGCCATTGCTGCGTGCCTTGGCCGTTCTGGCGATCACGCCACTGGCGCTGCTGCTGGCCCTGAGGGGCTTGGAAGCGCTGGCCTTGCGGCGCCTGGAACTGCCGTCCGCCCTGAGGCGCCTGGCCGCGGTTTCCGCCGCTACGGTCGCTGTCCCACTGGCGCTGCGGCTGGCCCGCATTGGGCTGCTGCTGCGGGCGCGGGCCGCGATCGGGCCGGGCCTGCGGAGCCTGTTGCTGCCGCTGCTGGCCACCCCAGTTGCGCTGGGGCTGCGGCTGGGATTGCTGCGAGGCGCCGCGATCGCCACCACGGCCGCCCCAGCGGCCTCCGCCACGGTCCTGCGCGAGCGCTGCCGGCGGGACCAGGGCCGTTGCGGCGATGATCGCCGCGAGTATGGTTTTCTTCATGAACTTAGTCTCCGCTGGGACCGGCAAGGCACCGGGGATCCAGATGACAACTGGTGTACGAACCGGGCGATGAGCGGTTCCTGAATTCGAGTGAAAGCGGATTGAAAGGAATCAGGGTTCTTCCGCCGGTGCAGATACTTGCGCGTCGGGGCCAGGAACAAGCGGCGCATCGCCGCGGGTGATGCGTGCGGCCTCGGTGATCGCGTCGAGCAGGCGCGGATAGATGCCGCAACGACAGATGTTCGGGATCGCCGACTTGATGTCGTCTTCGGAGGGATTGCGATTGCTGCGCAGCAAAACCGACGCGGCCATGACGATGCCGGGGATGCAATAGCCGCATTGCGAGATGTTGCCGGCGATCAGCGCCTGCTGCACGGGGTGGCTGCGATCCCTGGACAGTCCCTCGATCGTGGTGACGAACGTGCCCTCCAGCGCGCCGATCGTTTCCTGGCAGGCCAGCCGCGCGGTGCCGTCGACATCGACGGTGCAGGCGCCGCAATCGCCGGTGCCGCAGCCATATTTGGTGCCGGTGAGATTGGAGGCGTCGCGCAGTGCCCAGAGCAGGGGTGTCGCCGGGTCCATCCTGTACTCGACCGGCTGGTTGTTCACGGTGAAGCGAGTCATTTTCGAACCCTAGCGGGAAACCGGTCGTTTCCGAAGCCGGCATTGTGCCGCAGCGCTGCCGGGGCGACATTCCGGCGATGACACTTCCTGCGCTCTTCGTGCCCCATGGCGGCGGCCCCTGCTTCTTCATGGACCCCGATGGCGGCCCGCCCGATCCGATGTGGCGGCCGATGCAGGCCTATCTCGGCGGGCTGATCGAAAGCCTGCCCGAGCGGCCCAAGGCGATCCTGCTCGTCTCGGGCCATTGGGAGGAGGATCAGGTCACGGTCCATGCCGGCGACGGGCATCCGCTGCTGTTCGACTATTACGGCTTTCCCGAGCATACCTATCGCCTGCGCTGGGATACGCCGGGCGCGCCCGAGGTGGCGATACGAGCCAAGGCGCTGATCGAGGGGGCTGGCTTCCCGGTCGGCGTCGAGCGGGAGCGCGGCTGGGATCACGGCGTGTTCATTCCGATGATGGTCGCGGTGCCGGAGGCGGACATCCCGCTTGCCCAACTCTCCTTGCGCAAGGATCTCGATCCGGCGGCGCATATCGCGATCGGCAAGGCGTTGGCGCCGCTCAGGGACGAAGGCGTATTGATCGTCGGCAGTGGCATGAGCTTCCACAACATGCGCGCCTTCGGGCCGCAGGTGACGCCGATCGCCGACCAATGGGATGCGGCGCTGACCGAGGCGGTGACCGATCCCGATCCGGCGCGGCGGGCCGGGCGGATTGCGGCATGGGATCGGCTCCCGCACGGTCGCTTCGCCCATCCGCGCGAGGAGCACCTGCTGCCGCTGATGGTGGCGCTCGGCGCGGGCGGGGAGGGGCCGGCGGCGTGCGACTATCGCGGTCATGTGCTGGGTTGGACGGTTTCGGGTTATCGGTTCGGTTAGGGGCTGATTCAGCGGATTGAAAGCCTTCGCCGGGGAAGGTTGTCCCAATGCTGCCAGATCATATTCTAGCGCAGGACCGCCCCGGCGAGCATGGCTGCGGCGGCAAGCGCGGCGAGCAGCCAATAGCCCCATGGCCCTGACGATGCGAGCAATGGGCTGTCTGGGTCGATCTCCTTCGGGTCGACCCCACTTTCCAGGGCGAGCGCGGTGCGGAATCGTTCCCAGGTGCCGGGCTGATCGGCTTCGGCTGGTGGAAGCGCCTTGCAGAGCGTGGCATAGACATCGCCGGCGGTGCGCCACTTGCCGGCGTCCCCATAGTCCAGGGTGATGCCGAACGCGTCCTCGACATCGCCGATGGCGACGATCTCGTCGCCGTCGCCGCCCAGGCCGACGCTTTTCGGCGACGCTGCCTTCATCCTAGTCCCGCCAGCTCTTGTCCGTCCGATCCACCAGCCGCACCATCGCCGCGAAGTCCGCGGTGCCGGGGCCGCCGGGCACCTGGGCCATGTGGATGTCGCGCTGGTGGACGGCGACGACTTCGTCGGAGACCATCAGCGGCGTGCCCATCGACGCGGTGGCGATCTGGATCTCGCAGGCGCGCTGGAGCGACCAGTGCTTGATGAACGCCTCGGGCAGGGTGCGACCCATCACCAGGATGCCGTGGTTCCTGAGCAGCATCACCCGCTTGTCGCCGAGATGCGCTAGCAGCCGCTCGCCCTCTTCGTCGCGCACCGTCACCCCCTCGAAATCATGATAGGCGATCTGGCCGGCGAAGTTGCAGGCATAGAAATTGGTGGGCTGGAGCCCGCCCTCGACCGAGGCCACCGCCATGCCGGCAGTAGTATGGGTATGGGCGATGCAATGCGCGTCGGGCAGATGGCGGTGGAACAGCGCATGCTGGACGAAGCCGGCGCGGTTCACTGGATAGGGCGAGTCGTCGAGCTTGTTGCCGTCGATGTCGATCTTGACCAGGTTCGACGCCTTCACTTCGCTGAAGTGCAGGCCGAAGGGATTGATGAGGAAGGCGCCTTCCTCGCCCGGCACCTTCAACGTGATGTGGTTGTAGATCATCTCGGACCAGCCGAGCATGTCGAACACACGGTAGCAGGAGGCGAGCTGCTGCCGGGCCTCCCATTCGGCTTCGGTGACGCGGGGCTTCTGCGCGAGCGCGGTGGCCATGATACCTCTCCAAGGCTTTTTCGTGGATTGGGTATGCCACGCAAGTTGGGCTAACGGAAGACGTAAGGCACCACCGAGCGCCGGTCTGCGTCGATCTCGATCACCGATCCTGCGGGCGGGAAGGCGCGCTGGTCGCAGCGGTCGCGGGGGCAGATGCGGCAGGATGCGCCGATCGGAGTCGCCGCGCCGCCGGTGCGGATCGCATCGGCATAGACGAAGTCGGCGGCGTGGGTTTCCTCGCAGCCCAGTGCGACCGCGTAGCGGCGGGGCGGGCGCGTGTAGCTGCCCGAGGGCTTCACCAGCCCCTTCGCCATCGAGACGTAGCGGCTGCCGTCGGGCATCTCGGCGAGCTGGACGAGGATGCGATCGGGGATCGCCACCGCCTCGTGCACTACCCAGAGCGGGCAAGCGCCGCCGAAACGGGCGAACTGGAGCCGGGTCGCGGAATGCCGCTTGGTGATGTTGCCCGCCATGTCGACGCGGCAGAAGAAGAAGGGAACGCCCGCCGCGCCGGGGCGCTGGAGCGTCGAGAGGCGGTGGCACGCCTGTTCGAAGCTGACCGCGAAGCGCTGGCGCAGGCGATCGATGTCGTGGCGCGTTGCGTGCGCGGCGGCGCGGAAGCGGCCATAGGGCATCAGCAGCGCGCCTGCGGCATAATTGGCGAGGCCGACGCTCAGCAGCTCGCGCGAGGCGGGGGCGATCAGTCCCGAGGCATCGACCACCAGCCGCATCTCGTTGGCGAATTCGTAGCGCACCAGCCGGTGGGCGAGGAGGAAGTTGCGGCTCTCCGGCGGGAGGCTGCTGTTGAGTGACAGGAGCCGCTGGGTATCGTCGAAGCGGCTGAGCTGGCTGCCGTCGCCGTCCTCGCTGGCGACGCGGACGCCGTGCCACAGGCGCAGCCGGTCCTCCAGCGCGCGAGCCACCGGCCCGTCGTCCAGCGCCTCGGCCAGCGCCTCGGCCGAGCGGTCTATCGCGTCGATATAATTGCCCTCGGCCTGGAACCAGTCGCGCACTTCTTCCCAGGGAAGGGGCGCGGCGTCGCTCGATCCGGTGTCGAACCGGTCGTCCAGCACGCGGAGCTGCTCCTGGGTGCGGCGCCAGGCGTCGTGGAGCGCGACCATGCGGCGGGCGAGCAGGGGCTGCTGCTCCAGGCCGCGGCGCACATCCGCCTCGTCCATGCGATCGGCGGGGACGCTGGTGTCGGTCGCGGCGTCGATCGTGCGGAGGAGCGCGGCGGTCTCGGCCTCGCCGCCGATCTCGGACGCTTCGAGCGGGAATTCGCGGGCGAGGGCGAGCAGGACGATGTCGGTGATCGGCCGGTCGTTATTCTCGATCTGCGAGAGGTAGGAGACCGAGATGCCCAGCCGCGCGGCCATCGCCGCCTGGCTGACGCCGACGCGGCGGCGCAGCTCGCGCAGGCGGAATCCTTCGAACAGGCGGCGGCGGGGGGAGGCCATGCCCCCACTATATCTGCAAACCCATGCCACGCAACTTTGCAACATTGCATTTGCGCTTGGCCGGGCGCCCTGTGCAGTAGGCCGCGCCTTGCAAGGGGACACGGATGTCGTCGACGATCGAAGAACTGGAACGCCGCCGCGCCGCCGCGCGGCTGGGAGGAGGCCAGAAGCGCATCGATGCGCAGCACGCCAAGGGCAAGCTGACCGCGCGCGAGCGGATCGAGGTGCTGCTCGATCAGGGATCGTTCGAGGAGCTCGACATGTATGTCGAGCATAACTGCGTCGATTTCGGGATGCAGGACCAGATCGTTCCCGGCGACGGCGTGATCACCGGCAGCGGCACGGTCAACGGCCGGCTGGTCTTCGTGTTCAGCCAGGACTTCACCGTGTTCGGCGGCTCGCTCTCGGAGCGGCATGCGCAGAAGATCTGCAAGGTCATGGACATGGCGATGAAGGTCGGCGCGCCGCTGATCGGGCTGAACGACAGCGGCGGCGCGCGCATCCAGGAGGGAGTGGCGAGCCTGGCCGGCTATGCCGAGGTGTTCCAGCGCAACGTGCTGGCGAGCGGCGTGGTGCCGCAGATCTCGCTCATCATGGGGCCGTGCGCGGGTGGCGCGGTCTATTCGCCTGCAATGACGGACTTCATCTTCATGGTGAAGGATTCGTCCTATATGTTCGTTACCGGCCCGGATGTAGTGAAGACCGTTACCAACGAGATCGTCACGCAGGAGGAACTGGGTGGTGCGGTGACGCATACCACGAAGTCGGGGGTCGCTGACCTGGCCTTCGACAATGATATCGAGGCGCTGCTCGCGGCCCGCGACTTCGTGGATTATCTGCCGGCCTCGAACCGCGAGGCGGTGCCCGAGCGGCCGTGCGACGATCCCTGGGATCGGATCGAGGAGAGCCTCGACACGCTGATCCCGCCGAGCGCGAACCAGCCCTATGACATGCACGAGCTGATCCGGAAGACGCTCGACGAGGGCGAGTTCTTCGAGATCCAGCCGAGCCATGCGGGCAATATCCTGATCGGCTTTGGCCGGATCGAGGGGCGCACGGTGGGCGTGGTGGCGAACCAGCCGATGGTGCTGGCCGGATGCCTCGACATCAATTCGTCCAAGAAGGCGGCGCGGTTCGTGCGCTTCTGCGATGCATTCGACATTCCGATCGTGACGTTCGTCGACGTGCCGGGCTTCCTGCCGGGCGTGGGGCAGGAGCATTCGGGGATCATCAAGCATGGCGCGAAGCTGCTGTTCGCCTATGCGGAGGCGACCGTGCCCAAGATCACCGTCATCACGCGGAAAGCCTATGGCGGGGCGTATGACGTGATGAGCTCGAAGCATCTGCGCGGCGATCTGAACTATGCCTGGCCGACCGCCGAGATCGCGGTGATGGGCGCCAAGGGCGCGGTGGAGATCATCTTCCGCGGCCGCACGCCCGAGGAGATCGCCGAGCGGACCGCCGAATATGAGGCACGCTTCGCCAATCCGTTCGTTGCGGCGAGCAAGGGGTTCGTCGATGAGGTCATCATGCCGCATTCGACACGCCGGAGGATCGCGCTGGGGCTACGGAAGCTGCGCAACAAGCAGCTCGAGAATCCGTGGAAGAAGCATGACAATATTCCGCTATGAACTCCCCTCCCGCTTGCGGGAGGGGCTAGGGGAAGGCGTGTTCCTTTCCATTATTCAAATCGGTTGCGGACAGGCCCTCCCTCGGCCGCTCTCGCAAGCGGGAGGGGAGAGATCATGAAACTCGGCCGCCTCAACCATGTCGGCATCGCGACGCCTTCGATCGAAGCGTCTATCGCCTTCTATCGCGACGTGATGGGCGCCGAGGTGATCCGGGAGCCCTTCGACATGCCCACGCAGGGCGTGAAGGTCTGCTTCGTCGACACGCCGAACAGCCAGATCGAACTGATCGAGCCGCTGGGCGAGAATTCACCGATCCATGGCTTCCTTGCCAGGAACCCGTCGGGCGGGCAGCATCACCTCTGCTACGAAGTGCCCGACATTTACGAGGCCAAGGCGTGGTTCGAGGCGAAGGGCGCCAAGCTGCTCGGCGAGCCGCGGATCGGGGCGCACGGGACGCCGATCTTCTTCGTCCACCCCAAGGACATGGGCGGCGTGCTGACCGAGATCATGGAAACGCCGAAGGGAGACGGGCATTGAGCGATGTCCTTTACACGCTCGACGGCGACGTCGCCGTCATTCGGCTCAACCGGCCCGACGAGCTCAACGCGCTGACGCTCGACATGCTCGATCTGCTCGCCGCGACGCTCGCCCGCGCGGTGGAGGATGGCGCGCGCGCGGTGCTGCTGACAGGCGAGGGCAGGGCCTTCTGCTCGGGCGCGTCGCTCAGGCAGGGTGCGGGCGGTGATCCGGGCGAGCGACTGCGCAATCACTACAACCCCGTCCAGCAGGCCATGGCCGATCTGCCGATCCCGATCGTCAGCGCGGTGAACGGCGCGGCGGCGGGCGCGGGCGCTGCGATCGCGTTGGGGGCGGACATCGTCGTGGCCGCCACAGATTCCTATCTGCTGCTCGCTTTCGCCAATATCGGGCTGGTTCCCGATGCGGGCGCGACCTGGCTGATCGCCAAGGCAGCGGGGCGCGCCAAGGTGCTGGAGATGGCGCTGCTCGGCGAACGGCTCCACGCGCATGAGGCGAAGGAGGCGGGGCTCGTCACCCATGTGACCGACAACAGCGCGCTGTTCGAGATGGCGATGGGTTATGCCCGGCGGCTGGCGTCCATGCCGACGGTCGCGCTGGGGCTGATCCGCAAGCAGGTGAAGGCCGCGCTTTCGGGCACGCTGGAGGAGACGCTCGCGCTGGAGGCGGAGCACCAGTCGATCGCGGCGCGTTCCGAGGATTTCCGCGAGGGCGTCGCGGCGTTTCTCCAGAAGCGCAAGCCGGAGTTCAAGGGACGATGATGGGATCGGCTGGAATCTCCCTCTCCCGTTGGGAGAGGGAAGGGCCCCGCTCGGCGCAGCCGAGTGGGAAGGGTGAGGGCGGCATGAAATTGCTGGCACCTGCCCGCACCCTTCCGCCGACTTCGTCGGCTCCCTCCCTCTCCCAAAGGGAGAGGGTTTGTGGTTGAAAAACCGAACCTCGACGCCTGGGCCGAAGCCGCCGCGAAGGAAGTGAAGGGCCGTGACCTGACCTGGCACACGCCGGAGGGGATCGACGTCAAGCCGCTCTACACTCCCGAGGATGTGGCGGGCATCGACCCCGGCCTGCCGGGCTTCGCGCCGTTTACCCGGGGCGTGCGCGCGAGCATGTATGCCGGGCGGCCCTGGACGGTTCGGCAATATGCGGGCTTCTCTACCGCCGAGGAATCCAACGCCTTCTATCGCCGCAACCTGGCGGCGGGGCAGAAGGGACTTAGCGTCGCCTTCGATCTCGCCACGCATCGCGGCTATGACAGCGATCATCCGCGCGTCACCGGCGATGTCGGCAAGGCGGGGGTGGCGATCGACACGATCGAGGACATGAAGATCCTGTTCGACGGGATACCACTCGATCAGATGTCGGTCTCGATGACGATGAACGGCGCGGTGATCCCGATCCTTGCCTTCTTCATCGTCGCGGGCGAGGAGCAGGGCGTCCCTCAGGAGAAGCTGGACGGCACGATCCAGAACGACATCCTGAAGGAGTTCATGGTCCGCAACACCTATATCTATCCGCCCGAGCCGAGCATGCGGATCATCTCGGACATCTTCGCCTATACCTCGACCCATATGCCGAAGTTCAACAGCATCTCCATCTCCGGCTATCACATGCAGGAGGCCGGAGCGACGCAGGTGCAGGAGCTGGCCTTCACCATCGCCGACGGCATGGAATATGTGAAGTATGGCGTCGCCTCGGGGCTGGATATCGACAAGTTCGCGGGGCGGCTGTCGTTCTTCTTCGCGATCGGCATGAACTTCTTCATGGAGATCGCCAAGCTGCGCGCGGCGCGGGTGCTGTGGCACCGGGTGATGACGAAGCTGGGCGCGCAGGACGAGCGTTCCAAGATGCTGCGCACGCATTGCCAGACCTCGGGCGTCTCGCTCACCGAGCAGGATCCCTACAACAACGTCATGCGCACCACGATCGAGGCGATGGCGGCGATGCTGGGCGGCACCCAGAGCCTCCACACCAATGCATTGGACGAGGCGATCGCGCTGCCCACCGACTTCTCCGCCCGGATCGCGCGCAACACGCAGATCGTGATCCAGGAAGAGACGGGGATGACCAAGGTGGTCGATCCCCTGGGCGGCTCCTATTATGTCGAGGCGCTGACGCAGGAACTGGTCGACCGCGCCTGGGAGATCATCGCGCGGGTCGAGGCCGAGGGCGGCATGGCCAAGGCCGTGGCGGCCGGCTGGCCCAAGGCGATGATCGAAGAGGCTGCCGCCGCCACCGCCGCGCGGATCGACCGGGGCGAGCAGGTGATCGTCGGTGTCAACAAATATCGCAAGGACGGCGAGGATCCGATCGACATCCTCGATGTCGACAACCACGCGGTACGCGAGGCGCAGATCGCGCGGATCAAGCGGGTGAAGGCCGAGCGCGACGAGGCGGCGTGTCAGGCGGCGCTGGAGGCGCTGCGCGTCGGCGCAGAGGGCAAGGAGAATCTGCTCGGTCTCGCGGTGGAATGTGCCCGCAGGCGCGCGACGCTGGGCGAGATCTCGTCGGCGATGGAGGCGGGTTTCGGCCGCTATGCGACTCAGCCCGAGCCGGTGAAGGGTATCTATGGCGGCGCCTATGCCGACGATATCCGTTGGGAACGGCTGAAGGACGGCCTGGCCGCCACCGAGCGGCGGCTGGGCCGCAAGCCGCGCATGCTGGTCGCCAAGATGGGGCAGGACGGGCATGATCGCGGGGCGAACCTCGTCTCGTCGGCGTTCGGCGATTTGGGGTTCGAGGTGGTGCCGGGCCCGCTCTTCCAGACTCCGCAGGAAGCGGCCGCCTTGGCCCTGGAGAAGAATGTCGATGTCGTCGGCGCCTCCAGCCTCGCGGCGGGGCACAAGACGCTGATCCCTGAGCTGATCCGCGAATTGCAGGACGCCGGCCGCGCCGACATCAAGGTGGTCGCGGGCGGCGTCATCCCCGCGCAGGATTACGAATTCCTGCGCGAGGCCGGCGTGCAGGCCATCTTTGGTCCGGGAACGAACCTCGTTAAGGCGGCCGAGGAAGTGCTCCGGCTGCTGGGGCACAATATGCCCCCGATCGAGGAAGCCGCCGAATGAGTAGTGAAGTGCGTACCGACTGGACCCGCGACGCGATCGCCGCGCTGTTCGACATGCCGTTCCTGGACTTGGTGTACGAGGCGGCGTCGGTCCATCGCGCACATCATCCGCGCAATGCCGTGCAGCTCTCGACCCTGCTCTCGATCAAGACCGGCGGCTGCGCGGAGGATTGCGGCTATTGCAGCCAGTCGGCCCATGCCGAGACGGGGCTGAAAGCCACCAAGCTGATGGACGTGCGCGCGGTGCTCCAGGCGGCGGCGCAGGCCAAGGACGATGGCTCGTCCCGCTTCTGCATGGGCGCGGCGTGGCGCAGCCCCAAGGACCGCGACATGCCCGCCATCGTGGAGATGGTTAAGGGCGTGCGGCAGATGGGCATGGAGACCTGCATGACGCTGGGCATGCTCAGCGAGGGGCAGGCGAAGACGCTCGCCGATGCGGGGCTCGATTACTACAACCACAATATCGACACCTCGCCCGAGAACTACGCCAACGTCATCACCACGCGCGGCTTCGAGGAGCGGATCGAGACGCTGGAGCATGTCCGCTCGGCGGGGATCAATGTGTGTTGCGGCGGGATCGTCGGCATGGGCGAGACGCGCGCGGACCGGGTGGGCTTCCTCCACGCGCTGGCGACGATGCCGCACCCGGAAAGCGTGCCGATCAACGCGCTGGTGCCGGTGAAGGGCACCGTGCTGGGCGACATGCTGGCGGATACGCCGCTCGCCAAGATCGACGAGATCGAGTTCGTGCGTACCGTGGCGGTGGCGCGGATCCTGATGCCGCTGTCGATGGTGCGGCTGTCGGCCGGCCGCGAGAGCATGAGCGACGAGACGCAGGCTTTGTGCTTCCTGGCGGGGGCTAACTCGATCTTCACCGGCGACAAACTGCTGACGGCCGGCAATGCAGGCGACGACAAGGACGCGGCGCTGTTCGCGCGGCTCGGCGTCACGGCGATGCAAGGCGAGGTGAAGGCGGAACTGGAGGCTGCGGAGTGATCCTCTTTGCGGCGGCGATCCTGCTGCAGGATTGGCACCCGGCGCCCTGTACGGACAAGAGCGAGCGCGGTGACATCCGCTGCGCTCAGCGCGATCTCGCCAAGGCGGAGCGTGCGATGGGAACTGTGTTCAGTCAGGCGATCTTCCGGTTGCAGCACTGCACGCCGCGCAACTCGACATCCTGCTATAACCGGCCGCGCGCGATCAAGCTGCTCCAGGCCGAGCAGCGGACATGGCTCGCCTGGCGGAATGCCCATTGCGATGTCGTCGCCTTCGGCATGGAGGGAACCTCCGGTGAGATTCAGGTGCGAAGCGATTGCAGGACCGGGTTGACCGTGGCCCGTACCAAAGAATTGCAAGAGGTGGGGCACCGCTGACCATGCTGGAGACTGCACAATGATCTCGCTGGCGATGGCCCTGCTGTTGGCGGATGCCCAGACCGACGCGCAATGCAGCAATGCCGTCACCCAGGCGGATATGACGGGCTGCGCGGTGCGGGAATTCAACGCGGCGGACGCGGCGATGAACCGGCAGTGGAAGCTGACGCTGGCAGCGATGCACAATGCGGACCGCTATCCCGCGCAGGACGGGCGCCCCACCTATGCCAACCAGTTGCTGGCCGCCCAGCGGGCATGGCTCGCCTATCGCGACACGCATTGCGTCAGCGCCGGATATGCCGCGCGTGGCGGCAGCATGGAGCCGATGCTCGTCGCCCAATGCCGGGCTAAACTCACGCGCGAGCGCACCGAACAGCTCAAAGCCCTTATCGGAAACCATTGATGTTCAAAAAAATCCTGGTCGCCAATCGCGGCGAGATCGCCTGCCGTGTGATGCGCACCGCCAAGAAGATGGGGATCGCCACGGTGGCGGTCTATTCTGATGCCGATGCCCGCGCACCGCATGTGCGGATGGCGGACGAGGCGGTGCGGCTTGGGCCGGCGCCGGCGGCGGAGAGCTATCTGCGCGCGGACCTGATCCTGCTCGCCGCCAAGGAGACCGGGGCGGACTGCATCCATCCAGGCTATGGCTTCCTCTCCGAGCGCGAGAGCTTCGCGCGCGCCTGCGCCGAAGCGGGGATCGCGTTTGTCGGCCCGCCGCCGGGCGCGATCGCGGCGATGGGCGACAAGATCGAATCGAAGAAGCTCGCCAAAGCGGCCGGCGTGAACGTCGTCCCCGGCTTCCTGGGCGAGATCGCGGATACCGAGGAAGCGGTGCGGATCGCTTCCGAGATCGGCTATCCGGTGATGATGAAGGCTTCCGCCGGCGGCGGCGGCAAGGGGATGCGGCTCGCGTACAGCGAGCAGGACGTGCGCGAAGGCTTCGAGGCTACCAAGCGCGAGGGGCTCGCCAGCTTCGGCGACGACCGCGTCTTCATCGAGAAGTTCATCGAGCAGCCGCGCCATATCGAGATCCAGGTGCTGGGCGACCAGCATGGCAACATCGTCTATCTGGGCGAGCGCGAATGCTCGATCCAGCGGCGCCACCAGAAGGTGGTGGAGGAAGCCCCGTCGCCCTTCGTCACGCCGGAGATGCGCAAGGCGATGGGCGAGCAAGCCGTCGCGCTGGCGCGGGCGGTGGACTATTTCAGCGCGGGCACGGTCGAACTGATCGTCTCGGGCGCCGACAAGACGGGGCAGGGCTTCTACTTCCTGGAGATGAATACCCGGCTCCAGGTGGAGCATCCGGTGACGGAGTGCATCACCGGGCTCGATCTCGTCGAGCAGATGATCCGCGTCGCGGCCGGGGAGAAGTTCGCCTTCACCCAGGAAGAGGTGACGCTCACCGGCTGGGCGATTGAGAATCGCGTCTATGCCGAGGATCCCTATCGCGGCTTCCTGCCCTCCACCGGGCGGCTGGTGCGCTATCGGCCGCCCGCGCAGGGGGACGGGGTTCGCGTCGATGACGGTGTGGTCGAGGGCGGCGAGGTCTCGATGTTCTACGATCCGATGATCGCCAAGCTGGTCACTTATGGGGCGACGCGCGACGAGGCTGCGGACAAGCAGGTCGTCGCGCTCGATCGCTTCCGGATCGACGGGATCGGCCACAATATCGATTTCCTCTCGGCGATCATGCAGCATCCGCGCTTCCGTGAAGGCGCGCTGACCACGGGCTTCATCGCTGAGGAATATCCGGAGGGATTCCATGGCGCGCCCGCTTCGGCGACGCTCAGGCGCAAACTGGCGGCGGTGGCCGTGGCAATCGACCTCGAACGATCCCATCGTGCATCATGTATTTCGGGCCAGCTCGCGGATCGGGTGATCGGGGCGGCCGAACGCACGGTGATGATCGACGGCGAGCGGTTCGAGATCACCGTCGATGGTTATGAAGGCGGATTGCTCGTCAATTTCGGTCCGGCGGAGCCGCCGCTCGACCTGATCGGTCATTGGCGCCCCGGCGAGCCGCTGTTCGCGGCAACGATCGATGACGAGCCGCTCACGGTCGGGATCGATCGCAAGGGTGCCGCGTGGAAGCTCACCGCGCACGGCGCTTCGCATCTGGTCGGGGTGCTGCCGCCGCACATCGCGCAATATCGCCACCACATGATCGAGAAGGTGCCGCCCGACCTCTCCAAATTCCTGCTCGCGCCGATGCCGGGGCTGCTCACCCGGCTCCATGTCGCGCCCGGCGATCAGGTCGAGGCGGGCCAGCCGCTTGCGGTGGTCGAGGCGATGAAGATGGAGAATATCCTCCGCGCGGAGCGTGCAGGGACTGTCAGGGCCGCCAATTTCGGTCCCGGCGACAGCCTGGCCGTGGACGCCGCCATCCTGGAATTCGAATAGCTTGCGGGCGGCTTTACGCATCATCGTGCCGTTCTGAACCCGGATCAACAAGTGTAACCGCGCCCGCTTTCGCCTTTGGTTCACAAAGGGATGGCGGTATCTGTCCATCGCGTTACGATGGTTGCCCCACAAGCCGAACAAGGCGTGGGCTGGGGAGTGCTTGAGAGTGCAGGAGGAGGATGACAGCTTCACGCGGTGGATCGAGGCCTGTGCAGCCGGCGAGCTGCTGGGCATCGCCAGCGCGGCGCTGTGGTGGGTCACCTGCGATCGCTTCGATCCCGCGCCGGTGGGGCTTACCGCACAGATCGTAATGCTGGTCGCGAAGGCCGGAAGCGGAGTCCTTCAGGGTCTGATCCTGGGCTATCTCCAGGGCTGGGCGCTGCGGCGCCCCTATCCGGCGCTGGGCGTGGGGCATTGGGCCTCCGCGACGACGGCGATCGCGACGGCGGGATGGGGGCTGGCTGCCTGGGTATCGGTCTTCGGGCTGGAGAGCGGGCCGGAGGCGCCGGTGCTCGATCTGCTCCAGACCGCGCTCACCGCCGCACTGTTCGGCATCGTCGTCGGATTGCTCTTCGGAACGGTCCAGGCGCTGGTATTGCGCGGCGTCGCCTATGGCGCGCATTGGTGGATCCTCGCCAACATGATCGGCTGGGGGCTGGCCTTGCCGTGCATCTATGTCGCGTCCGCGGTGGGCAGCGCCGATCCGGGCTCGCTGGAAATCGCGTTCCGCGGGCTGATCGGCGGCGTCGTCTCGGGCGTGGTGCTGGGCACGGTGACGGGCCTCTCGTTCAACCTGATGCCGTCGCGCCGTCCGTCAACCGAATCGCTCGACGTCAGGTTCTGACGAACAGGTTCTTGAGCCAGAGCGGGCCGGTGTGCGCCGCTTGGCCCCAATCCGCTTCCTCGTCGAACGCATCTGGCGCATAGCCCCAGGGATTGAAGACCTTGACCCGGCCCGCCTTGAACGCGGCGGGGGTGCGGGTGACCAGCGTTAGGCCGTGTTCGAGCGCCGTCGCGGCGATCAGGCCGTCACGCGCATCGGCATAGGCGAGCTGGGCGCGCCGGCGCACTACCGCCGTGTCTATCGCCAGGATGCGTCCTTCGAACGCGGGCAGCACCTGCTTGTCGATCCAGTCGCGGAGCGCGGTTCCTGCCACCTTGTCCTGGCGTTCGACTGCGGCGGCGCCGGTGTCGAGCTCGAGAAGGGCCAGCGCGGAAAGGAACAGGCTCTGTCGCGGCACGCTTGCCGCCCAGCCCGCAAGGCCGGGATCGGTGCGCCCGGCCTTGGCCTTGCGCAGCTCGAATACGACGCCGGTATCGAGCAGGTACATCAGCCGGCGCTCCTGTCCCAGGCGCCGCCCGCGCGCGCCGCTTCCAGGTCGATCTCCGTGGTGGCCGGCATTGCCAGAAGCTCGACGATCGTCTCGCCATGGCCGGTCAACTGGCGGAACGCCTCGATGCTCATCAAGACATGGGTGGGCTTGCCGCGATCGGTGATGAAGACCGGTTCGAGTCGCGCGGCGCGCTTGGCGCGGCTCACATCCTGGTTGAGATCGCGGCTGCTGATGACCTTCATATCGAGCCTGTATAGCTACACTTGACAGCGTTGGCGTGTAGGCACGTTACTACCTTGTGTCGGTTCGGCAACATTTCATTTGCCGGTCATGAAAAACCGCATTCCCCAATCCCGATCGCTGCAATTTCCGGTTGCGCGCGATCCCTGAACTGCGCTCCCTGAAGCCAGATCGTGCGAAAACGACGCGAAGCAAGCCGGGGGGAGAATATGATGCTGACGGATCTGTTGAACGATGCCGTGCGCGTGGCAGGCGATATATTGAGCGCGCATGGTCCGGCGGTGAACGCCGCCAAGAGCTTCGCCCCGAGCGACTACAGCATCCATTTCTTCCTGCAGCTCGCGGTAATCATCCTCGCGTGCCGCGTCTTCGGCTGGCTCGGCCAGAAATTCCTGGGCCAGCCCCAGGTGGTGGGCGAGATGGTCGCGGGCGTGGTGCTCGGGCCATCGCTGCTCGGCTTGCTCTTCCCCGATTTCCAGGCGCTGCTGTTTCCCAAGGAGACCAAGAACGTCCTCTATGCCGGGGCACAGCTCGGCGTGGGGCTCTACATGTTCCTGGTCGGCACGACGCTGCGGCTCGATCACTTCCAGAGCAAGGGCAAGAGCGCGTTCGGCGTCTCGATGGCGGGAATCATCGTGCCGTTCCTGATCGCCACGGCGATCACGCCCTTCCTGCTGACGGTGCCCGGCCTGTTCGCACCCGGCATCAGCCAGTCCAACGCGACCTTGTTCATGGGCGCGTGCATCGCGCTCACCGCGTTCCCGATGCTCGCGCGCATCATCAACGAGCGCGGGCTTGCCAATAGCGCGCTCGGCACGCTCACGCTCACGGCCGGCGCGTTCGACGACGCGGCGTCGTGGTGCGTGCTCGCAGTGGTGCTGGCGACCTTCGGCGGCGGACCCGGGATCGCGGTGCTCGCGATCGGCGGCGGCGTGCTCTATGCCGCCTTCATCCTGGTGTTCGGCCGCAGGCTGCTCGCGCCGCTCGGCCGGATGGTCGAGGCCAAGGGCGAGATGAGCACCGGCATACTCGCGATCACGATGATGTTCTTCTGCCTCTCGGCGTTCCTGACGGACGCGATCGGCATCCATGCGGTGTTCGGCGGCTTCCTGCTGGGGGTGGCGATGCCGCGCGGCCTGTTCACCCAGGAGATCAAGCGCAAGGTGGAGCCGCTCGCGCTCGTCCTGCTGGTGCCGATGTTCTTCACCTATTCAGGGCTCAACACCCGGATGGACATGGTGAATTCGGTGCCGCTGCTCCTGATCGCACTGGGCGTCCTGGCGGCCTCGATCCTTGCCAAGTTCGGCGCCTGCTGGGCCGCGGCGCGGCTGGCCGGGGAGGACAACCGCACCGCATTGGGCATCGGTGCGCTGATGAACTCGCGCGGACTGATGGAGCTTATCATCATCAATATCGGCCTGCAGAAGGGCATCATCGGCCCCACGCTCTTCTCGATGCTGGTGCTGATGGCGATCGTCACCACGGTGATGGCGACTCCGTTGTTCGAGCTGGTCTATGGCCGCAAGGCGCGCCAGACCGGCGAGCTGGGCGCCGTTCCCGGCAGCATGGCCGCCGGCGCCGTCTGAAATCGCGGATCGCCCCTTAAACCGCGAGCAACTGCTCGTCGTCGGCGTTTATCCGGGCGATGAGTTCGCGGTGCGAGGGGAGATCGTGCATCGCGCGCTCGCCGAAATTGCGGATGCGCGCGAAGATCCGCTCCGCCGCGGCGACATGGGGGAAATCGCCGCGCGCCGGCCCCAGATCGGTTTTGAACTCCATCCCGTAGAGGATGTACTGATAGTTGAAGAAGGCGAAGCTTTCGAGATCGAGGACGAAATCGAAGCGGCCGGGCGGGCGATAGCGCCATTGATCGAGCAGTCCGGCCAGCCGATCGGGAATCGAGCCGGCCTGAGTGTTGTTGCGCCAGAAGGGCTCCCGGCGCTGGCTGAGGCAGTAATGGAGCTTCAGGAAGGAGACGATGTTCTCGTAGCGCGCCGTCATCAGCTCGTTGAAGCGCCTGGCGGGCGCATCGATCGGGCCGTTATGCGGGAACAGTTCCGCGATCATGCCGATCGCGGCTTCGATCAGCACCACGCCGGTCGATTCGAGCGGCTCGAGGAAGCCCGCCGACAGGCCGACCGCAATGCAGTTCTTCACCCATTGCCGTTCGCGATAGCCGGGCTCGAACGGGATGCGGCGCGGCGCGATCTCGACATCGCCCGCGCCGATATAGTCGTGGAGGATCTCGGCAGCGCGATCGTCGTCGATATGGTCGCTTGAATAGACGCAGCCGATGCCGCGCGCGCCGGCCAGGCCGATGTCCCACGTCCAGCCCGCTTCATGCGCGGTGGCGATGGTGAAGCTTTCCAGCGGCGTGTCGGGCCGGTCATAGGGAATCTTGCAGGCGAGCGCGCGATTGGTGAACAGGCTGGAGCGTACCGACTTGAACGGCGCCTGCATCGCGCTGCCGATCAACTCGGCGCGGAAACCCGTGCAGTCGATATAGAGATCGGCTTTCATCTCACCATGGCCGTCGGTCAGGACATGATCGATCGCGCCGTCGGAATCGAGCGCGACGCCGTTCAACCTGTCCTCGATATGCCGGACGCCCAGCTCCCGACCCCGGGCAGCGAGCACCCGGGCCAGCCGCGCCGCATCGAAATGATAGGCATAGTTGAGCGGCCCGCCGAAATCCCCCTCATGCGCGCGCTTGGGCGCGCGGCGGGCATCGGCGACGCGGTTCTGGATCGTCACGGCCTGGGCGAAGGGCGGGCGGGTCTTCTCGTCCTGGAGCAGCCAATAGGCCGCCAGGTTCGCCCCTTCGGCATAGAAGGGCGCTTCGAACGGGTGGAGGAAATGGCTGTGCGCGCCGTTTTCGGGCGTGTGGACCCAATCGGTGAAGCGGATACCCTGCTTGAACGTCGCCGAAGTGCCCCGGATGAACTGGCCTTCATCGATCCCGAGGAACTTCAGCGTCTCGCGGATGGTGGGGAAGGTGCCTTCACCCACGCCGACGATGCCGATATCGGGGGATTCGAGCAGCGTGATCTCCAGATGGCCGCGCCCGGAAAGATCGAGGAACCTGGCGAGATACGCCGCGGTCAGCCAGCCGGCCGTGCCGCCGCCGACCACCAGAATGCGTCGCTTCCGCTCCATATCCGCTGCATATCCCAGCCGGCATCAGCCGAACAGGCTGTGCAAAACCTTTGTATGCGCCATTAGCGGAATGCGCGTTGCTAATGTTGCCTATATATTGCAGCGCGCGAGTCCGCGTTTCTGAGGGATCCCATGTCTCGGCCCATCTTCTTCGATCCCTCCGGCAGCCGGCGACGCTGGACCCTGCGCGCGGTCGTCGTGGCGATATTGCTCGTGGTGGCGACGGCGGTGGTGTTCGCGATCACCATCCTCGACGTGCCGCGCGGCGGCGACCTGCCGGTGCGCTGGGGCAGCACCAAGCCGGCGGCACTCCATTCGAAGGACGCGCGGGGGCACAAGGGCGGACGCTGGCTTCCGGCCGGAAACGCCAAGACGATCGGATCGGCGCTGACGATCGGCTTCTACGTTCCGTGGGACCAGTCGAGCGCGAGTTCGCTCCAGCGCAATATCCGCAATCTCGATTGGGTGGTGCCCGCGCTGGTGACGGTCGCGGGGCCGAAGCACGCGATGCATATCCAGGACGACGTGCCTTTCGCCGCCATCCTCGCCGGAGCGCCGCACCCACCCAAGGTGCTGCCGATGGTGCAGAACCTGGCGAACGAGCAATGGGACGGGGCCGGCGCGGCCAGGCTGATCGCCGATCCCGCCGCGCGAGCGAAGTTCGTGCACGACCTCGCGGCGATGGTCGCGGCGCGCAAGCAGGCCGGGCTGGTGATGGATTTCGAGAGCCTGCCGGCCGGTGCCGTGCCGCACTATCTCGGGCTGCTCGCGCAGATCAACGCCGCCTTGCCCAAGGACAAGGTGCTCGCCGTCACCGTGCCCGCGGGCGATCCGGACTGGGACTATAAGCGCTTCGCCGCCGTCGCCGATCGCGTAATCCTGATGAACTACGACCAGCATTGGCAGGGCGGGACCGCCGGGCCGATCGCGGCGCAGCCTTGGTTCGTCGATCAGTTGCGCAGCGCCGTGCGGCAGATCGGCGCGGAGAAGCTGATCGTCGCGATCGGCAGCTATGCCTATGACTGGCACGGCAGCAAGGTGGATGCACTCAGCATCGAAGAGGCGTGGATCGCCGCGCATGACAGCGAGGCGCCGATCGAGTTCGACAAGGCGAGCGGCAACGCCGCCTTCGCCTATGACGAGGACAATGGCGAGCATCACGAGATCTGGATGCTGGATGCCACGGCGACGTGGAACCAGCTCCAGGCCGTGCGCGCGATGGGCGTGGGCAGCGTCGCGCTGTGGAGGCTGGGGACCGAGGATGCCGGGGTCTGGCCGGCGCTCCAGGCGTTCCGCAACGGTGGGCGGCCCGACCTGGGCACGATGGTGCCGGCGAGCGAAGTCGATGTCGAGGGATCGGGCGAGATATTGCGCGTCACCGCATCGCCCACCAACGGTCGGCGCGAGGTGCATTTCGATGCGGCGGGGATCATCCGCGATGTCGATTATGCGGTGCTGCCCACGCCCTATGTCGTCTCGCGCACCGGCGCCGCGCCGAAGCTGGTGGCGCTGACCTTCGACGACGGGCCGGATACGACCTACACGCCGCAGATTCTGGACATATTGAAGCGCGAGAAGGTGCCCGGGACATTCTTCATCATCGGCGAGAATGCGCTCCAGCACCCGCTGCTGCTGCGCCGGATGGTCGCCGAGGGGCATGAGCTGGGCAACCATACCTATACCCACCCCAATCTAGCGCTCGCTTCGGCGCGCAGCACCTCGATCGAGCTCAATGCGACCCAGCGGCTGGTCCAGGCCTATACCGGCCGCGGCATGCGGCTGTTCCGCGCGCCCTATTTCGGCGATGCCGAGCCGACCACGGCGGACGAGCTCGATCCCGCCGTGGTGGCGCAGCAGCAGGGCTATACGGTGGTCGGCCTCCATGCCGATCCGGACGACTGGAAGCGGCCCGGCGTCGATGCGATCATCCAGCGCGCGGTGTCGCAGGTGCTCGCCGCCTCGCCCGAGCGATCGGCCAATGTCGTCCTGCTCCATGACGGCGGCGGCGAGCGCAGCCAGACGGTGACCGCGCTCCCGCAGATCATCGCCCAGTTGCGCGCCAAGGGATACAGTTTCGTGCCGGTGTCGCAGCTCGCCGGGCTCTCGCGCGACGCGGTGATGCCGAAGATCGAGGGAAGCGACCTGCTGGCGGTGCGCGCCGATGTGGCGATCTTCGTGGTGCTCGCGGGGCTGGCGGCGGCGCTTCGATGGCTGTTCTTCGTCGCGATCACGCTGGGCATCGCGCGGGCGCTGATCCTCGCGGGGCTGGCGCTTCGCCAGCGGCGGCGCGAGCGGGGCGAGAAGCCTGTCTTCATGCCGACCGTCTCGGTCATCATCCCCGCCTATAACGAGGAGCGCGTGATCGAGGGATCGATCCGCCGCGTGCTGGCGAGCGACTATCCGGCGATCGAGCTGATCGTCGCCGACGACGGATCGAAGGATGCGACCAGCGCGATCGTGGCACGGGAGTTCGGCGACGATCCGCGCGTGACGCTGCTGACGCTGGAGAATGGCGGCAAGGCGGCGGCGCTCAACCGTGCGCTGCAATCGGCCAGGGGCGAGGTCATCATCGCGCTCGACGCCGATACCCAGTTCGAGCCCGAGACGATCGGACGGCTGGCGCGCTGGTTCGTCGATCCCAAGCTGGGCGCGGTGGCGGGCAATGCCCAGGTGGGCAACCGCGTCAATCTCGTCACCCGCTGGCAGGCGGTGGAATATGTGACTGCGCAGAATCTGGAGCGGCGCGCGCTTGCGGGCTTCAACGCGATCACCGTAGTTCCCGGCGCGGTGGGGGCCTGGCGCCGCGCCGCGCTCGATGCCGTGGGCGGCTATCCCGAGGATACGCTGGCCGAGGACCAGGATCTGACCATCGCGATCCAGCGCGGGGGCTGGCGCGTGACTTATGATACCGACGCGGTCGCCTGGACCGAGGCGCCCGAGAGCTTCAAGGCGCTCGCCAAACAGCGCTATCGCTGGGCGTTCGGGACGCTCCAGTGCCTGTGGAAGCATCGCGGCATCTATCGCGATCGCGACCGTTCGGCGCGCGGGCTGGCGCTGGTGGGCCTTCCCCAGGCCTGGATATTCCAGATCGGGTTCGCCGCGATCTCGCCGCTGATCGACCTCGCCCTGGTGGTGGCGGTGATCGGGACCGCGATCAACGTGTCGCAGCATGGCTGGGAGCAGACCCAGGGCGATGTCGGCACCATGGCGATCTATTGGGTGGCCTTCACTGCGATAGACGTGGGCTGCGGCTGGATCGCCTACCGGCTCAACAGCCGCAAGATCCGCTATCCCGCGCTGCTGCTGGTGGCGCAGCGCTTCGTCTATCGCCAGCTCATGTACTGGGTGGTGCTGCGCGCGATCAGCTCCGCCGTGGGCGGTTGGTGGGTCGGCTGGGGCAAGCTGGAGCGCAGCGGGCGGGTGGGGACGGGCGCGCCCGCTGCGCAGAATCCGGGCTGAGGAGCGCTCAGCCCGGCAGCACGAGCCGGGCGTCGCGCACTTTCACCATGGCCTCCACATTGCCGAGCAATATCTGTGCGGCGCGCTCCGGCAGGCCATCGACCGCCACTTCGAGCCAGAGATGATCGTCCCGCCGCTCGGACGTGATGGTCAGCGGAACCAGCGCGTGGCGGGAGACGAGGTCGAGCACCCGCAGCAGCACATTGGGGCAGATCTCCGCTTCCACCTGCAATCGGCAGAGGCGGTCGTTCGGGGTCTTGCGGACAGGGCGATACAGGGTGGGCGCGCTCGATATGGCGCGCGCGCAATCTTGGTGCGACATGGGAAATCCATCGATTCGAAACTGGAAATGACGAGCCGCGAGAGGCGGCCCCGACGCGCGCCGGATCAGCCGATCCGGCAGCCACTAATTCGCTGGCGGCTCCGTTCGCGCACGAACGAAGCGCCGGAGCTAAGTCGCTCCGCCGTCCGGATCGTGATCGCCATCAGAGCCTCGGTCATCCAACTGCCCGATATCGTGGAATGCCGCGCATATCGGTCCGGTGGGGATTTATCAATGCCGCGCTCGCCGGAAGGTCGCGCGCCGATTGATACGACGCGGGTCAGGTTCTAGATTCCCCGTGCCGGCCTGCTTCGCCGTGCGCATTCGGACATCAAGGGAGAATCAGCAATGGACGCCATCGCGCCCGGCCATGTGGCCGTCGTCACCGGAGCCGCCAGAGGGATCGGGCTCGCCGCCGCCCGCAGGTTCGCGGCCGAAGGGATGCGGGTCTGCCTTGTCGACAAGGCGCCGGCGGTGGCCGAGGCAGCTGCTGCGATCGGTCCCGAAGCCGCGTCGTTCCTCGTCGATGTGAGCGACCGGGCCGCCGTCGAGTCGCTCGCCGGGGAAGTGCGCGCGCGTTTCGGCCCGGTTTCGGTGCTGATGAACAATGCGGCCATCCATGGTGGCGCCGATGCTCTGTCGAGCCCTGACATCTGGGACAGCGTGATCGGGATCAACCTGATGGGCGTGGTGCACGGCGTCCAGGCGTTCGTGCCGGCGATGATCGACGGCGGAAAGCCCGGGCTCGTCATCAACACGGGCTCCAAGCAGGGAATCACCCAGCCGCCCGGCAACACGGCGTATAATGTCAGCAAGTCCGCGGTGAAGGCGCTGACCGAGGGGCTGGCGCACAGCCTGCTGGAGAAGACCGGGGGGCGTATCGGCGCACATCTCCTGATCCCGGGCTTCACCTTCACCGGCATGACGCGCTCGGGCGGCGAGAAGCCCGCCGGCGCCTGGACTGCGGAGCAGGTGATCGACTTCATGATGGAACGGATGGCGGCGGGCGACTTCTACATCCTGTGCCCGGACAATGAAGTCACCCGGGATCTGGACGAAAAACGCATGGCCTGGACGATGGGCGACGTGATCGAGAATCGGCCGGCGCTCTCGCGCTGGCATCCGAAGTATCGAGAAGCCTTCGCCGCGTTCATGGCTGAGGACTGACTGAGGTGGCCGGGGGAGGATCGGTTTCCTCGGCCAGTGCCTTTCGGCCGCGCCGGCGAGGCTGGAAACAAGTGGCTCCCCGGGCCTGATTCGAACAGGCGACCATTCGATTAACAGTCGAACGCTCTACCGCTGAGCTACCGGGGAATGCCGTCTTGTAGCGGCCTGGGCCGCTGCGGAGGGGCGCCTATAGCAGCGGGTTTTCGTGCTTTGCAAGGGGCTCAGGCGATGAATTGTTCCATCGTTATGCGATCGTCCAGTGCATGCTCGGGATCGAAGAGCAAAGTGAGGTCGCGCATATGGTCGATCTCCACCTGGACCTCGGCGACTTCGCGCACCTCGCGCTGATCGGCGACGGCGCTGACCGGGCGCTTGTCCGCCTCCAGCACGCGCAGGCCGATGCGGGTCTTCTCGGGAAGAATCGCGCCACGCCAGCGCCGAGGGCGGAACGGGCTGATCGGCGTGAGCGCCAGCAGCGCCGAGCCGAGCGGCAGGATCGGCCCCTGGGCGGAGAAATTATACGCGGTCGATCCGGCTGGCGTGGCCACCAGGATGCCGTCGCACACCAACTCGGGCAGCACGATGCGATCGTTGACGGTGACTTCGATCTTGGCGGTCTGGCGGGTCTCGCGCAGCAGCGAGACCTCGTTGATCGCAGGCAGCGTGCAATGCTCGCCGTCGACCGTGATCGCGGTCATGCTGAGCGGGGAGACGCGGAACGGCTTGGTGCGGGCCAGGCGCTGATCGAGCCCTTCGAGCGCCCAGTCGTTCATCAGGAAGCCGATCGTGCCCAGGTTCATGCCGAACACCGGGACGATCCGCCGACGCTCCAGCATCGCGTGAAGCGTCTGGAGCATGAAGCCGTCGCCGCCCAGCGCCACGACCTGCTCGGCCTGGTCGAGCGGCACCCAGTCGTAAGCCTGGCGCAGTTCCTCGGCCGCGATCTGGGCGGGAGCGGTGGGGGAGGCGAGCAACGCGCGGGGGATCGTCATCCGCCGGTGACGCTCATGTGGCGCGCGACCGCGGGCGCCGCGCCGCGGACGATGTGGAAATCATGCGCCTCCGGCTTGCTGCCCAGCGCCTGGTCGATACGGATGTCGACCAGGGTGAGGCCGCCGGTGCGGATCGCGGCCTTGAGATCGACCGAATCCTCATGGCCCAGGCACATATGGAGCCGTCCGTCGGTGGAGAGGCGGACGCGGTTGCAGGTCGCGCAAAAATTGCCGGTGAGGGGCGAGATCAGGCCCAGCCGCGTGCCGGTGCCGGCGACGCGCCAATAGCGTGCGGGGCCGCCGCTGTTGTGGGTATCGGGGAGCAGATCGAATTGCTTGCGCAACTCGTCCATCACCCGGGTAAGCGGGAGGAAGCGATCGGCGCGGTCCTCGTCGATCGTGCCGAGCGGCATCGTCTCGATCAGCGACAGGTCCATGCCCTGCGCGACCGCCCAGGCGAGCATCGGAGCGAATTCGCGGTCGTTGAAGCCCTTCAGCGCGACCATGTTGATCTTGACCGCCAAGCCGGCTGCGCGGGCGGCGGCGATGCCCTCCAGCACCTTCGACACGTCGCCATGGCGGGTGATGGTGCGGAAGGTCTCGGGATCGCGGCTGTCGATGCTCACATTGACGCGGCGGATGCCGGCAGCGAACAGTGCCTCGGCATGTTCGGCCAGGTGCGTGCCGTTGGTGGTGAGCGTGAGTTCGTCGAGGGCCGTGCCGACATGGCGGCCGAGCCGGCGCGCGAGATCGATCATGTCGCGCCGCACCAGCGGTTCGCCGCCCGTCAACCGGATCTTGCGCACGCCGCGGGCGATGAAGCGTTCGGCGATCAGCGCGATCTCGTCGAGGCTGAGCAGCGCGTCCCGGGGCAGGAACGTCATCCGTTCGGACATGCAATAGCGGCAGCGCAGGTCGCAGCGATCTGTCACGGAAATGCGCAGATAGCGGATCGCGCGACCATGACGATCCACCAGAGCTTTGGGCGCAAGGGCAGGATCGCTGGCCATTCTGCTTGGGTAAGCACTCCTTCCCGAGCAAACAACCCTTGCGATGGCGGTTCCGTCCGTTACCCACTATCGGTCTGCCCATGGATGAAGAATTCACGATCGTTCAGACCAACACGACGGCGCCCGAAACGCCGGTCTTCGTGCTGTCCTTCCGCCAGCGCGACGAAGTGGCGGCCGCGGCGGCGGGCGGCGGATGGCGGGTCGTGGCGGCGCGGCGCAGCGACGGGCTGGAGACGCGGTTCCTGGCGAGCGGCGCGGCGGTGGCGGTGATCGACGCGCGCGGCGCGATGACCGACGGGCTGGACGCGGCCAAGATCCTGGGGCCGGCGATCGAGACGCATGGCGCGGCGATGCTGATCCTCGTCTCGCAGAGCGATACCGTGCATATGCAGCGCTTCTACGATGCGGGCGCGACGCATTTCCTGGGCAGCCCGATGTCGTCCGCAGCCATGGCGCATGCGATCCGCTTCGCCCAGCGCCATGTCGAGCGGCTGGCCGGATGGCTGGGGCAGGGGGCCGGCGGCGGCGATCCGCTCGGCTGGCGCTTCGATCGCGAGATGCGCTCCCTGGAGATGACTCCGGCGCTGGCGACGATGCTCGACCTGCCCGAGGCGCCGGGCGTGCGCGCGATGCTGGGCCGGCTCGATCCGGCGGACCGCAAGCTGGCGCGGGCGGCGCTGCGGCGGCTCGACGGCGGAGGGGGCTCGACTGCGTTCGCGCACGACCTGCCGGGTGTCGGCCGGGTGGTGCAGCATCTCCAGTACGATGCCGAATCCGGGCGGCTCGATTCGCTGGTCGAGCCGCTGGGCATGGCGCCCGATGCCGGCGCGGCGGTGCGCGACGCGCTGACCGGCGCTCGCGACGGACCCAGTGCGCGACGCTGGATCGATAAGCGGCTCGATGAGGGAAGTCCGGTGGGGCTGGTGCTGATCGGGCTTACCCGGTTCGACACGGTCAACACTGCTTATGGCCGGGCCGCCGGCGACGAGTTGTTGCGCGGCGTTTCGCGGCGGGTGGCCGAAGTCGCCCGCGAGACGCTGGGCAAGGACGCGGTGGTCGCGCGGGTCGGCGGATCGGATTTCCTCGCCGCGAGCGTCGATCCCGGCGGCAAGGCGCTGGCGGTCGCGGCCGAGCGGATGGCGGAGGCCCTGGCGCGGCCGTTCGTGGCGGGCGGCGAGCTGGCGCATCTCGGCGCGAAGCTGGTCACGGCGGAAAGCCTGGCTGCGGACACCGCGTCGAGCCTGCTCAGGCGCGCGAGCGAGACGCTGCTGGGCGACGCCCCGGCGAACGGGCAGAGCGGGCCGCCGATCGAGGCGTTGGTCGGCGACCTGCGCAAGGGGCTGGAGCGCGGCGAGATCGGCGTGCTGTTCCAGCCGCAGGTGGCGGTCGCGACGGGCGCGATCACCGGCGTCGAGGCGCTGGCGCGCTGGCAGCATCCGCAGTTCGGCGAGGTGGGGGCCGAGCCCCTGTTCGCGGCGGCGGAGCGGGCGGGGCTGGAAAGCCTGCTAAGCGATCATGTCCAGAAACGGGCGCTGACGGTGGCGGCCCTGTGGCCGCAATCGCTGAACAAGCTGCGGCTCTCGATCAACGTGACCGCGGCCGATGTGGCCCGGCCGGGCTTTGCCGACAGTCTGCTCGGGCGGATCGATGCGAGCGGTTTTCCGCGCGCGCGGCTGACGATCGAGATCACCGAAAGCGGGATCATGGCGGACCTGAGCGAGGCGGCGCGGCTGCTTTCCGAGCTGCGCACTGCCGGATGCCGGGTGGCGATCGACGATTTCGGCACGGGCTATTCGAGCCTCGCCTATCTGAAGGCGCTGCCGCTCGACTATCTCAAGATCGACCGGAAGCTGAGCCAGGACATCACCGGCTCGCATCGCGACCGGATCGTGGTGCGCGGCGTGATCGACATGGCGCGATCGCTGGGGCTTTCAGTGGTGGCCGAGGGCGTGGAGACCGAGACGCAGCTCGACATGCTCGCCAAGGAAGGTTGCCAGTATTTCCAGGGCTATCTCTGCTCGGGGCCGATCGACGTGCCGGCACTCGCGACGCTGGTGCGCGACTGGTGAGCGGCGACGGGCGCGACGTCTCCGGCATCTGGTACGGGAGCTGGAGCTCGAACGATCCGCTTGTCTATCCCAACAGCTTCATCGCGGTGCTGGAGGAAGTGGGAGGCGCGATCGACGGCAGCGTGAGCGAGCCCGATCCTCATGGCCCGGCGCCCCTGCGCGCCACGGTGCATGGTGGGCGATCGGGCGCGCAGATCCACTGGATCAAGCAATATGACGGCGGGCGATTGTCCCACTCGGTTTATTATGCCGGCACGGTGAACGGCGACGCGACCGAGATCAGCGGTGGCTGGCGACTGGCGCATTGGAGTGGCGGCTTCTCGATGCGGCGCGAGAAGTTCAGCATCGAGGAGCTGGAGGAGGAGCGCCACGTCCTGGTCGAGCCGGGACGTGGCGGGGATTAGGCTGTTCTAGGCATCAGGCCGGGTCAGGGCCGAGATTGCCGCCGCCGGGAGCGGACGGACCGGGGGCAGCAGGGCGGTGGTTCCGTTCGCCTTGCCACGATTGCCCGCTTTGCCGGTGACGATGAAGGCCGATGCGCGTTCGGCAAGTTCGGCCACTTCCGCGCTCAGCGTGCGCGCGGCGGCCGAAGTCTCCTCGACCATCGCCGCGTTCTGCTGCGTGGCGCGGTCCATGGTGCCGATCGCGCTGGAAATTTCGGTGACGGCGATCGACTGCGCGCTATTGTCCTCGGCCATTGTGGCAAGGAGCTGGTGCACCTGGCCGACATCGCCCGAAATGTCGGCGAGCGCATTGTCGACCTTCTGCACCGCCTCGACCGCGGTGCTGATCTCGTCCTGGGTGGTGGTCAATTGCTCGCGGGCGCGCTGCGCCTCTTCCTCGGCGCGCATCGCGAGCGCCGAGACCAGGTCCGCCACGACCGCGAAGCCGCGGCCAGCCTCGCCGGCGCGGCCAGCCTCGACCGCGGCGTTCATCGCGAGGACGCGCGTCTGGAACGCGATCTTGTCGAGGCCCTCGATCACATTGTCGATGCCCTTGGCCGAGTCCGAGACGCGGCCCATGGCCTGGACCGCGAGATCGGCGATGCCGCGCCCGTCGCCGACGGTGGAGATCGCCTGATCGGCGCGGGAAACGGTCTGCCGGGCCGCATGCGCCGTGGTCTTGAGGCGAGTCTCCATCTGGCCGACCGCCGCGTTGGTTTCCTCCAGCGAAGCTGCGTTGCTCTCGGTGCGGCGGGCCAGGTCTTCGGATGCCTGGGCGATCTCGCCGATGCCGCTGTTGAGCCGGGCCGTGCCTTCGCCGACCGCGCCGATCATCGTGCGCATCTTGGCGAGGGTGGAATTATAGGCGCGCTCCAGATCGGTGAAGCCGGCAGGCATGCCGTCCAGCTCGTTGGTGAGATCGCCGCCGGCGAGCGCGTCCAGCGCTTTTTCGATGCGCTGGACCGCCATGTTCCGATCCGCCTGCGCCTCATCGACATAGGTCGTGAGCGAGACTTCCATGTCCAGCACGGCGGCCTTGGCGATGGCGATGCTCGCATCGCGCGCCGAGGGCGTGCGGAACAGGTTGAGCGCGCGCCGCCAGGGTGCGCAATGCCGATGGACGCCGGCCAGGAACTCCTCGATCAGGATCGCATAGCTGCCGACATACCAGCGCGGCTCCAGGCCGATACGCGCATGGGTGGAGCCGATGCGCCGCGTGCTGGCGTGATAGGTGCCGTCGAAATCGGCCTGGGCGATATGCTCCCAATGCTTGGCCTGGGCGGCCTTGGCCTGGCCCATGTGCGCGGCGTTGCGGAAGAAGCGGGCCGTCTCGGGCGTCTTGGCGGCGCGGGCATAGAAGCGGTCGAGCGCGCCTCCCATGATCGCGCGCAGGATAGGGTGGCTGGCCCGAAGCGTCGCGCGTTGGGTATCGCTGAACTCCATGAAGACCAATCGGGAAGAGAGTTCGTTGGTCGTCACCATGGATTCCTTTGCGGCAGATGGGCCGGCAACAGGACGTTGCCGGAAAATCGGGCTATGCCAACATTATAGGCGGCCATTCGGTGACGATTTCGGCCTACGTATATTCCCCTAGTGTGCGGCGGCGGACCTAATCAGCCCGCCGCCTTCGCCAGTCCCCGCGAAAGCTGGAGCGCGCCGTGCAGCCTGGCGCGGGGGTTCGCCCAGGTGCGGTTGATGACCAGCTTCATGTCCGGGCGCAGCCGGGCCGTGCCGTCGAGCTTGTCGACATAGGCGAGCAGGCCCGGCACGTTCGGGAACTTGTCGTCATGGAAGGTGACGAGCGCGCCCTTGGGGCCGACATCGAGCTTGGCGATGCAGGCCGTCTTGGCGTTGAGCTTCGCTTCGATGAGCTGGAGGAGATTGTCGGTCGGCTCGGGCAGCTTGCCGAAGCGATCGATCATCTCGGCGGCGAAGCTCTCGATCCCGGCCTTGTCCTCGACTTCGTTGAGGCGGCGATAGAGGCCCATGCGCAGGTCGAGATCCGGCACATATTCCTCGGGGATGAGGATCGGCGCGTCGACGGTGATCTGGGGCGACAGGTCGCGCGGGCGCTCGTCGCGCAGCCCGCCGGCGCGGGCGTCGAGGATCGCCTCTTCCAGCATCGACTGGTAGAGTTCGTAGCCGACCTCCTTGATATGGCCGGACTGCTCGTCGCCGAGCAGGTTGCCCGCGCCACGAATGTCGAGATCATGGCTGGCGAGCTGGAAGCCGGCGCCGAGCGATTCGAGATCGGACAGGACTTTGAGGCGCTTGTCGGCGGCCTCGGTCATCTGCCGCTCGGGCGGGGTGGTGAGATAGGCATAGGCGCGGGTCTTGGAACGCCCGACGCGGCCGCGGATCTGGTAGAGCTGGGCCAGGCCGAACTTGTCGGCGCGGTTGACGATCAGCGTGTTGGCGCTGGGAATGTCGAGGCCGCTCTCGATGATCGTGGTCGAGACGAGCAGGTCGTAGCGGCGATCGTAGAAGGCGGACATGCGCTCCTCGACCTCGGTCGGCGCCATCTGGCCGTGCGCGACGACATAGGTGATCTCCGGCACGTCCTCGCGCAGGAACTTCTCGATATCGGGCAGGTCGGCGATGCGGGGCGTGACGAAATAGGCCTGGCCGCCGCGATAATGCTCGCGCAGCAGCGCCTCGCGCAGCACCACCGGATCCCAGGGCATGACATAGGTGCGCACCGCCAGCCGATCGACCGGCGGGGTCTGGATCACCGACAGCTCGCGCAGGCCCGACATCGCCATCTGGAGCGTGCGCGGGATCGGCGTGGCGGTGAGGGTAAGGACGTGGACGTCCGCCTTCATCGCCTTGAGCCGTTCCTTGTGGGTGACGCCGAAACGCTGCTCCTCATCGACGATCACCAGACCCAGGCGCTTGAAGTCGACGGTCTTGGACAGCATCGCATGGGTGCCGATGACGATGTCGATCGTGCCGTCGGTGAGGCCCTCCTTGGTCGTCTTCGCCTCGGCGGCGGGGACGAGGCGCGAGAGGCGGCCGATGTTGAGCGGGAAGCCCTGGAAGCGCTCGAGGAAATTGCGGTGGTGTTGGCGGGCGAGCAGGGTGGTGGGGCAGACGACCGCGACCTGGAGGCCGCCCATCGCCGCGACGAAGGCGGCACGCAGCGCCACCTCGGTCTTGCCGAAGCCGACATCGCCGACGATCAGCCGGTCCATCGGCCGGCCGGCGGCGAGATCGCCGAGCACGTCGTTGATCGCGCGGTCCTGATCGTCGGTCTCCTCATAGGGGAAGCGATCGACAAAGGCGGGATAGCCGCCATGATCGGGTTCGAGCACCTCGCCGGGACGGACGGCGCGCTGGGCGGCGGTGGCGATGAGCTCGCCCGCGATCTCGCGGATGCGCTCCTTCATCCGCGACTTGCGGCGCTGCCATGCCTCGCCGCCCAATTTGTCGAGCGTCGCGCCTTCCTCGCCCGCGCCATAGCGGCTGAGGACTTCGAGATTCTCGACGGGGACGTAGAGCTTGTCGCCGCCCAGATAGGTGAGCGCGACGCAATCGTGCGGCGCCTTCTGGACCGGGATCTGGGTCAGCCCCTCATAGCGGCCGATGCCGTGATCGGCATGGACGACCAGATCGCCGGGGGAGAGGGTGGCAAGCTCGTTGAGGAAGGCGTCGGCGGACTTGCGACGCTTGGCGCGGCGGATGAGCCGGTCGCCCAGCATGTCCTGCTCGGTGAGAACCACGACATCGGGCGCGCTGAAGCCGTGATCGAGCGGCAGGACGGTGAGGGCGACGCCCCCACCATTATTGGTTCCCGCGGCGCCGAGCGCTTCCTGCCAGGTGTCGGCGTTGCGGGCGTTCTTCAGGCCATGGTCGGCGAGGAGGCCGGCGAGACGATCACGCGCACCCCCCGAATAGCTGGCGAGGATCGCCTTGCGGCCGCCCTTGCGGGCCTTGGCGAGGAAATCGACTACGGCTTCATAGACGTTGGCGGCGGCGGCGCGCTCGGGAGCGAAATCGCGGGGACCGTCGACGTTGAATTCGAGGACAGTCTTCGATTCGGGCTCGTGGAACGGAGTCGCGGTGTGGACCGGGCCGTGATCGAGCTTTTGTGCCCATTCCTCACCGGTCAGATAGAGCGCGGCGGCATCGAGCGGACGATAGCTGCCGGGGACGCTCGACTCGGCGCGGACGCGGTTCTCGTGATAATCGGCGACGGCCTCGAAACGCTGTTCCGCCGCTCCGCTGGTGGCGGAATCGCGGACGATCACGGCTTCGTCGGGCAAATGATCGAACAAGGTCTCCAGCCGCTCCTCGAACAGGGGCAGCCAATGCTCCATGCCGGCGAGGCGGCGGCCGTCGCTGATCGCCTGATAGAGTGGATCTCCAGTGGCAGTGGCGCCGAACTTATCACGATAGCGGCTGCGAAAGCGCTTGATCGACTCCTCGTCGAGCAGGGCTTCGGAGGCGGGGAGGAGGGTGAAGCCGTCGATGCGGCCGGTGGTGCGCTGGTCCTCGGGCGAGAAGGTGCGCACCGATTCGATCTCGTCGCCGAAGAAATCGAGGCGGAGCGGTTGCTCGGCGCCGGAGGGGAAGAGATCGACCAGGCCGCCGCGCACCGCGAACTCGCCGGCGTCGTTGACCGTGTCGAGCCGGACATAGCCGTTCGCCTGGAGCAAAGCGGTTAGGCGATCGAGGCTGATCCGCTCGCCGGGGGCGAGACGCGCGACGAGCTGGCGGATGCGGAACGGCGTGAGCGTGCGCTGGGTGGCGGCATTGACGGTGGTGACGAGCAGGCGTGGCCTGGCGGCCTTGGCCTGGAGGGCATGGAGCGTGCCGAGCCGCTCGGACATGATGCGCAGCGTCGGGCTCGCGCGGTCATAGGGGAGGCAGTCCCAGGCCGGGAAGCTGAGGATTTCCAGCTCGGGCGCGAAGAAGGGCGCGGTGGAGGCGACCGCGCGCATCGCCGCTTCGTCGGGCGCGATGAAAACGGCGGTGCCCGCGGCGCGGGCGAGATCGGCCAGCATCCAGGGCAGAAAACCGGTGGGCACGCCAGCCAGCGTCAGCGGGCGGGTGGCGGAGAGGATCGTCTTCAGGTCGGGCATCTTGGTCCAGCAAAAGCCCTCTCCCCATCGGGGAGAGGGTTGGGAGCGGGGCAGGGAGGGAGAACGCATCACACTTCCCCCTCTCCTTCACCCTCAGAGGGAATTATTCGGCGATCGGCACGTAGTTCAGCGTCTTGAGGGCATTCATCACCGTGCCCGCATAGCGCTCCGGCGCGGGCTCGATCCCCATCGCCCAGGCCATGATGTCCACGTCCTGCTCCTCCAGCAGTTCCTCGAACAGCGCGATCTCCTCTGGGCCCCAGTCGGCCGAATAACGATCGAAGAAGCCGCCGATCAGCAGGTCGGCTTCCTTGACGCCGCGATGCCAGGCACGGAAACGGAGGCGCTTGAGGCGGTGTTCGCGATCCATAGGGCTCCAACGCATATTAGCCGACAGCGCTGGAATGCGCGGTCGGCTTGGGTGTAGGGGCGGGAGATAGTCATGCGGCCCGATATTCTCAATCCACTCTTTGCCGAGATCACGGCGCTGAAGGGCATCGGCCCGGGGCTCGCCAAGCCGCTGGAGCGGCTGGGGCTGGCGCGCGCCGTCGATGTCGCCTTCCATCTGCCGACCGGATTTATCGACCGGTTGCCGCGCGAAGAGCTGGACGCGGCCGATGCGGGGCGGGTGATCGCGATCACGTTGACGGCGGTGAGCTATCGCTTCGGTGGCAGCGCCCGGGCCCCGGCGCGGGTGCAGGCGGTGGACGCCCTGGGCAATCACGTCACCCTGGTGTTCTTCGGGGGCAATTCGGGCTGGGCCAGGAAACTGCTGCCGCTGAACGAGCCGCGCTTCGTCTCGGGCAAGCTGGAGACCTATGGCCAGGAACTCCAGATCGTCCATCCGGACATCGTGGTTCCGCTGGAGGAGGCGCAGTCGGTGGGTCGCGAGGCGGTCTATCCTTGCTCCGAAGGCATCACTTCGAAGCGGATCGCGGCGCTGGCGGCGCAGGCGATCGAGCGGGCGCCCGATCTGCCCGAATGGATCGAGCCGAGCCTGAAGGCGCGGCATGGCTGGCCCGACTGGCGCGAGGCACTGGTGCGCATCCATGCCGATCCGGCGGATGCCAAGGCCCGTGAGCGGCTCGCCTATGACGAGGTGTTCGCCAACCAGCTCGCGCTGCTGCTGGTGCGGGGCGAGGCGCGGTCCAAGCGGGGTCGGGCGCTTCAGGGCGACAGGCGGCTGCGGGACGCGCTGGTCCTGCCCTATGTGCCGACCGGGGCACAGTCGCGCACCGTCCGCGAGATCGAGGGCGACATGGCGCAGAGCCAGCCGATGCTGCGGCTGCTCCAGGGCGATGTCGGCTCGGGCAAGACGCTGGTGGCGACGATGGCGCTGCTGATCGCCGCCGAGGCCGGAGCGCAGGGCGCGCTGCTGGCGCCGACCGAGATACTGGCGCGGCAGCATTTCGACAATCTCAACCGGCTGCTCGCCGGGCTCGGCGTGCGGATCGCGATCCTGACCGGGCGGGACAAGGGCAAGGCCCGCGAGGCGACGCTGATGGGGCTCGCTGCGGGCGAGATCGATATCCTGATCGGCACGCATGCGATCTTCCAGCAGGGCGTGACCTATCGCGACCTGGGGCTGGTGGTGGTCGATGAGCAGCATCGCTTCGGAGTCGCCGAGCGGATGATGCTCCAGGCCAAGGCGCAGGTGCCGCCGCATCTGCTGGTGATGACCGCGACGCCGATCCCGCGCACCCTCCAGCTCGCGAGCCATGGCGAGATGGACGTGAGCCGGCTCGATGAGATGCCGCCGGGGCGCCAGCCGATCCAGACGACGGTCATTTCGGAGGAGAAGCTTGGCCAGGTGGTGGAAGGCCTTGGCCGGCATCTCTCCGCAGGCAAGCAGGCTTATTGGGTGTGCCCGCTGGTCGAGGAGAGCGAGAAGAGCGACCTCGCCGCGGCCGAGGAGCGGGCGGAGACGCTCAGGGCGCGCTTCGGCGACAAGGTCGGGCTGGTCCATGGCCGGATGAAGGGGCCGGAGAAGGACGCGGTGATGGCCGGCTTCGCCAGCGGCGACATCGGCGTGCTGGTCGCGACGACGGTGATCGAGGTGGGCGTCGACGTGCCCAATGCGACATTGATCGTGATCGAGCATGCCGACCGGTTCGGGCTGGCGCAGCTCCATCAGTTGCGCGGGCGGGTCGGGCGAGGCGGGGGGCAGTCGCACTGCATCCTGCTGCGCGGCGACCGGCTGAGCGAGACGTCGCGGGCGCGGCTGGCGCTGATGCGGGACACGACCGACGGCTTCGTGATCGCCGAGCGCGACCTGGAGCTGCGCGGCGCGGGCGAATTGCTCGGCACCCGGCAGTCCGGCGAGCAGACCTTCAGGCTGGCGACGCCCGAGAGCCTGTCCGCGCTGATCGCCGCCGCCAATGCCGATGCGCGGCTGCTGGAGGACCAGGACCGCGCGCTCAGAACGCCGCGGGGGCAGGCGGCACGGCTGGCGCTGTACCTGTTCGAGCGCGACGCGGCGGTGGGGCTGCTCAGGGCCGGATAGCGCCCGATGAGAAAGAGCAGTCCCTCAATCGCTCGCGAAATCCTACATTGCAAGCCCGGGGTTCAGTTCGCCCGGACCATCGTGGCGATGAGCTCGTAATAGCTTGCCAGGTCGACTGCGCGCTCGAACTGGCAGCCGATGCGGCCGCCCAGCGACCAGCGGACCTCGGCGATCACCACGCCGACCTTGGGAAGCTGGACGCGGACGCGGTCGCCGACTTCGAAATGGGCCTCGCAGCGGGCCATCAGGCCATGCGGCGAGACGTTGACGATCAGGAAGGTGAGCTGTCGGGCATCCGGACCGAAGGCACGTGCGCGATAATGGACCTCGTCGCGATCGACGCGGCGATTGTCCGCAAAAGCCAGATTCCCGTACCCGAAACTCACGCGCGCCTCATCAAATGCCTTGAGGTACAATCACATATATAGACGGCGCGCATGAATTCCGGGCCAATGAAGCTGCTTAACGCGAACTTACGCACCCGGTGTCAGCAGCCCGTGATGCTTGCGCCCCGCCGAGATGCGGACGGGGGCGGAAATGGTTAATACCAGCGTTTCGTCCTCGATTTTTTCGTTGTCGACGCGCGCGCCGCCGCCCTTGATGAGCCGGCGCGCCTCGCCCTTCGACGCGCACAGGCCGAGCTCGACCAGCGCATCGACGACGCCGATGCTGCCCCCCGCCACGACGAAGGTGGGCAGCGCCTCGCCCGCGCTGCCTTCCTCGAAGGTGCGGCGCGCGGTCTCGGCGGCTTCCCCGGCGGCGGCGCGGCCGCGGCAGAGCGCGGTCGCTTCGTTGGCGAGGATCTTCTTGGCTTCGTTGATCTCCGCACCTTCGAGCGATTCGAGGCGGGCGATCTCGTCGAGCGGCAGATCGGTGAACAGGCGGAGGAACTTGCCGACGTCGCGATCGTCGGCGTTCCGCCAGAACTGCCAATATTCGTAATGCGAGAGCTGGTCTTCGTGCAGCCACACCGCGCCATTGACCGACTTGCCCATCTTCGAGCCGTCGGCCTTGGTGATGAGCGGCGTGGTGACGCCGAACAGCTCGTCGCCGTCGATGCGGCGGGTGAGCTCGATGCCGTTGACGATATTGCCCCACTGATCCGATCCGCCCATCTGGAGGCGGCACTTCACGCGGCGGGAAAGCTCCAGGAAATCATAGGCCTGGAGGATCATATAGTTGAATTCGAGGAAGGTCAGCGGCTGCTCGCGATCGAGCCGGAGCTTGACCGAATCGAAGGTCAGCATCCGGTTGATCGTGAAGTGCCGGCCGACATCGCGCAGGAACGGGATATATTCGAGCTTGTCGAGCCAATCCGCGTTGTTGACCATGACCGCGTCGGTCGGGCCGTCGCCGAAGGTGAGAAAGCGTTCGAAGATGCGGCGGATCGCGGCGATGTTGGCGGCGATACCGTCATCGTCGAGCAGCTTGCGGATCTCGTCCTTGCCCGAAGGATCGCCGACCTTGGTGGTGCCGCCGCCCATGACGACGATCGGCTTGTGACCGGCCTGTTGCAGGCGGCGCAGCAGCATGACCGAGACGAGATTGCCGACATGGAGCGACGATGCCGTGGCGTCGAAGCCGATATAGCCGGGGATCGCCTGCTTGCCCGCAAGCGCGTCGAGGCCGGCCGCGTCGGTGACCTGGTGGATATAGCCGCGCTCGGAGAGCAGGCGGAGGAGATCGGACTTGTATTCGGTCATGATGGGGGCCGCATAGCCAAAGCCGGGCCGCGCGTCATCCCCGAGGGCACGGTGCGGCGGTTGACACGGTTGACACCAGTATTGCGAAAAAATCCGGCTCGCCAAAACATGGGCCGCTTCGCATCCGCGATACGATCGGGCGATTGGGCGGAGAAAGGGCAAAAGGGCGCCATGCGGTGGAGTGGAGCAGGCGAAATCCTATTTTGAAAGCGGTTTCCGGCAGGGGTGGACGCCGCCGCGGCGCCCATGGCAGGGGACGGCGATGGCCATCCGCGTCCCGCTGCAGCTTCATCCGGACTCGATCTGCGCCGTGCAGGCGATCGAAGTGGAAGTGTCGCGCATCGCGCCGCGCCGGATCGGGCTTCGCTACTTCGCATTGGGCGGTGCCGATCACATCGAGACCGGGAGCCGGCGCGGCAAGCCGGAGCGCACCGACGAATTGTGGAAGACCACCTGTTTCGAGGCATTCGTCCAGGCCGAGGGCGATGTCGCCTATTACGAGTTCAATTTCGCGACTTCGGGCAATTGGGCGGCCTATCGCTTCGACAATCGCCGCGAGGGCATGACGGACGCGCGGGTGGAGGCCCCGCAGGCGGAATGGTCGCGCCAGCCGCCGTTCGTGCTGCGCGCCGCGCCGCTCATGCGCGAGGAGGAGCAGGAGAAGGCGGCCTTCCGGGCAAACGATGGCTGGCTGGGCGCGAGGCTGATGCTCGACCATGCGATGGACCTGCCGCTCGGCCGGCCCTGGCGGCTGGGGCTGAGCGCGGTGATCGAGGAGCGTGGCGGCCGCAAATCCTGGTGGGCGCTGAAACACCCCGCCGGCGCGCCGGATTTCCACGATCCCGCTTGCTTCACCCTGCAACTCCCGGCAGCATGCTGAACCCATGAAATTCGGTATCGACCGGCTGCTCGCCGACCCTGAACTCCGCAAGCCGCTCGACGGCAAGCGCGTGGCGCTGCTGGCGCATCCCGCCTCGGTCACGGCGGATCTGACGCATTCGCTCGACGCGCTGGTGGCGAGCGGGCTCGACATCTCGGCAGTGTTCGGGCCGCAGCACGGCGTGCGGGGCGATCTGCAGGACAATATGATGGAGTCGCCCGACTTCACCGATCCGACCTATGGCATGCCGGTGTTCAGCCTGTACGGCGAAGTACGGCGGCCGACCGGGCAATCGATGGGCACGTTCGACGTGATTCTGATCGATCTTCAGGATGTTGGCTGCCGTATCTACACTTTCGTCACAACATTGCTCTACGTGCTCGAAGCGGCGGCGGAGCATGGCAAGGCGGTGTGGGTGCTCGATCGCCCCAATCCCGCCGGGCGGCCGGTGGAGGGGCTGACGCTGCTGCCGGGCTGGGAGAGCTTCGTCGGGGCGGGGCCGATGCCGATGCGGCACGGGATGACGCTGGGCGAGATGGGGCGCTGGTTCGTCGATCATTTCGGGCTCGACGTCGACTATCGCGTGATCGGGATGGAGGGCTGGCAGCCCGAGGCCGGACCCGGTTTCGGCTGGCCGGGCGAGCGCGTCTGGATCAATCCGAGCCCCAATGCGGCGAACGTCAACATGGCGCGGGCCTATGCCGGCACGGTGATGCTGGAGGGGACGACGCTGTCCGAAGGGCGCGGGACGACGCGGCCGCTGGAGCTGTTCGGCGCGCCGGATATCGACGCCAAGCGCGTGATCGCCGAGATGCGGGGGCTGGCGCCCGAATGGCTGGCGGGCTGCACGCTGCGGGACATGTGGTTCCAGCCGACCTTCCACAAGCATGTCGGCCAGCTCTGCTCGGGCGCGTTCATCCATGCCGAGGGTCCGGGATACGATCATGCGGCGTTCAAACCGTGGCGGCTCCAGGCGCTGGGCTTCAAGGCGATCCGGCGATTGTACCCCGATTACGAGCTGTGGCGCGATTTTCCGTATGAATATGTGTTCGACAAGCTGGCGATCGACGTCATCAACGGCGGGCCGGGCCTGCGCGAATGGGTGGACGATGCGGGCGCCGTGCCGGGGGATCTGGATGCGGTGACGCTGCCGGACGAGGCTGCGTGGGTCGAGACGCGGCGGGGGTATCTGCTGTACTGATTCTTGTTCGCGCAACGGCGCGGCGACGCGACGATTTCGGGATATGCGGGCGAGGCGCCCATTTTTCTTCTCGTCGCGGCGTCGCGCGAATTTCTACACTTGATCCCAAAGCCACCGGCCGAAGTGCTGGGCCTTGTCCGCCAGCGAACCCTTCACGCCTCCAATGGCTCTCCCAGCCTCCCGGTGGACCCCGGCGCTTCGGCCGGGGTGACGATGGGGGAGGCGATCCGCCCGACTTCATAACATTCGAGATGTCTTCCCATGATTGCGCGCCATGTCCGAACCGCTTAACCACCCGATCATGCTGGCGGGGTTGATTTTTGCGATCGAGGAGGCGAGCGACCGGCCGGGCTCGCTCGTGGCGACGCTGCCGTTCGGCGGCATGACGCTGCTCGAATATCAGATAAGGCTGCTGAACGGCGCGGGCGCCGGGCAGATACTGATCGCGGTGGGCAAGATGACGCCCGGACTGCTGGCGGCGGTCAACCGCGCGTCGAAACAGGCCCCGATCGAGATCGTGCGATCGGCCGAGGAAGCGGCGGAGAAGGCGCATCCCGATGCGCGCGTGCTGGTGCTCGCCGATGGGCTGGTTACGATCGATCCGGTGGTGGACCGCATGGCCGCCGATGGCCCCGAGGCTTTGCTGGTGACCGACGACGCGGGATCGCCCGCGGCGATCGAGCGGCTCGACATGAAGGATTGCTGGGCCGGGATCGCGCGCATCTCCCCCGATCAGCTCGCCCAGATCGCGCGGATGCCCGAGGATTACGACTTCCAGTCGGCGCTGCTGCGCGTGGCGGCGCAATCGGGCGCCGAGCATGTGTCGCTCACCAAGGGCTGGCAGCGCGGCGGCCATGCCGTGGAGCGCAGCGCCGAGGGGCTGGCCTCGCGCAATGCCAGCGTGCTGACCGCGCTGACCGAGCGGCGGCCCGACTGGGCGGATCGCTGGATCTTCACGCGGGGCGCACGGATGGTGCTGCCCGAGCTGGTCTCGCGCGGGGTGCCGGGGATCGCGCCGACGCTGCTGGGCGGGATTCTGGGGCTGGGTTCGCTGGCAGGCATCTGGTTCGGCTGGAGCGGCGTGGGGCTGGCGGGCTCGCTGGCGGCGACGGCTTCGATCGCGACCGGCGCGGCGATGGCGGCTTTGAGGGGCGAGGAGCGGCGGGCGCGGCGGATCGAGGCCGGCATAACCTTGCTGTTCGCGGCGGTGATCCTGCTGTGCGGCTGGACCGGGTTCCGGGCGATCGGGACGGCGACGCCGCCAGTGCTGGCGCTGATCGGCGTCGCGGCGCAATTGCTGGTCGAGCGGGCAGCCTCGCTGCCGCGGCGCTGGTGGGCGAGTCCTTCGGCGCATCTGCTGCTGCTGACGCCCTTCGCGCTGGCCGGGCAGATCGAATATGGACTGGGCGCGGTGGCGGCCTATGCCTTCGCCACGCTGGCGGCCGCGGTTGAGGCGACACGCGAAAAGCCTTAGTCTCGTCTTAACGACGCTTCGCATATTCCGGGGGCTATGTCGGACCATCCCGTCGACATGCGCGATGGCCACGCCATCGGCGCAACCGAGCTGCTCGCGCGTGCGGCGGCTGCGGAGCTCTGCGTCCAGCGCGGATTGCAGGTGACGATCGACGATTTCTTCCTGCCCGAGGGCGCGCGGCTGGACGAGCATAGCCGATCGGCGCTGGCGGAGTTGCTGCGCGCGCTGGTCGCCACGGTGGAGAGCCAGATACGGCGTCATGGCGGCGATCTGACGCCGGAGCCGGTGTTCGCGCGGCTGATGCGATCCGGGCTGCTGCACGATCCCGAGCTGATGGCCGAGCTGATCGGACGGGTGCGGCAGGATCTGCTGGGGCAGGAATTGCCGGCGCATGCGCCCGACGATCCCGAGCGGCCGAGCCTCATCAACCGATTCGTCGAGCATCCGGACCGGGTGGTCGCGGCGAGCGCGATGGCGCTGCTGATCGCCGAAAGCCGGCGCCGGGCCAGTCCCGAAACGGGACATTTCATCCAGACCGACCTGCCCGCCGAGCTGCACCACCGTCTCGTCTGGTGGGTGGCGGCGGCGCTGCGGGAGGGAAGCGACGACCCGACCGCCGCGCTCGACCATGCGCTGTCCGAGGCGGCGACGCGCGCGCTTGCCGCCTATGACGAGGGCGACCGGCTGGAGACTTCGGCGATGCGCTTCGCCGTTGCGGTCAATCCGCAGCGTGGGGAGCTTTCGGACCTGCTGGTCGAGGCGCTGGGGGACCGGCGCATCGTGCTGTTCATCGCGCTGCTCGGGCATGCGCTGGGCGTGGACTACGGACTTGCGCGCGAGATGGTGCTGGACGCTTCGGGCGATCGGCTGTGGCTGGCGCTGCGGGCGCTGGAGATGCCGCGCGCGGCGGTGGCGCAGGTGGGTTATGCGCTGTGCGAGGCCGATCCGCGGCGCGACCTGGAGAGCTTCGCCGAGCTGCTCGACGCGATCGCCGCGATCGAGCCGATTCAGGCACGCGCGGCGCTGACGCCGCTGCGGCTCCATCCCGATTATCGTGCCGCCCTGCTGGCGCTGCGGCGGGGAGGGGCGCGATGAACGCGCACGATCCTGTCATGCCGATGGCGATCGGGCGGCTCGATTCGGGCGGGCGGCTGATCGATGCCGAGCGGCTGCTGCTGGAGCTCAACCAGCGGGCGGGCGGCGTGCCTGGCGCGCCGCTGGCCGTGCCGCAGATCGCGGCGCTCGCCCGGCTTTCGCAGCGGCTGGGCATCGCGATCTCGCGCAACGTGATCGCGGCGGACGGCGACGACGATATCGAGCTTTGGGTGCGGGCCGAGCCCGAGCTGGGCGGCGTAAGGCTCGAAGTGAGCGGGTGGCGGCCGCGGCCGGCATGGCGCGCCGCCGCGACCGATCCCGAGCGCGACGGCGATTTCTTCCGCTCCGCCGCCGACTGGCTGTGGGAGACCGATGCGTCGCTGCGCATCACCTTCCTCTCGATCGATGCGGGGGAGCGGTACGGATTCGATACGGGTGCGATGTTCGGGCAGCCGCTGACCCGGCTGTTCGCGCTGGAGCATGACGAAGCGGGCAATCTGCCGATCCTGAACGCAGTGACCGCCCAGGCGCGGTTCGACGGGCAGAAGGCGGAACTGCGCGGCACCGGGCGGATGGTGCGGCTGGCCGCGACGCCGCGCACCGATCCGGGCGGGCGCTTCGCCGGGTTCGTCGGCGGGGCGTATATGATCGACGAGGCGTTGCCGCGCCCGCCGCTCGACGCGCCGGTGCCCGGGCCGGCCATGCCGTTCGGGGGCTTTCCCGATTCGTTCAGCCGCCGGCTCGACCGCGCGCTGCGGGGGCCGCTCAGCAAGATCATCGCCAATGCCGATTCGATCAGCGCCGAGACCGAGGGCCCTCTCAGGAGCGACTATGCCGAATATGCGGCCGACATCGCCAATGCGGGGCGGCACCTGCTGGGGCTGGTGGAGGATCTGGTCGATCTCCAGGCGGTGGAGCGCGAGGACTTCGCGCCGCTGCAGGAGCCGATCGACCTTGCCGATGTCGCGCGGCGTGCCGGCGGGCTGCTGACGGTGCGCGCCAACCAGGCGAATGTGCGGATCGACCGGTCGGCGCTGGACGAGGAAATGCCCGTCACCGGCGAGTTCCGCCGGGCGCTGCAGGTGATGGTGAACCTGATCGGCAATGCGGTGCGCTATTCGCCGCCGGGCGGGATGGTGTGGCTGCGGCTGGAGCGCGACGGCGACATGGGCTGCGTGATCGTCGCCGACCAGGGCAAGGGCATCGCGATCGAGGACCAGGAACGGATCTTCGAGAAGTTCGAGCGAGTCGACCCCAACGAGCCGGGCGGCAGCGGGCTGGGCCTCTATATCTCGCGGCGGCTGGCGCGGGCGATGGGTGGCGACCTGCTGGTCGACAGCGCGCCGGGCATGGGCGCACGGTTCGTGTTCACGCTGCCCCTGCGCGGCTGAGGCCGGCACCCGCCCGGTGGGCGAGCGACCGGCCCGGGTTCAGCGGCAGATCCTCACGCGATGGTGGTGGCGCCATTCGACCCAGCAATGGCGGTGATAGCGGCCGCGATAGGCATAGCGACGGTCCCAGCCACGATTATAGCCGCGATGGTGTCCGCGATCGTGGCGGTCGTAGCGTTGCTCGTGGCGGTCGCCGCGATAGCGCTGGGCCTCGGCCGGCGCGGCGGCGGCGATGGTGGCGACGGCGATGCCCGCCGCGGCGATGATCCTGGTAAGCGTCTTCATCTCTGCTTCCTCTCTTTTTCCCGCTGGCGAGGGGAATAAGGGACGCATGCGTTCGCGTTGCTGAATCGGTCGTTGGGCTGGGTTAAGGTTAAGGGCTTCACCGGATTCGGCGGGCTTGCCCGGTCGGATAGGCTTCCGCCCATGAGAGCCGGGAATCTTCTGCTGCTGATTTGCGGGCTGGCCGCGTCGATCGTCTATGTCGGCACGGATCTGGTCGCGGCTTCGCGCTATCCGGGATACAGCTTCACGGATCAGGCGGTGAGCGAGTTGTTCGCGATCGGCGCGCCGACGCGTTTCCTCGTGGTTCCCCTGTTCAGCATCGCGAGCCTGCTCCTGCTGGCGTTCGCATGGGGGGTGTGGCTGTCCGCCGGCGGCAGTCCGATGCTGCGACTCGTGGCGGTCATGTCCGCGGCGAGCGCCGTCGATGCCCTGATCCTGTGGAACGCCTTTCCGATGCACATGCGCGGGGCCGAGCGGACCTTCACCGACACGATGCACCTGATATTGGGCGCGAACCCGTTCGTCTGGCTGGCGCTGATCTTCGGCGCGACGGCGTTTCGGGGCCGGTTCCGGACCGCTTCGATCGCGACGCTCATCCTGCTGGTGCTGCCGGCGGTCTTCGCGTTCCGGTACGTCCACGCGCTCGACATGGGCGAGGCCACGCCGGGGCTCGGGCTGGCCGAGCGCGTCTCGCAATATGGCTATCAGCTGTGGCAGGCCGCGCTGGCGCTTCTGCTCATAAACAAAACCGGCACCCCGCTTTCACGGAATGCCGGTTGAATTTCAGCGAGGCGTGCGCTCAGCGCTGGCCGACGGGCACGTAGTCGCGCTGGGTCGGGCCGGTGTAGAGCTGGCGCGGGCGGCCGATCTTCTGCTCGGGGTCCGAGATCATCTCGTTCCACTGCGCCACCCAGCCCACGGTGCGGGCCAGCGCGAACAGCGCGGTGAACATCGTGGTCGGGAAGCCGATCGCCGAGAGGATCACGCCCGAATAGAAATCGACGTTCGGGAACAGCTTCTTCTCGATGAAGTACGGATCCTTGAGCGCCATTTCCTCGAGCTGCAGCGCCACCTCGAACACCGGATCGTTGACCTTGAGCGCGTCGAACACCTCGCGGACGGTCTTCTGCATCACGGTCGCGCGCGGATCGTAGTTCTTGTAGACGCGGTGGCCGAAGCCCATCAGGCGGAACGGATCGTTCTTGTCCTTGGCGCGCGCGATGAACTCGGGGATGCGCTCCGGACGGCCGATCTCGTGCAGCATGTTGAGCGCCGCCTCGTTCGCGCCGCCATGTGCCGGGCCCCACAGGCAGGCGATGCCCGCCGCGATGCAGGCGAACGGGTTCGCGCCCGACGAGCCGGCGAGGCGCACGGTCGAGGTCGAGGCGTTCTGCTCGTGATCGGCGTGGAGGATGAAGATGCGGTCGAGCGCCTTCTCCACCACCGGGTTCACCTCATATTTCTCCGCAGGCACGCCGAAGGTCATGCGCAGGAAGTTGCCGGTGTAGCTCAGCGAGTTGTCCGGATAGAGGAACGGCTGGCCGACGCTGTACTTATAGGCCATCGCCGCGATCGTCGGCATCTTGGCGATCAGGCGGTGCGACGCGATCATGCGCTGTTTCGGATCGGTGATGTCGGTCGAGTCGTGATAGAAGGCCGAGAGCGCGCCGGCGACGCCGCACATCACCGCCATCGGATGCGCATCGCGGCGGAAACCGCGATAGAAGGTGGCGAGCTGCTCGTGCAGCATGGTGTGGCGGGTGATCGTGTTCTCGAACTTGGTCAGCTCGTCCTGAGTCGGCAGCTCGCCGTTCAGGAGGAGGTACGAGACTTCCATGAAGCTCGAATTCTCGGCGAGCTGGCCGATCGGATAGCCGCGATGGAGCAGGACGCCCTCGTCGCCGTCGATGAAGGTCAGGCCCGATTCGCAGCTCGCCGTGGAAGTGAAGCCGGGATCATAGGTGAACATCCCCGTCTGGCCATAGAGCTTGCGGATATCGACGACGTCCGGGCCGGTGCTGCCCTTCAGGATCGGATATTCGACTTCCTTCCCCGGAACCTGCAGCTTCGCGGTGTCGCTCATACACGTCGTCCTTTGTTGGCCCGTTTTTCAGGCGGGCACGGTCATCTGATCTGCGATGCGGGCCAGGCTTTCCTCGCGTCCCAGCAATGCCAGGACATCGAAAATGCCCGGCGAGGTTCGCCGCCCGACCAGTGCTGCGCGCAACGGTTGCGCAGCGGCGCCGAGCTTGACCCCCGCATCTTCCGCGACGGTGCGTACCGCCGCTTCGAGCGCCTCCGTATCCCAGGCTTCGACCGCGTCAAGCGCGGTGTGGAGCCGGGCCAGCAGCGCCCGCGCGTCGCCCTCTAGCAGAGCCGCCGCGCCCTCGTCCAATTCGAGTGGGCGCGTGCGAAACAGGAAGGCGGCACCTTCCGATAATTCCAGCAGATTCGCGGCCCTGGGCTTCAAAGCTGCCATGCCGCGACGCAGCAGATCGTGCTGCGACTCGGTGAGTTCGAACGGGAGTCGCGCGGCCACCAGATCGGCCAGCCGGGCATCGTCGGCGGCGCGGATATAATGGCCGTTGAGGTTTTCGAGCTTCTTGAGATCGAAGCGCGACGGGCTCTTGCCGACCCCCGAAAGATCGAACCATTCGATCGCCTGTTCGCGGGTGATGATCTCGTCGTCGCCATGGCCCCAGCCGAGTCGGAGCAGGTAATTCGACAGCGCCTCGGGCAGGATGCCCATCTCGTCGCGATAGGCGTCCACGCCCAGCGCGCCGTGGCGCTTGGAGAGCTTGGCGCCGTCGGCCCCATGGATCAGCGGGATATGGGCATAGGCCGGCTCGGGCCACCCCATGGCCCGATAGATGGGAAGCTGGCGGAAGGCGTTGTTGAGATGATCGTCGCCGCGGATCACGTGCGTCACGCCCATGTCGTGATCGTCCACCACCACCGCGAGCATATAGGTCGGCGTGCCGTCCGAGCGGAGCAGGACCATGTCGTCGAGCTCGGCATTGTTGACGGTGACCGGGCCCTGGACCTGATCCTCGATCGTGACCGAACCCTCGCGCGGGGCCTTGAGGCGAATCACATAGGGAGCGCCGGCCGGAGCCTCGCTCTCGTCGCGGTCGCGCCAGCGGCCGTCATAGCGCAGCGGCTGCTTGTTCGCCCTCTGCTCGGCGCGCATCGCTTCCAGCTCTTCGGCGGTGGCGAAGCATTTATAGGCATGGCCGTTCGCCAGCATCGCGCGGGCAACCTCGGCATGGCGTTCGGCGCGGGCGAACTGGAAGACTTCCTCGCCGTCCCAATCGAGGCCGAGCCAGCGCAGCCCGTCCAGGATCGCCTCGATCGCCGGCTGGGTGGAGCGCACGCGATCGGTATCCTCGATGCGCAGCAGGAACTTGCCGCCGTGATGGCGGGCATAGAGAAGGTTGAACAGCGCGGTGCGCGCGCCGCCGATGTGCAGGAATCCGGTGGGGGAAGGCGCGAAGCGCGTCACCACGGGTTTGGTGCCGGTGTCAGATGTTGCGCTCAACCGCGCATGCTCCCAGACTTGATGATCGATGGCCAGTTCAGCCGCCGAGGCCCCTAGCACGGGGTTTTCCTCCCTACAAATGGGGGCGTGGCTGCGATTCCACCAGATAGGCGCGGCGCTGGAGCGCCGGTTGGAAGCGGAGCGCGAGCAGCTCGTGCTGTGGCTGCCGGTGCTGCTGGGAGCGGGAATCACCGGGTGGTTCGTGCTGCCCGATGCGCCGCGATGGATCGGCTTCCTGCTGGCCGGTTCGGCGCTGGGGCTGATCGGGGCGATTCTGGGCGGCCGGTTCGGGCGGGTGGTGCTGATCGCGGGCGTGACGGCGGCGGCGGGGTGCG
>NZ_JAAVVE010000040.1 GCF_018449795.1 Sphingomonas sp. dw_22
TCTGCCGCCCCCCCCCCCCCCCTCCCCCCCCGCTCCCCCCCCAGCCCGCCCCCCCCGCCACCCCCACCCCCCGGCGCGCCGCCTGCCCGGCCCCCCCGGGGGCTATCCGCCCCCCCGCCCCGGGGGCCCGCCGCCCCCCCCCCCCCGCAGCGACGCGCCGCGTGCCGACAAGCCGCGCAGCTATGCCCGCCCCAAGAGCAAGTGGCAGGCCCGCCCCGCCCAGGGCGGCCAGCGCAACAACAATGCGGGCCGTCCGCGCTGACCCTATGGCGTGGTGACCAACCGGTCCCACGCCCCACCCGTCGTCACCCCGGCCTTGTGCCGGGGTGACGGAGGAAATCCGGGTGACGGAGGAAATAGGGCGCGCCCTTCCTTCGAAAGTCGATCGACCGCCTATATCCTGTACCATTCCGGCACGTCTTGTTTCGGCACAGCCGCACCCCGATCCGCATCTATCGCAATTCGCCCCGAAATCGGGCATTCCCCTACGAAATCTTGACGGATGTTTGGGGGATATGATGCGCAAGACCTTGCTCACGGCCGCGCTCCTTGCGGCAGCAGCCCTGCCCCAGGCCGCCAATGCCCAGATCGTCATCACCGGCCTGACGCCCGATCCCGGCTATCTCGCCGCGGACTCGCTGTTCTACACGCCGCTGGGCTATGAGTTCGGCTCGCCGGGCATGAGCCGCTTCCATGTGACCGGCACCGACAATGGCGCGCCGCTCGATATCTTCACCTATTGCATCGACGCGCTGCACGCCTTCCACACCGGCGAATTCGCCTGGGCCGACATCTCGGCGATGGTGCCCGACGCCGATCGCCAGGGCCAGCTCCTGACGCTGCTCACCCGATCGGACCTGTTGCTTTCGGCCGAAAGCAACACGCTGGCGCGCAAGACCATCTCGGCCGCGACCCAGCTCGCGGTCTGGGAGATCGTCCATGAAGGGCAGGGAGCGTCCTACGATACCACGTCCGGCGACATCTACACGGTCGGCGGCAACAGCGGCGACGCCCGCACGCTCGCCAACCATTATCTCTCGATGATCGCCGACGGAAGCTGGACCGCGGTCGCAGGCTACAAGCTCCAGGTGCTGTTCGCGGGCGACAACCAGAGCCAGGTCCATGTGACCGCCGTGCCCGAGCCGGCGAGCTGGCTGACGATGATCGGCGGCTTCGCGCTGGTTGGCGGCGCGATCCGCCGCCGCCGCGGCGCAATCGCCAAGCCCAGCGCGGCCTGACCCTACGTCTCCGGGGGCTTTCCCGCCAATATCCAGGGTCGGCGGATAGAATTGCGAAGCGCCGCGCGGGCACTACCAAAGTCCAGCATGCGACTCGGGTTGCATCCTCGCCCCCCCGATGCTAGCAGCCCGCCAACCCATAGGGGCGCCCTTCCGGTGCTGCCCCTTTTTTGCATGGGGCCACCTTTCGAACCTCCAAGAGGAACATAATCGCGTGGAGAATTCCGGCGGTATCCAGGCCAGCTTAAGCGGACGCTATGCCACCGCCCTGTTCGGGCTCGCCCGCGACGCGAAGGCAATCGACAAGGTCGAGGCCAGCCTCGGCACGGTGCGCAAGGCGCTCGACGAATCGTCGGACTTCAAGACGCTGACCACCAGCCCGCTGATCGGTCGCGCCGATGCGGTGAAGGCGGTCGAGGCCGTCGCGGGCGTGCTGAAGCTCGACGCGACCACCGCCAAGTTCCTGGGCGTCCTCGCCGAGAATCGCCGGCTGGGCCAGCTTCCGGCGATCATCCGCGCCTTCCGCGATCTCGCCGCCGGCCATCGCGGCGAGACCACGGCGGAAGTCGTCTCCGCCCATCCCCTCGACGCCGCCCAGGTGGACGCGCTCAAGCAGCAGCTCCGCACGCGAATCGGCCGCGACGTCACTGTCGACCTCTCGGTCGATCCCTCGCTCCTCGGCGGGCTGGTCGTGAAGATCGGCAGCCAGATGATCGATTCGTCGATCAAGACTCGACTCAATTCCCTCGCGCACGCGATGAAAGGCTGAAAATGGATATCCGCGCCGCAGAAATCTCGAAGGTCATCAAGGACCAGATCGCCAATTTCGGCACCGAGGCCCAGGTCTCGGAAACCGGCCAGGTGCTCTCGGTCGGTGACGGCATCGCGCGCATTCACGGGCTGGACAATGTCCAGGCCGGCGAGATGGTCGAGTTCGCCAACGGCATCCAGGGCATGGCGCTCAACCTTGAAGCTGACAACGTAGGCGTGGTGATCTTCGGCTCGGACGCCGAGATCAAGGAAGGCGACACCGTCAAGCGCACCGGCACCATCGTCGACGTGCCGATCGGCAAGGCGCTGCTCGGCCGCGTCGTGGACGGCCTCGGCAATCCGATCGACGGCAAGGGTCCGATCGAGACGACCGAGCGCAGCCGCGTCGAAGTGAAGGCGCCCGGCATCATCCCGCGCCAGTCGGTTTCCGAGCCGATGCAGACCGGCCTCAAGGCGATCGACGCGCTCGTGCCGGTCGGCCGCGGCCAGCGCGAGCTCATCATCGGCGATCGCCAGACCGGAAAGTCGGCCGTCGCGATCGACACCTTCATCAACCAGCGGGGCGTCAACGCCGGCGACGATGAGAAGAAGAAGCTCTACTGCGTCTATGTCGCGGTCGGCCAGAAGCGCTCGACCGTCGCGCAGCTCGTCAAGACGCTCGAAGAGAATGGCGCGATGGAATATTCCATCGTCGTCGCCGCCACGGCTTCCGAGCCGGCGCCGCTCCAGTTCCTCGCGCCCTATACCGGCACCGCGATGGGCGAGTATTTCCGCGACAACGGCATGCACGCGCTGATCGTGTTCGACGATCTTTCGAAGCAGGCCGTGGCTTACCGCCAGATGTCGCTGCTGCTGCGCCGTCCGCCGGGCCGCGAAGCCTATCCGGGCGACGTCTTCTATCTCCACTCGCGCCTGCTGGAGCGCGCCGCCAAGATGAGCGACGCGAACGGCGGCGGCTCGCTGACCGCGCTGCCGATCATCGAGACCCAGGCGGGCGACGTTTCGGCCTATATCCCGACCAACGTGATCTCGATCACCGACGGCCAGATCTTCCTCGAGACCGACCTGTTCTTCGCGGGCATCCGCCCGGCGATCAACGTCGGCCTGTCGGTCAGCCGCGTCGGCTCGGCCGCGCAGACCAAGGCGATGAAGAAGGTCGCCGGCTCGATCAAGCTGGAGCTGGCCCAGTATCGCGAGATGGCCGCCTTCGCGCAGTTCGGCTCGGACCTCGACGCCTCGACCCAGCGCCTGCTCAACCGCGGCGCGCGCCTGACCGAGCTGCTCAAGCAGCCGCAGTTCAGCCCGCTGCCGTTCGAGGAGCAGACCGTGTCGATCTTCGCCGGCACCCAGGGCTTCATCGATGCCGTGGCGGTGCAGGACGTGGTCCGCTACGAGCAGGCAATGCTCGCCGACATGCGCGCGAACCACGCCGACATCCTGGGCGCGATCCGCGATTCGAAGGATCTCTCGGACGACACCCGCGCCAAGCTCAAGGACGCGCTCACCGCGTTCGCGAAGACGTTCGCGTAACTGAAAGCCCTCTCCCCACCGGGGAGAGGGTTGGGAGAGGGGCAGTAGGCACGCCCTTCCCTCATCGAACTACCCCTCTCCCCGACCCTCTCTCCGGAGGGGAGAGGGAGTAAGAAGGAAGAACCGGACTTGGCCTCGCTTAAAGCCCTCAAGATCCGCATCGGCTCGGTCAAGTCGACGCAGAAGATCACCAAGGCGATGAAGATGGTCGCCGCCGCCAAGCTGCGCCGTGCGCAGGAAGCGGCGGAGGCCGGCCGCCCCTATGCCCAGCGGCTTGAAAGCGTCGTCGCCAGCCTCGCCTCCAAGGTGACGGTGAGCGAATCCTCGCCGAAGTTGCTCGCCGGCACCGGCCGGGACCAGGTCCATCTGTTCGTCGTCGCGACCTCGGACAAGGGCCTGGCCGGCGCGTTCAACACCAACATCGCCCGCCTGGCGCGCCGCCGCGCGCAGGAGCTTATCGCCCAGGGCAAGACGGTGAAGTTCTACACGATCGGCCGCAAGGGCCGCGCCGTGCTCAACCGCCTGTTCCCGAAGGATATCGTCCATTCGGCCGAGCCGGGCGACCTGGGCAAGCTCGGCTTCGCCGAGGCCCGCGCCTTCGCCGACGACCTGATCGCCCGCTTCGAAGGCGGCGAATATGACGTCGCGCATCTGTTCTTCTCGAACTTCAAGTCGGTCCTCACCCAGGAACCGACCGAGCAGCAGATCATCCCCGTCGCCGTGCCCCAGGCCGGTGCGGAGACGAGCGGCTCGGGCGCAGCGGTCACCTATGAGCCGGACGAGGAATCGATCCTGGCCGATCTGCTGCCGCGCAACGTCGCCATCCAGATCTATCGCGCGATCCGCGAGAATGCCGCCTCCGAGCAGGGCTCGAAGATGACCGCGATGGACAATGCCACGCGCAACGCCGGCGATCTCATCAATCGCTTGACGATCCAGTATAACCGCACCCGCCAGGCCGCGATCACGACCGAGCTGGTGGAAATCATTTCGGGCGCCGAGGCTCTCTGATGCGCGGCGGCGCCCTCCTCCTGCTGCCCGCCTGCCTGGCGGTCGCCGGATGCGGCGACGGCGCGGACACGCATGCCGATGCCGGGCTGAACAGCGAGATGGCGGCCAAGGCCAACGGCACGCTGCTCGATCCCGAAAAGGTGATGGCGGAGCGCTGGCAGTCGGTCTTCGATCCGGCCAAGGCAGTCGCGGTAGCCAACGAGTTCGGCTATCGCGCCGGCGCCTATGCGGCCAAGGACGGCGCTTACGGCGTCACCGGCACGCAGCAGCTGCTGCCCGATGCCAAATCACCGCTGACGATCGCCACGAACTTCTCGGCCAAGGGAAACAAGGCCGACCGGATCGACACGATCGCCTTTTCCTTCGACGTGAAGCAGAACGGCAAGGTCGCCACCAAGAAGGAGCGCGACGCGGCCCGGATTCCCGACCGGATCGTCCGGGGCTTTCTCCAGCGCTTCGAGGTCGGCCCCAGCGATGCGGTCCGTCAGGCCGTCAACCAGGGAACCGCCACCGAAGTCGAGCTGCACGGCGTGACCGTCAAGGTCGCCGCCGAGCCGCTGCCGAGCGGCAAGCCGCCCGTCGATCGCCGCATGACGGTGACCTTCACCAACAATTCCGAAGCCCAGGCTTCGAGCTAACAAGATACAACCGCAAGGAAGCAGATGATGGCAACCGCCGCAAAGACCCGCAGCAGCGCCGCCCCCGCGGCCACCAACAATGTCGGCCGCATCAGCCAGGTGATCGGCGCCGTCGTCGACGTGGCGTTCGAAGGCGAGCTGCCGGCGATCCTCTCGGCACTCGAGACCGACAATAACGGCACGCGCCTCGTGCTCGAAGTCGCGCAGCATCTGGGCGAGAGCACCGTCCGCACGATCGCGATGGACGCGACCGAGGGCCTGACCCGCGGCCAGACCGTGCGCGACACCGGCTCGCAGATCCGCGTCCCCGTCGGCCCGAAGACGCTCGGCCGCATCCTCAACGTCATCGGCGAGCCGATCGACGAGCGCGGCCCGGTGAACGCCGAGCTGACCTCGCCGATCCATGCGCCTGCGCCGCTGTTCGTCGACCAGTCGACCGAAAGCTCGATCCTGGTCACCGGCATCAAGGTCATCGACCTGCTCGCGCCCTACGCCAAGGGCGGCAAGATCGGCCTGTTCGGCGGCGCCGGCGTGGGCAAGACCGTGCTCATCCAGGAGCTGATCAACAACATCGCCAAGGGCCATGGCGGCACCTCGGTCTTCGCCGGCGTCGGCGAGCGGACCCGTGAGGGCAACGATCTCTATCACGAGTTCCTCGACGCGGGCGTCATCGCCAAGGACGCCGACGGCAACGCGACGTCCGAGGGCTCGAAGGTCGCTTTGGTCTATGGCCAGATGAACGAGCCGCCGGGCGCCCGTGCCCGCGTCGCGCTGTCGGGCCTGACGATCGCCGAATATTTCCGCGACGTCGAAGGCCAGGACGTGCTGTTCTTCGTCGACAACATCTTCCGCTTCACCCAAGCGGGCGCCGAGGTGTCGGCGCTGCTCGGCCGCATCCCGTCGGCCGTGGGCTATCAGCCGACGCTGTCGACCGACATGGGCGCGCTGCAGGAGCGCATCACCTCGACCAACAAGGGCTCGATCACCTCGGTCCAGGCCGTGTACGTTCCCGCGGACGACCTTACCGATCCGGCGCCGGCCACCTCCTTCGCCCATCTCGACGCGACGACGGTGCTCAACCGCGCGATCTCAGAGCTCGGCATCTATCCGGCGGTGGACCCGCTCGATTCGACCAGCCGCGTTCTGGAGCCCCGCATCGTCGGCCAGGAGCATTACGAGACGGCGCGCGCCGTCCAGTCGATCCTCCAGAAGTACAAGAGCCTGCAGGACATCATCGCGATCCTGGGCATGGACGAGCTTTCCGAAGAGGATAAGCTGACCGTCAGCCGCGCGCGGAAAATCCAGCGCTTCCTCTCGCAACCGTTCCACGTCGCGGAGGTCTTCACCGGCATTCCGGGCGCGTTCGTGCAGATCGAGGATACCATCAAGTCGTTCAAGGCGGTGGTGAACGGCGAGTATGATCACCTGCCCGAAGCGGCCTTCTACATGGTCGGCGGCATCGACGACGCCATCGCCAAGGGCAAGAAGCTGGCCGAAGAGGCCTGATACCGACTCTCCCTCTCCCCTTTGGGGAGAGGGCCGGGGAGAGGGGCCTTGCAACAAGGCGCGTCGCTCTCCCCCTCTCCCCAGCCCTCTCCCCGAAAGGGAGAGGGAGCAGAGGCAAGAAAATGCTGCACTTCGAACTCGTCACTCCCGAACGTCTGGTCCGCTCCGAGGACGTGCACATGGTCGTCGTCCCGGGCACCGAGGGCGATTTCGGCGTGCTCGAAGGCCATGCCCCGCTGATGTCGACGATCCGCGACGGCAATCTCGAAATCTACAAGGCCGGCGCCACCACGCCGGAGACGATCCGCATCGAAGGCGGCTTCGCCGAAGTCAACGAGCGCGGCCTGACCGTGCTCGCCGAAAAGGCGGACTGAACAGGCTCCCGCTCGCCGATCCTTAGCGACCAAGAGCGGGATCGCCGCCGAGATCGTTCGCTCCTATCGCATGCTGGGGTTCCGTATCGCGTGCGGTCGCGCTGCGCTGACGGGCAGCAAGCAACATCGCGAGCAAGGCAAAGATCGGCTCAATGAATCGGGGATAGTGCAGCATGCCCTCGATCAAGCTCATGGCAAGCAGACAGAACAGGACTGCGAGCGCAGGATAAAGCCGGCGTTGACCGGCCGCGAATTGGCTCACGGCAACAATGGCGCGTCCAAGCAGCCAGAGACCACCAGCCGCGCCGACAATACCCCATGAAATCAGGAACTGCAGGATAACATTGTGGGGCTGGGTATGCGCCCACCCCACATAGACCTCCCAGAAGATGGACCCTGAACCCCAGCCGAAGACGGGCGACTGCAACCAGCGCGCAATCGTCGCGGACCAGAGCGCCAGCCTGCCACCGGTCATCATGTCCGCGCTAGCGTCGTCGCCTGCGGTCCAGAGCAGAAATTCGGGTAGTCCCCGTGGCGCGCAAATCCACGCTACGATGCACGCGATGCCCGTGAGACCGGCAGCGATTCCAATCGCGCGCGAGCCAGGAACGCGCCTGCCGAGCAGAATGAGCGCGCCCATCGCGACCGCCATGCCGAATATGGCGCCTCGAGTTCCCGACCAAATCGTCAGAGCAGCGGCCAACACATAGGCCGCCTGGCGCCAGCCAACCCATCGCGGTTGCGTCGAGAAGAGTAGCGACGCGAGCAATCCAGCGGCGACAGCCCCCGTCCACGATCCAAAATGCCGCACACTGATGAATCCAGGCAGCGCAGATACCCATTCGATGGTGCCGCCCGGCACGGCACTGGCAGGAGGCGGGAAATTGAATCGCCACGCCGTAAGAAAAGTCAGGGGAATGAGGCCGGCCGCCAGCCACCAAAGCATCGCGTCGAGACCGTCGGCGCGGCTGTTCAAGGACAGGTCGAAAATTGCCAGCGCGAAACGAAGATGAACAATGGTGAACAGCGAAATGGCTATCGAAACCGACATCAGACGCGATATCAGCAAGCTGCTGGTAAAAAGGCCGACAAGTAGAAGAAACCCCGCCAGCTTCACATCCAGAGGCAGGCGCTGCAAACTGCTCAGGCCGCTGGCGACCCGCCGCTGAGACCATAGGATCACGCCAATTTCTGCGACGACGAATGGAAACTCCAATAGGCGAGTCCACTCCATCCATGGCAACCTCATCTGGTGGATGAAGGTCGGGTAACAAAGAGCTGCTATAAGCGGCATGACACCACCGAAAAGTACTCCCAGAACCGAGCCGGGGCTTGTCGAAAGGGCGGTTAGGCCGACCTTCTCACGAGCGGATCGAGACAACATCGTCATACCGTCCGCTTAGGCTGGGGTTCGTTTAGAAACCGTTAGCCATAAGAGCGCACTCGGTTCCCTTCCTCGACAATCCCCCTCGCCCGGCAAACCGAAGATCCGGTTAGCTAATTCTCAAGCCTTGGCGGTTAACCCTGCCGCCATGGTAGGGATGAAGAGCCCGCGATGAGTGCTTTTGGACGACGCAACGGACTGGGTGGCGGCGCGGGTGGCCGGCCTGCCTTCGGAGTCGCGAAGCCGATGCAGGGCCCCGGCCCGGGCCGCGGCGAGGCGCCGCCGCTCGGCGGCGAGCAATTCCCCCCGATCAACAGCGTGCCCCTGCCCGGCACCGGCGCACCCGATCCCATGGCCGAGCGCGATCCCGCCGGGCCCAGCGTCGCCAGCAGCGATGCGCTCCAGCGCCTCGCCGACCGCCAGGCCGCGACCGGCGACCAGGGCAATTCACGGATGGAGGGCTTCGAAGCCTCGATCCACCGCATCAAGGAACAGGTGCTGCCGCGCCTGCTCGAGCGCGTCGATCCCGAAGCCGCCGCCACGCTGAGCAAGGACGAGCTGGCCGAGGAATTCCGCCCGATCATCGGCGAAGTGCTTGCCGAGCTGAAGCTCACGCTCAACCGCCGCGAGCAGTTCGCGCTCGAAAAGGTGCTGGTCGACGAGCTGCTCGGCCTCGGCCCCCTCGAAGAGCTGCTCGCCGATCCGGCGATCAGCGACATCATGGTCAACGGCCCCGAGCAGACCTTCGTCGAGCGCAAGGGCAAGCTCGAGCTCGCCAACATCCAGTTCCGCGACGAGGAGCATCTGTTCCAGATCGCGCAGCGCATCTGCAACTCGGTCGGCCGTCGCGTCGACCAGACCACGCCGCTCGCCGACGCCCGCCTGAAGGACGGCAGCCGCGTCAACGTGATCGTGCCACCGCTTTCTCTGCGCGGCACCGCCATCTCGATTCGTAAATTCTCGGCCAAGCCGATCACGCTCGACATGATGGCCGGCTTCGGCTCGATGAGCCCCAAGATGGCCACCGCGCTCAAGATCGCGGGCGCCAGCCGCTTCAACATCGTCATCTCGGGCGGCACCGGCTCGGGCAAGACGACGATGCTCAACGCGCTCTCCAAGATGATCGACCCCGGCGAGCGCGTGCTGACGATCGAGGACGCGGCCGAACTCCGCCTCCAGCAGCCGCACTGGCTCCCGCTCGAAACCCGCCCGCCCAACCTGGAGGGCCAGGGCGAAATCACCATCCGCGATCTCGTCAAGAACGCGCTGCGCATGCGCCCGGATCGCATCATCCTGGGCGAGATTCGCGGCAGCGAGTGTTTCGACATGCTCGCCGCCATGAACACGGGTCACGACGGATCGATGTGCACGCTCCACTCGAACAGCCCCCGCGAGGCGCTAGCGCGTATGGAGAACATGGTGATGATGTCGGACATCAAGGTGCCCAAGGAAGCAATCTCGCGCCAGATCGCCGATTCGGTCGACCTCATCATCCAGGTGAAGCGCCTGCGCGACGGCTCACGCCGCGTCACCAACGTCACCGAGGTCATCGGCATGGAAGGCCCGGTGATCGTGACGCAGGAGCTGTTCAAGTTCGAATATCTGGACGAGAGCGCCGACGGCAAGATCCTCGGCGAATACCGCTCGATGGGCCTGCGCCCCTATACGCTGGAAAAGGCCAAGATGTTCGGCTTCGACCAGGCGATGCTGGAGGCGTGCCTGTAGGCTCCGCCTAGCGCTGCACGCCGGCCCGCGCCGGGCTGAAGAACATGAGATAGACCAGCCGGCCATTCTCCGGCCGGTCGCCGAAGCCCGGCCCGGCGGTATGCCACAGCCAGGGGCGCAGCAGGACCAGGCGGTTGAAGCGCATCGGCACGCGCATCGTCATTTCCCAGCAATCGGGATCGCCGCCGTCCTTCTGCACGATATCGTCGACCATCGCGTTCCAGCTCGCATAGCCGAGCCTCGCCAGTTCCTCGGGCGTGGTCGGCGCATGATCGGTGCGGGTGCGGCGATGGCGGAAGAATTCGGTGCCGCCGTCGCAGTCCTCCGGCGCGCTGAGATAGAGGATGCCGGACCAATAGCCGGGATCGATATGGACGCGCGGCCGCGCATCGTCGCGCGCCAGCGTGATGCGGCACTTGGCATGCGACATCGGCGGCGAGGGTGGCTGCAGCCGTTCGCCGGTCAGTTGCGATACCTGTTCGGCAAGGCCGGAGATGTTGATCCGCTCGGCGGAATTGCGGCCGGGAAACGGCCCTGCGAGATCGGGATAGGTGAGCGACAGCGCGTGGGCGCGCAATGCCTCGGCGCCATCCAGGAAGTCATCGACGACAATCAGCGAGGTTTCCATCGTCCCTGCGCCTAGCCTCGCCCGGGGATGCTGGCAAATCGGCGGCCGCGCCGCTTCGGCGCGATGATTCGGCCGAAAGCCCGAACGAGGATGCAAATGGCGGAAATCCGCGGATGCTGCCCGACTACCGCAAGTCGGTCGGTTGACACGGTTGACACCGGCAATGCGGAAAACCTCTCTGCCTTCGCGAAAGGCGCAATTCGAGACCATGACGATGAGAAAGAGCCCCCTGCGGCTGACAGGCGAAATCCTATATTGCAAGCCTCGGAAGGGCGGCCTCCCGGCGGGACGCCGCATGCCGACACGATCCGCCAACCAAGACCCGGCATTCCCCTTTCCCGCATTCGCGGCATAGACTGGTCCGGTGATGCTGCCCCTGCTCCTCGCGCTCGCTTCCCCTGCCGGCGCCACAGCCACGCTCGCCCCCGATGCGGAGGCGCGCTGGGTACCGTTCGAGCTGACGCCCAACAACCACGTCAGGTTCAGCCTCACGATCGACGGCAAGCCCGCCACCGCGATCCTCGATACCGGCATGACCGACACGATGCTCTCGGATCGCTTCGCCGCCATCGCCGGCATCCGGCCGCGCCAGCGCCAGCGCGGCACCGCGATCGGCGGGCAGGTCGCGATCGGCTGGGCGGCAGGACCGACGCTGGTGATCGGCGGCCTCACCCACAGCGGCGGGCGGATCGGCATCGCGCCGATGGAGACCCCGCCCGAGGCCAATGTCGTCACCGCCGACATGCTGATCGGCGCGGACGTGCTTTCGTGCTGCGCGCTCGACATCGATTATCCCGGCCGCCGCTTCCGCATCCTCGCCAGCGGCCGCATGCCCTTCACCGGCTTCACCGCGCCGCTCGCCCATGCGCGCGGCCGCAGCGTCTGGGTGACCGAGCTCGCCATCGCCGGCACGCGGCTGCGGCCGATGCTGATCGATACCGGCGACGGCACCTGGGTATCGCTCACCCGCCCCGCATGGCTCTCGACCGGCTATCGGGGCGCACAGATCACCACGACGCTCGGCTATGGCCTGGGCGGCCCCTCGATCACCGAAGCCGCCGTCATCCCCAATGCGACGATCGCCGGCACCGATACGGGCGAGATCGAGGTCCGGATCGAGGATGCCAATGGCTATTCCGGCCGTGCCGGACTGGCCGGGCGGATCGGCAGCGCGCTGCTGATGCGCTTCCGCGTGCTGTTCGACGTGCGCGCCGGCCGCATGGTGCTGCAGTCCGCCGCGTCCGATGCCGCGCCCTATATCCGCTCCACCAGCGGGCTGCTGATGGGCTATGCCGAGCGGAGCCTGCGCGTCCTCCACGTCATGCGCGGCTCCCCCGCCGCCGAGACCGGCTGGCGCGAGGGTGACGCGATCTGCGTCGCGAACGGCACGCCGATCACCGACGCCGCGTCCGCCCAGGCGCTGTCGGGCTGGACGGCCGGACCGCCCGGCACCGCCGTCCGCCTGACCCTGTGCGACGGCACCGAACGCACTCTGACGCTGCGGCGCTTCTATTAGGGGCGGCGTTCGCGCGAGTCGGTGAGCGTGCCAAACCTTCCTCCGTCACCCCGGCCGAAGTGCCGGGGTCCACTGTGCGGCTAGGAGAGCCGCTAGAGGTTATAGGGGCTCATGCGCGGACGGGTGGACCCCGGCACTTCGGCCGGGGTGACGATGAAATAGGGCGATTCGCGTTGTCACTCACCCCGATTCAGACATTCCCGAACCGGCCAACCCGGCTATAAGACCTCTCGATGAAGGCGCTTCTCGATCCCGGCAACGCACTCGCCCAGGGGCTTGCTGCCGTCCGCACCGAATTCCAGGTTCCCGCCGGCTTCCCGCCGCACGTGCTCCAGGCCGCCGAAGCCGCGGCGAAGCGCGTGCCCAGCAGCCACATCGACCGCACCGGCCTGCCCTTCGTCACGCTCGATCCGGCCCCCTCGACCGATCTCGACCAGGCCTTCTGTATCGAATCGAGCGGCGCCGATCTGATCCTGCGCTATGCCATCGCCGATGTGGACTGGTTCGTGGACGAAGGCGGCGCGATCGACGTCGAGGCATGGCATCGCGGCGAGAGCCTGTACCTGCCCGACGGCAAGGCCGGGCTCTACCCGCCGATCCTGAGCGAAGGCGCGGCCAGCCTGTTGCCCGGCGGCCCGCGCCCGGCGGTGGTCTTCATCGTCCGGGTGGACCCGAACGGCGCCGTCCGGCTCGACGGCGTGGAGCGGGCGATCGTCCGCAGCCGCGCCAAGCTCGCCTATGAAAACGTGCAGGCGGCGGATCTGCCGGCGCAGTTCGGCGAGCTCGCGCGCCGCATCCAGGCGGCCGAGACCGCGCGCGGAGCGGCGCGCGTCGATCCGCCCGAACAGGAAGTCGCCGCGCTGCCCGAAGGCGGATACCGCCTGGTCTTCCGCCCCCGCCTCGCCTCCGAGGACGACAATGCGGCGCTGTCGCTCGCCACGAACATGGCGGTGGCGGATGCCCTCTATGCCCATCAGACTGGCCTGTTCCGGGTGATGGACGAGCCGAGCGCGTCCGCGATCGCCCGGCTGCGCCTGACCGCCGCCGCCTTCGGCATCGCCTGGCCCGCCGGGATGCCGCTCGAGAAATTCGAGCGCACCCTCCACCAGCGCGATCCCCGGCAGGCGGCGCTCATGCTCGCGATCCGCCGCGCCGGCCCCGGCGCTTCCTATGCCCCCTATCGGCCGAGCGTGGTGCCCTGGCACGCCGCGATGGCCGCCACCTATGCGCACGCCACCGCGCCGCTGCGCCGCCTGGCCGATCGCTATGTGGTGCGCACGGCGCTGGAGATCGCCAACGGCCGGCCGGTTCCCGCCACGGCGCGCGACGCCTTCGACAAGCTGCCCGCCGTGATGGCCAAGGCGGATTCGATCGCCGGCCGGATCGATCGCATGGTCGTCGATCTGGCCGAGGCGGTGCTCCTCTCCGGCCAGGAAGGGACGGTCTTCCCCGCGGTGGTCACCGATTCGGACAAGCACGGATCGAAGGTGCAGTTGCGCGACCATCCCGTCGTCGCGCGGATAACCGAAACGGCCGAGCCCGGCACCCGGCTCGACATCCGCCTGACCGGCGTCGACACGGCCCGCCGCACCGTCACCTTCGAGCGCGCCTGACCGTTTCCTTGCGTTGCCGCGCGGGTGCCGGCCCGCTCCCCCACCCGGCCACCCAACGCCAGTATCCTATGGGTGGCCGGGTGGGGGAGCGGGCCGGCACCGCGCCTGTTTCAGCTTCACTGAAACAGAACTAACGCATATTCAGCGCCACGCTCACCAGGATCACCGCGCCCAGCACGGCCATCATCTGGAGCATCGCCCAGGGCATGAGCCCCACCCGATCGGGGTCGCGCCGCTTGCGCCGCCGGCTCTCGCCCACCCCGCTAACCACCGCGAGTAACAGCGCTGCAACAGCCCCGCTCCATAATTGTTGTTGCATCACGGCATTTCGCTCCCACATCCATGCAAGCATCTAGGTAAGGTATCGCCATGCGCCAGCCCCTCGCCCTCGCCGCGATCCTCACAACCGCCATCGCGGTCGCCAGCGTCGCCGCCGGCGAGCCCGCCACGCAGCGCCATTCGCTGGAGCGCGCGACCGCGGCACCCACGCGCACGCCCGCCAATGTCGCCCGCGACAAATATCGCCATCCGGTCGAGACGCTGGCTTTCTTCGGCGTGAAGCCCGGCCAGACCGTGGTCGAGATCTGGCCGGGCGGCGGCTGGTACACCGAGATCCTCGCCCCGCTCACCAAGGCGCAGGGCACGCTCTACGCCGCCACGCCCTGGCCGAACGGCGCCAAGGGGGTGCAGGCGCTCCAGGCGAAGGACGCCGCCACCTATGGCAAGGTGAAGCTCGCCGCCTTCCCGGTCACCGCCGCCGATCAGCCCAAGGTGCCCGACGGCACCGCGGATATCGTCCTCACTTTCCGCAACGTCCATAACTGGCGGATGGGCGAGGGGCGCGGCGACCAGGATTATTCGGCCGAGGCGTTCAAGCAGATGTATGCGATGCTCCGGCCCGGCGGCGTGCTGGGCATCGAGGAGCATCGCCTGCCCGAGGATGCCAGTGCCGAGCGCGAGCGCGATTCCGGCTATATCAAGGTCTCCACCGTCCGCCGCCTCGCCGAGCAGGCCGGCTTCCGCTATGTCGCCGCGTCCGAGGTGAACGCGAACCCCAGGGACAGTGCCGACTGGCCGAACGGCGTGTGGACGCTGCCGCCGACCTACAGCCAGAAGGATGTCGATCGCGCGAAATATGCGGCGATCGGCGAGAGCGACCGGATGACGCTCAAGTTCCGCAAGCCCTGACGCCGGGCTTTCCGGCGGAAGTCATTACGGGCGCGCAAGGATTTTCCGAACCGGTCCGGATTCTCCACGTCGCGTTAACCATTCTGGCTTACCCCAGTGAATCGTGCCCCGCCGGATCCGATCTTTGCTGTCCGTCCTACGCGACGAGGTCGACACCTATGCCAGCACGAGCGAGGAAATCGCCGTGCGGACGAACCTGCTCGCGCTCAACGCCGCGATCGAGGCGGCCCGCTCGGGCGAGGCCGGGCGCGGCTTCTCGGTCGTCGCGCAGGAAGTGAAGGCGCTGGCCCAGCAGGCGCGCGGCGCATCCCATGAATTCCGCTCCGAGGTCCGCGAGCGGCTGGCGCTCGGCGCCGGCATCGCCGACGAGATGGTGAGCGAGATCGAGGGCACCCGCCTGGTCGAACTTGCCCAGGCGCTGATCCAGAACGTCACCCGCCAGCTCTACGGCCGCAGCCTCGATCTGCGCGTGATGGCATCGGATGCCGAGATCGTCGCCGCCACGCTCGATCCGAGCCCCGAGAACCTCGCCGCCGCGCAGAGCCGGCTCGAACAGCTCGTCGGCACCTCGCCCTATTACGTCAATGCCTTCATCGCCAATGCGCAAGGGCGGGTGCTGCTCTGCTCCAATCCGCATGCGCGCGTGCTCGGCGTCGATCTTTCCGATGCGCCGCAATATCTGAACGCGATGGCGAGCAGCCGCCGCGACGAGTGGTTCACCGACGAAGTGTGGGAAAACCCCTATTCGGACGGGCGCGCGGTGCTCGTCTTCGTCACCGGCATCCGCCCGCGCGGCCTGGACGGCGCGCCGGCGGGCGTCTTCTATCTCGAATTCGACTGGCAGGGCCACATCCCCGCGATCATCTCGGATAAGTCGCTGTTCGGCGACAAGGACTGGGCGCGCACCCGCATCGCGATCGTCGATCCGGCCGCCCGCGTCGTCGCCGATACCCAGGGCACGCGCTACGGCCAGATCGTGCCGCTGCCGGTCCATGCGGTGCGCGGCGCCGAAAGCCGCGGCGAATCGATCGTCGCCTTCGCCACGGCGGCCGATTATCACGGTTTCGACGGACTGGGCCTGCGCTGCGTCATCGAGCAGGAGATGCTGAGCGCCGACGAGATCGAGGCGGAACTGGGCGGCCTGCGCGCGCGGCACAACGCGGCGGCGTAGAGCGAGCCGCTTCCCATCGTCACCCCGGCCGAAGTGCCGGGGTCCACTGTGCGGCTGGGAGAGCCGCTCGAAGCTGTCGGGGCTCGGCGGCCGGAAAGTCCCACACGCCCGATGAGCAACGAGTCGGACGTGCCCCGCACGTCCGAGACTGGCCTTCGGCCAGCCCGAGCTCGTTACTTCCCCAGTTTCTCGATCTTGTCCTGCAGCCGCGCCAGCTCGGCCTTGAGCGCCGCGACATCGTCGCCGCTCGATTCGGCCGCAGGCTCCGCTGCGGGAGCCGCGGTGCCCGGCTTGAACGCATTGGCCGCCGCCTCGAACATCGCGATGTTGCGCTTGGCGATCTCGGCGAAGGGCGAGTTGGCGAACGCACCCTCGACCGCCGACTTGAACTGCTCCTGGTTGCGGCGGAAGCTGTCCATCGACGCTTCCAGATAGCCCGGCACCATCGCCTGCATCGAATCGCCATAGAGGGCGATGAGCTGGCGCAGGAAATTGACCGGGAGCATGGTCTGGCCGCGCGCTTCCTCTTCCATGATGATCTGGGTCAGCACATTATGGGTGATGTCCTCTTCGGACTTCGCATCGATGACCTTGAAGTCCCGGCCTTCGCGCGTCATCGCCGCCAGATGGTCGAGCGTGATGTAGGAAGAAGTCTCGGTATTGTAGAGCCGGCGGTTCGCATACTTCTTGATGATGACGGGACCAGTACCAGGCGTAGCTTTCTTCATGGGAACCCCCGCGCGTGACAGACGCACACCTAACACGGTTTTTTTCCGCATCGCAACAAGGGCCTCGCCCCCTGCCGCTGTTTCTTGAGCTGCTGCGCAGCGAAACTGCAACATCCTCCGAACGACGCGCCGCGGCATTGAAGGGGCTGGCCGCCTATCAGGAAGCCAGGCGCCCGGCGCCCCGCCCGCCCAAGCCGGCCATCGCCGCCGCCGGCCGCGCGACGCTGCGCGATTATGGCGGGCGCGGCCGGCCGGTCGTGTTCATCCCCTCGCTCATCAACCCGCCGATGGTGCTCGATCTCGCGCGCGGCAATTCGCTGCTGCGCTGGCTCGTGCGCCAGGGCGTGCGGCCGATGCTGATCGACTGGGGCACGCCCGGCCCCGACGCCCGCGATGAAGACGTGACCGCGCATGTCGAGCGCCTGCTGCTGCCCATGCTGCGCACCCTGAAGCGCCCGCCGGTGCTGGTCGGCTATTGCCTGGGCGGCACGATGGCGATCGCCGCCGCCGCGGCAAGCGAGGTCGCCGGGCTCGTCACCATCGCCGCGCCCTGGCATTTCTCGGGCTATGGCCCCGCGCTCGAATCGATGGCGGCGCTGTGGGACCAGGCGCAACCGACCTGCGAGGCGCTGGGCGTGGTGCCGATGGAAGTGCTCCAGGCCGGCTTCTGGCAACTCGATCCGAAGCGCACGATCGCCAAGTTCGAGCGTTTCGGCCACCTCCCCCCGCGCAGCGCCGCCGCAAGCGCCTTCGTCGCGCTGGAGGACTGGGCCAATGGCGGCGCCCCGCTCGCCTATGCCGCCGGCCGCCAGCTCTTCGACGACTTCCTCTCCGCCGACCTGCCCGGCCAGGGCCGCTGGCAGGTCGGCGGCAAGCCGGTCCGCCCCGAGACGCTCGCCTGTCCCACGCTCTCCTTCATCTCGACCACCGACCGGATCGTACCCCCCGCCAGCGCCCCGCGCCTGGGCGATGTCCGCGAACTCTCGATCGGCCATGTCGGGATGATCGTCGGCGGCCGCGCCCGCAACCTCGTCTGGCAGCCACTCGCGGACTGGCTAACCGCGCTTCCCCCCACTAGATAGCCGGCAAAAGAATCCACCCCGCAGGAGTCTCCAGAAAATGACCGAAGTCGTCATCACCGCCGCCAAGCGTACCCCCGTGGGCAGCTTCCTCGGTGCCTTTGCCGCCACCCCCGCGCACGAGCTGGGCCGCACCGTGATCGAGGCCGCGCTCGCCCAGGCCGGCGTCAAGGGCGAGGAGGTCAGCGAAGTGATCCTCGGCCAGGTGCTGACCGCCGCCCAGGGCCAGAACCCGGCCCGCCAGGCGGCGATGGCCGCGGGCGTCCCCAAGGAAGTGCCGTCCTGGAGCGTGCAGCAGGTCTGCGGCTCGGGGCTGCGCGCCGTGATCCAGGGCTATCAGTCGATCGCCTCGGGCGATGCCGACATCATCGTCGCCGGCGGCCAGGAATCGATGTCGCTGAGCCCCCACGCCCAATCGCTCCGCCCCGGCACCAAGATGGGCGATGTCAGCTTCGTCGACACGATGATCAAGGACGGCCTGACCGATGTGTTCAACGGCTATCACATGGGCATCACCGCCGAGAACCTCGCCGAGCAATATCAGGTGACGCGGGAGCAGCAGGACGGGTTCGCCGTCCGCTCGCAGAACCTCGCCGAGAAGGCGCGCGCGGAAGGCCGCTTCAAGGATGAGATCGCCCCGGTGACGGTCAAGACCCGCAAGGGCGAGACGATCGTCGCCGACGACGAATATATCCGCGCCGGCGTGACGATCGACGGCATCTCGGGCCTCAAGCCCGCCTTCAAGAAGGACGGCACCGTCACCGCCGCCAACGCCTCGGGCCTCAACGACGGCGCCGCCGCGCTGGTACTGATGAGCCGCACGGAAGCCGAGAAGCGCGGAAGCCCGATCCTCGCGACGATTCGGAGCTGGGCCTCGGTGGGCGTCGATCCGTCGATCATGGGCATCGGCCCGGTGCCGGCATCGCGCAAGGCGCTGGCCAAGGCCGGCTGGACCGTCGACGATCTCGACCTGATCGAAGCCAACGAAGCCTTCGCCGCCCAGTCGCTCTGCGTCGGCAAGGAGCTGGGCTGGGATGCCGACAAGGTCAACGTCAACGGCGGCGCGATCGCGATCGGCCACCCGATCGGCGCCTCGGGCGCGCGTATCCTGACGACCCTGCTCTACGAAATGCAGAAGCGCGACGCCAAGAAGGGCCTCGCCACGCTCTGTATCGGCGGCGGCATGGGTATCGCGCTCTGCGTCGAGCGGGACTGAAAGACCGCACGCCGGAAATGCTGACGACAGGAAGGCTGGGGAGCGATCCCCGGCCTTTCCTTTTGCGCGCGCCACATTGCCCTCCTCGCAATATAGCTATAGGGGGTATAGGTATGTCGCACCTTTCCGGAGATACCGTCCTCGTAAAGCGCGTCCGGCGCATCGCCGGTCAGGTCGCCGCCCTGGAGCGCGCCTTGTCCGAGAGCGAGGATTGCGCGGTCACGCTGCACCTCGCGGCGGCGGTGCGCGGCGCGGTGAACGGCCTGATGGACGAGATCGTCGAGTCGCACGTCCGCGCGCATGTCGCGGCCCCCGGCCTTTCCGACGACGCCCGCGCCCAAGGCGCCGAGGAACTGATCGCGGCCATTCGCCGCTATGGGAAATAACGCCATGGCCTCGCGCCCCGAAATCGACGCCTTCACCCACCGGCACGTCTTCCTCGCCGCGTCGCATGACGCGAATGCCCGCCGCACCCTGTGGGTGGTCGCCCTGACTGCCGCGATGATGCTGGTCGAGATCGCCGCCGGCTATGCGACCGGATCGATGGCGCTGCTCGCCGACGGGTTCCACATGGCGACGCATGCCGGCGCGCTGGGCGTGGCCGCCGCGGCCTATGCCTTCGCGAAGCGCCATGCGGACGATCCCGCCTTCAGCTTCGGCACCGGCAAGGTGGGCGATCTCGCCGGCTTCGCCTCGGCGCTCGCGCTCGGGCTGATCGCGCTCGGCATCGCCGTCGAATCGCTCCGCCGGCTGGTCGAGCCGGCGCACATCGCCTTTGGCGAGGCGACGCTGATCGCCGTCGCCGGGCTGGCGGTGAACCTCGTCAGCGCGCTGCTGCTGAGCGGCGGCCACCACCATCACACGCACGACCACGACCACGACCACGACCACGACCACGACCATGGGCATCATCACGGGCACGGACACGACAACAATCTGCGCTCCGCCTATGTCCATGTGCTTGCGGACGCGCTCACCTCGGTCCTCGCGATCGCGGCGCTGGTGGCGGGACGGTTCCTCGGCTGGACCTTCCTCGATCCGGTGATGGGCGTCGTCGGCGCGATCGTGATCGGGCGCTGGTCCTGGTCGCTGATGCGCGACACCGCCCTGGTGCTGCTCGACAGGACGGACGACCATGTCGCCGCCGAGATCCGCGAACTGATCGAGGGCGCGGGGGACGCGCGGATCGCCGATCTCCACGTCTGGCGCATCGGGCCCGAGGCGCATGCCGGCATCCTGAGCATCGTCAGCGAGACGCTCGATCCCGCCGGGGTCCGACGCCGCCTGTCCCCGGTCCACGAGCTGCGGCACCTGACGACCGAGATCCACCGCCCTTCAGGACGGATCGGCATCTAGAGTCGGGCGACCGCCGCCAAAGCCCCACCGTCACCCCGGCCGCAATGCCGGGGTCCACCGCGCGGCTGGGAGAGCCGCTAGAAACTTGGAGGGGCTCTCTCGCGGATAGGTGGACCCCAGCATTGCGGCCGGGGGTAACGATAGAGGAGTATGTGCCGATCCGTCCTAGAACCAGACCCGGTCGAACCTCTTCCCCAGCCCCGTCAGCAGCTCGTACTGAGACAACCCGCTCAGCGCCGAAGTCGCAGGCAGGGCGTATTCCATCGCCACCCAGTCGCCCTCGCCCAGTCCCGGCACGGCATCGACGCCGATCGCCACCAGGTCCATCGATACCCGCCCCAGCACCGGCAGCACCACATCCCCCGCCCGCGCGAGCCCGCGCCCGGAGAAGCAGCGCAGATAGCCATCGGCATAGCCGATGTTGAGGATCGCTACGTCGATGTCCGCCGGCGCGGTGAAGGTCGCGTTATAGCCCACCGTCTCCCCGGCCCGCACCCGCCGCCGCTGAAGCACCTGCGCCTCGGGCGTCACCACCTGGCGGATGCCGGCATGGCCCGGATGCTGCACGCCGCCATAGAGCGCGATCCCCGGCCGGGTCAGGTCGAAGGCATAATCCGTCCCCAGCGCGATCCCCGCCGAATTGGCCAGGCTCATCCGCTTCGCCGAAGTCCGCCCCCTGAGCGCCGCGAAGCCGGCCTGCTGCCGCGCGTTCATCGGCGAGTCCTCGTCGGCGCAGACGAGATGGCTCAGCAACGTCTCGATCGCCAGCCCGTCGAGCAGACCGCCCGCGATCTCCTCCGCCGACACGCCCAGCCGGTTCATCCCGGTATCGACCATCACGTCGCACACCAGCCCGGTCGGCTTCCAGCGCGCCACCTGCGCCGCGCTGACGAGCACCGGCCGCACGTTCGGCGCGCCCGGCGGATCCTCGGCCCGCACCCCGTGCAGCACCGATACTGCCACGCCCAGATCGGCCAGCGCCAGCCCCTCGGCCCAGCTCGCCACGAAGAAGTCGCGGCATCCCGCCGCCGCCAGCCGCTTCGCCACCTCGCGCGCGCCCAGCCCATAGCCGTCGGCCTTCACCGCGGCGCCGCACGCGGCGGCCCCGCTCATCCGGTCGAGCAGCTTCCAATTGGCGACGAGCGCGTCTCCGTCGAGATGCAGGCGTGAAGGAGCGATCATCCCTCAGCGGTTAGCGGCGCAGCGGCCCCGGCGCCACCGTCTCCTTCAATCCCCAGGCCGTCACCACCAGCGCCATCGCCACCACCGCGATCGTGTACCACAGCCCGGCATAGGGATCGCCGGTCTTGGCGACGATATACTGGCTGATGAGCGGCAGGAATCCGCCGAAATAGCCCGTGCCGAAATGATAGGGGATCGACATCGACGAATAGCGGATACGGCTGGGGAACATCTCGCTGAGCAAGGCCGCAACCGGCCCATAGGTCGCGCCCGAAAGCGCCATCAGCCCCAGGATACCCAGCACGATCACTGCGATATTGCCCGCCGGCGGCACCACCTTGGCAAGGTCGTACCCCGCCGTCTTGAGCGCCGCGTCGAGCGCCTCGGCGCGCGTGTCGCCCACCAATTGCCCGCCGATCGTCACGTCGAGGTCGGACGCCTCCGCCGTCTTGTACGCCACGCCCTTCTTCGAGAAATAGTCGAGCAGCCGGCCGCACGCGTCGGCCTGTTTCGCCGCGAACGGATCATAGGCGCAATGGGGGCCGGAGACGATCACCGGCGCGCGCTTGGCCGCCGCCGCCAGCCCCGGATTGGCCGCGCCGCCGATCAGCCAGAACAGCGGGAAGAGCAGCAGCAGGGTCAGCGCATAGCCGATCACGATCGGCTTCTTGCGTCCCACCCGATCGGAAAGGCTGCCGAAATAGAGGTAGAAGACCACGCCGATCAGCGAGGCTCCCCCACAGATGAGCTGCGCAGCGGTCGCATCCACCCGCATCGGGCCGGACAGGAACGAGAGGACCGAGAACATCGAGGTGTACCAGATCACCGTCAGCCCGGCGGCGATGCCGAACAGCGCGACGAACAGCCGCTTGCCGTTGCCGGGATAGGTGAAGCTCTCGACGAACGGGTTCTTCGAGGTCTCGCCCGCTTCCCTGATCGCCTTGAACACCGGGCTTTCGGAGAGCTTCAATCGCATCCACAGCGACACCGCCAGCAGCACGATCGAGAAGAGGAACGGCGCGCGCCAGCCCCAGGCATCCCAGCTCGCGGCAAAGGCGAACTTGAACGCCAGCACCACGATCAGGCTCAGGATGAATCCGCCGACCACGCTCGCCTGGATGAAGCTGGTGTGGAAGCCCGCGCGCCCCTTGCCCGAATGCTCGGCGACATAGATCGCCGCGCCGCCATATTCGCCGCCCAGCGCCAGCCCCTGGGCGATGCGCAGCAGGATGATGAGGATCGGCGCCAGCGCCCCGATCGCGGCATAGCCGGGGATCAGGCCGATCCCCGCGGTCGCCAGCCCCATCACCGTGATCGTGACGAGGAACGTGTATTTGCGCCCCAGCCTGTCACCCAGATAGCCGAACAGGATCGCGCCCAGCGGCCGGAAGCCGAAGCCCACGGCAAAGGTCGCCCAGGCCATCAGCGTGCCCAGCACGGTGTCGCCGGCGGGGAAGAAGGTGCGGCTGAGGATGCCGGTCGCGGTCAGCGTGCCCCAGATGAAGAAGTCGTACCATTCGAATATGGTGCCCAGCGAGGATGCGGCGATCACCAGCCGCATCTCCTTCGCGCTGGGCTCGGCCTGCGGCGCCCCTTCCGCGATCGCCATCTTGATCCTCCCCATTGGATTTGCCCGCAGCTTAGGGTCCGCGCTCGATACCGGCAACGGCCGTGATCGCGCGGAGCGCAGCGCTCCGCGCCCGCCCTTCGGAATGGACATTGGCCATGACCTGCCCGAAATCGGCGGCGAGCCGATGCGGAACTCGGGAGAAACTTGGTTAATCGTACGTTTACTGTCCCGGGCGCAGCCAGGGCTGGCCCCCGATCATCATCATGTGCGCGTATCGAGTAGAGGGGAAATGACGATGAAGAACTATCTCGTCGCGGCTGCGCTTGTCGGAGCCCTTGCCGCCGGGGGCGCTCAGGCCCAGACCATCTACAGCAACGATTTCGACGGCAATGTCGTCACCGGATCCGGCGTCACCGTCACCAGTGCCAATGCGTCGGGCACCGGCACCGCGCTGAGCGGAAGCTGGAACGCCGCGGGCTGGGACGGCACCTTCCTGCAGAATGCCAGCATCTCGCCGATCACCGTCACCGAATTCAGCTTCTCCGGCCTCGGCGCGCATAGCGGCATCTCGCTCGGCGGCGTGCTCGGCTTCCTCCAGAGCTGGGATTCGAGCAATGGCGGCCCCTACACGCCCGATTTCCTCGAAATACTGATCGACGGCACGCTCGCCGCCCGCTTCACCGCGAACAATGCCAGCGGCACCAACACCGCTGCCGCCGGCGGCAACATCATCGCGTTCCACGATCAGACCGACAGCAACCTGGCCTATAGCGACACGCTGATCGATTTCACCGGCTCGCCCTGGGCGACCTTCGCGCATACCGGCTCGTCGCTGACGATTGCCTTTCGCGCGGCCGGCTCCGGCTGGCAGGGCGGCACCGACGAAAGCTGGGGCCTCGACAGTTTCAAGGTCACCGCCGTCCCCGAGCCGGCGAGCTGGGCGATGATGATCGGCGGCTTCGGCCTGGCCGGCGCGGCGATCCGGCGCCGCCGCTCGAAGCTCGCGCTCGCCTGATCGACGGACTCTCACGGGCGCGGCACCCCCTTTTGCCGCGCCCCTTTTTGTGCCGCCTCGACGGCGCACTCGGCGCGGCCTAAGGCTCCCCGCCGAGGAGCAACGATCATGGCCGAACGTTTCGAACGCCACCGCCAGCCCTGGCGCACGGACGAGGTGCAGAAGCTGCATACGCTCGCCAAGAAGGGCATGCCGCTGAAGGCGATCGCCAAGGCGCTCACCCGCAGCGAGGAATCGGTCAAGGAACGCGCCAAGGCCGACGGCCTCTCGATCGCCAAGCTGCACTGATCTTGTCCCGCTACGACGCGATCGTGCTCGGCGCGGGCGCCGCAGGCATGATGTGCGCCGCCGTCGCCGGGCAGCGCGGCCGCCGCGTGCTGCTGGTCGAGCATGGCGACGTGCCGGGGCGCAAGATCCTGATCTCGGGCGGCGGCCGGTGCAACTTCACCAATATCGGCACCGCGCCCGATCGCTATCTCTCGGCCAATCCGCATTTCGCCAAGTCCGCGCTCAGCCGCTACACCGCGCAGGATTTCCTGGCCCTGGTCGAGCGCCACGGCATCGCCTGGCACGAAAAGACCTTGGGCCAGCTCTTCTGCGACGGCTCGGCCCGCCAGATCGTCGACATGCTGCTCGACGAATGCGCGAAGGGCCAGGTCGAGCTCGCCCTCGGCCGGAGCATCGCCGCGATCGACCATGCCGACGGCCGATATCGCGTGACCACCAGCCAAGGCGAGACCAGTGCGCCGGCGCTCGTCATCGCCACCGGCGGCCCCTCGATCCCCAAGCTCGGCGCGACCGGCTTCGCCTATGATCTCGCCCGCCAGTTCGGCCTCAAGGTGGTCGAGCCCCGCCCCGCGCTTGTGCCGCTGACATTAGGCCCCGACGAAGCGCTGTTCCGCGAGCTTTCCGGCGTCGCCGCGCCCGTCCTCGCCCGCGCCGGCAAGGCCGCGTTCGCCGAGGCGGCGCTGTTCACCCATCGCGGCCTGTCCGGCCCGGCGATCCTCCAGATCTCCTCCTATTGGCGCCACGGGGAGGGCATCGGCATCGACTTCCTGCCCGGCCATCCCGCAGGCTGGCTCGCCGCCGCCAAGCGCGCCGAGCCCCGCGCGACGCTCCGCCGCCTGCTCGCCCGCGACCTGCCCGATCGCCTCGCCGAAGCGCTGGCCGAACGCCTCGCCCTCCCCGCCGAACTCGCCAACACCCGCGACGCCGCGCTTACCGAGGCTGAACGCCGCCTCGCCGACTGGCGCTTCGAGCCCAGCGGCACCGAAGGCTTCGCCAAGGCCGAAGTCACGATCGGCGGCATCAGCACCGCCGAACTCTCCTCGCAGACGATGGAGGCACGCAAGGCCCCCGGCCTCCACGCGATCGGCGAGGCGGTCGACGTCACCGGCTGGCTCGGCGGCTACAACTTCCAATGGGCCTGGGCCAGCGCCTGGGCGGCCGGGCAGGCGCTGTAGCCGATAGGTCGCGCACGCGATCCCTTTCGACTAGGGCAAGGTTTCTCGTTGGGGATCAGTTAGTTTCGGACCACAGTTCACCCTCTATTTAGCAAAGCCGTGGATACCCCTGCCCGGCAAGCAGGCGGGAGAGCCATGTGGGATACGAGGCGGATGTCGAGGGCTGCTATGTTTGTTGGTCACCGACTTTGGCGAAAGCCTACCGGAAGCGCTTTACGAGCATGGAGCACACCATCGTAAAGATCGGACGATCCGTCGATATATACGATCGGCATCGCAATCATTGCGGTGAAGACAGCGAAGCTTCGCGTGGAAGATGGGCGGTCGATCGAGATGGATACGCCCATGTCAAAGACTGGATTCTATGGCGGATCACCACCAATCCGAGCGGAGAGCCGCTCCACGCATTGGAGCGCAGGCTACATTTGAAACATAGCCCGCTGGCTAGATTCATCTGGGATTCGATTCACGATGAAGTCTCCTGTCGCGAGTTTACGCCAGACTGCCAGGAGCTGTTCATCGCCCGCATCAACAAGATCGAGCGGGATTTCCCATTGCTTATCAACGAGGTGGAATGGTGACGCGGATCAAGCCGATTCATGCCGTCGGAGCGTGCCTTATATTTGGAGTGGCCGCGATCTCGATCGCTGTTTGCTATAGCGCGGATCCAGGCAATGCCGCCATCGCGGGTGCCGGTGCGCTTGGTCAGGTGATCGTAGCAGTGCTGCTTTACTATCTAACACGCGAGCAGCTCGACCATACTCGGTCGGAAACAGCCTATCGGAGGGTCGAGCAGAAGATCGCGAAGCATGAGCGCCGTCTGGACGACATGGTGCGGATCCAGGTCGCTTACAACAATTCCAAAACGGGCATCGGGAAGACGAAATGCGATAGGGATCAGATCGATCGCCTCCATCAGCTTCGCGACGACATGCGCCAATTCTTCAAGCAGCCCGTCAGCCAGAATTTCAACAGGATGTGCGAACACGCCAAAGCTGCGGGCATCCTTGTCGTTGGCGATCCCGATTACCTGAGGGAGATCGATAATTATGCGGCCTGCAATACGACCGTCTACGATGAAACGAAGCTTCAAATAGAGAATATGCGGCAGGAGCTGGCGGCTTTTCAGCGCGAGCTTGAAGCCTTGTGAAGCCGTCTGGTCAGGCGGATCAAGCGAGCACCGCGACCGCCGTCAGCAACGTGCCCGGCCGGCACGGGGCACCCATTCGGCGGAGCGTCCGATGCCCGGCAGGGCGCGGCGCCCGCGCCCTCAGTCCAGATTCGGCCGCAGATAGCGCTTGGCCAGTTCCAGGCTGATCCCACGTCGCTGGGCGTAATCCTCGACCTGGTCCTGCCCGATCCGCGCCACGCCGAAATACTCCGCCTGCGGGTGCCCGAAATAAAAGCCCGACACCGCCGCCGTCGGCAGCATCGCGAAGCTCTCGGTCAGCGAGATCCCCGTGCGGTGATGCGCGTCGAGCATCTTGAACAGGATCGGCTTCAGGCTGTGCTCGGGGCAGGCCGGATAGCCCGGTGCCGGGCGGATGCCGCGATATTGCTCCTTGATGAGCGCGACATTGTCGAGCTGCTCGCCCTCGGCATAGCCCCATAGCGCCGTGCGGGTATATTGGTGCAGCCGCTCCGCCATCGCCTCCGCCAGCCGGTCCGCCAGCGCCTTGAGCAGGATATCCGAATAATCGTCGATCGCCGCCTTGAAGCGCGCCAGGTGCGGCTCGATGCCATGGATCGAAACCGCGAAGCCGCCGATCCAGTCGCCGTCATGATCGATGAAGTCGGCCAAGCACATGTTCGCCCGGCCTTCCCGCTTGGCGATCTGCTGGCGGAGCATCGGCAGGCGGACATGCTCCTCGTCCTCGACATGGACGATGATGTCGTCGCCCTCGCGCCGGCACGGCCACAGCCCCACCACGCCGCGCGCGGTCAGCCATTTCTCCTCGATCAGCCTGTCGAGCATCTTCTGCGCATCGGCGAACAGCGATCGCGCGCTCTCGCCCACCACCGCATCCTCCAGGATCGCGGGATAATTGCCCGCCAGTTCCCAGGCGCGGAAGAAGGGCGTCCAGTCGATATAGGTCCGCAGATCCTTCAGATCCCAGTCGAGGAACTCATGCACCCCCGGCAGGCGCGGCTTGCCCGGCTTCAGGCTCATGTCGGCCTCGAACGCATTGTCACGCGCCTTTTCGAGCGGCAGCAGCTCGCTCTGCCCGCGCCCGGCGCGCGCGACGCGGACCTGCTCATATTCCTCGGCGATCTTCGCGACATAATCGTCGCGGATCGTCTCGCTCACCAGCGTCGTCGCCACGCCCACCGCGCGGCTGGCGTCGAGCACATGCACCACCGGCCCCTTGTACGCCGGCTCGATCCGCAGCGCGGTATGCACCCGCGAAGTCGTCGCCCCGCCGATCAGCAGCGGCATCGTCATGCCCGAGCGCTGCATCTCCTCGGCCACCGTCACCATCTCGTCCAGGCTCGGGGTGATGAGGCCCGACAGCCCGATCATGTCGGCATCGTTCTCGTTCGCGGCCTCGAGGATCTTCGACCAGGGCACCATCACCCCCAGATCGACCACGTCGAAGCCGTTGCACTGGAGCACCACGCCGACGATGTTCTTGCCGATGTCATGCACGTCGCCCTTCACGGTCGCCATGATGATCTTGCCCTTGCCCTTGGCGCCCTCTTCCTTGGCGGCTTCGATATAGGGGAGCAGGTGCGCGACGGCCTTCTTCATCACCCGCGCCGATTTCACCACCTGCGGCAGGAACATCTTGCCCGAACCGAACAGGTCGCCGACCACGTTCATCCCGTCCATCAGCGGCCCTTCGATCACTTCGATCGGGCGCGGGAAGGCGAGGCGGCATTCCTCGGTATCCTCGACGACATGCGCGTCGATGCCCTTGACCAGCGCATGCTCCAGCCGCTTGGCGACCGGCCAGCCGCGCCATTCGGCCGCCTGCTTCTCGGCCACCGCGTCGGTGCCGCGGAACTTCTCGGCCAGCGCCACCAGCCGGTCGCCCGCCTCGGGATCGCGGTTGAGGATCACGTCCTCGCAGGCGGTGCGCAGCTCGGGCTCGATCTGGTCATAGATGTCGAGCTGGCCGGCATTGACGATCGCCATGTCCATGCCCGCGGGGATCGCATAATACAGGAACACCGAGTGCATCGCCTTGCGGACGACCTCGTTGCCCCGGAACGAGAAGCTCAGGTTCGACAGCCCGCCCGAGATATGGACATGCGGGCAGCGCGCCTTGATCTCGCGCGTCGCCTCGATGAAGTCGACGGCATAGTTGTTATGCTCCTCGATCCCCGTCGCCACCGCGAACACGTTCGGATCGAAGATGATGTCCTCGGGCGGAAAGCCGATCCCCGTCAGCAGTTTATAGGCGCGCTCGCAGATCTCGATCTTGCGGGCCTTGGTGTCGGCCTGGCCGGTCTCGTCGAACGCCATCACCACCACCGCGGCGCCGTAAGCCATGCACTTGCGCGCATGCTCCAGGAACTGGTCGACGCCTTCCTTCATGCTGATCGAATTGACGATCGGCTTGCCCGAGACGCATTTCAGCCCCGCCTCGATCACGCTCCACTTGGACGAATCGATCATCACCGGCACGCGGGCGATATCGGGCTCGGCGGCGATTAGCTTGAGGAAGGTCGTCATCGCCTCGACCGCGTCGAGCAGCCCTTCGTCCATGTTGACGTCGACCACCTGCGCGCCGTTCTCGACCTGCTGCCGCGCGACCTCGACGGCGCGGGTATAGTCGCCCGCCATGATGAGCTTCTTGAACGCCGCCGAACCGGTGACGTTGGTCCGCTCGCCGATATTGACGAAATTGGTGGAGGAGGGGGTGGTGGTCATGTTTCTTTTCTTCTTCTCCCTCTCCCATCGGGGAGAGGGCCGGGGAGAGGGGCCTGAAGGAGAGGGCGCCGCTCTGCCCCTCTCCCAACCCTCTCCCCGAGGGGGAGAGGGCTATTCGTGCGTCAAGCCGCCATCGTGAACGGCTCCAGCCCCGCCAGCCGCGTCCGCACTTCCGGCACCGCGATCCTGCGCGGCTCCAGCCCCGTCACTGCCTGCGCGATCGCCGCGATATGCGCCGGGGTCGAGCCGCAGCAGCCGCCGAGCACATTGACCTGCCCCTGATCGGCCCATTCCTTGACCAGCCCGGCGGTCGTCGCCGGCATTTCGTCATAGGCGCCCAGCTCGTTGGGCAGCCCCGCGTTCGGATAGACCATGATGAGCGTATCGGCGAGCGCGCTCAGCGTCTTCACATGCGGCCGAAGCTGCTCCGCCCCGAACGAGCAGTTGAGCCCGATCGTCACCGGCTTCGCATGCCGCACCGCATGCCAGAACGCCTCGACCGTATGCCCCGACAGATTCCGCCCCGAAAGATCGGTCAGCGTCATCGACAGCATGATCGGCAGGTCGCGGCCCAGGTCGTTCGCCGCCTCGATCGCCGCCATGATCCCCGCCTTGGCATTGAGCGTGTCGAACACCGTCTCGATCAGGATGAAGTCCACCCCGCCCTCGACCAGCGCGTCGATCTGCTCGCGATACACGTCCTTGAGGTAATCGAAGTCGATCTCGCGATAGCCGGGATCGTTGACGTCGGGCGAGAGCGACAAGGTCTTGTTGGTCGGCCCCAGCGCCCCCGCCACGAAGCGCGGCCGCCCGTCCTTCGCCTCGAACTCATCGGCGATCGAACGCGCCAGCTTCGCGCTCTCGACATTGATCTCGCGCACCAGATGCTCGGCCCCGTAATCGGCCTGGCTGATCCGGTTGGCCGAGAAGGTATTGGTCTCGGCGATGTCCGCCCCCGCCTCGAAATAGGCCCGGTGGATCGAGGCCGGCACCTCGGGCATGGTCAGCGCGAGGATGTCGTTATTGCCCTTCTGGTCATGCCCCAGCCCGAGATCGCCGGCATAGGCCGCCTCGTTCAGCTTCCAGTTCTGGATCTCGGTGCCGAAGGCGCCGTCGGTAATCAGGATGCGCTTGGCGGCCTCGGCCAGCAGTTTCTCGCGTGCAGTCATCGTCAACTTCCTAAATAAGCCCCTCCCCTTCAGGGGAGGGGGAAGGGGTGGGGCCGTGTCTCACCGAGACCGACGCCCGTGACTCCCCACCCTTAGTTGGCCTCAAGCCACCACCAATTCCGCCCCCACCTTTGGCCTAAGCCCCAGCAGATGGCAGATCGCATAGCTAAGCTCGGCCCGGTTCAGCGTGTAGAAGTGGAACTGCCGCACCCCGCCCGCATAGAGCTTCCGGGCAAGCTCGGCCGCCAGCGTCGCCGCCACCAGCTGGCGCGCCGCCGGATGCTCGTCCAGCCCCTCGAACAGCCGCCCCATCCACGCCGGAACCTCGGTCCCGCACATCGCTGACATCCGCACGACGCTGGCATAGTTCATCACCGGCATGATCCCCGGCACGATTTCCGCGGTGATCCCCGCCGCCGCCGCATCGTCGCGGAAGCGGAAGAAGGTCTCCGGCGTGAAGAAGAACTGCGTGATCGCCCGCGTCGCCCCGGCATCGATCTTGCGCTTGAGATTGTCGAGATCGGCAACGGCATCCGGCGAATCCGGATGGCATTCGGGATAGGCCGCGACCGAGATCTCGAACGGGTGGAGCTTCTTCAGCCCCGCCACCAGCGCCGCGGCATTCTCATACCCGCCGGGATGCGACCGGAACTTCTCCCCCGCCCGCGGCGGATCCCCGCGCAGCGCGACGATATGCCGCACCCCCGCCGCCCAATATTCCTCGGCGACCTGGTCGATCTCCTCGCGCGTCGCCTCCACGCAGGTCAGGTGCGCGGCGGCGGGTATGGAAGTCTCGCGCGCGATCCGCGCCACCGTGGCATGGGTGCGCTCGCGCGTCGTCCCGCCCGCGCCATAGGTCACGCTCACGAAGCGCGGCCCCAGCGGCGAGAGCGTCTGGATCGACTCCCACAGCGTCTCCTCCATCTTCTCGGTCTTGGGCGGGAAGAATTCGAAGCTCACGTCCACATCGCCGGCGACATCGGCGAACAAAGGCGCGCCCAGGGGATCCACGATACTCATGCCGCCTTCACTTTCTCCACAAGCGCGCCGGTCTTGCGACCCAGCCACAATTTCACCGTCAGTTCGCCGCCCTCGAGCGTCTCGATCTTCACCGGCGCGAGTCCCGCGCCTTCGAACCAGCCGAGCATCTGCTCGTCGGAAAAGCCCAGCCGGGTGTGCGCATCGCGGGCGCGCAGCTCCTCGCGCTCGTGCGGCGCGAAATCGACGATCAGCAGCCGCCCGCCGGCCGAGAGCACCCGCCCCGCCTCGCGGATCGCCGCGCCCGGCTGCTGCGCGAAATGGAGCACATGGTGCAATATAGCGGCGTCCGCTCCGCCGTCCTGGAGCGGCAGCGCATAAAGATCGGCCTGGCGCAGCTCGGCATTGGCCAGCCCCCGCTCGGTGAGCTTGGCGCGCGCCAGCCGCAGCATCTCCGACGAGCGATCGATGCCCAGCGCATGCTCGGCCTGGGGCGCGAACAGCTCGAGCATCCGCCCGGTGCCCGTGCCGATATCGATCAGGCAGCCGAGCGGCCCCTCCCCCAACGCCTCGGCCATCGCCGCCTCGACTTCGCTGTCGGCGACATGGAGCGACCGGATCGCATCCCATTGCCCGGCATTCGCCTCGAACCATTCGGCCGCCGCGCTCGCCCGGTCGGCGCGCACCGCCGCCAGCCGCGCCTCATCGGCCACCGCCCAGTGATCGGCCTCGGTCCAGCGATCGAGCGCCGCGAATACCGGCGCCACGATCCCCGGCCCGCCCAGCGCGACGAACACCCAGCTACCTTCCTTGCGCCGCTCGGCAAGGCCCGCATCGCACAATATCTTCACATGCCGGCTCACCCGCGGCTGGCTCTGCCCCAGCACCTGCGCCAGCTCGCCGACGCTCAGCTCCATCGAGCGGAGCAGCGCAAGGATGCGCAGCCGCGTCGAATCCGCCAGGGCGCGGAAGATGATGAGAGCCGATTTCATGGTCGAGATATAGATATAAAGATATCTTTATATCAGGTCAACGCACGTTGCCGACTCCCTCGTTCGTCACCCCGGCACTTCGACCGGGGTGACGGGTTATGCTCTCGGCGCCGGTTGCGCCACGCCCCGCCGCCGCGCTAACCCATGGCCCAAGCCAAATCCCCGAAAGGAAACCCATGCGCAAGGCCCTGCTCCTCCCCGTCGCCGCCCTCGCCCTCACCGGCCTCGCCGCCTGCGGGCAGAAGGCGAAGAACGAAGCCGCCGAGGCGAACGAGGCGATGGCTGGCGACAGCAACACGATGGGCGAAGCGGTCAGCGACGTGAACGCCGCCCAGGCCGCCGCCTTCGACGATGCCGAGAACGCCTATGCCGGCAATGCGAGCGAAGCCGACGGCAACGAGATCACGGACTGACCATGCCGATGCGCAGCGCGCTCCTCCTGCCGCTCGCGCTCGCCGCCTGCGGCCGGGCCGATGACGACGCCGCCGATCCGCACGGCCTGACGCCCGCCGAGGCGCAGCGGCTGGACGAAGCCGCGCGCGCGACCGACATCAACACCATCACCGCCAACACAACGGAGAGCCCGCAATGACCGAATCCCGCGAACTCGGCGCCTCCGGCCTCGCCACGCCGCCGCTCGTGCTGGGCGGCAACGTCTTCGGCTGGACAATCGACAAGGGCGAAAGCTTCCGCATCCTCGATCGCTTCGCCGAGGCCGGCGGCGTGATGATCGACACCGCCGATGCCTATTCGGCCTGGGTTCCGGGCAACAAGGGCGGCGAATCGGAGACGATCATCGGCGAATGGCTCGAGCAGTCCGGCAAGCGCGACAAGGTGCTGATCGCCACCAAGGTCGGCATGCTCCCCGGCGAGGGCGGCGAGAAGCTCGCCCCCACCCGCATCGCCGCCGCCGCCGAAGCCTCGCTGGCCCGGCTCGGCGTCGACACGATCGACCTCTATTTCGCGCACCAGGACGACGAGTCGGTGCCGCAGGAGGAGTATCTCGCGGCCTTCGCCACGCTCATCAAGGCCGGCAAGATCCGCGCGCTGGGCGCCTCGAACTTCCACGCCGCCCGCCTGAAATCCGCGCTCGACATCGCCGCGGACACCGGCCTGCCGCATATCCGCGTGCTCCAGCCCGAATATAATCTGGTGAGCCGCCACAAGTTCGAGGGCGAGCTGCAGGATCTCTGCATCACCCACAATGTCGGCGTGATCCCCTATTACGGCCTCGCCTCGGGCTTCCTCACCGGCAAGTATCGAACCGAGGCAGATTACGGAAAGAGCGTCCGCGGCGGCCGCATGGCGGCGTTCCTCGAAGGCAAGGGCAAGGCCGTGCTGGCGGCGATGGACCAGGTCGCGGCGGAGACCGGCGCCACCCTCGCGCAGATCGCGCTGGCCTGGCTCGCCGCCCAGCCCGGCGTCACCGCCCCCATCGCCAGCGCGACCAGCGTCGAGCAGCTCGACGAACTGGTGGGCGCATGGGACGTGAAACTGAGCCCCGAACAGCTCGCATTGCTGACCGACGCGGGCGCCTGACCAGAGGCGCCCACCCCTTTATCTTCCCCGGCCTTCGCCGGGGAAGGGATTTAACAAACTGAGAGTCGTCCGTTCAGGCGTTCTCGAAATCGAGCACGATCCGCCCTTCGATCTCGCCCTTGTGCATCTTGGCGAACACCGCGTTGATATTGTCGAGGCTGTCGGTCGCCACCGTCGCATGGACCTGCCCATGCGCGGCGAAGTCCAGCGCTTCCTGAAGATCGAGCCGCGTCCCCACGATCGACCCGCGCACCGTCACGCCGTTCAGCACCGTATCGAAGATCGACAGCGGGAAATCCCCCGGCGGCAGCCCGTTCAGCGACACGGTGCCGCCGCGCCGAACCATGCCCATCGCCTGCTGGAACGCCTTGGGCGAGACGGCAGTGACCAGCACGCCCTGCGCCCCGCCGATCTCCTTCTTGATGAAGGCGGCGGGATCGGCGTTCAGCGCATTGACGGTGAGCGATGCACCCAACTTCCGGGCCAGCTCCAGCTTGGCATCGTCGATATCGACCGCGACCACGTTCAGCCCCATCGCCTTGGCATATTGCACGGCCATGTGCCCCAGCCCGCCGATGCCCGAGATCGCCACCCAGTCGCCCGGCTTGGTGTCGGTGACCTTCAGCCCCTTATAGACCGTCACCCCCGCGCACAGCACCGGCGCCACCTCGACGAAGCCGAGATTGTCCGGCAGGTGCCCGACATAATTGGGATCGGCGAGCACATATTCGGCGAAGCTGCCGTTCACCGAATAGCCGGTGTTCTGCTGGAGCTCGCACAGCGTCTCCCACCCGCCCAGGCAATGCACGCAATGCCCGCACGCGGTGTAGAGCCACGGCACGCCGACGCGGTCGCCCTCCTTCACATGGGTCACCCCCTGGCCCACCGCGACGACATGGCCGACGCCCTCATGCCCCGGGATGAAGGGCGGCTTGGGCTTGACCGGCCAGTCGCCCTCGGCGGCGTGGAGATCGGTGTGGCACACGCCGGTCGCGGCGATCTTCACCAGGATCGTGCCGGGGCCGACTTCGGGCACCTGCACTTCCTCGATGACGAGCGGCTTGCCGAATTCGCGGACGACGGCGGCCTTCATGGTCTTCTGCATGATGCTTCCTCCTCAGAACGCCGCGTCGATATCGACCACGTCGATCAACTTGTGGTTGACGAATTCCTTGATCCCAAGATCGAGCAGCTCGCGCCCATAGCCGGATCGCCGCACCCCGCCGAAGGGCAGGTCCGCCTTCACCATCGTCGGGTGATTGACGAACACCATGCCGGTGGAGATGTTCCGCGCCACTTCCGCGCCATGCTTCGGATCGGAAGTGAACACCGATCCGCCCAGCCCGAACGGCGAATCATTGGCGATGCGGATCGCATCGGCCTCGTCCTTCGCGCGGAACAGCATCGATACCGGCCCGAAGAACTCCCAGTAGCGCGCCGGATTGTCCTCGCCGACATCGGTCAGGATCACCGGCTGGACGAACGCGCCCTGGTTGGGCGCATCCGGTCCCACCGGCGTCGCGGTCGCGCCATGCTCGACGGCCTTCTGGATCATCACCTTCAGGTCGTCGGCCGCCTTTTGCGAGGAAAGCGGCGCCAGCGTCGTCTCGGGATCGAAGGGATCGCCCATGCGCAGCTCGGCCACGCCCCTGGCATAGCTTTCGAGGAACGAGTCATAGATCTCGCCCGCCACGATCATCCGCTTGGAGGAGACGCAGACCTGCCCGCCGTTCCAGTGCCGGCCGAACACCGCCCATTTGACCGTCTTCTCCAGATCGGCATCGGCGAGCACGACGAACGCATCCGCGCCGCCCAACTCCATCGTCGATTTCTTGAGCGCCTTGCCCGCGATCGCCGCCACTTCGGCGCCCGCCGCCTCCGATCCGGTCAGCGCCACACCATGGACGCGCGGATCGTTCAGGATCAGCGGGATCTGGTCATGGCTGGCATAGAGGTTGATGAACGCGCCCTCGGGCAGCCCCGCCTCCAGCATCAGCGCTTCGAAGCGCGCCGCGCTCTGCGGCACGTTGGAGGCGTGCTTGAGCAGCATCGTGTTGCCGGCCGAAAGCTGCGGCGCGATGATCCGGGCGATCTGGTAATAGGGGAAGTTCCACGGCTCGATCGCGAGCAGCACGCCCAGCGGATCGCAGACCAGCACCGCGTCGCCCTCGGCGGGATCGGCGACGGGCAGCTTTTCGGGCATCAGCAGCCGCTCGGCATTGGCCGCATAATATTCGAAGATCGCGGCGGAGAGCTCCACTTCGGCCTTCGCCTCGCCGATCAGCTTGCCCATCTCCAGCGTCAGCACCTCGGCATAGGAATCCGAGTCGCGGCGCAGGATATCGGCCGCCGCCTGCATCACCGCGGCGCGGGTCGCGAACTCGGTCTTCCGCCAGCCCTGGAACGCCGCATCGGCGCGGCCGATCGCGGCCAGCACCGCGTCGTCGGTCGCGGTGGGAAAGGTCTTCAGCACTTCGCCGGTATAGGGATTGGTGGTCGCGAAACTCATCTCGTCGTCCTCCTGAAAAGGGGCGAGCCGGCTTGGGGAAGGTGCGCGGCTCTGGCGCCGCTCGAATGCGCTCCGGACGCGGATCGGCGATATTGTGGTTGCTACGTAGAGCGCCGGAAACAGCGGATTTTTACGCCGCGCTTACGCCCCGGCCCGACCTTCCCGTGGAAGCTTTATGCGCCACGCGCCCATATCCGGGGGCGGCGGCGCGCTCGCGCCGCTTCCCGCGCCGGGGGACATCATGCCGGCAATGGAGCAGCACGATGCAACCCTGTCCGGCAGGTGCCGACAGTATCGATCACGTCCTCCTGGTCGGTCGCGATCGCGACGGCCGCTGGGTCGTCCAGGAGAATCACGGCCTGATCGAGGGCCTGTTCGTCAATCGCCAGGCCGCGCTGCACTTCGCGCATTGCGAGCGCCACGCCTTCCCCGCCGCCCGCATCGAGCTCGCCACCGCGCCGCTCCACTCGATCCTGTCGCGCTGATCCGATGGACCCCGACGATGCAGACCTTCCTCAACGCCGCCCAGATGCTGCTCGGCCTGGCCGTGCTGGCGCTGATCTTCCTGCTGGCCCGCCGCCTGCGCCGGCTGCGGGCAACGGCGCCGGAGCGCGACCCCACCAGCGGATTCAGGGATCCCTGTCGCTGAAGCGCTTCTGGGAGGCAGTGACGGCAAGCCCTCCTGACCAGGCGCATTGCCGCTCGCAAGCCGGCCCGTTCCTGCTTATTGTCCTGCCGAATCGACCGGCTTCGGGGGGAGCATATGCAATCGATCGTCAAGACGGCGGCCTGGGCGTTCTTTGCTCTACTGGCCTATTTCCTCTTCGCCGGCATCGTCAGCCCCTGGCTCGACCTGCCTTCGCCGGGCAATTCCGGCTTCGTACCCGTGTTCACGCTGTTCTCGCTGCTCCATGGCTGCGTGGCGCTGGGCGGCCGGCGCGTGGCGCTGTTCTTCGGGCTGACGGTCGTCATCTCCTATCTCGTCGAGGAGGCCGGCGTGCGGACCGGCCTGCTGTTCGGCCGCTACCATTATAGCGACGATCTGGGCATCAAGCTGGGCAACGTCCCGATCCTGATCCCGCTCGGCTGGTTCATGATGATCTATCCGTCCTGGGTCGTGGCGCAGGCGGTGCTGCGCGGCCGCAACCTGCGCGGGCCCGCCGGCATGGTGGCGCTGGCGCTGCTCTCGGCGCTCACGATGACGGGCTGGGACATGGTGATGGACCCCCCGATGATCCGGGGCGGCGCCTGGGTATGGCACGATGGCGGCCCTTATTTCGGCGTGCCGCTGCAGAATTATGTCGGCTGGGTGCTCAACACCTTCGTCATCTATCTCGTCTTCGACATCGCTGATCGCGCCCTGAGCAGGCGGGAGAGCGCGCCCTATCGCTTCGGCAGCCTGTTCGCCGCCCTGCCCGTGGTGATCTACACGCTCTTCGCGCTGGACTATGTCTCGCCGCACCGGGCGGTGCCGCTCACCCTCATCGCCGTCTTCACGATGCTGGTGCCCGCGCTGTTCGCCCTGGCGCAGCTCGCCTTGCCGCCCGCGGCCAAGGCGCAGCAATGAAGGCGCGGCGGCGGCCCCTCAGGCCGCCGCCGGCACCTTCCGGAGCGGTTGCAGCCGCCCATAAGTGAGCGACCGCCACACCCACTCGGCCGGCCCGAAGCGGAAGAACCGCAGCCACACCGCGCTGAACGCGCAGAGCCCGGCGAAGATCGCGAGCCCGAACAGGCAGATGCCGGTGACGCTCCAGCCGGACATCCGCCCCAGGCCCCAGCCGTAGAAGACGAACGAGCCGATCGCGTTCGAGGTCAGGTAGCCCGTCAGCGCCATCCGCCCCATCGGCGCCAGCGCTTTCTGCAAAGGGCGGCCGCCGCGGGTCAGGAACAGGCAGAGCAGCGCGATATAGCCGAACGCGGCGAACGCCAGCGCGGCATAGGAGGCGGTGACGACGCCGTGCATCACGCCGTGCGCGGGAATGCCCAGGTGCCGGCTGCCCTGCACGACGCTCAGCAGCAAGCCGATCGGAAGGCACCACCATGCGACCTTGCGAAGGAAGGGCCGCCAGCGCTCGACATCCGCCAGCACGCCATTGCGCGCGGTCCACAGCCCGAGCAGGAACAGCCCCAGCACGCTGGCATTATAGACGAGCGCGTCGGCCGTATGGGCCCAATACATGTCGAGATAATAGCGCCAGTTCGCCGCGACATAGGCGGCATAGTCGCTCCCCTGATAGGCGTGGATGCTGGCCGGCATCAGCGCATTGGCCTGCGCCGGGCTGAGCCCGGCGAGGTTCGGCAAGGGGCCGCCGGCAATCGCCTCCAGGATTCCCTGCAGCACCGGCGGCGCGACGATAAGCGCCAGCCCGCCGATCAGCAGCGCCCGGCTGCTCCAGCCGCGGAACAGCAGCATCACCATGCCCATGATCGCATAGAGGATCAGGATGTCGCCGAAGAACAGGAAGCTGAGGTTGCACAGGCCGATCGCCAGCAGCACGGCCATCCGCCGGAGGTAGAAGGCCGTGAAATCCTGCCCCCGCGATGCGGCGCGCTCCATCAGGATGCCGAAGCCGACGCCGAACAGCAGCGCGAAGCACGACCGCGCCTTGCCCTGGATCAGCAGGACGTCGACGGCCGCGAAGCCGAGATCGACAGGGCTCGCCTTGGCCAGCAGCTCCTGGCTGAGAAAGCCCGCGACCATCGCCACGATGTTGAACAGGATCACGCCGCACAGCGCCGCCGCGCGCAGGCTGTCGATGACGTGAATGCGATCGGCGACCGGCGCCATGCCCGGCGCTTTGCTCTCGACACTATCCGACATGATTCTTCCCCCTTGCCGGATCGCTATGCCGAATCGGTTTCCGGCAAAAGTCCTTTGGAGAGGGAAGCCGCCGCCGCATGCTGAAGCCCCCTCCCCGGCAAAGGCCGGGGCCCAGTCGCGAGCCGGAGCGCAGCTCCGCGCGGCTGCTGCGCAGCCGCTCACCCCCCAGGGCGGAGAGAAGAAGCAACAGAATACCGATACGACCTAATCCCCCGCAAACCCGAACGCCGTAACCCCGCGCTCGCGCTCCCCGATCACCAGCCCGCGCCCCGCCGGCGCCGCCGATCGCTGCGGGCAGTCCATCCGCGTGCATGCCCGGCACCCCAGCCCGACCGGCACGGCACTCCCGCCAAGGTCCACGCCGCGCGCCGCCGCCAGCGCCGCCGCATCCTGCGCAGGCAGGCCCAGCGCCATCGCAAACCGAGGTCGCACCCCGCCCACCGCCCCGGCATGCGGATGCGTGCAGCGCGCCAGCGTGAACCAGCGCGATCCATCCTCCAGCTCGATCAGCTGCGTCACCGTCTCGTCGGCCCGCGCAAAGGCGTCGAACATGTTCCACAACGGACACAGCGAGGCGCTCTCCGCCAGCGGCGATCCGCTCGCCCCGGCATAGCGGATCGAGACCTGCCCCGCCCGGTCCGCCCGCACCAGGAAGAAGGGCAGCCCCCGCGCGCCGACCCGCTGCAAGGTCGTCAGCCGGTGCGCCACCTGCGCGAAGCTCGCCCCGAAGCGCCGCTGGAGCAGCTCGACATCATAGCCGCTCGCCTCGCACGCGCGCAGGAAGCGGGCATAGGGCATCGTCACCGCCGCCGCGAAATAACCCACCAGATGCCGCCGGAAGAGCCGTTCCCCCGTCCGGTCGAGCCCGCTCCCGCGCACCAGTCCGTCGATCTCGCCCCGCGCCTCCCAGGCCAGTTGCCCGGCCAGCGCGAAGCTGCGCGCCGATGCCGGCAGCATCTCCGAAAGCTGCAATTGCCGCGCGTGCAGGTCGAGCCGCTGCACGCGATCGGGCATCACCTCGGCGGGCAGGATGCGCACCGACAGCTGGTGCTTCACCCGCAGCCGCTCGGCCATCGCGCCATAGGGGTCGCCCGCCATGCGCAGCTCGTCGGCCAGCGCCTCGGCCGCCGCGTCGAGATCGGCGAAATGGTTGCGCCAGCGCTCGATCTCGCGGCGCACCCGGCTGCCCGGATCGGGTGCCCCGTCCTCGCCGCCCGCCCCCGCACCCAGCCGGTCATAGGCGCGCGCGAACGCCTCCGCCCCGCCCGGCGCGCCCGCCAGCCATTCTTCCATCTGGTGCCGGTCGATCTCCAGATCGGCGAAGAGCGGATCGGCCAGCCGCCGCCTGATGGCCTCCGCCCCGCCGCCCGGCTCGCTCGCCGCCAGCGTGCGCGGATCGAAGTCATAGGTCTCGGCCAGCCGCAGCATCAGCGAGGCCGAGAGCGGCCGCTGGTTGCGCTCGACCAGGTTGAGATAGCTTGGGCTAACCCCCAGCGCCTCGGCCATCGCCGCCTGGGTCAAGCCCATCTGCCGCCGCAACCGGCGCACGGCATGCCCCGCGAAGAGTTTCCGGTCGGCCATCCCTTAAGTCCTCCCCGAGCTTGTCTCGGGGAGGGGGACCAGCCGCAGGCTGGTGGAGGGGCGGCGGACGGAGAGGGCGGTGGTCCGCGGCCACCCCACCCCGGTCGCCCTCTGAGGGGTGGCCCCCCCCCCGGCTGAACTGCGGGGGGGACCAAAGGTCGCGGGCGATGGGGGTGGGGCTATAATAGTGTTGCACGGGGGACGCGTACC
>NZ_JAAVVE010000041.1 GCF_018449795.1 Sphingomonas sp. dw_22
CCCCACCCCCGCCCCCCCCGCCCCGCGGCCGACGCCGCCCGGCGCGGGCCCGGGCCCGCCGCGTGAGGCGGCAAAGGCCGCCCGTCCCGCCGCCATGGGCCGCTATTTCGTTCAGGTCGCCGCACTTTCTTCCGCGGCACGCGCGCAAGCGCTTGCCCAATCCATGAACGGGTTCGTAAAGGCAGGGGGCAGGCTCTACCGCGTCCAGCTCGGACCCTTCGCCACACCCGGCGAGGCCCAGGCGGCGCGAGGCAGGGCCGCCCGGGCAGGATATGGGGATGCGCGCATATTCACGGCCCGGTGAGAGTACACGCCGCGTTGGGACCGGAAATATGAAGAAGTTCGCTGCCGTTTCGTTGCTGGCGCTGGCCGTCGCCACACCGCTCACCGCTGCGAACCCGACGTTCGATACGCCCGCGCCGATCGCCTATATGGAGGATCTCTCCTCCGGCGCGGTGCTGTACGAGAAGGACGCCGATCGCCGCATCCCGCCCGCCTCGATGGCGAAGATGATGACGGTCTATGTCGCCTTCGATCTCATCAAGAAGGGCGAGCTCAAGCTCGACAAGCAGATCGAGGTGATGCCCGAGACCTGGAGGAAATGGCATTCGCAGGGCTCGACCATGTTCCTGGCCGTCGGCGAGAAGCCGACCGTTTCCGATCTGCTGAAGGGCATCGTCACGCTCTCGGGCAACGATGCCTGCGTGGTGCTGGCGGAAGGCGTCGCCGGCAACGAGGAAGCCTTCGCCAATCTGATGAACCAGCAGGCCAAGCGGCTCGGCCTGACCAACAGCAATTTCGGCACGTCGAACGGCTGGCCCGATGAAGGCCGGACCTATGTGACCGCGCGCGATCTGGCGCATCTCGCCGCCGCGACGATCCGCGACTTCCCGGACCTCTACAAGCAGTACTATTCGCTGCCGAATTTCACCTGGGGCAAGACGCTGGGCGCCGGTGCCGACATCAGCCAGGCCAATCGCGATCCGCTGCTGGGCAAGGTCCAGGGCGCCGACGGCCTCAAGACCGGCCATACCGACGAGGCCGGATACGGCTTCACCGGCTCGGCCGAGCAGGGCGGGCGCCGCCTGGTAATGGTCGTCGCCGGGCTCGATACCTATAATGGCCGCGCCGCCGAATCCGTGCGCTTCATGAACTGGGGCTTCGGCGCCTGGAAGGCGAAGCCGATCGTCTCCAAGGGCCGCAAGCTCGGTGAAGTGACGGTGCAGGGCGGCGATTCGAGCGAAGTCGGCGTCGTCGCGCCGCGCGACCTGAACGTCACCATCCCGGCGGGCACCACGCCCGATATGAAGGGCAAGATCGTCTATCAGGGGCCGGTCAAGGCCGGTTTCAAGGCGGGCGATCATATCGCCGATCTCGTCGTCGAATCGCCCGGCATGCCGGCGCAGATGCTGCCGCTGGTCGCCGAGAAGGATGTCGGCAAGGCCGGTTTCTTCCGCCGCGCCTGGCTGGGCTTCTGGTCGCTGTTCGGGGCATAAGCGCGCGTCCGCCCGAGCGGCGGAGCGGGGTGGGGGCAAGTCGTTGGCGGAACTGATCGGCAATATCCCCGCCCGCGAGGCGCTGGCCGCCGCCATGGCGAGCGGCTCGCTCCATCACGCCTGGCTGATCGCCGGGCCGGAGGGCGTGGGGAAGGGCCGCTTCGCCCGCATGGCGGCGCTGCGCATGCTCGCCGAGGCGGCCGAGCCGGAGAAGCTCCGCCCCGGCTGGGACGTGCTCGAGACGACGCGCACCTGGCATCTCTCCGAGGCCGGATCGCATCCCGATTTCCGCGTGCTGGCCCGGCTGCCCAAGGATCCCGAGAAACCGGATGAAGCGCTCGCCCGCTCGATCACGATCGCGCAGGTACGCGGCCTTCAGCCATTGTTCGCCACCAAGCCTTCGCTGTCCTCGCGCCGGGTGGTGGTCATCGATTCGATCGACGATCTCGAGCGCGGCGCCGCCAATGCGCTCCTCAAGAACCTGGAGGAGCCGCCCGCCGGCACGATCTTCATCCTTGTCAGCCATACGCCCGGCCGCCTGCTCCCCACGATCCGCTCGCGCTGTCGCTTGTTGCGCTTCGAGCCGCTGCCGCCTGCCGAAGTTGCGATGGTGCTGCGTGCCGAGCTGCCCCAGGCCAGCGCCGCCGAGATCGACGCGCTGGTGCGGGCAGGGGAAGGATCGCCTGGCCGCGCGCTGGGCTTTGCCGGGCTCGACATTGCCGCGCTGGAGACGGACATGGCTCGGCTTGCCGATACCGGCGATCCCGGCAACGCGATCCGCAGCCGCCTCGCCAGGCTGCTCGGCGCCAAGGCCGCCCAACCGCGCTACGAGGCGTTCTTGGAGCGCGCGCCGACCTTCATCGCCGAACGCGCCCGCAATCTCTCGGGCGAAGCGCTTCGTACCGCGCTCGACGCCTATGCCGCCGCGCGCGAGCTGGGCGGCGCGGCGATCGGCCTGTCGCTCGATGCCGGCGCCACCGTGTTCGAGATGAGCGGCCTCATCGCCCGGCTGGCGCGATAGCTATTTCCCCAGCGCGCCGATCAGCACCTTCATGTTCTCGATATAGGTGCCGGTCGAGATGCCGATCACCGGATGATCGGTGTCATAGGGCGAAGTGTCGCTGGGATCGCCCACCCGCGTCATGCTGAAATCGCCCGGGGGCGGCGTCGCGGGGCCGTCGCCGATATAGGGATTGCTGGTCGCCTTGAGCTCGGTCGGCCACCAGCCCTGGGCATTGAGCGTCTTCACCAGCGTCGCGGTGTCGCGCTTGCCCTCGGCAGTGTTCAGGTCCGAGGTCGAGAAATCCTCGACCAGGAAATAGCGCGGCAGCGCATGGGCCGGGCCGGGCATGAGGGGCGAATCCTTGGAGATCTCGGCCGGATCGGAGGCTTTCAGCGCCGCATATTCGCGGCGCAGCGCCGGCACGTCGATCGCCCGGGTCGAGCCGTAATGGACGATCGTGTTCTCCGGATTATAGTCGACATAATAGGCGCCGTTGACGACGTTCGAGCCGCGGCGATGGACGTAGAGCGGCCGATTGGTGCCGATCTCGATGAAGGTGGGATAGGCCTTGCCGCCCTTCACCTTGTCCGCCGGCAGCTTCACGGACTCCAGCCAGTCGAGCGCCTCGGGAACGCGTGCCAGGAACTTGCCATCGCCGGTCAGGCGATAGAAGCGCATGAGCTGCCGGATATTGGAGGCGGTAGTGTGCGTCACCAGCGCGGTCGGCTCATAGGTGCGCGCGCCGATCGGCTTGAGGTCCAGCGTATATTGCAGTCCCCAGCCCGCCTGGGGTGCGGCCTGCTGCGTCACGATGAAGACGTTCATGGCCCGGACGATCGCGTCATATACCCGCTGGTCGCCCCCCAGCGCCTGATAGCAATAGATCAGGAACTGGATGTTCTCGCCCGCGACATCGTCGTTGAAGGTGATGAAGCTGGTATAATCGGGCTTGCCGTGATGGCTGAACTCGCTCTTTAGCGGATAGCGTTGCGGCCAGCCTCCGATCGGATATTGGCTCTCCAGCACGAAATTCAGCGCCTTCCGGAGCGCAGGTAGGTATTTCGGATCGAGCTTCTCGACATAGAGGCGCAGCAGGAACTGCATGCTCTCGGACGTGCCGGCATCGTCGAAGGTCGCATTGCCCCAATAATGCTGGAATTCCTCGAGCCGCCACGCATTCCTGCCGATCGTCTCGTACCAGCGCTTCGTGGACGCCTCGCCGCCGAAATCGCCGAAATAATGCCAGCCGCCACTCTCCTGCTGGATCGCGATCAGCGCATCGGCGGCCTTCTCGGCGGCGGCCAGGTAATATTCGTCGCCGGTCGCATGGTAAGCATCGAGGAACAGATGGCCCATCGTCGCAGTACCCGGCGGCTGGACCCAGATCATCGTGGGATAGGCTTCCATCTCGCCCCAGCGGCGCGACATGTCGGGGAGGTAGGACCAGACATAGCCGCCATTGTTGGCGACCTTCTCGACCATGAAGCGCGTCGCGCGCTTCATCGTGTCCTCGATCTTCCGCCGGTCCTGCGCCGTCGCCGGCTGGACCATCGCCAGCAGCGCGAGCGCCGCGCACAGCCACGCCATGGCCCTTTGAAATGCCGATCGCATCCTCGCCTCCCTCGATTCTCTTCTTATTGGAAGCAGGCTTAGCAAAACCGGTATGACACCGGTAGCACCAACTTGGCTCAACTGGTCGGCGAACGGATCGGCAGCACCACGCTGACGCGCAACCCGCCGATCGGCGAGGCGCTCGCCTCCACGCGGCCATGATGCGCCTCCACGATCGCCCGGGCGGTCGCCAGCGCCAGAGGAGAAGCCACATTGTCGCCTCCGGCGCTGCGATAGAAGGGATCGAACAGGCTCTGCGCCAGCCCGACATCGACGCCCGGCGCGCTGTCGTCGACAATCAGCCGCCAGGCATCGCGCGCGCCTTCCAGGCCGATCGAAATCCTGCCGCCGGCGGGCGTATAGCGCAGGGCATTGTCGATCAGCGCGTCGAGCACCTGCGCGATCCGGGCCGCGTCCCATTCGACCGGGATCGAATGTTCGGGCAGTTCCGCCGCGATCAGCTCGACTCCCTGGGCCTGCGCGCGCGGCTGGTGATCGAGGACCGCATTATGGGCGAGCGCCCGGGCGTCGGTTTCCTCCGGCGTGATCGCGAACCGGCCGAGATCGGCGAGCGCGACCGCGTCGAGATCGTCGGCGATGTTGATGAGCCGGCGCGCATCTTCTTCGATCGCGTCGAGCAGTGCTTCGGGCAAAGGCGGGCGGAGCGCGCACAGTGCGATGAAATGCTCGCCGAAATTCACGGCCGGCCGCTTGAGCTCTTCCGAGATAGAGACGAGCCAGGTGCGCCGCGCATTCTCCAGCCTGTTGAAACGGCTGGCCGCGAATTGCAGGTTGCGCATCGTCGCTACCGTCTCGGGCGGGCCGATTTCCTCGAACGCCAGTTCCTCGTCGCCCTCGGCCGCTGCGCGGCTGAGGCGGTAGAGCTCGACATGCGGCCGCGTCCAGCGCCGGGCCAGGAGATTGGCGGCCACCAGCAGGATGGCAAAAATCCCGACAGCGGCTCCGGCGATGACGGTGGGGTGGCCCAGGATCGCGGGATAGCGCGTGGCACCGAAAAGAAGCCCCCCGATCGCCAGCGCGACCAGCAACGCCTGCACGGCGAGAGCCGAGAACATGCCCCTGAACAACTTGTCTGCCCCTCAAACCAGCGAACTGCCGGGGCCTAACCTCGCACAATCATTCGGGGATGTCGAAGCTGTCGATGATCTTGGAGCCGGCCATGAACACCGCGACCGGGCAGGCGGCGAACAGCAGCCAGCCGCCCCAGCCGGGATATTGCCCGAGATAATGGACACCGCGCTCCACCGCGCCGTTGGCAAGGCCGAAGATCACGAGGAAACCCTCGAACTTGGACTTGATGACGAAGAGGCGGCCGATGCGGGTGAGCATAGCCGCTATCAAGCAATTCCCGCACCAATGGCGGAAAAGCGCCATTCCACCTTAACGCTTATGGTTACCTGTCAATTAATTCGACAGTTCCGAGCGCTTCGAACAGCGCACGCCGGGCATCCTCGATCTGGGAGATCAACCCGGGATCGGCGATGGCCCCCGCCGGGATCTCCTCGGGCCAATGCGACGCCACCACCTCGGCGATACGATCCAGCCTGGCGCCATCGACCAGGAAGCGCGGATCGACCGTCGCCGGATCGGCCACGACGCGCAGCCTGAGACAAGCCGGGCCGCCGCCATTGGCCATGGACTCGCGCACATCGACCACTTCGAGCCGCCGGATCGGGCCGTTGCCGGCGACATGTTCCTCCAGCCAGTTCCACACGCCGGGCGTGGCGCGCGCCTCGCTGGGCAGGATCAGCGCCATCTCGCCCGAGGAGAGCGTCACGAGCTGCGCGTTGAACAGATAGGAGGAAATGGCATCGACCAGGCTCACCCGCGCGGCCGGCACCTCGACGATCTCGACTTCGGGCATGGCCCGGCGGAGCGCATCGTAGAAGCGCGCCTTGTCCGCGAAAGCCTGTTCGTGTGCGAACAGCACGTGCCCGTTGGCGACCGCGACGACGTCATTATGGAAGGCACCCGCCGCGATCGCGGCTTCGGATTGCTGGACGAACAGCGTGCGTGCCGGATCGAGGCCATGACGTCGTGCGACCGCGGCGCTGGCGTCGGGGTGCTGGCGAGCAGGGAAGGGACCGCCGGCGATGCCGTAGACGAAGATCTCGACACCCGGCGCGCCATGGTTCGGCGCCAGCCGCATGTGATTGGCCGCACCCTCGTCGCCGAACGGCGCGGGCACCGGCCCATGCACCGCAAAGGCCGGATCGGCAAAGGCCAGGCGGAGCTGCGCCAGCGTCTCGGGCCATTCATGGCTGCGATGCGGCATGGTGACGAGGTTGGCGACGCTCAGATGGCAGCGCCCATCGGCGGTGTCGGGCGCGGGCGAGACGGTGGCGGCATTGGCCGCCCACATCGCCGAGGCGGAAAGCGCCTGGGCCTGGCTGTGCGGCGGTGCATGATCGTAGCTGGTGCCAAGCGCCGCGAGCCAGTGGCGATCGGGCCGGGCATGGGGGAGGAGGATGCCCTGGGTCAGCCCGAGCGCGAGATTGGCGCGCATCTTGGCGATCCCCTGGAGCGCGGCGGCGCGCGGATGCGAGGTCTCGCCACGGTTCTTCGTCGCGGCAAGGTTGCCCGGGCTCAAGCCGGCGTAATTGTGGCTCGGCCCGATGATCCCGTCGAAATTGATCTCAGTAAGCATCTAGCCCCTCCCCTTTAGGGGAGGGGTTGGGGTGGGGCAGTAATTGCAGGCGAAGGGCTCGGTGAGACTTCCCCCACCCCAAAACCCCTCTCCTGAAGGGGAGGGGCTTATTGTCCTCACCGCGCGACATGCATCACCTCGTCGCCAATCCCCACACCCAGGGTTTCCGCCGCCACCGGATCGATCGTCACGCCGCCCTCGGCCACCTTCACGCGCCCCTGCGTCACCTGGAACTCGGCAAGATGGCCAGTCGCGATCAGCGCGGCCTCGCCACCCGCCTCGATCCCGACGATCTCTGCCGTCACCGCGTCGCGCACCGTTCGCACCTGATCGATGCGGGCGGTCATCGTCGGCCCGCCGTCGAAGATGTCGATATAATTCTCGAACGCGAAGCCCTCATTCTCCAGCATCCGCATCGCCGCGCGGCCCGAGGGGTGGGGCAGGCCGATCACGGCGCGGGCATGCTCGCTCAGCATCGCGGTGTAGACCGGGTGCTTGGGCATCAGATCGGCGATGAACTGGTTGCCATGGGTGGCGTTGAACTCGTCCGCCTGCTGGAAGCTCATCCCGAAGAAACGGCCGGCCACCCCGTCCCAGAAGGGCGATCCGCCCGCCTCGTCGATCACCCCGCGCAGCTCGGCCAGGATGCGATCGGCGAAGCGCGCGCGGTGGCGGGCGATGAACAGATAGCGGCTGCGCGCGAGCAGCATGCCCAGCCCGCCGGCCCGTTCGCCCGGATGGAGAAACAGCCCGCCCACCTCGCTGCCCCCTTCCAGATCGTTGACCAGGCTGAGGATCTCGGCGCGGAAAGTACGATCCAGCTCCTGGCTGTGCTTCGTCTCGGTGGCGATGCGATAGCTGTAGAAGGGCCATTTCTGGCCGACGCGCGTGAAGATCTGGCAGGTGCCGCGCACCTCGCCGGTCTCGGCATTCTCCAGGATCAGCACGAACAGATCGTCATGCGCCCCGCCGTCCTCGGGCCGTTCGAACGCGGCATGGCTGCGGACCAGCTTGGCGCGCAGCGCGTCCTTCTCGGGCGGCAGGTTGGTGAAGCCGCCGCCGGTGAGCTTCGCCATTTCGTAGAGATGCTGGAGATCCTCGTCGCGCGCGGCGCGGATGCGGAAGCTCATGGCCGGAAGCTCCCATCGGCGATGCGGAGCAGCGTGAGCACGGAGAGCGCGGCGCGCTCGGGCAGGCTTTCGGGGATCAGATATTCCTCCGCGGAGTGGATGGCGCCGCCGCGCGCGCCCATCGTGTCGACCACGGGCACGCCGCACGCGGCGATGTTGTTGCCGTCGCAGACGCCGCCGGTGGCCTTCCAGGCGATCGGGATGCCCAGATCGGCACCCGCCTGCTGCACCAGCGCGAACAGTTTCTCGGCGCCCGGGTCGATCGGCTTGGGCGGGCGATTGAAGCTGCCATGGACTTCGATGCGCACGTCATGTGCTGCCGACACAGCGGCGGCGGCGTCATCAAGCGCCGTCTGCGCGCGGGCGATCGACTCCGGGTCGCGGGGCCGGAAATTGACGTGCAGGATGGCGAGATCGGGGACGACGTTGTTCGGCCCGCCGCCGTCGATCCGGGCGGGGTTCACCGAAAGGCCGGGCGCCCTGGCATCGGCCAGCCGCACCGCCAGCGCGGCCGCGGCGACCAGCGCATTGCGGCCCTCCTCGGGATTGCGGCCGGCATGGGCGCTCCTGCCGTGCACGACCAACGAGAAATTGCCGGTGCCGCCGCGCGCGCCGGCCAGCGTGCCATCGGGCAGGGCTGGCTCATAGGTGAGGGCGGCCGTCTTCCCCCGTGCCACCTGCTCGATCAGCACGCGCGACGAGAGTGAGCCGGTCTCCTCGTCCGAATTGATGAGCACCTCATAGCCCAGCCGGGCGGCAAGCGGACTCGCCTCGACCGCCTCCAGCGCCGCGAGCATCAGCGACAGCCCACCCTTCATGTCGGCGGCGCCGGGTGCGTTGAGGTTGCCGTCCTCCAGCCAGCGGCCCTGCTGGAAGGGATGATCGGCACCGAACACCGTATCCATATGCCCGGTGAGCAGCACCTGCACCGGCGCATCGGGGCGCACCGCCAGATGCAGGTGCCGGCCATGGCCGATCGCCTCGACACGGCCGTCGGCGGTGACGGTCTCCACCGGTGCGGGAGGCACCAGGGTCAGGCGGCCGGGAAGCGACGCGAAGGCGCCCGCCAGCATCTCCGCCATCGTCGCCAGCCCGGCCAGGTTGCGCGTGCCGCTGTTGATCGCCGTCCAGGCCTGGGTCCGTTCCAGCATCGGAGCATCCCGCGCCTGCTCGATCGCGGCCTGCTCGATTGCGGAAAACTTGGTCATGCTGGGGCTGGTAGCGCGGAAGGGCGGGGATTGAACACCCCCGGCCCGTTGCACCGCCTATAGCCACAAGCTCAGAAGTCGATGACGAGGCCGGCGCGGCTGATCGTGTCGGTGGTCTTGCGGCCGATCGGCGGCGTGCTTTCATACTGCATCGAATAGCTGAATTGCGCGGAAAGCGGCCCAATCAGTTTCGCGAGCAGCGCGGACTTGGTCGAAACCGTGCTGTTCGCTTTCTCGACATAGGCGGAGGCATTCTGCGTCACCGACAGGCCGCGCATGAGCTTCCACCCGAAATCGAGCGATCCGCGCGCGGCGACATTACTCTCGACAGTCTGGTCGATGAAATTGGTGTGGCGGAATGCCGGCCCGAGCTCCAGATCGAGCTTCATCGCCTGCGACTTGATCGCGCTATAGCCCGCCCCGGTCGAGATCGAGAAGCGATCGGTGAAGCCGGAGAAGCGATCGCTCTCGAATTGCGCGGCGCCGTAGAGATAGGCGCGGTCGTCGAACTTCCAGTTGGGCTCGTAGGCGGCGAGGTAGCGTTCGCGCGTCGTGACGCCCAGGCTCTCCTGGTAATCGGCCTGGAACCGCAGCTTGTGGCGCCATTCGATCGCCTCGCGCTTGATCTCGATCGCGGCGGACAGGCCGATATTTTCGGTATTGCCGGTCGAGATATAGCCGCCAAGCTCGGCATGGCCCTTCACCAGATCGAGGAAATCGGCCTCGCGCAGCTTGCGCTGGGCGGTCTGCTGGCGGTCGCTGCGCCACGCGGCCGCGATCTTCATCACCTGGTCCGCGCTCGCCGGATCGGCGGTCTTGGCGTATTTCACGATCGTCGCGACATCGGATTCGCTGCCCGATTGCATCGCCGCATCCAGCATCGACTTGATCGTCGGCGGGATGGTCGGATCCTCGGCATTGGCGAGGAGCAGCGGCAGGGCGAGAAGCAAGGCGCGCATGAACAAGTCCTAAGCCACAGTTTTTTGGCGTCAAAAAGGCAGCGTATTTCCCCGTTGTAACAATTCCGGAGCCCCCGGCTATGCCAGTTCCCCGGCGAAGACACGCAATATCTCGCGATAAAGCTCGCGCTTGAACGGCACGATCAGTTCGGGAAGGTCCGCCGGCTCGGCCCAGCGCCACGCGCGGAACTCGGGCTCGGCGGTGGCGATGTTCACGTCGCCGTCCTCGCCCAGGAAGCGGAACAGGAACCAGCGCTGCCGCTGCCCGCGCCACCGGCCCTTCCACACCTTGCCGATCAGCTCGTCGGGCAGGTCATAGGTCAGCTCGTCCGGCGCCGAGGCAACCAGCTCGACATGGTCGCGGACCACGCCGGTCTCTTCCCACAGCTCGCGATAGGCGGCGTCGAGCGGATCCTCGCCCGGATCGATCCCGCCCTGCGGCATTTGCCACGCCTCCAGCGTCGAATCGAGCCGCTGGCCGACGAACACCTGGCCGTCGCGGTTGAGCAGCATCACCCCGGCGCAGGGGCGATAGGGGAGGGAGGCGATATCGGTCATGACGCCCCTCTAGCTGCGCAGAGGCCGCGCGCCTAGCTTAGGCATGTGATACCCGTCGTCCATCACCCTCGCTACGTCGCACCCGCGCCCGCGCGCAGCCAATATCAGTGGAACAAGAACGGCCTGGTCCGCGACCTGCTGCGCGAACAGGGCGACGTCTTCGCCTGGCACGAGCCCGAACCGATGCCGCGCCGCTGGCTGGAGGCGGTGCATGATCCGGATTATGTGGCGGAAGTGCTCGAAGCGCGCGTGCCGCCCCACAAGGCGCGCCGGATCGGCTTCCCGGTCACGCCCGAAGTCGCGGCGCGTGCCCAGGCCGTGCCCGGCGGCACCTGGCTCGCCGCGATGCTCGCGCTGGAGCATGGCTATGCCGCCAACAGCGCCGGCGGCAGCCACCACGCCCTGGCCGATACCGGCGCCGGCTATTGCGTGTTCAACGATCTCGCGCTCGCCGCCGTGCGGCTGGTGGAGGAGGGGACGGTGGGCCGCGTGCTGATCGTCGATTGCGACGTGCATCAGGGCGACGGCACCGCATCGCTCACCGCCGGCCATCCCGACATCGCGACCTATTCGATCCATGCCGATAAGAATTTCCCGGTACGCAAGGCACGCTCGACGCTCGACGTGCCGGTGCCCGACGGCACCGGCGACGCGGCCTATCTGGAGGCATTGGCCGAGACGCTCCCGCCACTGATCGATCAGTTTGCGCCCGATCTCGTGCTCTATCAGGCCGGCGTCGATCCCTTTGTCGAGGATCGTCTCGGCCGTCTCGCGCTCAGCTATGGCGGCTTGACGTCACGCGACACCTGGATCGCCGCCACGCTGCGCGCGCGCGGGATCCCCTTCGCCAGCGTGCTGGGCGGCGGATACGGCCTCGACGCGCTCGAAGTCTCGCGCCGCCATGTCGCCTCGATTCTCGCCCTGGGATCGGCGGCTGCAAAGCAACCGTTGCATGCCTGACGGCATTTTCTACTTTGGGTTGCGTGAAAGTGAGGCGTAGACCTCTCGTAACGATAGACAAACAGTGCAGGAGAACCGGCCATGGCAACTGCCGTCCGTCAGTTGACGCCCGAAGAGGCGTCGGCGCATCCGGTACCCGAAACGATTGTCGTCCGCTTTGCCGGCGATTCCGGCGACGGCATGCAGCTCACCGGCGGCCAGTTCACGCTCTCGACTGCACTGGCCGGCAACGATCTTGCCACTTTCCCCGATTTTCCCGCCGAGATCCGCGCGCCGCAGGGCACCTTGTTCGGCGTCTCCGCCTTCCAGATCAATTTCGGCTCGACCGAGATCGATACCGCGGGCGACGCGCCCGACGTGCTGATCGCGATGAACCCGGCGGCGCTCAAGGTGAATGTCGAGCAATTGAAGCCCGGCGGCCTCATCATCGCCGACGAAGGCGAGTTCGGCGAGCGCAACCTCGCCAAGGCCAAATATGACGCCGATCCGCTGGAGGATGGCTCGCTCGCCAAGTGGCATCTCCTCAAGCTCGACATCTCACAGCTCACCCTCGATGCCGTGAAGCCCTTCGGCCTGGGCAACAAGGAGGCACTGCGCTGCAAGAACATGTGGACGCTCGGCCTGGCGCTCTGGATGTTCGATCGCGACCGCCAGCCGCTGGTCGACTGGCTCAAGGCCAAGTTCGCCAAGGCGCCCGAGCTGGCCGAGGCCAATATCGCCGCATTGAACGCCGGCCATGCCTATGGCGAGACCGCCGAGCTCGGCGCGATGGGGATTTCGCAGCGCCATGTCTCGGCCGCGCCCTCCGAGCCGGGCCTGTACCGCACCGTCACGGGCGCCGAGGCGATCTCGCTCGGCCTGGTCGCGGGCGCACAGCTTGCGGGCCTGCCGATGTTCTTCGGCGGCTACCCGATCACGCCCGCCTCGGCGATCCTGCACCAGCTTGCCCGCTTCAAGGAATATGGCGTCACCACCTTCCAGGCCGAGGACGAGATCGCCGCGATCGCTTCGGCGCTGGGCGCTTCCTATGCTGGCTCGCTGGGGGTGACGTCATCGTCCGGCCCCGGCATCGCGCTCAAGGGCGAGGCGATGGGCCTTGCGATCATGACCGAGCTGCCGCTGGTGATCGTCAACAGCCAGCGCGGCGGCCCTTCCACCGGACTTCCCACAAAAACTGAACAGTCAGACCTATATCAAGCGGTTTATGGCAGAAACGGTGACTCGCCGATGCCGGTACTCGCTGCGCGCTCGGCCGCCGATTGCTTCGACGTCGCGATCGAGGCGGTGCGGATCGCCACCCAATATATGACCCCGGTGATGCTGCTGACCGACGGCTATATCGCCAATGCGGCGGAGCCCTGGAAGGTGCCCGACATGAGCACCTACGAGCCGTTCCCGGTGGAATTCCACACCGCGGTCCCGGCCGAGGGCGAGAAATTCCAGCCCTATGCCCGCGACGAGAATCTCAAGCGCCCCTGGGTCAAGCCCGGCACGCCCGGCCTGCTCCACCGCATCGGCGGCATCGAGAAGGCGCAAGGGTCAGGCAATATCGATTATTCGCCCGCCAACCACCAGGCGATGACCGACATCCGCCGCGACAAGGTGCTCGGCATCGCCATCCCCGACCAGAAGGTCGAGTACGGCCAGGAAGGCGGCAAGCTCGTGGTTGTCGGCTGGGGCTCGACCTATGGCCCGATCGCCCAGGCCGTCCGCCGTGCTCGCGCCAAGGGGCTCGACGTCAGCCATGTCCATATCCGCCACATCTGGCCGCTTCCGAAGAACTTAGGCATTCTACTCAAGAGTTACGAGCATATCCTCGTACCGGAAATGAACACCGGCCAGCTCAAGACGGTGCTCCGCGATCAGTTCCTCGTCGATGCCGTTCCGCTCAACAAGGTCTCCGGCCAGCCCTTCACCATCGCCGAGATCGAAGCCGCCATCACCCGCCACCTTGCCGGTGCGGGCGCCGAGGAGATCGGCCCCGACAATACGCAATTGCCCAGCCCGGAGGCGGTGAACCCATGAAAATCGAAACGCCTTCGCAGCGGAAACTTGCGCTCTTGTATCTCGCACTCTGTGCGGCGTTCGCTTTCCCCCTTCTTGGTTTGGTAATGTTCCAATGAACGAGATCACGACCATCCGCCCGAGCACCCCCAAGGACTGGGAGACCGACCAGGAGGTCCGCTGGTGCCCCGGCTGCGGCGATTATGCGATCCTCAAGGCCGTGCAGCGCACCATGCCCGAGATCGGCGCCACGCCCGAGAACACGGTGTTCGTCAGCGGCATCGGCTGCTCCTCGCGCTTTCCCTATTACATGGAGACCTATGGCTTCCACACCATCCACGGCCGCGCGCCGGCGGTGGCAACAGGGGTGAAGCTCGCCAATCCGGACCTCGACGTGTGGATCATCACCGGCGACGGCGATGCGCTGTCGATCGGCGGCAACCACACGATGCACCTGCTGCGCCGCAACCTGAACTGCCAGGTGCTGCTGTTCAACAACGAGATCTACGGTCTCACCAAGGGCCAATATTCGCCCACCAGCCACGAGGGCACGCGCAGCCCGTCCACGCCGTTCGGCTCGGTCGATCACCCCGCCAAGCCCTGCGCCTTCGCGCTTGGCTCGGGCGGCCGCTTCGTCGCGCGCGGGATCGATGTCCACAAGAACCTGCCATCGGTCCTGAAGGCCGCGCATGCGCACCAGGGCGCCGCGTTCATCGAGATCTTCCAGAACTGCATCGTCTATAACGACGATGTCTTCGAACCCTTTACCGCCAAGCCCAATGCGGTCGCCAACCAGCTCTGGGTCGAGCACGGTAAGCCGCTGCTGTTCGCGGGCGGCACCAGGGGCCTCGCGCTCGATATCGAGCGGCTGACGCTCAAGGTGGTCGATGTGACCGACGGCGACTGGGAAGCGGCGGGCGTGATCGTCCACAACGTCACCAATCGCGCGGTCGCCCATATGCTGGTCGAGATGCCGTTCGGGCCGTTCCCGATGGCGCTGGGGGTGCTCTACGACGATCCCGCACCGACCTTCGAAAGCGCCGTAATCGCGCAGAACAAGGCCGCGAGCGAAGGCAAGACCCCCGATCTCCAGAAGCTGGTCGCCCGGGGCCAGACCTGGATGGTCGAGAAGGAACCGCACGCGATCTGAGCGGCTTGCGGTGCGGAAAGCCCCTTGCCCTCGGCGCGGCTGCGTGCATTTAGCGCGATAATGAACGCACCGGCGCAAGACCAGGCCAGCGAAGGAAAACGCCGCTCCGGCGTCCTGCTCGCGCCGTTCGCATCGCTCTTCCATCGCCAGCTCGATCGTCTCGATACGGGTATCGTCGTGGGCGCGCTTGAAGTCATGACGCCGGACGGTCGGGTGCGGATGCTCGGCGGCCGCGCGCCGGGACCGGCTGCCGTCGTCGATCTCCGGAGCTGGCGCGCCCTGGTGCGGCTGGCGACCGGCGGCTCGGGCGGCTGGTACGAAGCCTGGGCGAAGGGCGAATGGGCCAGCCCCGATCCAGTCCAGCTCTTCGCGCTGTTCAGCCGCAATCGGGCCAGCCTCGCCGATCAGGCGCGCGCGACCGGTTTCTCGCTGCTGGCGCGGCGCTTCTGGCACTGGCTGCGGCGCAACCATCGCGGCGGATCGCGCAAGAACATCGCGTTCCACTATGATCTGGGCAATGATTTCTACCGGCCCTGGCTCGACGCAAGCATGACCTATTCGAGCGCGCTCTTCGCCGATCCGGCGCAGTCGCTGGAGCAAGGGCAGGCCGCCAAGCTCGAGGCGATGCTCGCCCGCACCGCCACCGCCCTCGGCGACGAGATATTGGAGATCGGCTGCGGCTGGGGCTCGTTCGCCGAGCTGGCGCTGGGGCAGGGGCGCCGCGTCCACGGCATCACCCTCTCCACCGAGCAGAAGGCCTGGGCCGAGGCGCGCACCGCCGGCCTGGAAGGCGCGCGCTTCTCGCTCACCGACTATCGTGACGTCACCGGCACCTATGACGCGGTCGTCAGCATCGAGATGGCCGAGGCGGTGGGCCGGGCATATTGGCCGGCCTATGCCGCCGCCATCGCCCGAGCCCTCAAGCCCGGCGGTCATGCGGCGCTCCAGATCATCACTTTCGACGATGCGATGTTCGACGGCTATGCCGCCAATGTCGACTTCATCCAGACCTATATCTTCCCGGGCGGGATGCTGCTCTCGGAGAGCGGTTTCCGGGAGATCGCCGCCGCGCACGGCTTGGCATGGCGCGATCAGGTCAATTTCGGCCTCGATTATGCGGACACGCTCAAGCGCTGGCGCGAGAATTTCGACGCAGCCGTCGCCGCCGGCGCGCTGCCCGCGCAGTTCGATGCGCGATTTATCGATTTGTGGCGCTATTATCTCATGTATTGTGAAGGCGGTTTCCGAGGAGGAGGCATAGACGTCATTCAAATGACGCTGACCAAGGAGGGGTGATGGGCAGGACATGGATGGCGGCGTTCGCCTTGCTCGCGAGCGGCCCGGCGGCGGCGCAGGCGGTCAATTCCCCCGACGTGCCGATCAACCCCCAGGATACCGCGGGGCTGCGGAAGGTCGGCGCCGAGGTGCTGTTCTGGAGCCAGGCCCAGCGCGACGCCAATTTCCCGCACATGGAAAAGATCTTCCCCGGCCACATCGTCAAGGCCGGCGGCAAGGTCCGTCCGCTGCCCGCCGGCAAGCCGCTCGCCATCGCCGACACCGATCTCGACGCGTTCATCCAGGCGCAGAACATCGCCGGCATCATCGTGCTTCAGGACGGCAAGGTGCGGCTGGAGCGCTATGCCCGCGGTTATGGCCCGGAGGGGCGCTGGACCAGCTTCTCGGTCGCCAAGTCGTTCACCTCCACGCTGGTCGGCGCCGCAATCCGGGACGGCTATATCAAGTCGATCCAGGAGCCCGTGACCCAATACATTCCGGAACTCGCTGGCAGCGGCTATGACGGCGTGACGATCCAGCAGCTCCTGACGATGACCTCGGGCGTCAAGTGGAACGAGGACTATACCGATGTGAAGTCGGACGTCGCCCGCATGTTCCTCGAGCCGGTGCCCGCGGGCGAGGATCCCACGGTCCACTATATGAAGAACCTGCCGCGTGACACCGCGCCGGGCAGCAAATGGGTCTACAAGACCGGCGAGACCAACCTGATCGGCGTGCTGGTGATGCGCGCCACCGGCAAGCCGCTCGCGACTTATCTCAGCGACAAGGTCTGGAAGCCGTTCGGCATGCAGCAGGACGCCTTCTGGATGATCGATCCCGCGGGCCATGAAGTCAGCGGCTGCTGCCTGTCGGTGTCGTTGCGCGACTATGCCCGGATGGGCCAGTTCGTGCTGGAGGGCGGCAAGGGCGTGGTGCCCACCGGATGGTTCGCCGAATCGACCAGCCCCCATGCCGACATCGGCGAGCCGGGGTTCGGCTATGGCTATCAATGGTGGACCTATCCGCAGGGACGGTTCGGCGCGCAGGGCATTTTCGGCCAAACGATCCGGATCGACCCGAAAACCCGGACGGTGATCGCCATCTCCGCCGCCGCGCCCAAGGCGACGGATGCCGATTATGGCAGGGCGCGGACGGCGTTCCTCAACAGGCTGTTCGAGGCGGCGCGCTAGTCTCGGTCAGTCGACCCGCGCGTAATGGCCGGTGTCAAATCCCGCCGCCATCAGCGCCGCGATCCGTTCCGCCACCACTTCGGGCACCTTCAGCGTCTGGGGATCCTCGCCCGGAAAGGCGCGCGCGCGCATCTTGGTGCGGGTGGCGCCGGGATCGAGCAGCCCCACGCGGACGCCGCTCAGATGGCGCACTTCCTCGCCATAGCTGAGGACGAGGTTCTCGAACGCCGCCTTGGACGCGCCGTACATGCTCCAATAAGCACGCGGCGTCCGCCCCACGCTGGAGGTGACCCCGAGCACGCGCGCCTGCCGCGCCTTGCGCAGCATCGGATCGAATGCCGCCAGGATCGCCGCCTGGGCGGTGACGTTCAGCGTCAGCACCTTGGCGAATTCCTTGAAGTCGATCGCCGCGACGGTGCTGAGCGTGCCGAGCGAAGCGGCGTTCAGCACCAGCATGTCGAGCGCCTGCCAGCGCTCGCCGATCGCTTCGGCCAGGCGGGCGACACTTTCGTTCTCGGCCAGGTCGAGCGGCGCGATCGTGGCCGAGCCCCCTGCGGAGAAGATCGCATCCTCGACCTCTTCCAACCCGCCGGCAGTCCGCGCGGTCAGGATCACATGCGCGCCGGCCTTGCCCAACGCCAGCGCGGTGGCCGCGCCGATGCCGCGGCTGGCACCGGTGACGAGCGCGACTTGGTCGGCGAAGGGCTTGTCGGTCATGCGGGCTCCGGGAAAGTCAGGGTCAGCCGACCCGTTCCTCCAGAAGCGCGAACTGGTCAACCGGCGCGAGCTCGTCCTGGTCGGTCAGCGTCGTCGGATAGTCGCCGGTGAAGCAAGCGTCGCAATATTTGGGGTGGATATCGGCGCGATGCACCTCGCCCAGCGCCTTGTAGAGCCCGTCGATCGAGACGAAGGCCAGGCTGTCGGCATGGATGAAGTCGGTCATCCCGCCCACATCGAGCTTGGCGGCGAGCAGCTTGGCACGTTCGGGGGTATCGACGCCGTAGAAGCAGCTATGCCGCGTCGGCGGCGAAGCGATGCGCATATGCACCTCGGCCGCGCCCGCTTCGCGCATCATCTGCACGATCTTGAGGCTGGTGGTACCGCGCACGATCGAATCGTCGATCAGCACCACGCGCTTGCCCTTGATGAGCTCGCGATTGGCGTTGTGCTTCAGCTTGACGCCCAGGTGCCGGACCTTGTCGCCCGGCTGGATGAAGGTGCGGCCGACATAATGCGAGCGGATGATGCCCAGCTCGAACGGGATGCCGCTCTCCTGCGCATAGCCGATCGCGGCCGGCACGCCCGAATCGGGCACGGGGACAACCAGATCGGCCTCGACCGGCGATTCGATCGCAAGCTGCGCGCCGATCGCCTTGCGCACCGAATAGACCGAGCGATCCTCGCTGATCGAATCGGGGCGCGAGAAATAGACATATTCGAAGATGCACGGCCGCGGCGCCAGGGGCGCGAAGGGCTTGTGCGACGTGATCTCGCCGCCCTTGACGATCACCAGCTCGCCCGGCTCGACATCGCGGACATAGTCGGCGCCGACCACGTCGAGCGCGACCGTTTCCGAGGCGAAGACGATCGTGTCGTCGAGCTTGCCCATCACCAGCGGACGGATGCCGAGCGGATCGCGGCAGGCGATCATGCCCTCGGGCGTCATCACGATCAGCGAATAGGCGCCCTCTACCTGCTTGAGCGCATCGATGAAGCGATCGATCAGCGTGCGATATTGCGAGGTGGCGACGAGGTGGATGATGACCTCGGTATCCGAGGTCGACTGGAAGATCGCGCCGCGCCGGACGAGATCGCGCCTAAGCCGCATCGCGTTCGAGATATTGCCGTTATGCGCCACCGCGAAGCCGCCGCTCGCCAATTCGGCATAGAGCGGCTGGACGTTGCGGATCGCGGTCTCGCCGGTGGTCGAATAGCGGACATGGCCGGCGGCGGTGGTGCCCACCAGCGCGCGAATCACGTCGTCGCGGTCGAAATTGCCGGCGACATGCCCCATCGCGCGATGGGTGTGGAACTGGTGTCCGTCCCAGCTCGTGATGCCGGCAGCCTCCTGGCCGCGATGTTGCAGGGCATGGAGCCCCAGCGCGACGAGCGCGGCTGCGCCCTCTGCGCCGGAAACGCCGAATATGCCGCACTCTTCGCGCAGCTTGTCATCGTCAAACGGGTGCGTGGTAAGCATCGGCCCTCAGGGGGGTTCGGTCTCGTTCGCGCCATATAGGGGCTTCGTCGCCATTTGTCGCCGGTTCGTCACAAAGAAAAGGAGCGTTTCCGTTTTTTGATGGTTTTTCAGTCGGAAAGGAGATTTTCGATGCCCGGACGCGACCATGGACCCCAGATCAAGAACGACGCGCTGTACGAGAAGCTGCGCGGCGACGGCGCCTCCAAGGAGAAGGCGGCGCGAATCGCCAATGCCAGGGAAGCCGGCACGCTCGATCACAAGGGACGGCTCGACAGCCGCAGCAAGCAGGATCTGTACGACGAAGCCAGGGAGATCGGCATTGAGGGCCGGTCGAAGATGGACAAGGAAGCGCTGATCGACGCGATTCGCCATCATTGAGCGCCCCCAATCGTCACTCCGGCACTTCGGCCGGGGTGACGGAAGGGGGCGGGCCAGCTAAACCCACCAGGTGACCAACGAACGCGAAGCGGGCACCACGCTCGATCCGAAATATGACGCCGCCGGCCTGATAACGGCGGTCGCGACCGATGCCGCCAGCGGCGAGGTGCTGATGCTCGCCCATATGAACGCCGAGGCGCTGGCCGCCACGCTGGAGACCGGCGAGGCCACCTTCTGGTCGCGCAGCCGCGGGCGGCTGTGGAAGAAGGGCGAGACCTCCGGCCATATCCTGCGCGTCGTCGAGGCGCGGATCGATTGCGACCAGGACGCGGTGTGGCTCCGCGTCGAGCCGCACGGCCCGGCCTGCCACACTGGCGAGCGGAGCTGCTTCTATCGGCGCATCGAAGGCGGCAAGCTGGTGCGCGAGGCGTGAGAGCGGCGCTGGCGCTCGCGCTGCTGCTGGCGGGGTGCTCCGGCAATCAGCCCCGCGAGAACGCCGCGCAGCCCCAGGATCTGGAGAGCGCCGCGATCGAACGCGGACTGGTCCGCGATCCGAAGGATACCGGGATCGTCGGCCTCTATGCCCGCGACACCGATCGGATCTGCATCGTGCCCGCCGGGGACGGATACCGGATCGGCGCCTATGTCGATTATGGCGAGCGCATCACCTGCAGCGGCGCGGGCAGCGTGACCAGGGTGGGGGAGGTGCTCCACATCCGGCTGGGCGACAAGGATGCGTGCAGCTTTGATGCGCGTTTCGACGGCGACCATATCCGCTTTCCCGGCGCCCTTCCCGAAGGATGCACGGCCTTCTGCGCGCGGCGAGCCTCCTATGCGGGCCTGGAAGTCTCGCGGCTGAGCGAGTCGACCGCCGAGGCCAGGGCGATGCGCGACGCGGCCGGCCGGCGCCTGTGCGGCGAGTGATCTGCATGCCGCTGGCAAAATAGGATTTGCCGCGCGATGGTCCGGCCATGCGAGCGTCCGACACGACCCGTCATCTCACGCGTGGAACCCATGACTTTTGTGACTTTAGGCACGCGCACCACGTTGACGTTCACGTAAAGGTAAAGTAGGAAAAGCGCATGACCGCTACCGCCTTTCCGATCGAGGCCCTGGCGCCGATCGAGCCGCGCCCCGACCGCGATGCCTTTTCCATTTCCGATCTCTGCGCCGAGTTCAGCGTGACGCCCCGTGCGCTGCGCTTCTACGAGGACGAGGGGCTGATCGCCCCCGAGCGTCGTGGCACAGCGCGCATCTATTCCCACCGCGATCGTGCCCGGCTCGCCTGGATCCTGCGCGGCAAGCGGGTCGGCTTCAGCCTGGGCGAGATCAAGGAGATGATCGATCTCTACGATGTCGGCGACGGCCGCCGCGTCCAGCGCCAGGTGACGCTCGAGCGCTGTCTCGATCGCATCCGGCTGCTCGAAAACCAGAAGCACGATATCGACGCCCATATCGCCGAGCTCCAGCAATTCGTCGGACTGCTAAAGAGCAGCGACTCCGAACACTGAGGAACCTGAAATGCCGCAATATACGCCGCCCGTGCGCGACACGCGCTTCGTCCTCGATCGCGTGATCGGGCTGGACCGCTATGCCAATCTGCCCGGCTTCCAGAATGCCACGCCCGATGTGGTCGATGCGGTGCTGGAGGAGGGCGGCCGCTTCGTCTCCGAGGTGCTGTTCCCGCTCAACCATTCGGGCGACCAGCAGGGCTGCACCCGGCACGACGACGGCAGCGTGACCACGCCCGACGGCTTCAAGGAAGCCTACAACCAGTTCGTCGAGAGCGGCTGGGGCACGCTCAGCGCGCCGGCGGAATTCGGCGGGCAGGAAATGCCGCACATCGTCTCCACCGCGTTCCAGGAATATATGATATCCTCGAACATGGCCTTCGCCATGTATCCCGGTCTCACGCACGGCGCGATCGCCGCGCTGCTGGTCAAGGGATCGCAGGAGCAGAAGGACAAGTACGTCCCGAAAATGATCTCGGGCGAATGGGGCGGGACGATGAACCTGACCGAGCCCCAATGCGGCACCGATCTCGGCCTGATCCGCACCCGTGCCGAGCCGCAGGCGGACGGGTCTTACTCGATCACCGGCACCAAGATCTTCATCTCGTCGGGCGAGCATGACCTGACGAGCAACATCATCCATCTCGTCCTCGCCAAGACGCCCGGCGCGCCGGAGAGCACCAAGGGCATCTCGCTGTTCGTGGTGCCGAAGTTCCTGGTGAACGAGGACGGTTCGCTGGGTGAGCGCAACGCGGTTTCGTGCGGCTCGATCGAGCACAAGATGGGCATCCACGCCAATTCGACCTGCGTCATGAACTATGACGGCGCCAGGGGATGGCTGGTCGGCGAGGAGATGAAGGGCCTCGCGGCGATGTTCATCATGATGAACGCGGCCCGGCTCGGCGTCGGCCTGCAGGGTCTCGGCATCGCCGAGGTCGCGCTCCAGAACGCCGTCCAATATGCGCAGGACCGCCGCCAGGGCCGCGCGCTCACTGGCCCGGCCGAGCCGCAGGAAAAGGCCGATACGCTGTTCGTCCATCCCGACGTGCGCCGCATGCTGATGGAGGCCAAGGCGCAGTCCGAAGGGCTCCGTGCGCTCTGCCTCTGGGGCGCGCTCCAGGTCGATCTCGAAACCGGCGCCGCATCGGAGGAGGAGCGCCAGCTCGCCGCCGATCTGGTCGGGCTGCTCACCCCGGTCATCAAGGGCGTGGGCACCGATATCGGCTATAAGATCGCCACCGACGCGCAGCAGGTCTATGGCGGCCATGGCTACATCGCCGAATGGGGCATGGAACAATATGTCCGCGATGCCCGCATCTCGATGATCTATGAGGGCACCAACGGCATCCAGGCGATGGACCTGGTCGGCCGCAAGCTGGCGATGAACGGCGGCCGCGCGGTCCAGGCGTTCTTCAAGGTCGTGACCGAGGAAGTCGCCGCCGCCAAGGCGGACGATAAGCTCAAGGGCTTTGCCGAGGCGCTGGAGAAGGCGCTCGGTCATCTCCAGGGCGCGACGATGTGGCTGGCGGCGAACGGCTTCCAGAACCCCAACCATGTCGGCGCGGGCGCTTATCCGTACATGCAACTCACCGGCACGGTCGCGCTCGGTCTGATGTGGCTGCGCATGGCCAAGGCGGCGGTCGATGCGCTGGCCGAGGGCGCCGAGGACGCGAAGTTCTTCGAGGCCAAGCTGGTGACGGCGCGCTTCTATGCCGAGCGCTTCCTGCCCGATGCCGGATCGCTCCGCCGCAAGATCGAGGCGGGCAGCGATGCCGCGATGGCGCTGGACCCGGAGATGTTCCGCGCGGCCTGAACGCCGCGCACCGGTTCAGTTCTTGGGAGAAGGCGTGAGGGTCGGCGACGGCCTGGGTGCCGGCAGCGTGAGGTTAACGGGCGGCTTGGCGATCGCCGGTGCGGGATCGCCCTTGCGGCGCACCCCGCTCAGGCCGGCCGGCCCCTCCTTGGCCTCGGGTGTTGGAGAAGGGCTAGGTGCCGGCATCGGCTCCGGCGCACCAAAGGCGATGCGCCGCATGCACTGGACCGGGCTAGGCCGCTTGAACTGGTCGCAGTTCCACAGCGCCTTGGCATAGGCGGCGCTGTCGTCGCGCAGGTAGCTGAACGACATCGCCGCCGCCTGTTCGCCGCTCGGCGGCAGCTTGGGCGGCTTCTTCGAAGCGTCGGACCAGGCCATGAACTTGCAATAGGGCCGCTCGCCGCAGGTCTTGATCGCAAGCGCCGGGAAATTGTCCGGCACGATGCCCTTGGGCAGGACGATCAGGAACACGTTCGGGTCGCCCGCCACCGATGCGGGGATCGCACTGTCGGGGATGGCGGCCAGATTGACCTCCAGCCCGGCCAAGTCACCGACTGCGATTGCGGGCGCGGGCGCCGCCCCGTCGCCGACATGCGAGGGCGACAGCCGCGCCATCAGCGGAACGTTCGGCTCGACGCCGGCATAGCCGCGGTTGAACGCCGGCGGCGTGCCCCACCAGCCGGCCCAGCGGAAGAAGAGATGGGTATGGACCTCGGTGATCTTGTCGAGGCTGGCGCTCCAATAGGGCACCACCCAATCGGTATGGTAGTGCGTCGCGTGGCCCACCGGGCGGAACACGGTGCCGCTCAGCGCCATCCGCGCCACTTGCCGGGCGCGCGTCCAGGCCGCTTCCGTGGGCGTGTAGCGCAATATCGCGCCGTCGCAGGTGAAGGTGAACTGGCAACCGGTGCTGCGCTCTGCCCCCTGGAACACGACGCCGCAGACCGTCTTGGGGAAGGCGGGGTGGCGCATCCGGTTGAGGATGACCTGCGCCACCGCACGCTGGCCGAGGCTATCGTCCCCGGCCTCGTAATAGACCGCCGCGGCGAGGCAATCGATCGCCCGAGCCTGGCTGTCCGCCGCGCCGGACAGATGGAAGGCCCGTGCCGCCGGATTGGGCGCGAGCGAGAAGGGGATCGAATCGTTGATCGCCCGGGCATCGTCGGGGCTCAGCGCCTGGAGCTCGACCGGCTCGACCGGCGGCAGCTCCTGCTGGGGCACGACGCGCTTGGAGAGCACCACCGGCGGGCGCTTATGGGCGACGATGTGCGGCGCGTTCGAGACCAGCAGGACCGGCACGACGATCGCCGCCAGCGCGATGACGCCCAGCAGCAGCCGCAATAGCGGGCTGACGCTCGGATTGCGCCGCACGGTCGCTTCGAGGGTTCCCATCAGCATGGCTTTCGCGACGCGCGGCTCAGCCTTGCCGCGACGCGGGCAGAAGGCGGAAAGAGGCAGTACGGCGAAAGGGCAAGATTTGCTCCATGGACAGGGTCGCCGCCCATAACGCAGATCTCACCAACTGGGAACCATCGGGCCGCGGCACGGCCCCGGTGCTCAGCTCTCCGGCAGGAAATCGGGAACGCTGAGATAGCGCTCGCCGGTGTCGTAGTTGAAGCCGAGCACGCGGCTGCCCTGGGGCAGCTCGGGGAGCTTCTGCTGGATCGCGGCCAGAGTCGCACCGGAGCTGATGCCGACCAGCAGCCCCTCCTCGCGCGCGGCGCGGCGGGCGAATTCCTTGGCGACCCCGGCATCGACCTTGATGACGCCGTCGATCGCATCGGTATGCAGGTTGCGCGGCACGAAGCCGGCGCCGATGCCCTGGATCGGATGCGGACCCGGCTGGCCGCCCGAGATCACCGGCGAAAGCTCGGGCTCGACGGCATAGACCTTGAGGTTCGGCCAGCTCTTCTTGAGCGTCTCGGCGACGCCGGTGATGTGGCCGCCGGTGCCGACGCCGGTGATGACCACGTCGATCGGCGTATCCGCGAAGTCGTTCAGGATTTCCTGCGCCGTGGTGCGGGCGTGGACGTCGACATTCGCGGGGTTCTCGAACTGCTGCGGCATCCAGGCGCCGGGCGTGGTCTCGACCAGCTCCATCGCCCGCTCGATCGCGCCCTTCATGCCCTTTTCGCGGGGCGTGAGGTCGAAGGTCGCGCCATAGGCGAGCATCAGGCGGCGGCGCTCGAGCGACATGCTTTCGGGCATCACCAGGATCAGCTTGTAGCCCTTCACCGCCGCGACCATCGCCAGGCCGACGCCGGTGTTGCCGCTGGTCGGCTCGATGATCGTGCCGCCGGGCTTGAGGTCGCCCGAGGCCTCGGCCGCCTCGATCATCGCCAGCGCGATGCGGTCCTTGATCGAGCCGCCGGGGTTCGAGCGCTCGGACTTGATCCAGACCTCGGCACCCGGGAACAGCTTCTGGACGCGGATATGCGGCGTGTTGCCGATCGTTTCGAGGATCGTGTTGGCCTTCATGTCGTCATCTCCTTGGGAGGAATCTCAAGATTGGCCGGTGGATCGAACGTGCGAGCCCGCCTCAGCTCGGGGAATAGCTTGGCCCATATCACCGTGACAAGCACCGCGCCCACGCCGCCGCCGACGACTGCGGCCACCGGCCCGATCAGCGCGGCGAGGAAACCCGATTCGGCCTCGCCCAGCTCGTTCGACCCCGAGACGAACAGCGTCGACACCGCGCCGACCCGGCCGCGCATCTCGTCCGGCGTATAGAGCTGGATCAGCGACTGGCGGACATAGACCGACACCATGTCGGCCGCGCCGAGCACGAACAGGGCGACCAGCGAAAGGAGCACCGCCGGCGCGAAGTCGCTACCCACCGCGCCGGGGCCGAGCGCGGGCAGCAGCAGCGGCGCGGACAGGCCGAACACCACTGTCGCCACGCCGAAGATGCCGACCGCCGTCAGCATCTTCTTGCCGACCTCGGTCCTGAGCGGGCGCCAGGAGAAGAAGATCGCGGTGACGACCGCGCCCAGCGCCGGCGCCGCGCGGAGATGGCCCAGCCCCGCCGAGCCGACCAGGAGGATGTCGCGGGCATAGACCGGCAGCATCGCCGTCGCCCCGCCGAGCAGCACGGCGAACAGGTCGAGCGAGATCGCACCCAGCACCAGCCGGTTGCCCCGGACATAATGGAGCCCGTCGATCATCTGCGCCCAGGGGCTGCCCACGAACTTGCGGGCGGGACGCGGCACCGGCGAGATCAGCATGAGCATCAGCAGCGAGAGCAGGAACAGTCCGCTTGCGACGGCATAAGCGAGCCAGTCCGCGGCGGCATAGAGATAGCCGCCCATCGCCGGGCCGATCACCGTGCCCGCCTGCCAGGCGAGCGAGCTGAGCGCGATCGCGGTCGGCAGGATCGCCTTGGGCACCAGGTTCGGCGCCAGCGCGCCGAGCGCGGGGCTGGCGAAGGCGCGGGCGACGCCGAGCAGCGCGGCGATGCCGAACAGCGAGGTCAGGCCGATCGTGTGGCTATAGGTCAGCCAGGCGAGGCTCAGCGCGCAGAACGCCTCGAGCGACACCGAGGCACGGGCGATCCAGCGCCGGTCGATACGATCGGCGACCCAGCCGGCGAACAGCGACAGGACAAGCAGCGGCAGGAACTGGGCGACGCCGATCAGGCCGAGCTGGAACGACGCCTCCTTCACGCTCATCGTCTTGCGGGCGAGATCATAGACCTGCCACCCAATGACGATGACCATCGCCATCTGCCCCAAAGTGGCGGCGAGGCGAGCGACCCAATAAGCTCTGAAATTGGGGACGGCGAACGGATGCGAAGCCATGGCCGGCCTCTTGGCGCGCCGGGGCCGCCAGCGCAACGGTCGATTGTCCCGGTCTATACGAAAGCGTTAGCGCACCTGGGCCGGCTGGACCTGCTCGGTCTCCTCGCGGCGCGGGTTGCGGATTGCGGGGTTGAGGCGGGCAAGGCTGCACGCCCCGGCGACCAGCGCCAGTCCGGCGGCGACCAGTGGCGGGACCGAGCCCGAACCGATGCCGAGCGCCAGCAGCGCCGCGACCAATGTGGCGCCCACGGTCTGTCCCACCATCCGCGTCGTCGAGATGAGACCGCCCGCCGCGGCGGCACGGTCGATCGGGGCCGAACCGATGATGAGGCGGGCATTGGGCGAAAGGAACATGCCAAAGCCCGCGCCGGTGAGCGACATGCGCCAGGCGATGTCGATCCAGCTCGGGTGGACGGGCAGAAAGGCGAGCAGCACCAGCCCGGTGACGGCGATCGCCATGCCGATGCCGCCCAGCGCACCGGCGGGGTAGCGATCCGAGAGCGAGCCCGCGATCGGCGCCACGAACATCGTCGTGAGCGGCCACGGGGCGATTACCGCGCCGACCTCGGACGGAGCGAAGCCGTAGCTGTGCTGGAGGCGGAAGGGGAGCGAGAGCAGCAGCGTCATCGTCGCGATGAAGGCAGTGAAGGCGCCGATCGTGGACAGCGCCAGCACGGGCCGGCCGAGCAGGTCGACCGGCAGGATCGGCTTCGGCTCGTGGCGCTCGCGGCGCACGAAGATCAGGCCGATGAACGCGCCCGCCACGACAATCGCGGCGGAGACCACCGGGCTGTCCCCATGGACGCCGCTTTCGAGACCGCCGATCACCAGCCCGAACATCGCCGCGCAGAGCAAGGCGCCGAGTATGTCGAACGGCGCGCTGCTGCGCGGCGTATCGGGCAGTGCGCGGCCGAGCGCCAGGCTCAGCACCGCAAAGGGAACCGCCGAGGCGAAGACCCAGGGCCAGGGTCCGAGGCCCAGCACCAGCCCGCCCAGCGTCGGTGCCAGCGCGGCGGCGCTCGACACCACCACCGAATTGAGGCCGAGGCCGCGCCCCAGATGCTGGGGCGGATAGACCTGGCGGATCAGCGCCGAGGAAACGCTGAGCGCCGCCGCGGCGCCCACTGCCTGTGCCGCCCGGACGATCAGCAGGAAGGGCAGGCTCTGGGCGAAGAAGCAGAGGATCGTGGCGATGGTGAAGACGATCTGGCCGCCCTGATAGAGCCGCTTGAGGCCGATCCGGTCTCCCAGCCCCGAAAAGGGCAGGAGCATCATCACCAGCACGAGCTGATAGACGGTCACCACCGCCACCGCCGCCGAGGAATCGACGTGCAGGTCACGGGCAATGGTGGGCAGGGCCACGGTGGCGATCGCGCCGTCGATCACCACCAAAGCGGTTCCGAACGAAATGGCGGCGATCGCACGGAGGCGGCGGGGCATGGGAAGGCCTTCGGTCACGAAGCGCTCATCGCTCGAACCGGCCCGCAGTTCCACCCCAAAGGAACCTGATCGCCGTCGGCTGGTTCGTATGTCCTGGAAATCAATCGGTTAGGAGAAAATCGAAATGGGCAAGGGTATCCTGTTGTGGCTGCTGGGGATTCCGATCCCGATCATCATCCTGCTGCTGTTGTTCTGGCACTAGGGACGGGTGCGCGGTGAAGTTGCCTGGTTCCTTCGTCACCCCGGCGGAAGTGCCGGGGTGACGGATAAGGGCCGGGCCGGTTGACCAAGTTGACTCGACTCGAGCGTCTTTCCACGCGGTTTGCCCGCACGTTTCCGGAATGCCGACGATGAGAAAGAGCCGGTCCTTCGCTCTGCTCTCAAATCCTATTTTGCAAGGCCGACGATCGCCACCGCCGGCTCATTCCTCGCGCTGGCCGATCAGTTGCAGCAGGAGCTGGAACAGGTTGATGAGGTTCAGATAGAGCGACAGCGCGCCCATGATCGCGAGCTTCTCGGTCCCCTGGGTTCCGGCATAGGCGAGATACTCGCTCTTCAGCCGCTGCGTGTCCCAGGCGGTGAGGCCGGTGAAGACCAGCACGCCGGCGACCGAGATCGCCGTCTGGAGCAGGCTCGATCCGATGAACAGATTGACCAGGCTCACCGCGATCACGGCGAACAGGCCGATCATCAGGAAGGTCGAGAAGCGCGAGAGATCGGTCTTGGTGGTGTAGCCCCACAGGCTCAGGCCCAGGAACAGCGCCGCCGCCGCGAAGAAGGCCGTGGCGATGCTGAGATCGGTGAAGACCAGGAAGATGCTGGCCATCGACACGCCCATCACCGCCGCGAAGGCGAAGAAGGCGGTCCGCGCGCCGGCGACGGTCATGCGATCGATGCGGAAGGTGAAGAAGAACACGAAGGCGAGCGGCGCCAGCATCGCCACCCATTTGAGCGGGGTGCCGAAGATCGGGCCGTAGAGCGCCGGCGTGCTCGCCACGAGCAGGGCGACCAGGCCGGTGAGGCCCAGGCCGAGCGCCATGGTGCGATAGATGCCGAGCATGTAGCGGCGCAGCCCCTCATGGAGCGCGGCGCCCTGGGCTTGGGACGACGGGACGCGATAGGATGCGGGTTCGAACAAGGCGGGTCTCCTTCAGATCCGGGCGGGACGGGCGCGGCCCAGCGCCAGGCGGGCGACGCTGCGCATCTCGGCGGCGTCGGGGAAATAGCGGAACAGCCGGTCCTTGATGGCCAGCCGCTCCTTCTTGAGCCGGTTCAGGCGGAGCTGGTCCGGCATGCGGCGGGCGAGCTCGCGCCGTATCTCGCGATTCAGGACGCGGTGGGCGGCGATCAGCCGCTCGATCAGGGTATTCATAAGCCTCTTTCCATCGATGTTGCATCGATCGAGCGGCTCGGCGGGGAGGGGCGGTTAGGGGGAAGGGCCACCGTCCTGCACCGAGCACGCTCGATGCGGTCCGACATCACGAGGGCTTGCTGTAAGCCCTCGCCAGAGGGGCCCGGTCCGCTCTTCGAGGATAGGGCGGGGGCAGGCGGGGTTCAAGGCGCCGCTTGTAACGAAATGTTGCTGTGGAAGCGATCGGGGTGCCGCCTTTTTCGGGTGGCACCCCGGGGGTTGGTTACTGGCAGGTGACCTGCTGGTTGTTGCGATCGACCGAGCTGCCGATCGCCGCGCCCGCGATCGCGCCGAGCAGCGTGCCGACGGTGCGCGAATGGCGGTTCGAGATGGCGTTGCCGAACAGGCCGCCCGCGGCGCCGCCGACGATCAGGCCGGTCGTGCCGTCGTTGCGGCGGCAATAATAGCGGCCGTCCTGCCCGCGATAGACGCGGTCCTCGGCGCCGAGCACGCGCTGGGGGCCGGGGCGATAATAGCGGGACGCATCGTAATCTCCCTCGTCGCGCTCGTCGTCATAGCCCGGGCGGGGCGGCGGGCCGTAATCGGCGCGGCTGGCGCGGAACTGGCGATAGCGCTCGATCGCGTTCTGGAACGCCTCATATTCGGCATCGAAGCGGCGCTGGGCCGCGTCGAACCGGGCCTCCTCGTCCTGCGGCCCCGCATAGCGCGTCGCGGTCTGCGCCGCGGCGGGGGCGGCGATGGCGAGGCAGCTCGCGGCCAGCGCCGCAAAGCCCATGACGTGTTTCATTGTCGTGCTCTCCTTCAGGTGCAGCCGGTACGGCTAGAGGCTGCGAAACGTTCCGGCAACATGCGTGAAGGGCGGCTGAATGACGGCCCCGGGCGAGCGAAAATCCTGCATCCAGGCCGGCGCGGGGCCGTGCAATGGACATCGCATAGTGGGTTAATCGGATTTCAGGCTTGCTGCATCGCAGCATCTTGCCCATAATTGTCTGTATGAAACTGAGCCTCGAACCCGATCCTGCGCCCGCGCCCGTGAACAACACGCCGACCGTGCTTGAGGGAATCGTGCGCCAGCGCTGCCTGTCCGCCACCTATAACCGCACGCGGATGATCCTGGCCCCGCACATTCTCTACACCCGCCACGGCGCGCTCTATGTCGACGGCGTGGTCGTCTCGCGCGAGGGCATGCTGCCGCGCGAGGAGAAGGTGGGAACGTTCAAGCTCGACGGGCTGAAGGATCTGACGGTGCTGGAGCGGGCGTTCGAGATCAGCACGCTGTACGATGCGGGGCTGGAGAAATACCAGGGCGAGACGCTGATGGCGGTGGAGCCGGGGGCGGCTGCGGCGAGCTGAAGGCAGGCGAGCTTGGCGAAATTGACTAAGTTCCTGGTAATGCGATTCATCTCGTAGGTTTCTTCCGAGGCAGTTCGGCGGTGTGGCGAGCGCGGCCAGCGCCATGCGGAAGTCCGGGCGGCGGATCGTGCCGATCTGCTTGCCGCGATAATAGCGCGGGATGGTGATGCCGTTAATCGCGTGGTCCATCGCTGCTCGAAGAGGTTGTCATAGCCCATCTGAAGCGCGCAGTCCCAAGCCGCGGCGAGGACTTCCGCGCCGGGGCGATCACGCAGCGCATCGGCGCGGCGGACTGCTTGCCCATCCCCATTGCACGGACGGCATGGGTGACGCTGCCGATGACGGCGAGCGCATGGATTAAGTCGCGCTGCCGGCGCGGCGTCCAGCTGTCATAGCGGGCAGACGCTGTGGGGACGGATGGGAAGGTGAGGGGACTCGCGCATCTGCGAGCGTATTTCAGGCGAAATCCTATTTTGGAAGGGCCGGTTCCCGGCCAAGGTTTCTCAGGTGGCAGAAGGTGTCGCGGGGATCAGCCGTGCCACGAGCTTTCCATTGCGCGTCAGGCCAATAACCTCTCCCGCTTCTACGCGATCAAGAAGCGTATCGAGCATCGCCGCTGCCTGATCGACTTCATAGAGCGCGATGCGCACCGTGCAGATCTCCCATCATCTTTGGAATAGAACTATGTTGTCGAGTTAAATGCACCCTTGAGCGGCTCGTTCCACCTTCCTATCCATACCAAGCATCGGTCCGGACTTTTTGTGCATCGTGATTGCCGATCCCGTGCCTCGCTCGTCAACATCAAGTACTATCACGGCATCTGACGTTTCGCCAAACGTAAATGCCGTTCCGGAAACTTTCGGTTGCGTGGACCAATATAGAGACTTGCTACCAGAGAGAGCCTCCGAAATACACCCAGACACCTGCTTCTCACTTTTTGGAGATTCCAGGATCAACGATGCAGGTTTTGCTCGCAACTCGCCGCTTGAAGCACAACTGCCAAGCACGAAGAGAAGAGCCATATTGAGAGCTTGGGCCAACTTCCCTTTACGCATCATTTTGTCCCTTCCATGCATTGCAATTTTGAAACGGTTCCATCGCCCGAAGCGGAGCTTTCACCGTGCTACCTGCTGCGGAAGATCCTTCAAACATGCACCGGCCCGAGCGTTGAACGATAATGCGCCGACGGCCCTCAGGATAGGGTTTGTTTGACCAAACCCAATGCCCATATGCGCAGTCCCGACAGTTTTCTGGAGGATAAGTTGGCATCCGCGAAACTCAAATAGCAGTGGTGAGCGCTGGGTATTTTCTTTGACAAGTCAATTCTTAGAGAATTTTCGAAAATACCGCAAATCGTTGACAGTCTTCCTTTAACGTTTTTCGTCCAGACTGCGCAAAAAAGTCGGGCTGTCTTCAGTCCAGGCTCACGAAACTGTCCATCACCCGCTTGCGCCCGGCGGTCTCGAAATCGATCTCCAGCTTGTTGCCTTCGATCTCGGCGATCAGGCCATAGCCGAACTTCTGGTGGAAGACGCGCATCCCCAGCGACAGGTCGCTGCGGGGCTTGGCGCCGAAGCTCACCGCCGAGGCGCGGCTTTCCAATACGCGCGCGGGTTCGCGAGTGAAGGTGCGGGGGGTGAAGCCGCCGCCGGGGTTCTTGGGGTCCACGCCCGCCGCGCGCTGCCAGCCAGGGCCTCGGCCGGTGCCGCGGCCGACATCGGCGAAGGGATCGGCGCGCTCCGACCAGTTGGCACGCCACAGGCTCTCGCCGCCGGACATGGTGCTTTCCTGCTCGGTGTGCTCGCCCGGCAGCTCGGCGATGAATCGTGAGGGCAGGCTCGACGTCCACTGGCCGTAGATGCGGCGATTGGCCGCATGGAGGATGGTCGCGCTGCGCCGGGCGCGGGTGATCGCGACATAGGCGAGGCGGCGTTCCTCCTCCAGCGACGCCAGGCCGCCCTCGTCGAGCGCGCGCTGCGAGGGGAAGATGCCTTCCTCCCAGCCCGCCAGGAACACGGTGTCGAACTCCAGGCCCTTGGCGGCGTGGATCGTCATGATCGTGACCTTGGGCTCCTCGGCATTGTTCTCATTGTCCATGACGAGGCTGACATGCTCGAGGAACGCGGTGAGGGACTCATATTCCTCCATCGCGCGGACGAGTTCGTTGAGGTTTTCGAGGCGGCCGGCGGCCTCTGCCGTGCGATCGGCCTGCCACATGGCGGTGTAGCCGGACTCGTCGAGGATGATGCGGGCCAGCTCGGGATGGGGGAGGGTGTCACCCATGCTCCGCCAGCGGGCGATGTCGCCGATCAGATTGCCTAGGCTGCGGCGGGCCTGGGGCGTCAGTTCGTCGCTGTCGAGGATGCGGGCGGCGGCGGTGGCGAGGGGGATGCCGGCCGCACGGGCATATTGGTGGACCTTCGCCAGCGCCTTGTCGCCCAGGCCGCGCTTGGGCGTGTTGACGATACGCTCGAAGGCGAGGTCGTCGGCGGGCTGCGCGACGATGCGCAGATAGGCGAGCGCGTCGCGGATCTCCTGCCGCTCGTAGAAGCGGAAGCCGCCGATGATGCGATAGGGCAGGCCGATCGCGATGAAGCGGTCCTCGAACTCGCGGGTCTGGTGCTGGGCGCGAACCAGGATGGCCGTGGCATCCAGCGAGAGCCCGCCGCGCTGGAGGCCCTCGATCTCCTCGCCCACGCGGCGCGCTTCCTCGGGGCCGTCCCAGACGCCAAGCACCTTGACCTTCTCGCCGACATCCTTCTCGGTCCACAAGGTCTTGCCGAGGCGGCCGCCATTATTGGCGATCACGCCCGACGCGGCGCCGAGGATGTGCGGGGTGGAGCGGTAATTCTGCTCCAGGCGGATCACCTTGGCGCCGGGGAAGTCCTTTTCGAACTTGAGGATGTTCTCCACCTGTGCGCCGCGCCACGAATAGATCGACTGGTCGTCGTCGCCCACGCAGCAGATGTTCTTGCGCTCCTGCGCGAGCAGGCGGAGCCAGAGATACTGGACGGCGTTGGTGTCCTGATACTCGTCGACCAATATGTAGCGGAAGCGCTGCTGATAGGATGCCAGCACCTCGCGATTGGTCTTGAGGATCGTGAGCATGTGGAGGAGCAGGTCGCCGAAATCGCAGGCGTTCAGCGTGCGCAGGCGATCCTGATATTGCGCGTAGAGCTTTTGGCCTTGGCCGTTCGCGTAGAGCTCCGACTCGCCAGCGTCGATGTCCGCGGGGATGAGGCCGCGGTTCTTCCAGCCGTCGATCAGCCCGCCCAGCTGGCGGGCGGGCCAGCGCTTCTCATCCAGGTCGGCGGCGGTGATGAGCTGCTTGAGCAGGCGGAGTTGATCGTCGGTGTCGAGGATCGTGAAATTGGATTGCAGGCCGACCAGCTCGGCATGGCGGCGGAGCATCCGGGCGCCGATCGCGTGGAAGGTGCCGAGCCACGGCATCCCCTCCACCGCATCGCCGACGAGTCGGCCGACGCGCTCCCGCATCTCGCGCGCGGCCTTGTTGGTGAAGGTGACGGCGAGCAGCTCGGACGGATAGGCCTTCCGCGTCCAGAGCAGGTGCGCGAGGCGCGCGGTGAGCGCAGCGGTCTTGCCGGTGCCAGCTCCCGCCAGGACGAGCACGGGGCCTTCGGTGGTGAGCACGGCTTCGCGCTGAGGGGCGTTCAGGCCCGCAAGATAGGGGGCGTCTTCAGGAGTGGGCGCGGGGAGACTCATCGGCGAACAGGTAGGGAACGCGAGCGCCGGGAGCAAGTTGCTTGCGCGCCCCGACACGGCTAGTCGGGCTGGTGAAGGAGCAAGGCGATGCAGTTGCGCAGCAGAAGGGTTCGGATCGCGGTCGTGCTGGCGCTCGCCATATTCGCGGCATTCCTCGCCTGGCGGACCAGCCAGCCCTCGGCGCGCAAGCCGGCCTGCGTGCCGGGGCGCCACGAGGAGAAGGATGCGAGCGGGAAGGTGGTGAAGATTACCCACACGACCTGCACGCCTTCGACGCTTTAGACGGCTTTGTAACGCAATTGTCATCATGCTGTCACAGGTCGGGGCCAGAGGCCCAAACATCATGGCCACACTCGCAATGGACCAAGCCCCGGCGGCTGAACTGCCCCGGAGCCCGCGATTCGACTATAACACGCATCCGCTAGCCAAGCTGCTGTTCGCCGCCATCGTGGTGGGCGGAATGGCCTTTGCCGGCTGGAGCGTGCTGACCGACACGCGGGGGGTCGGCGAGGAGCTGGCGCTGGGCGTGTTCGCCTTTCTGGGGCTGGCGCTGCTGATCGCGCTCGGCTTCGAGTTCGTGAACGGCTTCCATGATACCGCCAATGCGGTGGCCACCGTGATCTACACCAATTCGATGCCCGCCCATCTGGCGGTGGTGTGGTCCGGCTTCTTCAATTTCCTGGGCGTGATGGTCTCGAGCGGGGCAGTCGCCTATTCGATCATCACGCTGCTGCCGGTGGACCTGATCCTCAACGTCGGCTCCTCGGCAGGATTCGCGATGATCTTCGCGCTGCTGCTCGCGGCGGTGCTGTGGAACCTCGGCACCTGGTATGTCGGGCTGCCCAACAGCTCGAGCCACACGCTGATCGGTTCGGTGCTGGGCGTGGGCTTCGCCAACCAGCTCATCTCGGCCGGTTCGCGCGGCGGCACCGCGGGCGTCGACTGGAGCCAGGCGACCAAGATCCTCACGGGTCTCTGGATGGCGCCGCTGATCGGCTTCGGCGCGGCGCTGCTGCTCCTGCTCGTCATGCGGATGCTGCTGCGCAACCCCAAGCTCTACAAGGCGCCGATGGACAGCGCGCCGCCGCCCAGGGGCATCCGCGCGCTGCTGATCTTCACCTGCACCGCGGTCTCGTTCAGCCATGGCTCGAACGACGGGCAGAAGGGCATGGGGCTCATCATGCTGATCCTGATCGGCTGCGCCCCCACCGCCTATGCGCTGAACCGCACGCTGCCGGCGAGCGCGACGCCCGCCTTCGTCCAGACCGCGAACATGGCCAATGCGGCCTTCGATGCGCGCAGCGGCGGCCTGGCGATCGCGCCGGAGCAGGCGCGCGGCGTGCTGACCAATGCGCTCCAGCAGCGCAAGGCCGAGGGGCCGCAGGTGTTCGCGGCGCTCGACAGCCTCTCCAAGGATCTGACCCAGCGCGTGGCGAGCTATGGCTCGCTGAGCAAGGTGCCGGCCGAGGCGACCTCGAACGTGCGCAACGACATGTATCTGGTGCTCGACACCACCAGGCTCGCGATCAAGAAGCCCGAGGGCTATCAGCCCGCCGAGCTGAAGGCGCTGAAGGACTATCAGACGGACCTCGAGGCCGGCACGCGCTTCATCCCGATCTGGGTGAAGATCGTCGTCGCGCTGGCGCTGGGGCTGGGCACGATGATCGGCTGGAAGCGGATCGTCATCACGGTGGGCGAGAAGATCGGCAAGCAGCACATGACCTATGGCATGGGCGCATCGGCCGAGCTGGTGGCGGCGGGCACGATCCTGGCCGCCGACCACTTCGGGCTGCCGGTCTCGACCACGCATATCCTGTCCTCCGGCGTGGCCGGCGCCTCGGTGGCGAGCGGGTCGGGGCTCCAGGCGCGCACGGTGCGCAACCTGGCGCTGGCCTGGCTGCTGACGCTGCCGGCGGCGATGCTGCTCTCGGGCGGTCTCTACTGGCTGATGCTGACCGCGGTGAAGGCGTTCGGGCTGCACTGAGACGCGAACTGCCGGATTTCGGCGCCGTTCAGGCCAGTTGGACGAGCGCGGCGACGACCGCGATTATCGTGACCGCGCCGAGGATGAGGTTGAGCGGCTTCTGCGCGCCCAGCCAGTCGACGGCGGCCAACCACCAGCGCTTCAGGCGCGGCTGGGCAGGCCGGCCGTGGCGCGGGATGAGAAGATGATGGCGATGAGGGTCTATCATCCCGCCGATATGGTCCGGGCCGCCGTAAGGATTCGAGAGGGAAGGCGCCCGGTGGCGTGAGGATTCCGTAATGGTTCCGGGGCGCTACAGATCGTGCTCCACCAGGCGCAGGCTGTGCCTGAGGCCGTGGGTGTCGGCGTGGAGATCGGCCTTCACATGATCCACCGGATTCACGAACGCGACCAGCAGGCCGGCGAGCAGCGCGAACACGATGGCGAACAATAGGCGCCGTGCTGTCGGTCCGAGCATCGTCCGTCTCCCTCATGGCGGCGCTGTGTCGTGATCCTTTGATAGCCGCGCGCAACTGTCCTGCGGATGAACGGACTGGACCTTTTCCGACAATAGGAGAAGGAGAGCCGCTGCCCCGCGCCATCGGGGAGAGGGAGAGGGGAAACCGTGACCGTCCATACCGCACCAGCCGCATCGCATCGCCGCATCCTGTTCGCCAGCCTGGTCGGCACCTCGGTCGAGTTCTACGATTTCTATATCTACGCGACTGCCGCGGCACTCGTGTTCGGGCCGCTGTTCTTCCCGGCGCAGGAGCCGTGGCTGCAGCAGGTGGGCGCCTATGCCAGCTTCTCGGTCGCCTTCTTCGCGCGGCCGCTGGGCGGGCTGGTCTTCGGGCATTTCGGGGACCGGCTGGGGCGCAAGTCGACGCTCGTCGCCTCGCTGATGCTGATGGGGCTTTCCACCGTGCTGATCGCCTTCCTGCCGACCTATGCGATGATCGGCTGGGTCGCGCCGCTGCTGCTGTGCCTGCTGCGCTTCGGCCAGGGACTGGGGCTGGGCGGCGAATGGGGCGGGGCGAGCCTGCTCGCGGTGGAGAATGCCCCGCCGGGCTGGGCGAACCGCTATGGCAGCTTCCCGCCGATGGGGGCGCCGGTGGGCTTCATCTTCGCCAACGGCTTCTATCTGGTGCTGGGGGCGCTGCTCTCCGACGCGCAGTTCCGCGACTGGGGCTGGCGGGCGCCGTTCCTGGCGAGCGCGGTGCTGGTCGGGCTGGGGCTGTGGGTGCGCCTCAAGCTCACCGAGACGCCCGAGTTCGTCGCGGCGGGCGAGAAGGCCCCGCCGCCGGCCGTCCCGATCGGCGAGCTGCTGCGCGAGCATCCGCTCCAGACGCTGGCGGGAACGATGGGGACGATCGCCTGCTTCGCGCTCTTCTACATCTCGACGCTGTTCGTGATCGGATACGGCACCAAGGCGCTGCATTACGACCGCGAGACCTTCCTGGCGCTGGAGCTGGTCGCGATCCTGTTCATGGCCGGCGGCATCGCGACCGCCGGCATCTGGGCCGATCGGGCGAGCGCGGGGAAGATGCTGGTGCGCGGCTGCATCGTCACGATCCCGGTGGGGCTGACGATGGCGACCCTGCTGGTGCCCGGATCGCTGCCGAGCGTGTTCGCCTGGCTGGCCTTCGCGCTGTTCACGATGGGCTTCGTCTATGGGCCGCTGGGGGCATGGCTGCCGAGCCTGTTTCCGGCGCGGGTGCGCTATACCGGCGTGTCGGTGACGTTCAACATCGGCGGGATCATCGGCGGCGGGCTGACCCCGCTGATCGCCGAGACCTTGGTGAAGCAGGGCGGGCTCGCCTGGGTGGGCTATTACCTGTCCGGCGCGGCGCTGCTGAGCCTGGTGGGACTGGCGCTGGTGCGGAGGAAATAGCGTCTTTATCCGGTAATCTGGTTTGCCTAAAGTTTTCCTCTTGTTCACCGGGAAGGGCGGCATGATCGACAGGCGCAATCTGCTGGGCAGCGGCCTCGCCCTGGCTGCCGCGACGGGATTTCCACGCCGGGCTTTCGCGGACGCGGACCCGCCCGTGACCAATCCAATTCTGGTCGACAAGGGCCGGGTGTGGATCAGCGCGACGCTGAATGGCAAGGGCCCCTATCCATTCATCGTAGATACCGGCGCGGTGCTGAGCATCATCGATATAGACTTCGCCAAGAAGGCTGGCCTCTCGGCGACGACGGGAAGACCGATAGCAGGGGTGGGCGGCAAAGTGGCCTACCATAGCTGGTATATCGCCAAGGAAGTGCGGCTGACCAGCGGCATACGCTTCCAGAACACGCTGTTCGCTGGCATCGCCAAGCGCTTGAGCGCCGAAGCGGTGGGAACCTTCGGCGCGGGGCTGTTCACCACCTATGACAGCGACTTCGACTTCGCGAAGGGGGAGTGGCGCGCCTGGATCGACGGGCGGCCGAATTTCGACGGATTGACGCGCCTGCCGTCGCGCTTCCTGCGGGAGAGAGGGGGCCAGCGTCTCGTTGTGGAGGCATCGATCGACGATTTCGCGGGCGATTTCCTGATCGACACCGGTGCGCCGGGCTTGAGCCTGACCGGGCGCGCAGCCGATAAGAGTGGGCTGTGGGACAGCGACAAGCCCTATGCGCCGACACGTGCCCAGGGAATCGGCGACGGCGACGGCATCCCCGCGCGGATCTATCGCGCCGGGCGGCTGAAAATGGGGCGGTTCGTTTTCGAGAACTCGCTGGTGAAGCTGAACGAGCCGGGCACGCGCTCAGTCGGTTGGCAGGACGGCATCATCGGCCTCTCCACCCTATCCTTGCTCAATCTCAGCACCGACGTCTCGGAAGGGGCGCTCTACGCCACGCCCAACGGCCGCGCGGAGCCGAAGCTGGGCTATCCGCTCTCCGGCCTGTGGATCGACGAGGCGAAGGGACATGTGGTCGTCTCCGATGTCGGCATCGGCAGCCCCGCGGCGCAGGCCGGCGTGCGGAAAGGCGACGTGCTGCGGGGCGGCGACCTGCAGGCGATGATCCGCGCGATTACGGGCGGTCCGGGCAAGGAGGTGTCGCTCAAGATCGAGCGCGGCGGCGCCCAGCAGGACATGCGCTATACGCTGAAGCCCTGGTTCTAGCCCGCGCGCAGCAGCGTAAGCCGGGCCTTGCCGTGGACGCGGGTGACGTCCGCGGTGAAGCCGGCGACCTCGACCGTTTCGTCCTTCGCGGTTTCGATGCTGATCCAGGTGGCCGGCCCCGTCCAGCCGAGGCGCCCGAGCTTGTCGAGCGCCACCGCGCCGGCGCCGGTGCCATAGGGCGGGTCCATCAGGATCAGGTCGAGCGGCTTGGGGGCCGGACCCAGTGCCAGAGCGGAGGTCGCGCGGACTTCGGCACCGATGGCGCCCAGCTTTGCGATATTGGCCCGGAGCGCATCGAGCGCGGCGCGATCCTGCTCGACGAACAGGCAGGAGGCGGCGCCGCGCGACAGCGCCTCCAGCCCCAGCGCGCCCGAACCGGCGAAGAGATCGGCGACCGCCAGCTCCTCGAAGCTGCCGATGCGGCTGGTGAGCATCGAGAACAGTGCCTCGCGCGTGCGATCGGCGGTGGGGCGCGTGGTGTCGCCCTTCGGCGCCACCAGCGGGCGGCCGCGCCAGGTGCCGGCGATGATGCGCATTATTTCCGCGTCC
>NZ_JAAVVE010000042.1 GCF_018449795.1 Sphingomonas sp. dw_22
TGCGCCTCCCGCCGCACATGCCCGTCGCGCCCGTCCTGCTCGGCCAGATGCCGGTCGATCCCCACCAGCCCCGGCGCCGGACGCGGTCCCCTCAGCGCCCGATCGAGCGACCGCACGCCCTCCAGCCATTCCAGCCGAATCTCCGGCATCACCAGCGGATGCTTGAGCAGCGTCAGCAATGCCATCGGCGCGAAGCCCTGGCTCGCCGCATCGGCCAGCGCCAGCAGCAACGTCCCCGGCGGCAGCACCGAGAGCGGCTGCCCCGCCGAATCGTCGATCGCCAGCCCCCAGCGCGCGCAATGCGCCGCCACCCGCCGCGCCAGCGCGCGATCGGGCGTCACCAGCGCAGCGGTGCGTCCGGGCGTCTCCAGCGCCTCGCGCAGCGCCAGCGCGATCGCCTGCGCCTCCTCGGCCGGCGTCGCCACCTCCAGCGCCCGCACGCCCTCCAGCCGCCGTTCGGCGCGGGGCAGGTCGGTCCAGCCATGGGTAAGCTCGGGCGGCTGCATGGCGGAGGCGATCGCCTTGCTCCGCGCCGGCGGCGCATCGAACTCGCTCGCCGCGCGCCACGGATCGAACTCGCTGCAATGCACGCCCATCCGCTCGAGCAGCAGCTTCAGGTGATATTGCGGATGCGTCTCGATGCTCCGCCGCCGACGTCCGCTCACGGGATCGGCGGGATGCGGCCCGAGCGAATCCCACTCGGCATCGCTGATCCCCGTCGCCAGCCCCGGCAGCACCACCATCCCCAGCGGCATCCCTGCCACCACCCGCAGCAACCGCGCAAAGGCCGGTGCCGAGGCCGTGATGCCCGCCGCGCATACGAAACCCTGGGGCGGCGCCTCCCGCCAGCGCTTCGCCACCTTGTCGAGCAGCAGACGCCGCCGCTCGGCCAGGTCGATCCGTTCCAGCTTCGCCAGTTCCTCGGGCCAGCGCGTCAGCACCGTCTCGAACAAGGCGAGCGACCGTTCCCAATGCGCCGAAAGCTCCGGCCCCAGTTCCAGCTCGCGCAGCCGCCGCGGATGCACTTCCTCGATCAGCAACTGGTCGAGCGTCGCCGCCAGCTCGCCTGCGAGCCGTATCGCCTCGGCAGCATCCACCGGCGATTCGCCCGCCTGGATCAGCCGCGCCAGGATCAGCCGCGCCAGGATCATCCGCCGTTGCAGCGGCTCCACCGCAGGCGGCACCGGCTCCACGTCATCGACGGCATCGAACACCGCTTCGTCCAGCTCGGGATCCCCCACCGCCACCAGCCGCGGCAGCAGCAACCCTCCTTCGCTCGCGCGAACGAACGCATCCTGGATCACCCGCTTGGCGCGGTTGTTGGGCAGCAGCACGGTCCCCCGCGCCAGCCGCATCGGATCATTGCCGAAGCGCCGGATCAGCCCGATCGCCAGCGCATCGGCAAAGGCGCGATGCGGCGGGATGGTGTAGAGGTGGAGGCGTTGGGGCATGATCGGGTCCGTGCTTCCTCGCCTTTCGCCTAACTCCCTCTCCCCTCCGGGGAGAGGGTCGGGGAGGGTGCCCTATCGATAGGGCACCGCACTCTCCCCTCTCCCCAGCCCTCTCCCCGATGGGGAGAGGGAGAAGATGTCACATCTGCGCCAGTTCCGCCTCCGCCGCGCCGATCGCCTGGGGCGATCCGATATCGAACCACAGCCCCTGGTGCACCAGCCCCCAGAGCCTCCCCGCCTCCAGCGCGCGGCTCCAGAAAAGATTGGTCGAGAACGGACCCTCCGGCCAGTCGCGGATCAGGCGCGGCGAGAGAATCTGCACGCCGGTATAGACGAACGGAGCCAGCCGCCCCGGCTTCCTCCGTCCCACGATCCGCCCGAACGGGTCGAGGTGGAAATCGCCCTGCCCGGCATGGCAGTTGGCGCGCGCCAGCGGCACCAGCAGCAGCAGCGCATCCATCCGATCGTCGTCCCACTGCGCCGCCAATTGTCGGATCGCGTCGGACGGACCATCCACCCACAGATTGTCGCTGTTTACGCAGACGAACGGCTTGTCGCCGATCAGCTCCTGCGCCTGCACCAAGCCGCCGCCCGTCTCCATCAACTGCTTGCGCTCGTCGGAGATGACCAGCTCGATATCCTTCACCCGCGCGCGCAGATGCGCCTCCAGCTGATCCGCCAGATAATGGACATTGACCACCGCCCGCTTGATCCCGGCCGAGCGCAGCCGATCGAAGACATGGTCGATCAGCGGCTTGCCGCCGACGTCCACCAGCGGCTTGGGCCGCGTCGCGGTGAGCGGACGCATCCGCTTGCCCAGCCCCGCCGCCATCACCATCGCGGTTTCGGGAACCACGCCCGCCGGCTGCGGACGCAGCGAATAGGTCGCGGTGGTCATCGGGCGGCGATCGTCATCGGGTCTCCACGCAGATCGGCGGGAATGTTCGCATCGAACCAGTCGGCGACCGGCTTCAGCGCCGGATGCTTCAAGTCGCGCTCGATATAGCGCCACACGCGCGGGCACAGCCCCGGATAGCGCGGCTTGCCGTCGCGTTTCCAAAGTCGGGTGAAGATACCGATGATCTTGGCGTTCCGCTGCGCGCCGAGCACGTGATAGGCGACGTCGAAATCGTCGCCCGCGCCGGTGATCCGCTTATAGCGATCGAGCATCGCGGTCTCGAGGCCCGCATCCACGTCGCGCCGCGCATCCTGCAGCAGCGAGACGAGGTCATATGCCGGATGCCCGGCCAGCGCGTCCTGGAAATCCAGCAGTCCCAAGCTCTCGCTGCCTTCGATCAGCATGATGTTCTCGGCATGGTAGTCGCGCAGCACCGTGACGGGCGTGTGACCGTTCAGCACCGGCGCCAGCACCTTGTCCCAGGCGACGACATAGCCCGCCATGTCCGGCTCGATCCCCACGGCGGGGCAATACCATTCGGGCAGCAACGCCGCCTCGCGCTGATATTCGGCCAAGGTATAGGCCCGCGCCACGCCCGCTTCATGCCCGTGCAGCCGCACCAGCAGGTCAACCGCCTCCTCATAGAAGCGCAGCTCGCTCTCCGGCGCCGCATCGACGGTCTCGCGCAGCCGCGCATCGCCGAAGTCCTGGAGCAGCACCAGCCCCTCCTTCAGATCCTCATGCAGGATCGCCGGCGCCGCGAAGCCGCGCTCGTTCAGCCAGCGCGCCACCGCGATGAACGGCCGCGGATCCTCATGCGGCGGCGGCGCATCCATCAGCACCGCGCTGCGATCATGGTCCACCACCCGGAAATAGCGGCGAAACGAGGCATCGCCGGCGAGCGGCAGGATATGAGCGTCTCCCCATCCGGCGGCGTCCAGAAAGGGGGGCGCGGCGGCGGGCGGATTCATATCGGCTATTGGAGTATTTGGGGCCATCGGTCCCTCCATGCCGCCGAGGCCCGGGCTGTCAAGAAGCGCGCGCCGTCCGGCGCAACTTCCAGGCTGAGCCACAGCGCGTCGCGCCACGCATCCGCCCCCAATCGCTCGGGCCATTCGACGATCAGCAGCGAATCGGCGCGGGCGTCGTCGAGCCCCAGTTCCTCGGCCTCGTCCGGGTCTTCGATGCGATAGAGATCGACGTGCAGCACCGGAATCCGCACTTCCGGCGAGTCATAAGGCTGGACGATCGCGAAGCTCGGGCTCGGCGCCTCGCCCTCCAGCCCGAGCGCCTCCAGCAGCCCCCGCGCGATGCTGGTCTTCCCCGCACCAAGCGGACCCGAAAGCGCAATGACATCGCCCGGCCGGACAACCTCCGCCAGCCGCGCACCAAGCGCATGCGAATCCTCAAGAGAATCAAGCCGCATCAAATTCCTCCCCGGAACGGAGAGGGGGACCGTTCGCGCAGCGAATGGTGGAGGGGCCCAGCTCTCCACAAGCGATATCGTTGGAGGAAAGCGGGCCCCCTCCACCATGCTTCGCATGGTCCCCCTCCCCGTTCCGGGGAGGAATTGGGAGAACCTCCCTCATCCCCGCGGCAATTCCACGGTCACCAGCGTTCCCTCGCCGCGCTCCGAGATCATCTCGATCCGCCCGCCATGCGCCTCGACGAACTGCTTCGCCAGCGGCAGCCCCAGCCCCAGTGCCCGCTCACCGCTACGCGAGATGCCGGGCTGCGCGAACCGGTCGAACGCCCCCGCCACCATCTCGCGGCTCATCCCCGGCCCGTCGTCGGACACGATCACCCGCGCCACCTTGGCGTTTCCGTCCAGATGCAGCAGCACGCGCCCGCCCTCCGGCGTGCCCGCCACCGCATGGCGCAGCAGATGCTCCACCACCTGCCGCAATCGCCGCGCATCGCCGTTCACGATTCCCGCAGTGCCGAGATCCTCCACCACCAGGTCGATCGACTTGGCCTTGGCCAGCGGCGCGATCACTTCGGCGGCATTGTTCGCTGTCAGCTCGATATCGACCGGCCCCTTCTCCAGCGGCGCCCCTTCGCTCTGGGTCAGGTCGAGGACATCGTCGATCAGCGCCCCCAGCCGATCGACCGAGAACAGGATCGCCTCGGCATATTCGAGCCCGTCCGTGCTCAGCCTGCCGGCAAAGCCGCCGTGCAGCATCTCGGCAAAGCCCTTGATCGAGGTGAGCGGCGTCCGCAGCTCATAGCTCATATTGGCGACGAAGGCGGTCCGCACCCGGTCCGCCGCCTCCAGCGCCTCGTTGCGGTCGCGCAGCGCGCGCTCGATCCGCTCGCGGTCGCTGGTGTCGAGCATCGTCACCATCGCATTGCCGTCGGGCAGCGGCACCGCCGCCACGTCGAAATGCCGCCCGTCGGCGAAGACGATGCTCGATCCGCGCTGCTGCCGGTCCTTCGCCGCCAGGCGGATCAGGTCGCCCAGCACTTCGGCGCGCGCCGGATTGGTGAGTTTCGGCCCCGCCGCCTTCACCAGATTGGCGATCTGGGGATGCCCGTCGAGGAACGAATCCTCGAAGCCCCAGACCTGGCGGAACTTGCGGTTCCACAATTGCAGCCGCCCCTTGCCGAACACGCCCACCGCCTCGGCCAGGCTGTCCAGCGTCGCGGTGCGCACTTGCTGCATCTCGCCATGCTCGCGCTGCAGCTCGAACTGCTGGGTCCGGTCCTCGAACAGCAGCAGCAGCCCGCCCTCGGGCAGCGGCTGCGCCACGACGCGCAGATGCGTACCGGCGACGCTCCACGTCTCCTCCACCGCCTCCGCGGCCAGGAACCATTCGCGATGCTCGGCCTTCCACGCCGGGAAATCGCGCACGTCGGGCAGCTTGCGCGCCTCGCGCATCCGCTCCAGCACGCGGTCGAACTCGGGCCGATCGGCCAGCCATTCGTTGCGCATCGCGAACATGCGGCGGAAGGGCTGGTTGCAGAATACCAGGCTGCGATCCGACGCGAACTGCGCCACGCCTGCCGACATCCGGTCGAGCATCGCGCGCTGCGCCTCGCGGAAGCGCTTCAGCCCACCACGCGCCTGTTCCAGATCCTCGATATCGATGGCGAAGCCCGCCACCCCGCTGGTCGAAAGCGGCACGTCGTGCAGCCGCAGCATGCGTCGCGCGCCGCCGATCGTCGCCGGCATCGCCGCGGTCTGCGGCTGCTGCGTGTCGCGCGCGATCGCCGCATTGGCGAGCGGCCCGCCCAGCCCGGCGCCATCGACCAGCTCGAGCCCGCGCATCACCGCATCCTCGGCATCCCTGCCTTCCACGGCCGTCACATAGGCGGAATTGACCATCAGCAGCCTGAGATCGGGTCCGCGATACCACATCGGCATCGGCGCAGCCTCGATCAGCGCGGTGAGCGCGTCGAACGCCGCCCGCAATTGCGAGGCCTCGCGCTGGAGCCGGTCGATCTCGTCCTGGCTCTCGGTCGCGTCGAGGAACCACAGCACCACGCCGCCCGGCACGTCGATGCCATCTGCGGCGCGCTCGCCCATCACCAGCAGCGCGCGCTCCGATCCGCGCGGACGGATCGACATGCTGAAGGCGCGCCCGGCCTTTTGGGCCGCCGTCACCTGGTCCGCGAGCGCGACGAAATCCTCGGTCGCCAGTCCAGCATCCGTGCCGGAAAGCTCGACCAGCTCGCGCGGCATCACGTCGAGCCCCAGCCAGTCGCTCAGCCGCCGCGACAGCTCGATCCGCCCGTCGCCGCGCACCAGCATCGCCTGCGCCGGGGAAGTGCCGCCGAGCACCGCCAGCCGCGCATTCTCCTCAAGGATCTCCCGCGCCGCCGCCCGCGCGCGCAGCCCGGCATAGAGCGCCCAGACGCCGGCGATCAACAGCAGCAAAAGAACCGCGCCCGCCAGCGCCGCTGCCGATTGGGTGATATGGATCAAGCCGCACTCGCGCGGCTGCGATGACCGGTCATGCGCACCCCATTACGAAAAGGTGTGCGATACGGGAAGGTCATTGCGGAACACCTACCCCCACAGCTTCCGGATTTCAGTCCTCCTTCCGCTGTATTTCCAATATGTTTCCATGTCGGAAAAAATAGAGACAGTGTTGCTGCAATACGACATTTTCGGGTCAGACGTGCCTTGAGCGCAACTAAAAACTGCGTCAGATTTCGATCATCGAAAAGGGGGTACATCAATGGTTCAGTTATCTCTTCTCAACGGCACCGCTTTGCGTTCGGCGGCGTTTGCCGGCCTCGCGCTGATCGCTACGCCCGCCTGGGCCCAGGAAACTCCGGCTACCGACACGGCACAGGCCACCCCGGTCGACGCGACCGTGCCGGATACCACCGCAAACGATCAGCCCGCAGACGATGGCGCCATCGTCGTCACGGGTTCGCGCATCCGGCGCTCGACCTTCAACAGCCCCTCGCCCATCGCGGTGATCGATCCGGAGATCGCCGAGAAGCGTGGCGTTATCGATACCGCCGAGATGCTGATGTCGAGCCCGATCGCCTCGGGCTCCTCACAGGTGACCAGCGCGATCTCATCGAACTTCGTCACCGATGGTGGCCCGGGCGCTTCGACCATCTCGCTGCGCGGCCTCGGCGCGAATCGCACGCTGGTTCTGCTCAACGGCCGCCGCGCTGGCCCGGCAGGCACGCGCGGCGCGGTTTCGGCCTTCGACCTCAACGTGCTGCCGCAGTCGATCATCCAGCAGGTCCAGATCGAGAAGGACGGCGCATCGTCGGTCTATGGCTCCGACGCCGTCGCCGGCGTGGTCAACCTGATTACCAAGACCAAGACCAAAGGCCTCGAGCTGACCGCGTTCGGCTCGGTTCCGCAGGAAGAAGGCGGTGAGCAGTACCGTGTCAGCGGCGCCTGGGGCACTGAATGGGGCGGCTCGCTGGGCGGCCATGTGATGTTCGCGGCCGACTATTATCGCCAGAAGGAACTCGCCGCGGGCGACCGCAGCTACCTCACCTGTCCGCAGGACTATGTCTTCGACAGCAGCAACAAGCGTATCGACATCACCGATCCGCGCACCGGCAAGCCGCGCTGCGCCCAGTTGAGCTGGGGACAGGTCTATCTGTACGACTATAGCTCTGGAGCGCTCCGCACGGGCCGCGGCGGCTATTCCTATCCCGGCGAGAATCTCGGCAACTACGTCCCCAATCTGAGGCCGACTATCGGCCTGGGCGTGCCGAGCAATTTCTATCAGATGGGTTATGATCCGGCCTCGGCGGCGATCGACCATCTCGACCATCCCTTCTATCAGCAAGACTCGGTGATCCCCGAGACCAAGCGCCTGACCTTCTACGGCGAGGGGTCGATCCATATCAGCGAGCATATCGAGGCTTATGCCGAAGGCCTGTGGAATCGCCGCGAAACGCACCAGAACGCTTCGCGCCAATTCTGGAATTATATCTATACCGAGGACTGGGGCGGCCCTGCCACCGGCTTCACCGGCGAGGGCTTCATCAGCCCCACGCCTGTCACCGATCACTTCGATTCGAGTCAGCGCGTCGATTACTGGCGTGCGGTCGGCGGTCTGCGCGGCGACTTCGGGTCGCTTCTGAAAGGTTGGACCTGGGACGGCTTCGTCCAGTACAGCAAGTCGGCCGGCACCTATACGCAGGACCAGATCTACGACGATGCCGTCACCTCGCCTGACTTCTTCACCTTCGCGTGCCAGCCCGGTGAAGTCACGGCCGTCCGCGGCGCGCCCTGCGTCGACGTGCGCTGGACCGATCCGGAGTTCCTAGCCGGCAATCCGAACGCGGCGGAACGCGCCTATCTGTTCGGCGTCGACACCGGCCGCACCAGCTACAAGCAGCTCAACGCGGAATTCAGCGTGACCGGTCCGATCGTCACGCTGCCGGCCGGCGACCTTGCGGTGGCGGCCGGCGTCGCGTGGCGGCGGGATACGATCCTCGACCATCCGGGCGACATTGTTTGCGGTCCCGTCGCAGACGATCCCTATGGCTGCGTGAACAATGCCTGGGGCGTCACTTCGTCGGGCGTGACCGCGGGCCACAACATCACCGAGGAAGCGTTCGCCGAAGTCGATCTTCCGCTGATCCACAACACGCCGTTCGTCCAGTCGTTCACCCTCTCCGGTTCGGGCCGCTACACGCAGTTCAAGGCCACCCGCGACGAGGACGGCGCGACCGCGTCCGACAAGAACAACTGGACCTACAAGGTCGGTGCCAACTGGCAGGTGAACGACTTCCTGCGCTTCCGCGGATCGTGGGGCACCAGCTATCGCGCCCCGGCGCTGTTCGAGCAGTTCCTGGCCAACCAATCGAGCTTCGGAACGCGGCGGACGATCGATCCGTGCATCGGTCTCGGAACCAAGATCGACAACGGTTCGGCGTCGAATATACTCGTGGCGAACTGCGCGGCCGCCGGCATCACCGATCTCAACTTCACCGGCGGCTCGGCGAGCAACGTCGAAGTGCTGTCGGGCGGCGGTCTTGGCGTGGTCAAGGCCGAAACCTCGACCGCGAAGACGGCCAGCGTGATCCTCATGCCGAAGTTCGGCTTCCTGCCAAGAACGCGGATCAACCTCGCGGTGGATTACTTCAACATCGAAGTGAAGGGCGAGATCAGCAAGCTCGGCGCGTCCACGATCGTCGGCCGCTGCTACAACTCGAACTTCTTCCCGAACGATCCGCTCTGCGCCCAGTTCGACCGCGATCCTACCACGCTTGCGATCACGCAGGTGCGAGACCAGTACATCAACATCAACGAGCAGAAGAACGAAGGCATCGATGTCACTGCAAACATCGCGCAGGATCTCGGGAGCTGGGGCAAGCTGTCAGCCACCGCCGAAATGACGTGGCAGACGGTCGATTATATCGCCCTGTATTCGACCACCCGGGAATCCTTCAACGGCGAGGATGGCGAACCGATCTGGACGGGTGCGTTCAACGTCTCGTGGGAGAAGGATAGCTTCTCGGCCTATTATGGCTTGAACGTTGTCGGCGGCACGTCGGATGTGAGCGACTATATCGCCGATTATGGTGACACCTGCCTGACCAGCGCGATCTATCCGAACGGCTTCTGCGATAAGCTGCGGGCGAAGCCGGTCTTCTACCACAGCGTCTCCCTCACCAAGGAACTACCGCACGTGCAGATCACGCTGGGCGTAACCAACTTGTTCAACACCAAGCCGCCGCGGGTCTCGGTGTACAACAATAGCGAGATCACGACCGTTGGTCAGAGCGTGTTCTCGTCACAATATGATCTGCTGGGGCGGCGCGGATTCCTCAGCATCAAGTCGCACTTCTAATCGCCCGGTCCAGGGCCCTCGCAAAGGGCCCTGGCCTTGCGGTTGCAAGCGTCAAACGGCAAACCGGCGGCGCCCCGTGCCGCCGGTTTGTTTTTATCTAGGAAATGCCGAATGCCGATCGTCCGGATGAAGCCCGATACGCTCAACGAAGAGAATCTCCGCTTTGAGCAGATCCCGCTACGCCAGGGAGTCTTCCTCAACAGCGTGCCTAAAAGCGGCAGCCACCTGCTGCGCAACATCGTTCGCATGTTCGTGCCGGTGGAGCAGCAATATCACGTCCAGTTCATCCAATGGGCCAATCTCGGGCAGCACCTCGCGGCGCTGGATCCCAGACGGCCGCAACTAAGCTGGGGGCATCTGTTCTTCGCCGACGATTCCGCGATGGAGCTGGCCGGCACCCGCAAGATCCTGCTGGTGCGCGACCCCTATTCCTGGGTGCTGGCACGTGCGCGCTTTTTCCTCTCGGATGAGTTCAGCGGCAACGTCGATCGGCTGAAGCAGGGCGACCTCTCGGTCGAGGAACTGCTCAATCTGATGATCTTCGGAATATACCAGAAGGCCCCGCCGATGGTGGACATCTATACCCATAATGCCGTCGCCTGGCTCGGCACCGGCGCCTATCTCGTGCGCTACGAAGAACTGGTCGCCCAGCTCAAGGATCTCGACGGCCGCGGCGCTGAATATTTCTTCGCGAATCTCTTCGACGCCTGCGGGATCGACATGCGGGACAACTGGCGCGAGCGGGTGCGCATCGGTTCCGATCGCAAACAGAGCGGCACCGCGCGCGAGAATCTGAGCGGGCTTACCATCAAGTTTCCCGACGAGCTTCCGGAAATACAGAAGAAGCTCGTAAACTATGCCGCACCCGGCCTTCGCGAAATGCTCGGCTATCGCTGAACGGCTGCCGGTGCCGGCCCGTCCACGTCATCGCGAATATCCGCACCTTCCATAAAAAGGGCCGCGCCCCCTCCTGGGAAAGCGCGGCCCTTTCGTTATACAGATTGGCGCGATCAGTAGCGATAATGATCCGGCTTGAACGGGCCTTCCACCGGCACGCCGATATAGTCGGCCTGCTTCTTGGTGAGCTTGGTCAGCTTCACGCCCAGCTTCTCGAGGTGCAGCTCGGCGACCTTCTCATCGAGGTGCTTCGGCAGGACGAACACTTCGTTGCCATAGGTCTCGCCCTTGGTCCAAAGCTCGATCTGCGCCAGCACCTGGTTGGTGAAGGACGAGGACATCACGAACGACGGGTGGCCGGTCGCGTTGCCCAGGTTCACCAAGCGGCCCTTCGACAGCACGATGATCTGCTTGCCGTCCGGGAACTCGACCAGGTCGACCTGCGGCTTAACCTCGGTCCACTTGTAGTTCGACAGGGCGGCGATCTGAATCTCGCTGTCGAAATGGCCGATGTTGCACACGATGGCCATGTTCTTCATGCCCTTCATGTGCTCGGCGGTGATGACGTCGGCATTGCCGGTCGCTGTCACGAAGATGTCGGCGCGGGTCACCGCCTCTTCCATCGTCACGACCTCGAAGCCCTCCATCGCCGCCTGCAGCGCGCAGATCGGGTCGATCTCGGTCACGAGCACGCGCGCGCCGCCGTTGCGGAGCGACTGGGCGCTGCCCTTGCCGACATCGCCGAAGCCGGCGACCGCGGCGACCTTGCCCGCCAGCATCACGTCGGTGCCGCGGCGGATCGCGTCGACCAGCGATTCCTTGCAGCCATAGAGATTGTCGAACTTCGACTTGGTGACGCTGTCGTTGACGTTGATCGCCGGGAACGGCAGCTCGCCCTTCTTGGCGATCGAATAGAGACGATGCACGCCGGTGGTGGTCTCTTCCGAGACGCCCTTGATCGCCTTGACGGTGGCGGTCAGATAGCCCGGCTTCTTGGCGATGAACGCCTTGAGCGCGCGCTGCATCTCGACCTCTTCCTCATTCTCCGGCTCGGGCATCGTCTGGCCGGCCTCGAGCTTGGCGCCCCACAGCGCGAACATCGTCGCGTCGCCGCCGTCGTCGAGGATCATGTTGCAGGTCTGGTCGGGGTTCTCGTCGGTGCTCCAGTCGAAGATCGAGCCAACATAGTCCCAATATTCGGCCAGGCTCTCGCCCTTGATCGCGAACACCGGCACACCCGACGCGGCAATGGCGGCGGCGGCATGGTCCTGGGTCGAGAAGATGTTGCAGGTCGCCCAGCGGACGTCGGCGCCCAGCGCGGTCAGCGTCTCGATCAGCACCGCGGTCTGGATCGTCATGTGGAGCGAGCCGGTGATGCGCGCGCCCTTCAGCGGCTGCGTCGGGCCGAACTCGCTGCGGAGCGCCATCAGGCCGGGCATCTCCGTCTCGGCGATGTTCATTTCCTTGCGCCCGAAATCGGCCAGGCCGATATCGGCGATCACATAGTCCTTCTTGTCGAGCACGGTAGCCACGAGCGGGTCTCCATTTGAGCAAAGCTGCGGGGCCGGGAATCCGCCCAGCCGCCATGCGGCGCGCCCTAGCGGTTTAGGCCGGCGGACGCAATCTCAATATAAAGATATCTTTATATGATGCCTCCACGCCGTCACCCCGGCACTGCGGCCGGGGTGACGCTTGGGATTGCCGTCGCGCCTTACCGCACCAGCCGGTAGCTCACGAACGCAACCGATTTCGAATCCGGCGACCAGCTCGGCACGTTGATCGTCCCCTGCCCGCCGAACAGCCGCGTCAGCACCCGGGGCGGCGCGCTGCCATCCGCCGGCATGATCCGCAGCATCACGTCGCGATTGGGCGGATGATCCCCCAGCGCCACGTCGAGCCCGAACGAGATGAACGCTATCCATTTCCCGTCGGGCGAGAAATGGGGGAACCAGTCGCGGAAATTGGGGTCCGTCGTCACCTGCTCCGGGTTCGAACCGTCGGCCCGCACCCGCCAGATCTGCATCGCGCCCGATCGGGTCGAGTTGAAATAGAGCCACTTGCCGTCGGGCGAATATTCGGGGCCGTCGTCCACGCCTGGCCCGATGACCAAAGGCACTTCCGGCCCGCCCGCCAGCGCCCGCGACCAGATATCGTAGCTGCCGTCGCTCGCCCCGACATGAGCATAGGCGATCGTCTTCCCGTCCGGCGTCCAGGCATGCCAATAGGAGCGCGCCTGCGGATTGCTCACCAGTTCGCGCGGCCGCGCCGATCCCGCCAGCGGCAGCACGAAGATGCGCGAGAGGCCGTCCGGCTCGCTCTGGTCCGAGATCACGAGCTGCCTGCCGTCCGGCGAAAGCCCATGGTCGTTGTTGTTCTTGACGTTCGGCCCCGTATCGATCGCCACCGGCTCGCCGCCCTCGACGGGAATCCGCCAGATCCGCCCGCCCGCATTATAGACCAGCGCCTTGCCGTCGCGGGTCCAGTTCGGCGCCTCGATCCTGCTGTCGAAGGTCCGCACGATCCGACGGCTCCGGATGCCGCCCACGTCCATCACCTCCAGGCTGCTCTCGACCTTCGCCGGATATCCGGTGTCCGGCACGTAGGCGAGGCTCGGCACCGTCAGTTCAACATTCGAGAAGCGCGCCGTCTCGGTCACCGCGTCATTGTGCGCGGAGACCGCCAGCCCGACGAAATAGGGCGCCTGGAAGGCGATCCGGTAATTACCCCCGGCATGCCGCAGCACCCCGTCCTCGCCCGCGACCGAGAACCACACGTAATCCCCTTCGCGCTCCAGCCGCACGCGCCTGGGGTGCCAAGTCGCGGAGACGATCTGGAAGGTCGGCCCGTCCTGCACCTCGCGATATTGCAGCGAGACCATCCCGTCGCCATGCACCATCACATCGGCATAGGGCGATCCGGGCGTGATGTGCTGGCGGATCATCAGCCCCGCCTTGCGGTGCGGATCGGTGCCCTTCCCCTCCCAGGCGATGTCGGCGGCGATGTGGAGATCGCCCGACGCCCGAGTCCAGGCATAATGGAAGGCGTCCGCCGTCCCCCAGATGTTCGCCCCGCTCGCGGCGATGCGATAGCTGCCTCCGTCGAACGTCGCGCTCCCCGCGGTCGAGGTCACGCCGATATCGCCATGATTCTGGAAATCGCCGATCGTCTGCGCAGCGGCGGGCGCGGCGAGCAACACCAGCGCGGCAAGGAAACGCTTCATGTCCAAGGCCCCTCTCAAGCCCGGATCGTTGCCCGGGCCAGCCCCGATGGTAGCGCTAACGAAGTCCCTTGGCTATGCCCGCCCGGTGCTGTTCGCCAGCAGCCGCGGATCGATCCCGGCCGCGGCATATCCCTTCACCCAACGGTCCTCGGCATCGACGTCGTAGAGCAGCCCGGTATTGCCTTCGGTGTTGAACCAGCCGTGCCGCGTCATCTCGGCGTCGAGCTGCCCCTCGCCCCAGCCGGCATAGCCGAGCGCGACCAGCCAGCGGCTCGGCCCCTTGCCGTCGGCGATCGCGCGCAGCACGTCGATCGTGCCCGAAAGCGCCCAGCGCCCGCCCACGTCGATCGTGTCCTGCCCGCCCCAATCGGGCGAGTGCAGCACGAAGCCGCGCCGCGGCTCCACCGGCCCGCCGAAATGCACCGCCGCGTCGGGCGCCTCGCCGGGATCGATCTCGAACTGCTCCAGCAGGTCATGCAACCCCAGCCCCTCGATCGTCTCGCCGATGCCGATGCCCAACGCGCCCTCTTCGTCATGCGCGCACATCGCGATCACCGCGCGCTCGAAGCGCGGATCGCCGATGCCGGGCATCGCCAGCAGGAACTGTCCGGTGAGAAACGCGGCCGACTCCATAGGCGATCAGCTTACCCGTCCGCTTTCGGCTCCGCCACGCTTGAAAATGTAACGTTCAGCGCCGATTGGAGAGGGCCGAATCCCATAGGAGAGTGACATGACCATCCAGGTTGGCGACCGCATCCCCCAGGCCCAGTTCGTCAAGGTGACCGAGGAAGGCCCCGAGCAGATCGATTCGGAAAGCTATTTCGCCGGCCGCAAGATCGCGCTCTTCTCGGTGCCTGGCGCCTTCACCCCCACCTGCTCGGCCAAGCACCTGCCGGGCTTCGTCGAGAAGGCCGACGAGATCAAGGCGAAGGGGATCGACGAGATCGCCTGCACCGCCGTCAACGACGCGTTCGTGATGGGCGCCTGGGGCAAGGCGCAGGGCGTCGAGGGCAAGGTGACGATGCTCGCCGACGGCAACGGCGCGTTCGCGAAGGCGCTGGGCCTGGAAATGGACGGCACCGGCTTCGGCATGGGCCTGCGCGGCAAGCGTTTCTCGATGGTCGTCAACGACGGCACCGTCGAGCAGCTCAATGTCGAGGCGCCCGGCCAGTTCGAAGTCAGCTCGGCCGAATATCTGCTCGGCCAGCTCTGAATCGGAACCGCCGGGAGGCGATGGAGTTGAGTCAGGGCAATCCATTCTCGAAGGAAAACGTCATGGCTACCGAAATCACTCCCGGCGACAACGCGGCCACCCAGGCGGCCACCGACGCCAAGTCGCTCCTCGCCCAGGCCCAGGAAGCGATCGGCAGCGCGGTCGATGCCACGGTCGGCGCGGTCAAGGAGCATCCGGTCGCCGCGGCGGCGATCGCCGCGGGCGCTGCGGCTGCCGTGGGCGGCGCGGCCTATGCCGCCACTCAGTATCTCGGCGACAAGCAGACGCCGGCCAAGGGCAAGAAGTAAACTTCACTCCTTCCGTCATCCCGGCCTTCGCCGGGATGACGATCGGTTTTGAACGCCGTTCAAATTTCTACTGGTCTTGCCAGCGTCATCTTTGCAGCTTAGCCCTCAAAGATGACTCAAGCATCCGATCTCGTCGCCGATCTCGACCGCCTCTATCGCGCGTCGGTCGATCGCCTTCAGGCCGCGCTCAACCGCTATCTCACCGACGGCACACCGCCCGATCCCGAGGCACGGATAGACGGCAGCTTCGCCTATCCCGAGCTGCGCCTCACCTATCGCGGCGGCAGCGAGCGCCCGGTCCCGCGCCGCTCGTTCGGTCGTCTGGTCGAGGCCGGCGACTATCGCATCTCGGTCACCAAGCCGGCGATGTTCGCGAACTATCTGGTCGAGCAGCTCACCTTCCTGATCGAGGATTATGATGTCGAGGTCCATGCGGTCACCGGCCGCCAGGAGATTCCGTTCGCCTATGTCCTCGATCCCGGCCAGATCCTGAGCCTCGACGACGTCTCGGCCACCGAGCTCGCCCGCCATTTCCCCGCCACCGAGCTCGCCCATATCGGCGACGAGATCGCAGACGGCCTGTGGATCTCGCCCGACGAAACCCGCCCGCTCGCCCTGTTCGACGGGCTGCGCACCGATTTCTCGCTCGCCCGCCTGCGCCATTACACCGGCACGCCGATCGAGCATTTCCAGCGCTACATCCTGTTCACCAACTATCATCGCTATGTCGATGAGTTCGTCCGCTGGGCGGCGAGCCAGCTCGGGCCGGACAGCCGCTATACCGGCGTCTCGGGTGCCGGCGGCATCGTCATCGAAGACGCCGACGATCTCGATCGCCTGGTTTCGGACGGTGCATGGCGCCGGCACCAGATGCCCGCCTATCACCTGATGGCGCCGGGCGGCGCGGGCATCACCCTGGTCAATATCGGCGTCGGCCCTTCCAACGCGAAGACGATCACCGATCACCTCGCGGTGCTGCGGCCCGAGGCGTGGCTGATGATCGGCCATTGCGGCGGCCTGCGCCCCAGCCAGCGCATCGGCGACTATGTGCTCGCGCACGCCTATCTGCGCGACGACCACATCATGGACGAAGTGCTGCCGCCCGAGATCCCGATCCCCGCGATCGCCGAGGTCCAGCTCGCCCTCGCCCGCGCGGCCGAGACCATCTCCGGCCAGTCGGGCGACGAACTGAAGCAGCGGCTGCGCACCGGCACGATCGTCACCACCGACGATCGCAACTGGGAGCTGCGCTATTCGCAATCGGCGCTGCGCTTCTCGCTGAGCCGCGCGGTCGGCGTCGACATGGAATCGGCCACGCTCGCGGCGCAGGGCTATCGCTTCCGCGTCCCCTACGGCACGTTGCTCTGCGTCTCGGACAAGCCGCTGCACGGCGAGCTCAAGCTCCCCGGCCAGGCCAACCGCTTCTACGAGCGCGCGATCAACGAGCATCTCCGCATCGGCATCGAGGCGGTCGAGGAGCTCCGCCGCGAAGGCGCCAAGCTGCACAGCCGCAAGCTCCGCGCCTTCAACGAGCCGCCGTTCCGCTAAGTCGCCCCATTACCCTTGCAATGTAGGATTTCGCATGAAATCCACGCCATTGCTCTTGCTCATCTGAATATCATCGCAGTCCTCGCGCGCCCACGCACGAGAACCCCGTGACCTTTGTGACTTCAGGGTATCCGGCTACCGCTCATCGCGGCCGACTCGGCGCCCGGATTAGGCTATCCTGCCGCCACGCGCATTCCCGCGACGCGAAGGAGAGCCGCAATGATCGACCCCGAGCCCCTGCCGGAAGACGAAGCCCCCGCCCCTCACGCGCACCAGCCGGACGGCACCGACAGCTCGGCCGAATGGGACGCGCAGATCGCCGACGAGAACATGATCCCCGATGAAGATCCGCCCGCGAAGTAAGCGGCCAGCGAGAGTCGGGCACAACCGGCCGGAATCCCTTCGCCAGGGAAGCTACTTCAGCGTCACTGGATACGCCGCAAACCACGCCGTCAATACGGGGCAGCCCCGCCTACCGGCTGAGCTGAAACTCCACCGTCAGGTTCGCCGGCACCACCACGTCGTCCGATTGCGACCCGCCCTTCGCCCCGAACATGCCGATCAGTTGCGTGATGAAGCCCAGCGATCCGGCGACGGGATCCTGCTTCTCGCTCACCTTCGTAATCGCCGCATGCCGCAGCCCCAGCGTCTCGCCATAGGCGGCCGCCTCGGCCCGCGCCTTGGCGATCGCATCGGCCTTGGCCCGGCGGGTGGGGCCGGTATAGTCGTCGAGCAGCGCGATCACGTCATCGTCCACCTTGCCGCCGGCATCCTCCACCGTCCGCTTCGCGGCGAGCGCCGCGGCGCGGCTCGGCGCGTCGAACATGAGCTTCTCGGTCGCGGTGGATTGCGGCTTCTCGCCATCGCCGTTGCCGAGGCTGTCGAAGCTGAAGCTCGGCTTGCTCCGGCCGGCCAATCCGGCGAGCAAGCCCATGATCGAATTGGGCGCGCCCGCTACAGCCTGCGCCTCGCGTATGTTCGCGGCGGCCAGCGCCCGGACCAGCCTGGCCCGGTTCGCCGCCAGCGCGGCGGAGGCCGCCGCTTCGTCCTCGCCCTTGGCCTTGAGGTCCACCGAGAAGCGGAAACGCTGGGCAGGGATCTTCACCTGCCCCGCAGCCACGATCTCCACCGTCACCGGCCCCTGCTCCGGCCCGGCCTGGGCAAAGGCCGTCGTCGGCGCCGCCAGCAATGCCAGCGCAAGTGCGTATCGGATCATCCCGGTCTCTCCCCTGTCTGCGCGCCGTTATCCCATATCGGCGCCCGTGCTCACCAACCCTGCGGCTGTCCCTTGTTCTGCTTGTCGAGCCACGCCTTCAGCGGCGCGAAATATTCGGCCATGGCCTTGCCCGAGATCTCGCGGCTGCCGGTAAAGGCCTCCAGCGCGTCGGGCCAGGGCTTGGAGGCGCCCATCTCCAGCATCTTGTTGAGCCGCGCGCCGACCTCCTTGTTGCCGAAGAACGAGCAGCGATGGAGCGGTCCCTTCCACCCGGCCTGGTCGCACGCCGCCTTGTAGAACTGGAACTGGAGCAGCCGCGCCAGAAAATAGCGGGCATAGGGCACGTTGTTGGGGATATGGTTCTTGGCGCCCGGATCGAACTTGGTCTCGTCGCGCGCCACCGGCGGCACCACGCCCTGATAATCGAGCCGCAGCCTGTCCCACCCGGCCTGATAGCCGCCTTCCGGGATCTGGCCCGAGAACACGCCCCAGCGCCATTTATCGACGATCAGGCCGAAGGGCAGGAACGCCACCTTGTCCATCGCCTGGCGCAGCAACAGGCCGATGTCCTTGTCCGCGCTCGGCACCTTCGACTGGTCGAGCAGGCCGATCTGGACGAGGTAATTGGGCGTGATCGAAAGCGCGACGAAATCGCCGATCGCCTCATGGAAGCCGTCATTGGCGCCGTTGCGGTAGAGCGCCGGCAAGCCCTTGTACGCCCGCTGGTAATAATTGTGGCCCAGCTCATGATGGATCGTAGTGAAGTCGTCCGAGTTCACCTTGATGCACATCTTGATGCGCAGATCGTCCTTCTCGTCCACGTCCCAGGCCGAGGCATGGCACTGGACCTCGCGGTCCTGCGGCTTCAGGAATTGCGAGCGCTGCCAGAAGCTCTCGGGCAGCGGCGCAAAGCCCAGCGAGGAATAGAAGCCCTCGCCGGTCTGGACCATCTTCTTCCAGTCATAGCCCTTGGCCTTGAGCAGATCCCCGGTCTCGAAGCCAAGATCGCCCACGCCCGGCGGCGCGACCAGATCGTAGATATTGCCCCATTCCTGCGCCCACATATTGCCGAGCAGGTCGGCACGGATCGGCCCCGTCTTCGATTGCACCGCATCGCCGTACTTCTCATTGAGCTTGCGGCGGACATAGGTGTGCAACGCGAGGTAGAGGGGCTTCACGTCATTCCACAATTTGTCGGTGAGCTTTTCGAATGCCTCGGGCGGCATGTCATAGCCCGAGCGCCACATCGCGCCGGTATCGGGATAGCCCAGCTCCTTGGCGCCCTGATTGGCGATGCCGACCAGCTTCGCATAATCGCCGCGCATCGGCGCGCCGACCTGGTCGTGCCAGCTCACCCACATTTCCTTGAGCTCATTGGGATCGCGGCTGTCGCCCATCGCCGCCTCGATGTCGCTGCCGCTGATCGGCTTGCCGGCGCGCAGACCCTTGCCCTTGCCATAGGCCGAACCGAGCCGCGTCGCGATGTCGTTGAGCTGCTGCGCGGCACCCGGCGTGGTCGGTGCAGGCAAGGTGACCGCGCTGCGCAGGATGTTGAGCTGGCGCTGCTGCTCCGCCGACAGCCCCGGCGCCTTCTGGAAGCGCGCCGCGTCCAGCGCGAAACGCACCGCCATCTCGGTGCCCCTGGCGCCATATTCGGCGGCGAGTGCGTCGGTATCGTCGATAATGTAGGTCGCGTTGATCCACGCCACGCGCTGCGCGGTCAGGTTGAACGCGGTGATCTCCTGCTGCGCGCGATCGATGAACGCCTGCGCCTCGGCGGCGGTGGGAGCGGCGGTCTGCGCCACCGCCGGCGTCGCCAGGATCGAGGCGAACGCGAGCAGCGAAATACCGGTACGGATCATGTGTGGGCCTTGCTTGAAGTTCCAGGATGGCGCGACACTCGCGCCCATCCCGGAAGCCGTCAAGCGGCCAGGAACGCCACGATCGCGTCGCCCAGCTCGGGCCGGGTGACGGCGCTCATATGATTGCCGGGAACCTCCACGAAATGGCCGTGCGGCAGCAGATCGGCCACCTCATGCGCCGCGCCATTGTCGTAATCCTCGACGCCCGCGATCGCGACCGTGGGCTGCGAAATCGCCGCGATCGCCTCGCGCGGCGTATCGACGAAGGTCTGGAGGATCAGCAGCAGCGCCTCCGGATCGCCCTTGGTGGTCTTGAGGAACGCCTCGGTCAGCCATTCAGAGGTGCCGCGCTGGAAGGTGCCGAGATTGGTCAGCACCCGATGGAAATAGCCGCCGCGTCCCTTGGTCGCGACCAGCCCGTCCAGCCCCATGCCGGCCAGCACCACCCGCTTCGGCGCCGCGCCATTGGCGAGCATCCGCACCACCGTCCGCGCGCCGAGCGAGTATCCACCCAGATCATAGTCGGTGAGCCCCAGATGCGCGATCAGCGCGAAGCCGTCGCGCATCAGCACGTCGGGCGGATAGGCGGCGGGATCGTGCGGCTTGGCGCTCTGCCCATGGGCACGCAGGTCCGGCATGATGACGCGGAAGCCCTTCGCCGCCAGCTTCGCGGCATGGCCATATTTGATCCAGTTGACCTCGGCATTGGAGAAATAGCCATGGATCAGCACCACCGGCCGCCCCTCGCCCATCTCGGTCCAGGCCAGCTCGACGCCGTCGAAGCTCGGAAAAAGGTGCGTTTCAGTCGGGAAGTCTGCCAAGGGTCTTCATCCAGCGATCGACGACATTCGAATTCTCGTCGGTCCGGTATCGGGGCAGCGCGGTCGTGTCGAGCCATTGCTCGTGCAGGCTCTCCACCCCGAAATGGTGCCGAGGCTGGAATCGCCCCGGCGCGTCGAAGCTGCCCACGGTCAGGTCCATATTCTCGCTGTCGGGGAATTCGAAGGTCAGCGGCGTCCCGCACATCGAGCAGAAGCCCCGTCGCGCGATCGGCGAGGAGGCATAGCGATCCGGCTCCCGCTCCCAGCGCACCGCCGCCTTCTTCACATTCTTGAAAGCGATCGACACGCCGCCGGTGGCCCGCTGGCACATGCGGCAATGGCACAGATAGGCATCGTCATCCTCGATCGCCGCGCTGTAGCGGATCCGCCCGCACTGGCATCCGCCGGTCATCTCCTCGGCCATGTTACGCTCCTTGCAATTGCTGCGCCGCACAATGCAACTACGTTGTAAGTTGCAATTAATAAGCCTCCTTATTATGTGCCCCGCCGTTATGAGCGAGTCCCTAGGCTTTCTGTTAAGCGATGTATCGCGCCTGATGCGCCGGCGCTTCGACGAGCGCGCGCGCAGCAGCGGCGCGAGTGTAACGCAATGGCGCGTGCTCAAGATTCTCGAGCGGCAGCCCGGTCTGAACCAGGGCCAGATCGCCGAAATACTCGAAGTCGAGCCGATCAGTTGCTGCCGGATGATCGACCGGCTGGAGGAATCGAACTTCGTCGAGCGCCGCCGCGATCCCGCCGATCGCCGCGCCTGGCGTATTCATTTGACCGACGAGGCACGGCCCGTGCTCGCCGAGCTCCACGTGCTGGCCGGCGAGATGATCGAGGACGCGCTCGAAGGACTGACCCCTTCCGAACGCGATGCGTTGGTGACTTCGCTCAACGTCATCCGATCCAATCTCAACAAGACCCATGAAAGCAAAGAGGCCGCAAATGGCTGACGCCGACCCCAAGATCCAGAAGGCGCCCGAAGAGGCGATCACCATCGCCCCGGCCGATCAGCCCGTCATCGCCGAGGAGGCCACTCCGCGCCCGCGCCGCGCCTGGCTGCGCCCGCTGCTGATGTTCGGCGTGCCGCTGCTCATCCTGGGCGTGGTCGGCTATTTCTGGCTGACCTCGGGCACCAGCGTCTCGACCGACAATGCCTATGTCCAGCAGGACAAGACCTCGGTGTCGAGCGACGTCGCAGGGCGCATCGTCGAGGTCGGCGTGAGGGAGAATCAGCCGGTTCAGGCCGGCGCGCTGCTGTTCCGCATCGATCCCGAGCCCTATCGCATCGCCGTCGCCCAGGCGAACGCGGCGATCGCCACCGCCCAGGTCGATCTCCAGACCGACCAGGTGAGCTATCAGGGCAAGGGCGCCGATATCCAGGCCGCGCATGACCGCATCCAGCAGGCGCAGGAGGATTATGACCGCCAGGCCGCGCTGATGAAGCAGGGCTTTACCACCCGCGCTACCTATCAGGCGGCCGAGCATGCGCTGGAGCAGGCCCGCGCCCAGCTCCAGAACGCCCAGGCCGCCGCTGCCGAGGCGCGCGCCAAGATCGCCACCGGCCAGGCCGTTCCGGGCGAGAACCCGGCGATCGCCGCCGCGCGCGTCCAGCTCGCCAAGGCGCAGCTCGATCTCGAGCGCACCGCCGTCCGCGCGCCGGTCAGCGGCATCGTCAGCCAGACCAAGAGCCTCCAGGTCGGCCAGCAGATGATTACCGGCCTGCCCGCCGTGACGATCGTCTCGGACAAGCCCGCCTGGGTCGAGGCGAATTTCAAGGAAACCGATCTCGACAAGATGCGCGTCGGCCAGTGCGCGGTCGTGACGTTCGACGCCTATCCGAGCCTGCGGCTCAAGGGGCATGTCGAATCGATCGGCGCCGGCACGGGCTCCGAATTCTCGGTGCTCCCGGCCCAGAACGCCAACGGCAACTGGGTGAAGGTCACGCAGCGCGTTCCCGTGCGCGTCGCGATCGACGGCAAGAGCCCGCGCGAGATGATCGCCGGCCTTTCCGCCGATGTGAAGGTCGTCTTCTCGGGAACCTGCAACTGATATGGCGACGGCAGCCCCCGGCCGCGCCAGTCGGGCGGGTCAGGCGTCCCCAGCGCCTGCCCGCCCGCACGAAGGGGTCGCCGCCCTACCGGTGAAGAATCGCGGGCTGCTGACTCTCGGCGTCATGATGGCGACGATCATGCAGATCCTCGACACCACGATCGCCAACGTCGCGCTGCCGCACATGCAGACCGCGCTCGGCGCGACCGCCGATACGGTCACCTGGGTACTGACCAGCTATATCGTCGCCTCGGCGATCGCGATCCCGATCACCGGCTGGCTCGCCGACCGGGTGGGCTCGCGCAACCTGTTCCTGATCGCCACCGTCGGCTTCGTCATCGCCTCGGCGATGTGCGGTGCCGCGCAGACGCTCACCGAGATGGTGCTGTTCCGCATCCTCCAGGGCATTTCCGCCGCCTTCCTGAATCCGCTCAGCCAGACGGTGATGCTCGACATCAATCCGCCCGAGCGCCAGGGCAAGGCGATGTCGATCTGGGGCATGGGCATCATGGTCGGCCCGATCATGGGGCCGCTGATCGGCGGCTATCTGACCGACAATTTCGATTGGCGCTGGGTGTTCTTCGTCAATCTTCCGGTCGGCGTGGTCTGCTTCGCGATCCTGTGGTTCCTCCTCCCCTCGCGGCCGATCCGCAAGCGCCCGTTCGATCTGTTCGGCTTCTCGCTGCTCTCGCTGTTCATCGCGGGGCTGCAGCTCATGCTCGATCGCGGCCAGCAACAGGACTGGTTCTCCTCGACCGAGATCTGGATCGAGATGCTGATCGCGATCGTCGCGCTGTGGATGTTCCTCGTCCATCTCGTCACCGGCAAGAATCCGATGTTCGAGCGCGAGCTGTGGAAGCACGCCAATCTCGTCACCGGCATCTTCTTCATGCTGGTGATCGGCCTGGTGATGATGGCGACGATGGCACTGATGCCGCCGATGCTCCAGGCGCTGTACGGCTATTCGGTATTCGATACCGGCGTGCTGCTCATGCCGCGCGGCGTCGGCGTGCTGCTGACGATGGCGATCGCGGCGCAGCTCATGCAGCGTGGCCTTGATCCGCGCTGGCTGGTCGGCGTCGGCCTGACGGTCGCCGCCTTCTCGCTGTGGCAGATGTCGCAGTGGACGCTGATGATGGGATCGATGCCGTTCGTCGTCTCGGGCCTGGTCCAGGGGCTCGGCCTGGGCATGGTATTCATGCCGCTCCAGGGCCTCGCCTTTGCCGGTCTGCCGCCACGCTTCCGCACCGAGGCGTCGAGCCTGATGAACCTGACGCGCAACATCGGCGCATCAGTGGGCATCTCGATCGTGACGGCGATGCTGGCGCGCAACATCCAGACCAGCCACGAATATCTGGGCAGCCACATGACTGCACAGGCCATGAACGGGCTCGACCCCAATCTGCTGCGCGCGCTCGGCGGCTTCGGCGCCAGCGCGTTGGCGATGATGGACGCCGAAGTGAACCGCCAGGCGGGCATGATCGCCTATCTCAACGATTATTGGGCGATGGCGATCGTGACGGCGCTCAGCGTGCCGCTGGTCCTGATCCTGCGGCGCCCGGCCGGTCCCGCCGAGAAGCCCGATCCGTCAGCGGCGGGGCACTGATTTCGCAAAAGCGTTCCGCAGCAATTGCCTTTGGGTGATCGTTGAGATTCCCGCTCGGTTGCGCCGGGTCAAAATGGCCCGGCGCGCCGCCCCGCATCGGACAAGCCGTCTATAAGGAAATATCCTACCCATGGCATCCCGCCATGGGGGAGCCGGCGGCGTGCCTGCGGCCCCGCCCATGACGAGGCTTTCGATGTTCGCGCAACTGGGCAGGCTCTCCCTCGCCACCAAGACCACCGTCATCACCGTCTTCGCGCTGCTGCTGCTCGCGGTCTCGACCTATGTGGTCGGCGATCGGGTGCTCACCGCCGATGCCGAGCGTGTCGCCGCCGAGCGCCAGGAAACCAACATGCGCATCGCCTGGCACGTGCTCGGCCAATATGGCAGCAGCTTCCGCGCCGAGGGAACGAACCTCTATGTCGGCGATCGCCTGCTCAACGGCTGGACCAAGCCCGTCGATGAAGTGAAGGCGCTGGTCGGCGGCACCGCGACGGTGTTCGGCGGCGACATGCGCGTCACCACCAACGTCACCAAGCCCGACGGCAGCCGCGCGGTCGGCACACCGCTGGCCGCCGGTCCCGCCTATGACGCGGTGCTGCGGCAGGGCCGCAGCTATCGCGGCGAGACGGAGATCCTCGGCAAGGCCTTCTTCACCGCCTATGATCCGATCAAGGATGAATCGGGCCGGGTGATCGGCGTGCTCTATGTCGGCATTCCCAAGGCCGATGTCCTCGCCTCGCTCGCCACCCTGCGCAGCTCGATGGCCGGCGCCTCGTTCGTCATCGCGCTGATCGTCACCGCCGCCTGCTTCTTCGTCTGCCGCGCCATGTTCCGCCCGCTCGCGGCGATGAACGGTGCGATGCAGCGCCTCGCCGCCGGCGAGACCGAGGTCGATATCCCCGCCCAGGGCCGTCAGGACGAGATCGGCCGCATGGCCGCCGCGCTGGAAACCTTCCGCGAGGCGGCGATCGCCCGCCACGCCGCCGAAGCGCGCAACCATCGTGCCGAGGTCGAGCGCGAAAAGGCGATGCAGGCGCTCGCCGCCTCGCTGGAGCGCGTCGCGGCCGGCGACCTGACCGCCGATGTCGGCCCGGATTTCCCGCGCGACTATTCGGTGCTCGGCGGCCATTTCGACAAGGCGCTGGCAAGCCTGCGCACGCTGATCGGCACAGTGATGGAGAGCACCGCCGCGATCCGCACCGGATCGAGCGAGATCGCCGACGCTTCAGAGGATCTGGCGCGCCGCACCGAAAGCAACGCCGCCAGCCTGGAGCAGACCTCCGCCGCCGCCGCGCAGATGAACCAGCGGATCACCGCCACCGCCGCCGCCGCGAGCAGCACCGTCGAGCGTGCCGACCAGGCGATCGGCGCGGTCGGATCGGGCCGCAGCACCGCCGACGAGGCCGTGCAGGCCATGGGCCGGGTGAGCGAAAGTGCCAAGGGCATCGACAGCGTGATCGAAGGGCTCGACAAGATCGCTTTCCAGACCCGCGTCCTCGCGATGAACGCGGCGGTCGAGGCTGGCCGTGCCGGCGAGGCAGGCCGCGGCTTCGCGGTCGTGGCGGATCTGGTCTCCGCGCTCGCGATGCGCGCCGAGGAGGAAGCCGGGCGAGCCCGCGACCAGCTCACCGCCACCCAGACCGACATCGTCGCCGCCGTCCATATGGTCGAGAAGGTGGACAACGCCTTGTCGCAGATCGTCGGCGCGGTGGGCGAAGTCCACAGCCTGCTCGGCGGGATCGCTGCCGACAACACCGCCCAGGCCGGCGCGATCAAGGAAATCAGCGTCGCGATCGGTTCGATGGATCACGCCACCCAGCAGAATGCCGCGATGGTCGAGCAGACCTCCGCCGCTGCCCGTGCGCTGATGCAGCAAGTCGCGAGCCTCGACACCCAGGCCGCCACCTTCCGGATCGGCGAAACCGCTCCGGTGGTCGCCCGGCGGCCGGCCCCCGCTCCTGCCCCGCGCCCCACACCGCGCAAATCGACCGCCGAAGCGGCCTGGACGAGCTTCTAGCCCAGCAGCGGCGCGCCGGCCGGTTCCGTCCCGGAAACCGCCGGCCGCCGCAGCGGCTGCCACTGCACATAGGCCAGGCTGCGCCACAGCCATTCCAGCGGACCGCTGGTGAAGCGCCCCATCCATGCATGGGCGAACAGCACCAGCAGCACGATCCCCATCGTCGAGATCGCCGCCATCTGCGCCCAGCCGTACCGGCCCCAGAGGCCAAGGCCGAACGGCGCGAACACTATGTATTTCCCCGCAAACTGCTGGAGGAAGTACAATGAAAACGCCATCCGCCCCGGCGCCTTGAACACCGAAAGCAGCGCGTTGCCCGCCCGGGTCTGCAACGCATAATTGACCAGCGCGAGATGCCCCAGCCCCACCGCGAGCCGGGCGAACTCGGCGGTGATCCAGCTCGTTCGCGGCATCAGCGTGAAGGCGATCGATTCCGAAACGCCGATCGCGCGCGCGGTGATGCCGAAGCCATAGGCGGCGAGCATCAGCACCAGATAGAAGCGCCGGCTCCGCTCCCCCTGGATCACCCCCCATTTCCACAGCGCCACGCCGATCAGCATCGTGCAGAACGCCTCGATCACGTCCCACACCAGCCATTGCTCGGCCAGATACCCCCAATAATCCCAGGCCGAGCGCGCATAGGGGATGAAGCCGCCCTGATGCGCCTTGATCTCCTGGTCGATCCGCGCGTGCAGCTCGGCATCGGGTCGTCGCGCTGCCGCCAGCCGATCCCAGTCCGCCAGCGCCTTAGCGTCCGCCACGCTCGGCGCCTCGCCGGAGCGCTGGTGGGCATGGGCATCGTCCACCTGCCGCACCAGCGCCGCCCGGTCGGCATAGTGGCGCACCCCATGCTCGGGGATTCCCACCGCGCAGAGCACCGCCCATCCCAGCCCGAGCGCCAGCAGCAGCTTCGGCCCCAGCGTGCGGAACGGGAACAGGAACAGCGCCGCCAGCGCATAGATGTGCAGGATGTCGCCGGGCCAGAGCAGCACGAACACGTCGAACAGCCCGAATGCCAGCAGCCACAGGTTCCGCCGCCAATAGAGATCGGCGACCGCCACCGGCCCCTCGGGCGTCATCGCCTTGCGCGCCAGCACCATCATCCCCGCGCCGAACAGGAATTCGAGCAGGCAGCGCTGCGTGCCCGCCAGCAGCACGTTGACCAGGGCCCAGGCGGTTTGGTCCGCCGGGCTCCAGCCGATCGAGCGTATATCGGCCGAGAATTGCCAGATCGGCGCGGCCATATAGGGCACGTTGATGTAGAAGATGCCCAGGATGGCGAGCCCGCGCAGGATATCGAGCACGTCGATACGCGCCTTGCCCCGAACGGGCGCGAGGGAAACCAGCGGCTCAGCCATCATGTACCCGCATCGAACCAGCGGGCTTGCTAAACCCAGGTTGGTCAATTCCGCGTAAAGATCGGCGGCGACCGGTTTGCACCAAGGGAATCGTCATCCCGGCGCAGGCCGGGATCCAGGAGTCACGGGCGACACGGCAGAGAAACCCTGGATCCCGGCCTGCGCCGGGATGACGGTTGCTCTCCTTTACTCCACGCCCCCTAAGCCGCCTCGTGCTTGTCCCGCCGGCGCTTGCCGAACAGCATGTTGCGCTCCAGCCGCTTGCACAGCGCCGCATAATAGGCCCGGAGGAAAGCCAGTTCGTCGCCGTCCGCCCCGGTCCAGCCGATGCGCGAGCGGATCGTCCGGGCGACGACGATCATCGCGAGTTCGTCCTGCCGCCGCAGCACTTCCTCCAGCTTCTGGAGCTCGAACTCGCCATAGGCATTCAACTGCGCGTCGCTGAAGGCATAGCGCGGCAGCTCCCGATGCCCGACCACGCTCGCGCCCAGGCTGCGGCGCGGCAGGCGCGTGACCCAGGTGCCCGCGATCAGATCGCCCACCCGCATATGATCGCGGTTGAGGAACGGAAAGAGCAGGAACACGCCGCTCCACGCCAGCCCGGCAAGCGAGGTCGCCGTGTCCGCAAGCCCCTGCGAGCTCTCATAGGCAAGGAACGAGAGCGGCAGGAAGAATTCCAGCTCGCGCATCGCGTTGCGCGCGATCACGGCATGGCCCGAGAGCCGCCGCCCGTTCCGCGCGACGACGCGCAGCTTCATCACTCGCTTGCCGATCGTCGCCGAACGCGTGCCCAGTTCGAACGCGGTGAAATAGAAATTGCGCAGCACGAAGAAGCCCAGCAGCCAGATCGCCGCCACCGCCTGCGCCGCCGCGGCCCCGCCGCCGGCAAGCACGAACAGCGCCGCGATGGTGAGCAGGATCAGCGCCCCCAGGATGATGACCAGATCGAGCACGAACGCCCCCGCCCGCTCGCCCACGCTGGCGAGGTGGAGCCGCAGATCCACGCCCTCCGGCGTCACGAACGCGCGCGTATCGCTGCGCGGGCGGCGCTCAGCCATGCACATCGGCCTCCCGCACTGGCATGACGTAGAAATAGAAGATCCAACCCAGCAGCGCGACACCGCCGATCGCCGCGCGCACGGCATCGGAGCGCACCACCTGCCGACCCACGCCTTCCAACACGCCGGCCACGCCCAGCATCACGACGACGCCCAGCATCACCAGCGCCGCCGTCCGCCCCGCCGTCACCGCCGCCTCGCTCCGCGACACGCGCCCGGGAAAGGCCACCGCCATGCCGATATGGAGCCCCGCCGCGCCGGCAAGCGCGATCGCGAACATCTCCGTCGTGCCATGGATCGAAAGCCACGCAATCGCCTGGAACCCCAGCCCCTTGGGCACATAGATCGCCAGGAACGCCCCCAGGATGCAGCCATTGTAGAGGAGCAGCAGCACGGTCGGCACGCCGAAGGCGAAGCCCAGCGCGAAGCACAGCAGCGCCATCTGGGCATTATGCGTGAACAGGAAGGTCGCGAACACACCCAGCGCGTCGCCCGACTGGTAGAGCGCGGCCTTGAGCTCGGCCGCCGATGCCTGGGGACCGCGCCCGCCGGCCAGATCCTCGGGCACGATCGCATAGAACCAGGCGGGATCGCGCATCACCATCAGATAGGCAGCGAGCGTGCCGATCAGCAGCATCCCCACCCCCACCAGGGTCTCGCGCCCGATCGATCGGATCGCATGCGGCCAGGCCACGGCGAAGAAATAGCGAATGCGCCGCCACAGCGGCGGCTGGACGCCGTAGAGGATGAAATAGGCCCGCGTCGCCAGCGATTCGAGATAGGCGACCAGATCGGCGTCGAGCGAAGTCTCGCGCGCGACCGACAGCGACGACAACGTGGCGCGATAGAGTACCGGCAGCTCGAACAGATCCTCATCCGAAAGCGAAGCCGCGCGCCCGCGCTCGATCCGCCCGATCAGCGCCTCCAGCCGCTCCCAATCGCCCTGGCGCACCTCGCGGAAACGGCCGTTGCTGAGATCGGTCGCGCTCACAGCAGGTTCCTCCGCTTGAAATCGAGATATTGCCGCACCAGCGCCGGCCCCACCGCATCGTGCGCGGCCTCCAGCACATGGATGCCGAGATGGCGCAGCCGCGACACGACGATGCGACGTTCGCGCAGCATCGCGGCGGCCGTCACCGCGCGCGAGACATCGTCGATCGTCTGCGGCTCGGCGGCGGCGATGCCTTCCAGCTCCACATCGTTCAGGATCACGAACAGCACGAGGTGCCGCCCCATCAGGCTGGCCGCCGCGCGGATCATCAGCTCGGCCCCCGCCTGATCGGTGAACTCGGTGAAGACGACCACCAGCGAGCGCCGCGTGAGATCGCCCGCCAGCGTGGCGAGCGCGAGCGTGAAATTGGTCTCGGCGGTGCTGTAGTCGAGCTCGCCGGCCAGCCGCTGCATCAGCGGAAAGGCGCGCACGCCCGAGACTGCGCCCGAGGAGATGCGCGGCTTGGAATCGAAGCCGAACAGGCCCACCCGGTCCCCCAGCTTCAGCGCCGAATAGGCCGCGAGCAGCGCCGCGCTGATCGCCCGGTCGATGCGCGGCAGACCCTCCACCGGCTCGCACATCACCCGGCCCGCATCGATCGCGAAGACGACCTGGTTGTTGCGCTCGATCCGGTTCTCGCGGGCGAGCAGCTGGTGGTGGCGGGCGCTGTGGTTCCAGTCGATCGTGCGGCGCTCCATGCCCGATCGCCATTCGGAGAGCGCCTCGAACTCGCTGCCCTCGCCGCGATCGATCCGCGCCATCTCGCCGGCCTGAGCGTCTCGCAACAGCATCGTCGCGGCGCTCCGCACCGGCCGGATATCGGGCGTAATCAAGATACGGCGGCCGATCTCGACGACACGCTGGCGCCACACGAGCCGGAGCGGCCCGGTCCAGCGGCTCCACAGCCGCTCGATGCCGTCCGCACCGCGACGGACGGGCTCGAAGGCGATACGCACGACTTCCTCGCCCGGCATCACCCGAGTGCGATCATCGGCCAGCGGGCGCAGGCGCGGACCTGTCGCGAGCGCGATCTCCAGCCCGACCGGCGCACGCGCAGCCGCCGCGACGGCGATCTCCACCGTCAGCGGCGCGCCGATCTCGATCGCGCCGGGGCAGCGCACCTCCAGCGCCGGCGGCGGCGCGGCGAACAGTGCGTCGAGCCCGATCAGGGTCAGGACCAGCGGGATCCACAACAGCCCGACGAACCAGAGCTGCGGCACGGCGATACCCAGCAGCAGCGCCAGCGGCGCCCCCGCGGCCATCAGCAGCACAGCCTGGCGCGTCGGCCGTATCAACGCGGCGCCTCCACCTGCTCGACCAGCGCCTCGATCACCGCATCGACCGAACGGCCGTCGATCTCGGCGGCGGGCGAGAGGATGACGCGATGGCGCAGCGCCGCCGGCGCGAGCTGCTTCACATCGTCGGGCAGCACGAAATCGCGCCCGTCGAGCGCGGCACGAGCCCGCGCAGCGGCAGCCAGCGTCGCGGCGGCGCGCGGCGAGGCGCCGACCTGGAGATCGCCGGTGCTCCGCGTGGCGCGCACCAGCCGCACGACATAATCGATCACCTCCTCGGCCAGCCGATTGCCCGAGACGGCATCGGCGGCGGCGCGGATCGTCGCGGCATCGGCCACGCGCTCGACGCCCCATTCCTCGGGCCGCGGCATGCCGAAGCGATTGCCCATCGCCGCGACGATCCGGCGTTCCTCCTCCGCGGTGGGATAGCCGACCTCATATTTGAACAGGAAGCGATCGAGCTGCGCCTCGGGCAGCGGATAGACGCCCTGGTTCTCGATCGGGTTCTGCGTCGCGACCACCATGAAGCGGTCGCTCAGCCGGTGATCGACGCCGTCGATCGTGACGGTGCGCTCCTGCATCGCCTCCAGCAGCGCCGCCTGGGTCTTGGGCGGGGTGCGGTTGATCTCATCGGCCAGCAGCAATTCGGTGAAGATCGGCCCACGCGTAAGCGTGAAGGACGAAGTCTGGAAGTTGAACAGGTTGGAGCCGAGGATGTCGCCGGGCAGCAGGTCCGGCGTGAACTGGATGCGGCCGTAATCGAGCCCAGCGGCACGCGCGAAGCATTGCGCCAGGAACGTCTTGGCAGTCCCCGGCGGCCCTTCGAGCAGGATATGCCCCGATGCGAACAGCGCGACGAGCATCAGCTCGACGGCATCGTCCAGCCCCACCACCGCCTTGCCCACTTCGCCGCGGATCGCGTCGCCGAGCGCCTTCACTTCATCGATGTTCACGGGTGACGGTCCTCTTCCAGAAATAGAGATCGCGAGCCGCAGCCAGCAGCGTACGGGTATCGGGCGCATCGGCGGCGCGCGCGGCGATGCTCGAAAAAGGCTCGCCCTCGCGGCTGAGCTTGTCGAGATAGCCGTCGAGCGCTTCGCCGGTCAGCCCCGCCGGCGCGCCGGTACTTGCGGCCACCGCCTCGCGGATGAGCGTCGCATAGCGCTCGCCGGTGCGGTGCCGGCGGCGCGCGAGGCGCAGCAGCGCCGCGCCGTTCTCGGCCAGCGCCTGCTTGCCGAACGCGATGCCCCGTTCGGGCAATGCCGCGGGTCCAAAGCGCAGCATCGCGTGCCAGCCGGCCAGCAGCGCCGCCAGCAGCACGCACAAAGTCAGCGGCAAAAATGGCGCCTCGAACGCCAGCTTCAGCAGATTGGGATTGCGGCCGAAGCCGTGGAGCGTCAGGTCGAACGCCACCGGGCCGTCCGGCGCGGCGAACTGGCCGAGGATGCGGATCGCCCGCTCCGCCCCTTCCTCCGTGGCCAGCCCCTTATTGTCGAACAGGTCGGGATCGGCGACGATCGTGGTGACGCCGCCGCCGACATAGGCCACCAGCGCGCGGCCCTCCTGCTCATAGGCGGCTTCCAGGTCCGGGCCGGAGATGGTGCGGAATCCGCCGGGCGGCGCTTCCTCGATCACCGGCTTGGCGACCTGCGAGACCGGCATCGCCGCGATCGCGGCGGGCAGCTTGCCGAGCGACTGCGCCCAGCCCGGCCTGCTGGGAAGCGGCATGACTGCCCATTTGGGCAGGATCACCATGGTCGGCAATTCGCTGCGCCGGTCGAGTATCCGCTTCACCGCCGCCGGATCGGTGTCCGGGCCGAGAGTCAGCACCAGCAGCGTATCGTCGCCCAGGTCCGCCTCGCGGCGGATCAGCCGGACATTGCCATGGGTGCGCTTCACCAGCTCGGCAAAGCCGGCGAATCCCACCGCCGAGCCGGAAAGCGCGTGGTTGCCGCCATTCTGCGCCGGCCGCAGATCGTCGGCATAGGCGGAGAGCCACAGGAAGGAGAGGAAGCCGACGATCGACAGCGCGATCAGGGCCAGCAGCGCGCGCGCGGCGAACGGCGTGGCGGCGCTGGGCGCGGCGCTCATTTCCACGATCCCGGCAGCGCGAAGGCGCCATAGGCGGCGCGCGCCTCCTCCCAGTCGCCGCGCTGGAGCCCGCGCCCGCCGAACAGGCTGCGCTCCACCGGCGCCGCCATCGCGACAAAGGCGTTGCGGACGATCTGCGGCAGGCCCGCGGCAATGCCGATCTCGCGGCTGGTGAGCGAAGGCCGCAGCACGCGCGGCCGATTGCGGGCGATATCCTCCAGGCTGCGATGCAGCAGCAGCCGCGCGGCCTCCTCATAGCGCCCGGCCGCGGCCATCGCGTCGGCTTCGGCCAGCAGCGCGCGGGCGACCTTCTCCTCGGGCCGCCAGGCAGCGATGTCATGCTCAGTCTCGGCCTTGGCGTCGCGCTGGCCGCGATTGCGGATCAAGCTGCTCGCGATCAGCCACAGGATCAGCCCCGCGCCCAGGATCACCATCGCCCAGAAGATCCAGCCGGCATAGGGCGCGACGGGTTTCAGCGCTTCGCCCAGCCAGCGCAGCCAGGGCGGGATCTCGGGCGGCTTGGCCGTCGGCAGGTCGAACTGGATATCGGTGCGCGCGCGCAGATGCGCGTGCGCCGCCGCGACCGATTCCGTCGCGGTCTTTTCTCCGGTCGCGCTGATAGCCCCCACACCGGACACGCTACCCGATCGTCCGGCCCAAGAAAAGCGGTATGGGCTGGACTTGCGCGATACTTTGGGCACATCTTCTACGCGGGCGCGATGGGGGCATCGCGCGACTTGATAGAGGGGGAAGCATGGCCGAAGGTGAAGACGGGCGGTACGAGATCGCCAGCGTCATTTCGCGTGCATTCGATACGATCACGTCCAACGTGCCGCTATTCGTCGGCCTGGCGCTGATCCTGGCCGGCATTCCGGCGGCTGCGGCCAACTGGTGGCAGCTCAGCCAGACCATCAGCTATACGACCGCCCCGGGCCAGTTCATTTCCAGCACCGTCTTCACCAGCGGCTATTTCGGCCCGATCCTCATCGCCGGTCTGGTGAGCATGGTGAGCGGCGTGGTGCTCCAGGCCGCGCTCACGCGCGCGACGGTCACCCATCTTTCGGGCGAGAAGCCGAATTTCGGCCAGTGCCTCATGGTCGGGCTCACGATGATCCTGCCGATGATCGGGATCGCGATCCTGCTCTCGCTGGGCGTCGGCCTCGCCTCGCTGCTGCTGATCGTGCCGGGCATCATCCTGTGGCTGTGCTGGTCGGTCGTGGTGCCGGTCTATGTCCAGGAAAAGGTCGGCGTGTTCGAAGCATTCGGGCGCAGCATGGCGCTGACCAGCGGCTCGCGCTGGCGCATATTCCTGACGATGCTCGTCGTGGTGATCGGGCTCTGGCTGCTCAGCATCCCCGCGGGCATGCTGACGCTCGCCGCCGCTTCCGCCGGCACCGTCGCCTCGGCGATCGTCGCCGGTGCGATCAGCGCGCTGGGCAGCATGGCGATGGTGACCGTGCAGGCCTGCATCTATGTCGAGCTGCGCGACGTGAAGGAAGGCGTGGCCCCGGCGGACCTGGAGGCGATCTTCGCCTGACCCGGGAAGCGCGCAGACTATCTTCTCTCCGTCACCTCGGCCGCCCCCCTAAACCTGCGTATGATACCCCGATCCGCCCCGATCGGAGATCACAGGGCCACCCAAGGAAGGGAGGCCCGATGCCCATGACGACCCCGAACGCCGCGAACGAGGATGGTCCCGTCGCCACGGTGCTGCCCGCCGCACGCGAGCCCAGCCGCGCCGACGAGGCCCATCATCGCATCGCCAACAGCCTCCAGCTCCTCTCCGCGATGGTCTCGGTCGAGGCGCGCGGGATCGAGGATCCGGCGGCGCTCGCCGCGCTCGACATGACGCAGCGCCGGATCGGCGCGATCGCCAGCGTCCACCGCCAGCTCTATCGCTCGCACGAAACCTCGATGGTCGATCTCGGCAGCTATCTGGAGGAGCTCGGCGCCGATCTGGAGGCAAGCTATGCCAACGCGGCGGCCGGCCGCCGCGTGCTGGTCCATCCCTCCCCGATCGCCGTCGCGCCCGAAGAGGCCACTGCGATCGGCATCATCGTCTCCGAGCTGGTCGGCAATGCCTGCAAATATGCCTACGCCCCCGGCCAGCCCGGCGACGTGCGGATCGCGCTCCATCCGATGCTGTTCGGCGGCTATATGCTCGAAGTCGAGGATCGCGGCCGCGGATTCACCGTCGGCGGCCCCGCCCCGGGGACCGGGCTCGGCGGCCGGCTCATCGAGATGATGGCGGCGCGGCTGGGCGGCTGGCACGGCTATGACGATGCGCGGCCGGGCACGCGCTTCGCGCTCTTCGTCGGCAGGCGCTGATCTTCCGCCGCATGCTCTCCACCCCGAACGAAGCCGCCTCGTCTTTGCCGTTGCGATCGCCCCGCGTTTCGCCCAGCGTGGCGCCCGTCTGGCTGGCCTGGAACCGGCCGTGGCGGGAGGCGATGATGCGCGGCGATGCCGAAGCGAGACGATTGGCGGTGCGATTGCGGATCGCGGCCGCGATGGTGCTCGCGCTGGGCATCTTCGCGCTCGACGTGCTGAGCCCGCTCCAGGGCGCGGTCGCGGTCCTCTACACCACCGTCGTCCTCATGTCGGCGCGCAGCAACGATCGCAGCATGATGATCTTCGCGGGCACGGTATGCGCCCTGCTCGCGATCGCCGGCTATTTCGTCAGCCATGGCGGCGCGCCGCTCGGATCGCCGGCGATGCGGCTCGCGGTCAGCCTGGTCGCGATCGCGATCACCACCTTCCTCTCGGTCCGCCACCGCGCCGCCGCCGAGCAGCGCCGCCGCTCCGAGGAACGCTATCGCACGATCTTCAACGCCGCCGGCTTCCCGATCTGGGAGGCGGACCTGTCGGCCGCCTTCGCGATGCTCCGCGACGGGCGCCATCCCGATACGGAGATGATCGGCCATGCCGCAACGACCGCGACGGTGCGCGACGCCAACCAGGCGGCGGCGCGGCTGTTCGGGCTCCCGGATCGCAACGCGCTCATCGGCGGCACCGTCGTCGCGCATCATACGCCGGCGGCGGACGCCGCGCTCGGCCGCATCCTCACCGCGCTCGCGAACGGCGACACCGCAGTCGAGGAGGAAACCCGGTTCCAGACGCTTTCCGGCGAGGTCATCGATGTCGTGCTGCGCGTCACGCTGCCGCCCGGCGACGATGGGTGGACCCGCGTGCTGGTGATGGCGCTCGACGTCACCGAGCGGAACCGCGCCCAGGCCCGCCTCGCCGAATCCCGCGCCGAGCTGACGCATGTCGCGCGCGTCACCACGCTGGGCCAGATGGCCGCATCGATCGCGCATGAGGTCAACCAGCCGCTCTCGGCGATCATCACCTATGCCCGCTCCGGCAAGCGCTGGCTGGCGCGCGAGGCGCCGCAGGCGTCGGAAGTCTCCGACTGCCTCGATCACATCGCGTCGAACGGCACCCGCGCCGCCGATGTGATCGCCCGCGTCCGCGCCCTCGCCCGCAAGACCGATCCCAAGCAGAGCCGCATCGATCTGGCCGTGCTGGTCGAGGAGACCATCGCGCTGCTGCACCGCGAGCTCCAGGTCAACGACATCGCCGTGCGCACGTCGCTCCCGCCCGATCTCCCCGCCGTCCCGGGCGATCGCGTGCAGATCCAGCAGGTGCTGATGAACCTGATCCTCAACGCCGAGCAGGCCATGGCCCAGACCCCGCCCGACCGGCGCGAACTCTGCGTCGAGGCCACGCGGGAGGATGGCAGCGTGACGATCCAGGTCCGCGATTGCGGCACCGGCATCGCCGACGATCCGGAAAGCCTGTTCACCCCCTTCTTCACCACCAAGGCGGACGGCATGGGCATGGGCCTGTCGATCTGCCGCTCGATCGTCGAGCAGCATGGCGGCACGCTGACCGCCGCCAACGGTCTCGAAGGCGGCGCGGTCTTCACCTTCCGCCTGCCGATCGCCGATGCAGAGGAAAGGGCCGCGGCATGAGCGACGATGCGATCCAGGGCTGCGTCTGCGTGGTCGATGACGATCCCGAGGTGCGCGGTTCGCTCGGCAGCCTGTTCCGCTCCAGCGGGCTCGACGTCGCGCTCTACGAGGGCACCGACGCCTTCCTGGCGGCCGGCGTGCCGCCCGTCGCCTCGTGCCTGGTGCTCGACGTGCGGCTGCGCGGCGAGAGCGGGCTCGATTTCCAGGAGCGGCTGGCGGCGCAGGGCCTCGACATCCCGGTGATCCTCATCACCGGCCATGGCGATATCCCGATGACGGTGCGCGGCATGCGCGCCGGCGCGATCGATTTCCTGCCCAAGCCGTTCAGCGACGATCAGATGCTCGCCGCCGTCGCCGCCGCGATAGAGACCGATCGCGCCCGCCGCGCCCAGTCCGCCGGAACCGCGAAGCTGCACGAATGCTATGCCCGGCTCACCCCGCGCGAGCGCGAGGTGATGGGCCTGGTCGTCACCGGGCTGATGAACAAGCAGGTGGCGGGCCGCCTCGACCTGTCCGAGATCACCGTGAAGATCCATCGTGGCAACATGATGCGCAAGATGGAGGCGCAGTCGCTCGCCGATCTCGTCCGCATGGCCGAGCAGCTCGGCGTGCGCGACGAGAGCATCCATCGGTTTAACATCTGAGTATGATGGCGCGCGGCACCCGCGGCGCCCATTTCTGGCTCTCCTCGGCAGCACGCCGCCAGTATCCGGAGTACCCGTCTTGATCCCATCCCCAGTCATCGCGATCGTCGATGACGATCCCGGCGTTCGGGGAAGCCTGGACAGCCTGCTGCGCTCGGCCGGCATGACGAGCCTGCCCTTCGCCTGCGCCGAGGAGCTGCTTGCCTCGGGCGCGCAGGCGCAGCTCGCCTGCATCGTCACCGATCTCCACATGCCGGGCATGACAGGGCTCGATCTCCAGGCCGAGCTCGCGCGGCGCGGTTGGCCGCACCCGGTCATCATGATGACCGCCTTTCCCACCGATGCCGCACGCGACCAGGCGCTCGGCGCGGGTGCCGTCGCCTTCCTCACCAAGCCGATCGATCCGGACAGCCTGCTGGAAGCGATCGAAGGCATAGCGGACTGACCGCTTCTTATAGCCCTCTCCCCTTGGGAGAGGGTTGGGTGAGGGTTAAGTGCAATCCACTCTCGATGAGCCCCCTACTCCAGCTCACCCTCACCCCTCCCCCGCAAGCGAAAGGAAAAAGGGCGCCGCCGGCAGGCGACGCCCTCCCCGTTCCGCAGCGGCACGTCCGTTGGGATCGACGCACCGCAGCGACCGTCCCCTCACCCAAAGGCGGGAGGACCGGAGCTCTTCGAAGCGGGACGGCGCATGTTTCACCTCTGGATAGCCAGGTCGTCGAGCCGGCTAGCTGGGGTGCGCAAGACCCGTCGTTCACCCAAACTTATGGATGATACGCCGCCGAAACCTCTCCGCTCTCACGCCGCCGGCTTGAGGTCTATCAGCAGCGTCGGGATCAGCTCCGATACGGTGGGATGGATCGGCACCGCCCAGCGCAGCACGTCCAGCGGCTGATCGGCATGCATCATGTCGAGGATGCCGTGGATCGCCTCGTCGCCGCCGACGCCCAATATCGCGGCGCCCAGGATGCGGCGTGTCTCGGCATCGGCGACGACCTTCATCAAGCCCCGCGTCTCGCCCTTCTCGATCGCCCGCGCCACGCGCGTCATCGGCCGGTGCGACACCAGCAGCGGGCGCCCCGTCGCGCGCGCCTGCGCCTCGGTCAGCCCAACCCGCCCCAGCGGCGGATCGGTATAGAGCGCATAGCCCGGCAGCCGCTGCTTCAGGCTGCGATCGTCCCCATCGAGCAGATTGGCCGCGACGATCTCGTGGTCGTTCCACGCCGTATGGGTGAAGGCCCCGCGCCCGTTGCAGTCGCCCAGCGCCCAGATGCCCGGCACATTGGTCGCAAGCCTGTCGTCCACCCGGATATAGCCCCGCTCGTCGGTCGCCACGCCCGCCGCGTCGAGCCCTAGATCGTCGGTATTGGGCCGCCTTCCGATCGCGAGCAGCACATGGCTGCCCACCACCTGCGGCGCGCCCTCCTCGCAGCTCACCCGCACCGAGACGCCGTCGCCATGCGGCGTGAAGCCGATACAGGTCGCGCTGGTCCGCACCGCCACGCCCTCGGCCTCCAGCATCTCGCGGATCGCCTGGCTGATGTCCTCGTCCTCGCGCGCGATCAGCCGGGGCGCCATCTCCACCACGGTCACCCGCGATCCCAGCCGGCGGAATATCTGCGCGAACTCCAGCCCGATATAGCTCCCGCCCACCACCACCAGATGCTCGGGCAGCGCGTCCAGTTGCAGCATGTCGGCATTGGTGAGCGTCCGCACCGCGTCCAGCCCCGGCATCGGGGGCCGCGCCGGCCGGCCCCCGACGTTCAGGAAGATACGCGGCGCGGTGAGGCTCTCGCCGTCCACCGCGATCGTATCGGGCGCGGTGAAGCGGGCATGGCCGCGCACCAGCGTCAGGCCCGGCATCCCGGCCAGCCATTTCTCGTTGTTCGCGCGCGATCGGGCCGCGATCGCCTGGGCGCGGGCGATCACTGCGGGGAAGTCCACCGTCACCGGCCCCGCATCGACGCCATATTCCCCCGCCCGCCGTGCAAGATGCGCGGCATAGGCGCTCGCCACCATCGCCTTGGTCGGCGTGCAGCCGGTATTGACGCAGGTGCCGCCGACAAGCCCGCGCTCGATCAGCGCCACCGTGAGCCCCTTGCCCGTCAGCCGGTCGGCCAGCGCCGGCCCCGCCTGCCCGGCCCCCCCCCCCCCCCCCCGCCCCCCGCGGCCCCCCCCCCCCCCCCCCCCCCCCCCCCCCCCCGGGGCCCCCCCCCCCCCCCCCCCCCCCCCCCCCCCCCCCCCCCCCCCCCCCCCCCCCCTGGCCCCCCC
>NZ_JAAVVE010000043.1 GCF_018449795.1 Sphingomonas sp. dw_22
CCGATTGCTGCCAGTAATTCGGCGCGCGCGCATCATGCGCCAGCTCGGCCGCGCGCGCCGCCTCTTCGAACGCACCCGCCGCCGATCCCCAGCGCTGCTGGTTGGCATAGGCGACGCCCAGGCATTGCCGCGCCAGCATCCCGCCGCCCTCGACGCCCCACTGGATCGCCGCCGCCTGCCCCGCCGAGGGATCGGCGGTCGCCTGATCCATGCACGCGGAGAAGCGTGGCGGCTCCTTGGTGAGGGTCGCCGCGGCGGCCGGGGCCGTCGCGTCCTGGAGGCTCAGGAGGAGGGAGAGGAGCATAGGGCAAGCACATCCTGAACGGCGCGGAGGATCAACGCGATGTCGCCTTCGCGCGAAAGCCGGTGATCGCCGTCCTTGACCAGCCATGTCTGCACCGCGTCTGAACGGAACAGCGCCGCCAGTGCGGGCGCCCGCTCCCACGGCACCTCGGCATCCTTCTGCCCCTGGAGCAGCCGCACCGGCCCGTGGAAGTCGATCGGCCCGTCCATCACCCGATTGCTCTCCCCCGCCTGCCAGAAGGCATGGGTGGTGACGGTCGGCTGGTTCGAATAGTCGGAGGGCTGCTCGATCCGGCTATATTCGACCAGGTGCAGCTTCTCCTCATGGCTGAAACCCCAATCGGTGAAGTCGGGCGCCGCGGCGATGCCCACCAGCCCCAGCACCTGTCCCGGCCGCGCCTTCGCCACCAGCAGCATGATCCATCCGCCCATCGACGATCCGACCAGCACCACCGGCCCCTGCGCCACCTGATCGATGATCCGCAGCGCGTCGTCGCGCCAGTCGGCGAGCGTCTGGTCCTCGAAATCGCCTTCGCTCTCGCCGCAGCCGGCATAGTCGAAGCGCAGAAAGGCCCGCCCGTTCGCCCGCGCCCATTCCTCCAGCGCCAGCGCCTTGGTGCCGTTCATGTCCGAGGCATAGCCGCACAGGAACACGATCGTCGGCCCCGCGCCGGGGGTATGGCGATAGGCGAGCTTCGGACGTTCCTCGGTCATGGCCATGGCTTAAGGTTCGTCCTCGATATCGGCAACGGCGCGGACGCTACCGCACATCCGCGAAGGTATTGCACTTGGACGGATCGCCGCTCTCCAGCCCGGTCCGCAGCCACTGCATCCGCTGCGCCGAGGTGCCATGGGTGAAGCTGTCGGGCACCACCCGTCCCTGCGCCTGCTTCTGGAGCGTATCGTCGCCGATCGCGTTGGCCGCCGTCATGCCTTCCTCGATGTCGCCGGGCTCGATCCGGTCGCGGTTGCGCGCCGCCCAGACGCCCGCGAAGCAATCGGCCTGGAGCTCCAGCTTGACCGACAGGCGGTTGCCCTCCGCCTCGGAAGCACGCGCCTGGGCCTGGGATACCTGGTCCGACGTGCCGAGCAGATCCTGGATATGATGCCCCATCTCATGCGCGATCACGTAATCGCGGGCGAAATCGCCCTTGGCGCCGAAGCGCTGCTCCAGCTCGTCGAAAAAGGCCGTGTCGATATACACGCCCTTGTCGCTCGGGCAGTAGAAGGGCCCGACTGCCGAGGTCGCCGCGCCGCAGCCGGTCTGAGCGCCCCCGGTGAAGAAGTTGATCGTCGCGGGCTGGTAACGCTGGCCGGCCTCCTGGAAGATCTTCTCCCAGGTCAGGTCGGTGCTGTGCATCACCCGGCACGCCTCCAGCCGGCGCTCGTTGACGCGGCAGACCTCCGAACCCGATTTGCCGGCGGTCGGCGACTGGCCGGTGCCCGCACCGCCCGTCGTCCCCAGCATCCCGCCGCCGCCCGACATCGCCAGATAGCCGAGCCCGACGATCACCAGCAGCGCGATCGAGCCGCAGCCCATCCGTCCGCCAAGGACCAGCGGCAGCAGCCCCATCAGCGGGAAGCCGCCGCCCCCTCCACCGCCGCCCGATCCCAGATCGCGCGCATTCTCGGTGGGATCGATATCGTCGAGCCGCATCGGGCACCCCTTTTCGTTCGTTCCCCGCGACAATGCCCCAGACGCGCAAGCGTTGCACCCCTCAACATAGCAGCAACTCGCCATTGCTCCTTACGCTGCGATGCGTCAGAGGACTCGCCATGGCCGATGTCGAGTCTCGCCCGCGCCGCCGCGCCCCCGGCCTTCCCCTGCCGGAGACGGTCGCGCTGGTGCTCCAGGGCGGCGGCGCGCTGGGCAGCTTCCAGGCCGGCGTGATCGAAGAGCTCGCCCAGTCGCATATCGAGGTCGATTGGGTGGCCGGCATCTCGATCGGCGCGATCAACGCGGCGCTGTTCGCCGGCAATCCGCCCGAAAAGCGCCTCGCCGCGATCAAGGCGTTCTGGGACGGCGCCACCGCCGCGCTCCCCGATTTCTCGCTGCCGCTGAACGATGCGATGCGCGAGCTCTCGCACGAATGGGCGGCCGGCATGGTGATGCTGTCCGGCGTGCCCGGTTTCTTTACGCCGCGGCTGATCCCGCCCGCCTTCGCCGTGCCGGGATCGGCGGACGCGCTCAGCTTCTACGATTCGTCTCCGCTCCGTGAGACGCTCGACAAGCTGATCGACTGGGATCTGCTCAACAACGGACCCGTCCGGCTCTCGGTAGGCGCGGTCAATCTCCACAGCGGCAATTTCCGCTATTTCGACACGCGCGACGAAAAGCTCGACGCCCGCCACATCATGGCCTCCGGCGCGCTCCCGCCCGGCCTGCCCCCGATCGAGATCGACGGCTGCCATTATTGGGACGGCGGCCTCGTATCCAACACCCCGCTGACCCATATCCTCGACCGGCAGGATTCGGAGACGCTGATCTTCCAGGTCGATCTCTTCCCCGCCGCCGCCGAGCTGCCCCGCACGATCACCGACGTCGTCGCGCGCGAGAAGGAGATCCGCTTCTCCAGCCGCACCCGCGCCGTCTCGGACGAACGGCTCAAGCTGCGGCAGGAGCGCCAGATGGTGTGCCGCCTGCTCGATCGGCTCCCGCCCGATCTGGCCGACGATCCCGAAGTCAAGAAGCTGCGCGCGCGGGTCTCCGAATATCCGGTGAGTCTGGTCCAGCTCATCTACCGCGCCAATGCCTGGGAGGGCGGCAGCCGCGACTTCGAATTCTCCGCGCGGTCGATGCACGAGCATTGGCAGGCCGGCCGCACCGCCGTCGCCGAGACGATGGCCAACGCCCAGCTCGTCGCGCAGAACATCCTCGACGGAAACACCGCCGCCTTTGATCTCACCCAGCGCTAGTTCAGGAGTATTCCATGTTCCTCAAGGGCAAGTCCGCGATCGTCACCGGCTCCACCTCGGGCATCGGCCTTGCCTATGCCAAGGCGCTCGCGGCCGAGGGCGCGTCGGTGATGATCAACGGCTTCGGCGATGCCGCCGCGATCGAGAAGGAGCGCGCGGCGCTGGAGGCGACCAGCGGCGCCAAGGCGCTCTATGATCCCGCCGACATGACCAAGCCCGATCAGATCGCGGCGATGGTCGCCCGCGCCCAGGCCGAGCTGGGCGGCGCGGACATCGTCGTCTCGAACGCCGGCATCCAGCATGTCGCGCCGATCGACGAGTTCCCGATCGAGAAGTGGGACGCGATCATCTCGATCAACCTCAGCTCGACCTTCCACCTGATGCGCGCGGCGATCCCGGGCATGAAGGCGAAGAAATGGGGCCGCATCATCAGCACCGCCTCCGCGCACAGCCTGGTCGCCAGCCCCAACAAGTCCGCCTATGTCGCCGCCAAGCACGGCATCGCCGGCCTCACCAAGACCGCTGCGCTGGAGACCGCGACCTTCGGCATCACGGTCAACTGCATCTCGCCCGGCTATGTCTGGACGCCGCTGGTGGAAAACCAGATCCCGGACACGATGAAGGCGCGCAACATGACCCGCGAGCAGGTGCTCAACGACGTGTTGCTCGATGCCCAGCCGACCAAGGAGTTCGTCCAGCCGGAACAGGTCGCGGCCTTGCTGCTCTTCCTCTGCCGGGACGAAGCCGCGCAGATCACCGGCTCCAACTATTCGATCGACGGCGGCTGGACCGCCGAGTGATCCGCGCAGCCAAGGGAAATATCGCCGGATGAAGCCGATTTTCGCCGCAGCCGCGCTTGCCGGGATGCTGGGGGGGTGCAGCGTCTATCGCGACGCGACGTCCCCGCGGATCGATCCCGGCGCGAACTGGCGCGCCGTGGCGACCGATTCGGATCGCGACAGCCTGCGCACCTGGCGTCAGGCCTGGGACGAGGCGCTGCCCGAGGCGAAGACGGCCGATAACGGCGTGATCGCCGCCGATCCGGTGCTGTTCGATCCCGATCGCGCGCTTCCCGATGCGCTGCCCCCCGCCGGCAGATATCGCTGCCGCACCTTCAAGCTGGGCAAAGCCGGCACGGCGCCGCTCGCCTTCGTCGCCTATCCCTGGTTCGAATGCAGCGTCACCGATCAGGGCCAGGCGAAGGCGCTGACCAAGCTGACCGGATCGCAGCGCCCCACCGGCCTGCTCTTCCCGGACACCGCGGCGCGCGCGATCTTCCTGGGCACGCTGGTCCTCGGCGACGAGAGCGCGCCGCTGCGCTACGGCATCGACGACGATCGCGACATCGTCGGCTATTTCGAGAAGATCGAAGCGAGACGCTGGCGCTTGGTGATGCCCTATCCCCGCTTCGAATCGAAGCTGGACGTCACCGAGCTGGTTCCAGCGGAATAGCGCCAGCATTTACGAAAACCCGTCACCCCGGCCGCACAGTGCCGGGGTGACGAAGAGGAAGGTATCTGCGCGCGCCTCCCCGGATAGCTGCACGCCGTTTGACATGCCTCGCGCCCCACGCGACACTCCCGGCTCCATGACGTGGGAAACCCTATGCTCCGGACCTTGCTGCTCGCAACCGCGATGACTCTCGCCGCGCCCGCCTCCGCCGATCCGGTGCATGACGCCACGCAAAAGGCGCTGCCCCAACTCCTCGATTTCTATCGCGACTTCCACACCAATCCCGAGCTCAGCCTGCACGAGGTCCGCAGCGCCGGCATCCTCGCCGCCGAGGCGCGCAAGGCAGGCTATGAAGTCACCGAGAAGGTCGGCGGCACTGGTGTCGTCGCGGTACTGAAGAACGGCGCCGGCCCGATCCTGCTGATCCGCGCCGACATGGACGGGCTCCCGGTGGTCGAGCAGACCGGCCTCCCCTTCGCCTCCAAGGTCCGCGCCACCACCGAGGAAGGGATCGAGACCGGCGTGATGCACGCCTGCGGCCATGACACCCATATGGCGAGTTGGATCGGCACGCTGCGCAATCTCGCGGCGATGAAATCTGAGTGGCACGGCACGCTGGTGATGATCGCCCAGCCCGCCGAGGAGCGCGGCATGGGCGCCCGCATGATGCTCGAGGACGGGCTGTTCACCCGCTTCCCCAAGCCGCAATACGCCCTCGCCTTCCACGACAGCGCCAGCCAGCCCGCCGGGCAGATCGGCGTGACTTCGGGCTATGCGCTGGCGAACGTCGACTCGGTCAACATCGTCGTGAAGGGCGTGGGCGGCCACGGTGCCTATCCGCACACCACCAAGGATCCGATCGTCCTCGCCGCGCGCATCGTCACCACGCTCCAGACTTTGGTCAGCCGCGAGGTCGATCCCCAGCAGCCCGCCGTCGTCACCGTCGGCAGCATCCAGGGCGGCTCGAAGCACAATATCATCGGCAGCGAAGTGACGATGCTGCTCACTGTGCGCAGCTTCACGCCCGAGGTGCGCAAGCAGCTCCTCGACGGCATCGCCCGCATCGCCAAAGGCGAGGCGATCGCGGCGGGCGTGCCCGAGGACCGCATGCCCGAAGTGACGATCCAGAACGAGTTCACCCCCGCAACCTACAACACCCCGCCGCTTTCCGGCCGCCTGCTCACCCTGTTCACCGGCCGCTTCGGGCGTGACCGCGTGGTCGAGACGCCCTCGGTGATGGGCGGCGAGGATTTCGGCCGCTATTATCTCGCCGACAAGTCGATCGAGAGCACGATCTTCTGGGTCGGCGGCGTGCCCCGGGACAAATGGGATGCGGCACAGGCCGGCAAGGCCAGCCTCCCCTCGCTTCACAGCGCCTATTGGGCGCCCGACGCCGAAGCCGTGATCGCCACCGCGACCGAGGCGATGACCGCCGCGGCGCTGGACATCCTCAAGAAGTGACGCAATCGGCCTCATCCCTACGATGAGGCCGATACCGCCAGCGGACTATCCCGCCAGCTTCCCGATCTCGGCGAGCAGCGCGTCGCGCAGCGCCTTGCCTCCGGCGCCGTCAAGCGGCATCCCCTCGCCCGCGCCGAACCGCGCGAAGACCACGCGCCGCGCGCCCTTGTCGGCCCAGCCGACGAACCAGCCGAGCAACGGACCCTGGTTCACCCGTCCCGTCGCATCCTTGAGCCGGCCGCTGCCGGTCTTGCCGTGCACCGTCCAGCCGCCCGAGCCCTCGAATACCGGGATCACGCTTTCGGCCTTCGCATGCGCCGAGGCCGAGACCAGCCGGTGTGCCAGCATCCGCCGCAGGAACGCCACCTGCTCGTCGGGCGAGATGGCGAGCGACGTGCCGAGCCACGCCTCGCTCAACCCGTCCCGCTTGCCCGGATTGCCCGAAAGGTCGCGATTGCCATAGCCGAAGCGGTCCACATAGGCCTGGAAGCGCGGCATCCCCAGCCGCGCGGTGATCTCGCGCGAATACCAGACCACCGAGTTCGTCTCCCACGAAGCCGGATCGGTCCGCTGCCGCTCCACGTCGCGGCTCGCGCGGTGGCGCGCGGGATCATAGTCCCAGGCCGCATGGTGCGCGTCCTGGAGGATCCCGCTGTCGAAGCCCATCAAGGCCAAGGGAATCTTGAAGGTCGAGCAGGGCGTGAACCGGGTCGCGGCAAGCCCGGAACGATGGATCATCCGTCCGGTGGCACCGTCCGCCACCACGGTCGCGCGCAGCCGCCGCGCCGCCGGCGCGGCGGCACCCACGCCCGGAAAACCTGCGATTGCCCCGCCCGCGCCCAGCAATAGGGTTCCCGCAAAAGTCCGCCGATCGAGTTTCATGCCCACTGCCCTCCTTGGTTACAGGCACTCGATTAAGGCGCCGGAGCACGGCCCCGCAAAGGATCATAGCTGGCAGGAGCCATTAGATAATCTTATGCATCGGCGATGGTCCGCCCGCACCTCCCCCTCAACGCGCTCCGCGCCTTCGAGGCGTCGGCCCGCCATCTCAGCTTCACCCGCGCCGCAATCGAGCTTTGCGTCACCCAGGCGGCGATCAGCCACCAGGTGAAGGGACTGGAAGCACGGCTCGGCGTCCGGCTCTTCCGCCGCCTGCCGCGCGGCCTGGCGCTCACCGACGAGGGGCAGGCGCTGCTGCCCGCACTCGCCGAGAGCTTCGATCGCATCGCCGAGCTGGTCGAGGGCCTGGCCGAGGGCACCGCGGCGCAGCTCCTCTCGGTCGCCGCGGTCGGCACCTTCGCGGCGGGCTGGCTGATGCCGCGCCTCCCCGCCTTCCGCGCCGCTCACCCGCGCATCGACCTGCGGCTGTTCACCAACAACAACCGGGTCGATCTGGCCGGCGAGGGCCTCGACTATGCGATCCGCTTCGGCGACGGCGCCTGGCATGGCACCGAGGCACTGCCGCTGATCGAGACTCCGCTCACCCCGCTCTGCACCCCGGCGCTGGCCCGTGAGCTCCACGAACCCCGCGACCTGCTCGCCCGCCCGCTGCTCCGGTCCTACCGCGCCGACGAATGGCCGCGCTGGTTCGCCGCCGCCGGCCTCGCCGCGCCGACGCTGCGCGGCCCGGTCTTCGATTCCTCGCTGGTAATGGCCGAGGCGGCGATGCAGGGCCTGGGCGTCGCGCTCGCCCCGCCCGCGATGCTCGCCCGCCGTATCGAGCAGACCGCGCTGGTTCGCCCCTTCGCGCTGGAGGTGCCGGCGGGCCGCTACTGGCTCACCTGGCTCAAGTCGCGCACGCCGAGCCCGGCGATGACGGCATTCCGCGAATGGATCGTGACGGAGAACGGCTTCTAGCCCATCGCCACCGCGTCCAGAGCATCCTCGCGCTTCTCCGGCCGGATATAGATCGAGCTCAATTGCGGCAGCTTCGCCTTCAGCCGCGCCTCGATCCGCTCGATCAGGCTCTCGGCCTCGCCCATCGGCAGCGTGTCGGCGAAGTCCGCGCTGATCGCGACGAACACCCGGTCGGGCGCGGTGTGGATCGTCCGGACATGATTGACCGCGGTAATGCAGGGCTCGGCCTCCAGCATCGCGCGCACCTCGCGGATCAGCGCCGGATTGGCCCGCTCGCCGATCAGCAACCCCTTGGCCTCGCGCGCCAGCAGCGCCGCGACGCCCGCCAGGATCACCCCGATCACGATCGACGCCCAGCCATCGATCCGCGGATCGCCCCAGGCATGGCTCGCCCACACCCCGGTCGCCGCCACGATCAGCCCCGCCAGCGCCGCCGAATCTTCGAACAGCACGATGAACGTCGCCGGATCCTTCGAATTGCGCACCGCCTGCCACCAGGACGCATCGTCCTTCGCCGCCGCGAACTCGCGCATCGCGATCGTCCAGGAGGTGCCCTCCAGGAGGAAGGCGACGCCGAGCACGACATAGTTCACCAGCGGATCGTGCAGCGGCTCGGGATCGGCGATATGCAGCCAGCCCTCATAGACCGACACGCCCGAGCCCAGCCCGAAGATCAGAATCGCGACGACGAACGCCCAGAAATAGAGTTCGCGGCCATAGCCGAACGGATGCTCCGCATCCGCTGGCCGCTTGGCGCGATACTGGCCGTAGAGCAGCAGGCCCTGGTTGCCGGTATCCACCATCGAATGGACGCCCTCGGTAAGCATCGAGGACGAACCGGTGATCGCCGCCGCGATGAACTTCGCGACGGCGATCCCCAGATTGGCGAGCAGGGCCGCATAGAGGACGATATCGGCGCGCCATCCCGACGCGGGAGACGCCCCCACTAGCTAGCGGACCTCAACCAAGGCCGATTCTGGACAATATCCTGCCCACTATCCCCCGGTTGCCGGCGGCGAGCTTCTTCTCGGCCTTGGCATCATAGCCCGAGCTTTCGGGCGGCTCGTGATTATGCACCGGCTGGGTCGATGCGGGCGGGTCCGAAGCATCCATCGATTCGTCGAGCGCACGGTCCAGCCGTGCCTCCTTGCTCTCCGGATTGCGTTCGAGCCGTTCAAGGATCGACTTGTCCGCGCCGGCGTCCTTGGGTGTGGAAGACGGCTTGGTTTCGTCGCTTTCGGGTCCGGGCGCCACGGCCATCGCGTCGAGCGCCGGATCAATCGGGTTGGCGTCCATCATGTTCACTCTCCTGAGCGTTGCCCTGCTGTAACGACCACCCCCTGAGTCGCGTTCCCGACAGGAAACACGGCGGACGCAAAAGAAAACCGGCCCGGCGATCTCTCGCCGGGCCGGTGATTTCACATCCGTTCTGCCGGAGCCTAGTTCCGCTGGCTGCCGAACAGGCGCAGCAGGAAGAGGAACATGTTGATGAAGTCGAGATAGAGGTTCAGCGCCCCCATGATCGCGACCTTGCCCTGCTCGCGGGTACCCGCGACATAGGCGTACATGCTCTTGATCTTCTGCGTGTCATAGGCCGTCAGCCCCGCGAAGATCAGCACGCCGAGCACGCTGATCACCAGGCTCATCATGCCCGATTGCAAGAACAGGTTGACGATCGACGCCACGATCAGGCCCACCAGCCCGATGATGAGGAACGTGCCGAACGCCGACAGATCCTTCTTCGTGGTGTAGCCCCACAGGCTCAGCGCGCCGAAACCGGCGGCCGTGCCGAAGAACACCTGCGCGATCGACGTATCGGTATAGGCGAGGAAGATCGTCGACAGCGATGCGCCGAGCAGCCCCGCATAGGCGAAGAACAAGGTCTTCAGCGTCGATTCGGACATGCGGCCCTGGCCGAAGCTCATCGCGAACACGATCGCCAGCGGCGAGAGCGTGACGATCCAGCCGAGCAGGGTCGGCGAATATCCGCGCTCGGTGGCCTGGAACAGCACGCTCTGCAGCGCCTCGACCTTGCCGAACAGCAGCGCGACGATGCCCGTCAGCAGCACGCCCGAGAGCATGTAGTTGTAGACCGACAGCATATAGGCTCTGAGCCCCGCATCATACGAAGCGGCACGTGCACCCGCTGTCGCATAGGGCGCGGCGCTCGTCCGGGGATCCGACCAGTTTGCCATTCAAAACTCCTTTGCCCGGCACATCTGCCGGATGACGGGAATATCGCCCTCGCCGGGCCTGTTTTCAAGTAAAACCGGTTCGCGCATGGGGCAGGCCTGGTTAAGGAAGAGCGCATCATGCACCGCCTGTTCGTCGGCATCCGTCCCCCAGCCGCCATTCGCGCGCAATTGCTGAGCCTTATGGGCGGCGTGCCCGGCGCGCGCTGGCAGAGCGACGCGCAGCTCCATTGCACGCTGCGCTTCATCGGCGAGGTGGACCGCCACGCGGCCGAGGACATCGCGGTCGCGCTCGGCACCGTGCGCTTCCCCGCCTTCGAGATCGCGCTGGACGGCGTCGGCCAGTTCGACAGCCGCGGCCGCCCCAATGCGCTCTGGGCGGGCCTGCGTCCGCACGACGCGCTGACCCAACTCCACCACAAGATCGACCAGGCGATCGTCCGCGCCGGCCAGGAGCCCGAGCGCCGCGCCTATCTGCCGCACATCACCCTGGCCCGGATGAACGCCGCCGCCGGCACCACCGATCGCTTCCTCGAAACGCATGCGGGCCTCGCGAGCGCGCCGTTCGCGGTGGAGCATTTCCTGCTGTTCGAAAGCACGCTGGGGCGCGAAGGCGCGGTTTACGAGGCGGTGGAGCGGTATCCGCTGGGCGGGTAAATTCCGACCCAGACCATCGCCCTTGCAATGTAGGATTTGAGGGCAGATCGAAGGACCGGCTCTTTCTCATCGTCCAGACCCACCAGAAGCACGCGACCCACGTAGCAAAGGCGCGCGCGTAGAGAGTCAAATGAGTCAACCGACAGGCCGGGTCGGCGTCCAGGCATCGGTGCCAGGCAGCAACCGAAAACCCCATGGAGAGTCAAATGAGTCAACCGGCGAGTCAACCGCCCTCCCGCATCAGCATCGCCACCAGCGCATCGGCCGCCGCGCTGACATCGCCCCACACTTCGTCGAAATCCGCCTCGCCGCCATAATAGGGATCGCGCACCCCCTGACCCGCCCGCCCCGGCACAGGGTCCATCAGCAGCGCGATGCGGGCGCTCGCATCGGCCGGCGCGATCGCGTGGAGGTCGCGCAGGTTCTGCGGATCGAGCGCCAGGATATGGTCGAACTCCCGGAAATCGGCGCGGCGCACCTGCCGGGCGCGCTGGCCTGAAATATCCACGCCGTAGCGCCGCGCCACGGCCTGGGAGCGCCGATCGGGCGGATCGCCGGCATGCCAGCCGCCGGTCCCCGCCGAATCGGCCACCACCGCGACGCCCGCCCGCGCCGCCGCCGCGACGAACGCCGCCTCGGCCAGCGGCGAACGGCAGATATTGCCCAGGCAGACGAACAGGAAGGAGGGCGGACGCATCGTTGGAAAAGCCTCTTTCGTAAATACGGTATGTTCTGTTAGCCTCCCTCCCAGAACATAAAAGGGAGAGAGATGATGGCGTCAGCGGCCCCTGTGCCTGCCGAGACGAAGGCCGGTCCCTATGCCTGGTATGTGCTGGGGCTGTTGCTGCTGGTCTATATCCTCAATTTCGTCGATCGCCAGATCCTCTCGATCCTGGCCGACGACATCAAGCGCGACCTGGGGCTGAAGGATCAGGATATCGGCTTCCTATACGGCACCGCCTTCGGCGTCTTCTATGCGTTGTTCGGCATCCCGCTCGGCCGGCTGGCCGATAGCTGGCACCGGGTGCGGCTGATGACGCTGGGGCTGGCGCTGTGGTCGACGATGACCGCGCTGTCGGGCTTCGCGCGGAGCGGCACCGCGCTGTCGCTCGCCCGCATCGGCGTCGGCGTCGGCGAGGCGACCGCGAGCCCCGCCGCCTATTCGCTGATCTCGGACTGGTTCCCCAAGCGGCTGCGCGCCACCGCGCTCGCGATCTACTCCTCCGGCATCTATCTGGGCGGCGGCTTCTCGCTCTTCATCGGTGCGCTGATCGTCCAGAAATGGAACCTCGCCTATCCCGGCGGCGGGCCGCTGGGGCTGGTCGGCTGGCAGGCGGCCTTCCTCGCCGTCGGTATCCCCGGCCTGATCGTCGCGGCGTGGATCTTCACCCTGCGCGAGCCGGTACGCGGCCATTCCGAAGGGATCGCGACGCCGCCTCACCCCGCCCCGTTCCGCGCCTTCCTGAACGAGCTGCTCACCATCGTCCCGCCCTTCACCCTGATCGGCGCGGCACAGGGCGGCGCGGCCGTGCTGGTCCGCAACGTCGCGGTGCTGCTGCTGATCGCCGCGATCGTCACCGGCCTGGTGTGGCTCGGCGAGCCGATCCCGCAATGGGTCGCGGTCGGCATCGGCGTCTATGCGGTCTATAGCTGGGCGGTGGCGCTCAAGCGCCGCGATCCGCCGACCTATGCGCTGATCGTCGGCAGCCCGGCCTTTCTGTGCGTGGTCGTGGCCTATGGCCTGAACGCCTTCCTGGCCTATTCGGTCGCCGCCTTCGCGCCGAGCTTCGTGCGCCGCACCTTCGATATTCCGCCCGAGCATCTCGGCCAGGTCGGCTTCTGGATCGGCGCCCCGGCGGCGCTGGCGGGCTTCCTGGGCATCACCCTGGGCGGCCGGGTGGCGGACGCGCTGCGCGAGCGCAGCCCGGTGGGGCGCATCCACGTCATCCTGTTCGGCTGCGTGGCGCCGGTGCTGCCGATCGTCCTCACCTTCACCGCGAGCAGCCAGGCGATGTTCTACGTCATGCTGCCGATCGCGCAGTTCCTCACCTGCGGCGCGCTCGGCGCGGCAGCCGCGACGACGCAGGATCTGGTGCTGCCCCGGATGCGCGGCACGGCCACCGCCGCCTTCTTCATCGGCACGACGCTGCTGGGGCTGGCGCTCGGCCCCTATCTTGCCGGCCGCGTCTCGACGCTGACTGGCGACCTGGCGACCGGCGTGCTCTCGCTGCTCGTCACGCTGCCGGTAGCGCTCGCGGCGATCCTGGGCGCCTATCGCTGGCTGCCCGGCGCCGAGGCGACGCGCGAGGCGCGTGCCCGGGCGGCGGGAGAACCGATCTGATGCGCTACATCGCGTGGAAGACGCCGCAGGCGATCCGCCCGCCGCTGTTGCCCGAGGGATCGGTCTTGTAGTCGTCGGCATTGGCATGGATCACCAGCGCCGCGCCGTCCTCGTCCATCAGCCCGGCGAAGGTGCCGCCGGCAAGAGTGAAGATGGTGCGATCGGCGCCGTCCTCGCCGACCTGGAGATTGGGCAGATCGCCGGCATGCGGACCCATCGGATTGTCCTTGCCATGCTGGTGCGTCGTCGGGTTCCAATGCCCGCCCGCGCTGGCGAAATCGGGCCCTTCGCACTTGCCGACGGCGTGGACATGCGTGCCGTGCGTGCCCTGGGGCAGGCCGTGCGCCTCCACGATCACGCGGATCGCGCCGTCGATCTCCTCGGCCACCGCCTTGCCGACGTCCTTGCCGTCCGCGGTGCGCAGATCGGCCTGGGCGCGGAAATGCCCGGCCATGTAGCGCGCATTCTTCTCGGGGCTCGTGCATCCCCCCGCCAGCAGCAACACGGCAATCGCTGCCGCCCCCATCCGCAGACCTGTCATGGCATCCAAACTCCCGCTGATAACCTATCGCAACGTAATGGCCGCATCGGCGGCCGGTTCCAAGGGGCTTGGGGCCACAGGTGCCCCACATTCGCCGTCCTGCTTGCCGCTGACGCTGCCAACGCCCAGAATGATCTTCGCCCGCCGCTCGAAGGTGAGCGCCTGCCACCGCCCGCTGTTGCCGATCGCGGTGCGGCTGCGCAGGAAGGTGAGGTGCAGCATCTCATACTGCTCGGGATCGACCAGCCCCGTGTCGATCATGCAGCTCCAGTGCCGCACGTTCCAGGCATAGTCGCGCTTGATCCCATCCTGGTCGATCGTCTCGGACAGGGCATTGTACCAGGCGACAATCGCCCGCAGCCGCGGCAGGCGCTCCTCCGCCGGCATCGCCGCGAGCTTGGCGCGCAGCCGGGCGATGTCCTCGTCGGCGGGCAGGCCGCCCTGCTGGACGCGGGTATCGATCGCCCAGCGGACCTTGCGCATCGTCATCGGCCCCACCGGGAACACGCGCCGCAGATCGAGCCGCACCTGATCGAGCAGCGCGACATAGAAGTCGGTCTGGACCTGGAGCATCCGGTCGTCCTCGAACAGCGCGGTCAGCTCGGCTTCGAGCACCGGGCCGAGCTTGCCCGCCGCATCCTCCGCCGCGAGGATACCGTCGCGGCATTTGTCGCGGACCGGCACCGCCAGGCAATGCTTCGAGAAGAGCAGCTTGCCATAGGTCGGCGCCAGCGCCTTCAATGCGCGCTTGAACTTGCGGCGCGAATGGAATCCGTCGCGCCATGCCTGGAGCACCGGCTGGAGGCTGCCGGTGCCGTAATTCCATTGCGACATGCCGACCGAGATGAGCTGGCTGTCGAAATTGCCCGCCGGCATCGCCCAGCAGCCCATCGTCTCGGGGATCGACGTCTCGGCCATGCGGGCGAAGATCGCCGCGCGATCCAGGCCGATCTCGGCCAGCCGGGCGGTGGCCTCGGCATCGATCCGGATGAACTGCCCCTCGCCGGACTGGCTGACGCTGTCCTCCACCGGCCGGCACTGGGCCAGCGCCGTGCCGGGGGCGAGCGACAGGAACGCGCCGGCAAGCGCGATCGCCAGCCGCGCGCCCCGCGCCATGCTCAATCCTCGGCCGCGATCGTCACGCGCAGCCCGTCCAGCGCATCGGTGAACGGAATCTGGCACGAGAGCCGCGACTGTTCGTTGCGGTCCGACGAACTGTCGAGCAGGTCGTTCTCGTCCTCGCTCATCGGCGGGAGTTTGGCCGCAAATTCCGGATCGACATGGACATGGCAGGTCGCGCAACTGCAGCAGCCGCCGCACAGGGCGAGCAGCTCGTCGAACCCATTGTCGCGGATCACCTCCATCACGCTCAACCCCGCCTCGCCAGCGACTTCGCGTTCTTCCCCTTCCCTGGTGACGACGATAAGCTTGGGCATGAAGATCTCCTTGTTCGGCCAAGTCCATGCCGCCGATCCCACACAAGTTCAAGGATGCCGCCGATGGGCCTGAGCGCCGCGCAGCTAAGGGCGTCGATCGACGCGCTGGCGGGGATCGAGCCGGCCTTCGCGGCAGCGCTGGAGCGCGCCGGCTATCCCGAGCCGCGCATCCGGGAGCGGGGCCATGAGACGCTGCTGCGCACGATCATCGGCCAGCAGGTGAGCGTCGCCGCCGCGCAATCGATCTGGAACAAGCTGGCGGATGCGCTGGGCGACCTCACCGATCCCGCCACGATCGCCGCCGCCCCGGACGAAGCGCTGCGCGCCGCGGGCCTGTCGCGCCAGAAGGCCGGCTATGCCCGCAGCCTGGCCGAGGAAGTGACCAGCGGCCGGCTGGATCTCGCCCATCTGCCAGGGGACGATGAGGAAGCGATCGCCGCGCTTACCCGGATCAAGGGCATCGGCCGCTGGTCCGCCGAAATCTACCTGCTCCTTGCGGAAGGACGTCCGGACGTCTGGCCCGCCGGCGACCTGGCGGTGCAGGTCGAGATCGGCCGCATCCTGGGCCATGCCGAGCGGCCGAGCGAGAAACTGACTCGCGCCCTCGCCGAACCCTGGCGGCCGCATCGCGGCGCGGCGGCGATCTTCGCCTGGCATCACTACAAGGTAGATATGGCGGTGATCTAGATTCGTATCCGATCAGCTTTGCACGAACCGTCACGCCAGGCCTGCGACCGGCTATCAGGCACTTCCCCGGCGAAGGCCGGAGCCCAGTTGCGATGCGATGGAGGCGTCGTCCTATCGCTTCGGCTGCGTGGAAACTGGGCCCCGGCCTTCGCCGGGGAAGTGCTTCGATATCGGTGGATCAGGCTCCAAGGCGGGGGTTCGGCCGACCCGATCGATTGACACGGTTGACACCAGTATTGCGAAAAACCCTTCCTTCCCGGATTCCGCGTTTTTCGAGACCTCGACAATGAGAAAGAGCCGATCCTCTCGATCGGCGCCGAAATCCTATTTTGCAAGATGGACACTCCATTTCCGTCACCCCGGCCGAAGCCGGGCAACGGAGGAAGCGGAAGCTCGCCCTAAGCGCCGATCGCCTCCAGCCCCATCGCGATCGCGCCGAGCGGGCCGGCCAGCGAGCCGAGACCCGGCGGTCCCAGCCTGCGGTCCAGATCGGCGGCATAGGCAGCCAGCGAGCCATAGCCGCCCAGGCTCTCGGCCAGCCGCGCGCGCAGGCGGGGAAACAGATGCTCGCGCGCCGCGATCACGCCGCCGCCGATGGCGATGCGCTCGGGCGCCGCGGTCGCGACCAGATTGTGGAGCAGCCCGCCCAGATCATGGACGAACAGATCCCATTGCGGCCCGTCGTCGGGCAGTTCCTTGCCCGGCCGGCCGAAGCGCTCGGCAAGCGCGGGGCCGGCGATCAGCCCCTCGACGCAGTCGCCATGGAAGCGGCACCAGCCCGGATAGGTGTCGCCGGGCAGGCGCGGCACCCGCATATGCCCCGCCTCGCCATGCGCGACGCCCTGCACGGGCCGCCCGCCGGCGATCATGCCGACGCCGACGCCGGTGCCGATCGTGATATAGACATGCGTGGCCATGCCCTGCGCGGCGCCCCAGCGGCCTTCCGCGATCGCGGCGCCGTTGACGTCGGTCTGGAAGCCGAGCGGCCGGGCGTAGCGCGCCTTCAGCCGGTTCGCGAGATCGGTGCCGGTCCAGCCGGGCTTGGTGGTGGCGGTGATCGATCCGAAATCGGGCATCGCCGGGTTGAGCTCCAGCGGCCCGAAGCTGGCGACGCCGATCGCGTCGAATTCCCAGCCGTCGAGCACCGCCTCGATCGCGGCGAGCGTCGTGGCAGGATCGGTGGTGGGGATCGTCTCGCGGGCGCGGATATCGCCGGGGCCGGCCGCCAGCAGCGCGACGCATTTGGTGCCGCCGAGCTCCAGCCCGGCAATCAACGGAGATGGGTTCATGGCTCGGAGCTAGCCTAGTCGCGCTGCGGGCGCAAAAGGGGGATCGTATCGATCGTGGACCCGGCCCTTGAGAGCCGCCTCAGAATGGTTTTACCACCACCAGGATAGCGATGCATGCGGCCGACGAGGCAATGAATGCCGCGATGTGGACGGCTCGCATGCGTGTCTGCAACGGGTCGCCCCTTCGCAGCCGCCGGAGCCTGCCGGACTGGACGCCATGCAGCCCCGTCAAGGCGAGGACGAGGACGAGCTTCCCCCACAGCCACGGACTTCCGAACCAGCCCCCCTCCGCGGCGATCGCGGCACCCGTCAGCCAGACGAAGAGCATCGCCGGCACGGTGACGCGGCGATCCCAGTGGGAGGCGAGTGCCACCGCCCCGGCATCGCCGCGCTGGCCGGCCGCCACGGCGAAGGACTGCGAGAACAGGCCGCCGATGAAGAGCAGGACGCAAGCCACATGCACCGCCTTCACCCAGAGATACGGCATCATGGCCGCATCTCCCGCCCGGCGAGGATCGCCTGCTTTCGTCGCAGCAGGCCGGCGTTGAGAAAGCCCCCGAACGGAACGAAGGCGGCGAAGCCCAACCGCGCTATCTCACGCCGGGACCAGCCGCCGCCCGAGACGGTAGCGATCATGCTCCAGGCATAAGCGACGAACGCCGCGCCATGCACCGGTCCCATGATCCTCGTCGCCAGCGAATAGCCGAACGCATGCTTGAGCGGCACCGCGACCAGCAGGAGGATCAGGAGCGTGCTGGCCTCGACGAAGGAGGCCAGGCGCAGCTTCCGGATCTGCGCCAGATCTTCGGCGGTTGCCGCAAGGGCGGCCGACTGCGGCATGCGATTGTCTCCAGGGGATTATAGATTCGCGGGATCGGCGCCGCTGCGGCGCAGCAGCGCGACGAGCGCATTCTGGGCGCGCCGGTCAGCTTCGGGATCGTGATGAAAGCGCATCGAGCTGTGATGCGCGAGATAGATGCCGCAGAGTTCCCACACGACCTGATCCACGTCCCCCGCATGCAGATGGCCCAGATCGACCGCCTGCCGAACATGGGTGCGAAGCAGTTCCCGCCATTCCTCGTCCAGCGCGGCCACGCGATCGCGAACCATGCCTGCTGCATCGTCGAGCTCGAACAGCGCGGCGGCAATGGGACAGCCGCCACGCAATCCCGCCCGCGCCGACCAGCCGAACCACAAGCCCACCAGAGCCATCAGGCGTGGCAGCCCTTCCGCATTGCGCATCGCCGGTTCGACGATATGGTTTCGCGCGATCCGCGCGGTTTCCTCGATCAGTGCAAGCTCCAACGCTTCACGCGACCGGAAATGCGCGAACAAGCCGCTCTTCGACAGGCCGGTCGCCTCGGCCAAGCGCCCGATCGTGACCGACGCCAGCCCGCCCTGGCTCAGCGTTTGCAGCCCCTCTCCGATCACTCTCGCTCGAGTCGTTTCCGCTTTCATTTTGCTCCAGTACGAACGTTCGTGCTATTTTGCAAGCGCAGCGCATCTTTACCGAGGGGGCGGAACCGGATCGCTTCGCTCCCATCGTCCTGGCGAAAGGTTTGGATCGACAGGATCGCAAAGCAAAAAAGAGCCGCCCGAAGGCGGCTCAGATGCGGAAGGGTTGGTTGGGAACGGTCAGAAGCGTCCGCGCAGGCCGATCATGACCTGACGGCCCGGATCGTAGACGGTGAACGCCGCATTCTCGAACTGGAAATAGTTGCGCTGCTGTTCCTTGGTCAGGTTGATGACGTCCAGGGTCAGCTCCGGTGCCCATTTCATGTCGAATATCTCGGCGAAGTCGACGCTCGCGGAGAGATCGTACTGCTGGTAATCGTCCGAATAGAGCCGGGCGAGCGCGATGCCGTTCTGGTTCGGATCGGACTGGACCGTGCCGCGCTGGAACGTGGTCGACAGGCGGACGCTGATCCCGCCATGCTCGTAATAGCCGGTCAGGTTGTACGTCACCGGCGACACGCCCACCGCGACCGCCGGGGCCGCGCCCGAACCGGTCTGGTCGATCAGCGTCAGGTTCGCGTTGAAGCCGAAGCCGTTCACGCCGAGATAGCGGCCGATCAGGAAATCGAGCGGCTGCACCCAGTTCACTTCGAGGCCGTTGACCTTCAGCGTGCCGGTGGCGTTGACCTGCTGCTGGAGCACGACCGTCGCGCTGCCGGGGCCGCCGCGGGCGTCGATCGCGGCCTGCTGGGTGGGCGACAGCGTGTCATAGGTCACGCCGTAGGCCGCCAGTGCCGAGAAGGGCGCGGTGGTGGTGCCGTTGGTGGTGAAGCCGGTCACCGCCTTGCGGAAGGCGGTGAAGCCGACATAGCCTTCCTTGCCCGTATAATATTCGAAGCCGAGATCGAAATTGGTCGAGATATACGGGGTGAGCGACGGATTGCCGACCGTGCCGATATCGGCCGAGGGGCTGGTGAAGCTCAGGCCCGGCAGCATCGTGTTGGGATTGGGCCGGGTCATCGTCTTCGATGCCGCCGCGCGCACCACCGCATTGTCGGTGATGTGAAAGGCCGCGCTCGCCGAGGGCAGCCAGTTCTCATAGTCGCTCTCGGTGAAGACGTTGTTGACGAGGTTCGGATAGCAGGCGCCGTCGCGCGGGTTGCCGGTGCCCGGGCAGGCATTGGGCAGCGGGCCGGCGCCGTCCGGATCCTGCGAATTGCGGGGATCGCTGATCGAGACGCGGCCGCCGATCGTCTGGTTGGTGTGCACATAGCGCAGGCCGGCATTATAGGTGATGTTGCCGCCGCCCAGCGGCATGTCGCCATTCACCTCGGCATAGGCGCCGATCACCTTTTCGCGGACATAGCCGCCGCTGGCGCCGGTGTTGGACGAGCCGGCCTCGGGCGCGGAATCATGGAAGGCGTCGTAGTTCGAAGCCGCCTTGAACTTGTCCCAATCGACGGTGACGAAGCCGCTCGGCCCCGGCATCAGGAAGCTGGGAAGCTGCGCGTTCGAGATCAGCGAGCCGCCATAGCTGATGGGACCGGGCATGCCGGCGGTAAAGCCGGTGCCATAGCCGGGATAGGTGGGATAGCCGGTGGGCGCGGCACCGGGCTGGACCAGGCCGTTGCAGGGCGGCTGGGTGTTCGGCGCGGGCAGGTTCACATTGGGATTGTTGCCGCACACGGCGTTCTGCCAGGCTTGGCTGTTGTCGAACGCGCTGATCCGGCGCGAGGTGTCGTCATAGGCGGCGCCCGCCTTGATGTTGAAGACGCTGTCGCCCCAGGTCAGGTTGCCGCGGGCGCCCTTGGTCTCGGTGCGGCGGCGCTCGTCCTGGATGTTCACGCGGCCGCCGGGCCAGCCGAAATTGGCGGGGTTGTTGAGATCGATATTGGTGGTGACGCTCGGGAAGTCGCCGCCGGTGTTGTCGTAGTTCACCGTGACGCCCGAATTGGCCGGGGTCAGCACGACGACGCTGGGCGATTCGCGGTGGAAGTCGCTCCAGGTGTAATTGCCCTGCAGGTCGAACTTCAGCCTGTCGCCGATCTCCCATTCGATGCCCGGATTGACGCCCCAGAACTTGGTCGTTTCCAGATGCGGGCGATATTCGAGGAAGAACTGGGCGGCGGCATAGGTGCCCTTGGTCGCCACGCAGCCCGCGCTGCAATCGTCGCGGTCATATTCGGTGTTGAGCGGGATGAAGGCGCCGTTGCGGCCGACCCAGTTCATGTCGATGCGCTGGAGCTTGTTGTTCTTGTAGCCGTACATGCCGTCGACATAGGCGCGGAAGCCGTCGCCCTTATATTCGAGGCTGGCGATCGCGTTGATCCGGTCCTTGGTGCCCCATTCGTCCATCGGACGGCCGAGGCGCGGCAGGATGCCGTTGTCGATCTGCTGGAGCGTGGCGCCGGGATTGTTGGCCAGCAGGAACGCCTGGTCGATCGCCGCACCGGTGGTGAGGCCGTTGCCGGCATTGGCCGGGACGGTGGGCGGGATCGTCCAGTTGCCGCCGCCGGTGGTGTTGCAGCTCGCGGCGCATTGCGCGGCGGTCAGGTTCGGATTGGTCCAGCCGATCGTCTCATAGCCGGTCGAGCGCACCTGGTTGCGCACGCCGGCCACGCCCACCAGCACGCCGAAATCGCCCATCGTGGTGCTGGCGAGCAGCGAGCCGCGATAGCCGTATTTGTCGGTGTTGGTGTTCTTGGTGAGCTGCGCGCCATAGGTGACGTGCGTGCCCTCGCGATCGAACGGACGGGCGCTGCGCATGTTGACGGTGCCGGCGGCGCCGCCTTCCACCGTGTCGGCGATGCCGCTCTTGTTCACCGTCAGCGAGGTGAACAGCTCGGTCGGGAACATGTCGAGATCGACTTCGCGGTTGGTGTTCTGCGCGTCGGTACGGCCGGTGGAGGCAACCGCGACGGGCGCGCCGTTCAGCAGGACGCGGGTGAAATTGGTGCCCAGGCCGCGGATCTGGACGTTCAGGCCCTCGCCGGTGACTTCGCGGCTGATCGTGACGCCGGGGATGCGATTGAACGATTCGGCGATGTTAGTGTCGGGAAACTTGCCGATATCCTCGGCGAAGATCGAATCGGTGAAGCCGGTCGAGTTCTTCTTGGCGTTGGTCGAGCTTTCGAGCGAGGCGCGATAGCCGGTGACGACGATCTCCTGCTCGACGTTCGGCACCTGATCGGCCGGGGGCGTCTGGGCGGTCGTATCGGGCGCGGTCTGCGCCAGGGCCGGCCAGGCGGTGCCGGCAAGCAGGACCGCGCCGAGCGCCGCGGCGCGGCGCGCAGTGATAGAACGTGCAATTCGAGCGTGCATTGTCCCCTCCTCCAAAGCCTCTAACGGGCCATATGCTCCACCGCTGGGATGCGATGTTAGCGGTCACAAGGGCTATGCCCGGTCCTCGAATCTGTCAACTCATACATTTGCGCACCTGGAGTTCGGAGACGGATCAACCACTTACCGCTTTGCAGCAGGATTATTATGCGTTCGCAGCAATTTGTCTGATTAGTGATGACAGCGTTGCCGTGGCGTTCGAATCGGCTTCGGCGCGGCCGGAATCGGCGGTTTTCTGTTATCGCTATCAGCTCCAAATTTTCCGGCCGGCGCCATTGTGGATGCGATCCCGCGACCACATTTGCGGCGCATCATTCCCGGGAGGTTCTTCATGCGCTTCAACCAGCTCGGCCGCAGCGGCCTGATCGTTTCCGAACTCTGCCTCGGCACCATGACCTTCGGCGGGCAGGAGGGCATGTGGGGCCGGATCGGCCAGCTCCAGCAGGAGGAAGCCGACGGGCTGGTGAAGGCGGCGCTGGATGCCGGGATCAATTTCTTCGACACCGCCAATGTCTATTCGGAGGGCCGCTCCGAGACGATCCTGGGCCAGTCGCTCAAGAACCTGGGCGTGCGGCGCGAGGAAGTGGTGATCGCGACCAAGGTGCTCGGGCGGATGCACGAAGGACCGAACGGCGCCGGCGCATCGCGCGGGCATATCCTGGACCAGGTCAGGGCCAGCCTCGACCGGCTCCAGCTCGACCATATCGATCTCTACCAGATCCACGGCTTCGATGAGACGACGCCGATCGAGGAGACGCTCTACGCGCTCGACAGCCTCGTGCGGCGCGGGGTGGTGCGGTATATCGGCCTGTCCAACTGGGCGGCGTGGCAGGTGATGAAGGCGGTCGGCATCGCCGCGGCGCGGGGATATGCGCCGATCGCCTCGCTCCAGGCCTATTACACGATTGCCGGGCGCGACCTGGAGCGCGACGTGGTGCCGATGCTCAAGTCAGAAGGCGTGGGGCTGATGGTGTGGAGCCCGCTCGCGGGCGGCTTCCTGTCGGGCAAATATACGCGCGAGGGCGAAGGCGAAGGGCGGCGCGCCGGCTTCGACTTCCCGCCGGTCGACAAGGAGCGCGGCTATGACGTGGTCGACGTGCTGCGCGAGCTTTCGGCAGCCAAGGGCCAGTCGGTCGCGCAGCTTGCGCTTGGCTGGCTGCTGCACCAGCCGGCGGTATCGAGCGTGATCGTCGGGGCGAAGCGGGCCGACCAGCTTGCCGACAATCTGGGCGCGGTGGACGTGTCGTTCACGGCCGAGGAGCTGGCGCGGCTCGACGCGGTGAGCAAGCTGCCGGCCGAATATCCCGGCTGGATGATCGAGCGCCAGGGCGGCTATCGCGGCGGGCCGAGCGCGCGGCGCTAGGACGGATCGGCCTCCTTTCCAAAACCCCCGTCACCCCGGCCGAAGTGCCGGGGTCCACCGGGAGGCTGGGAGAGAAGCTGGAGGTGTGAGGGGCTCTCTGGAGGAGGAGTGGACCCCGGCACTTCGGCCGGGGGCCGGGGTGACGGAAGAATGACGACCGCGCGCCGGATGCCGAACGGTGACCCGCCCTAGCCCCACTCCACCGTGAGCGATTCCGCGAAGGCGCCGTTCTTGCGCAAGCGTCCCGCCTTGCCGGGCGCGCGGCGCAGGTTCGGGCGCCGGAGCAGCGGCTTGAGCATCAGGTGCAGCGTCGCCTGGTTGATGTGGAGGCCGAAGCACTGGTGGAGGCCATAGCCGAAATGGATATAGTCCGACGCCGCGCGCGCCGGATCGAAGCGGCGGGGATCGGCCACGCGGCGCGGGTCCATCATTGCCGAGGCGAAGGCCGCCAGCACGGTATCGCCCTGCGAGACCTTCGCTTCGTGCCCGGTGCCGCGCGCGATCACCGCATCGCCCAGCGCCACCCGGGGCAGGCCCGGCGCGAGCGGATCGAAGCGCATCGCCTCGGTCACATAGGCCGCGAGCAGCGCATCGTCCCCGGCCCGCGCCGCCGCCTGCGCGCCCGCCAGCACATCGGGGCGGCGCAGCAACTGCTCCATCGCCTGGGGCACGACCATCGGCGGCTGCGGCGGCCCGCCGACGACGAAGCCCATCAGCGCGGTGCGGATCTGATCGTCGCTGAAGCCGCTCGTTCCCGCCTTCTGCTCGGCGAGGCAGCGCGACAGCACATCGTCCTTGCCCGGCGCGGCGCGGCGCTTGTCGATCTGGGCCTGGATATGCGCGCGCAGCGCCGGGGCGATCTCCTCGACCTCCGCCAGCAGCGCGGGATCGTTGCCCTGATCGGCGAACTGGAACTCGAACAGCCGCGTGCCCCAGACGCGCAGGTCGCCCTTCTCCGGCTCGGGCACCCCGAAATAATCGCCGAGCACCGAGAAGGTGACGCGGCGGACCAGCGTATCGACCACCTCGATCCGGTCGGGCGCGGCGCGGACGATATCCTCGGCCATCATCTCGACCTGCTGCGCCAGCAGCAGCAGATCCTCGCGCCGCACGACCTTGCGCATCGCGGCGGTATCGTGGCGATATTGCTCGGTGTCGCCCATGCCGAGGAAGAAGGGCTGGCCGCCCATGATGACGTCGAGCTTGGGCTTGTAGACCACACCGAAATCGCGATCGGTGGCGAACACCTCGCGGACGTCGTCGTAGCGCGAGGTGAGCACCATGCCCTTCATCTTCAGCACCGGCTTCCACCGGCGCAGAAAGGCGAAGGCGTAGGGCATGCCGGCGAACATCAGGCGCTGCATCAGGCCCTTCACCCCACGGGGCGCGGGCCGCAGCACGTTGCGGGCGTCGAGCGCGCTCACAGCGCCGCCAGATAGTTGATCGCCGGCATGCTCGGCAGGAAGAAATATTCGCCGCCCGCCATCTCGACGAAGCTGTCGACATCGATGATCCGCCGCAGCGGCTGCTCGCGGATCGTCATCGTCCCCGCCGGGCCGAGCAGCGGATCGGCCTCGTCATAGAGCGTCGCGAAGTTGCGGTTGAGCATCCAGGTCTGCTGGACGAACTCGAACTGGCGGGTGACGTCGGTATTGAGGGCGATGAACAGCAGGCCGCGATCGGCATCGTCCTTCTCGTCGCGCCGGGCGATGGTGGGGCCGTATTTGCGGCCGCGGCGCAGGATGCGGTGGTTTTTCGACGCCGCGAGCAGGGTCGGCTTGTCGGCCGCCGTGGGAGCAAGCCCGTCGCGCGGATTGCCGCGGCGGACATGCGATCCGACCGGGCAGCCGAAACCGTGCTGGTCGCGATCGAAATAGCCGAAATCATTGTCCGGCTGGCCATCGGCATCGGCCGGCAGCACCCCGCCAGGGCAGAGGAGATTGCCGTCGCGATCGCGACCCACGACGCGCTCGGCGAGCCAATCGGCGGTGACATGGCCCGAATGTTCGGGATCGGCGGCGCGCATATGCTCGGCGGCCCGTTCGAGCGTCTGCCAGAATTCGGCGACCTTCTGCTTCAGCTCGCGCACGACCATGTAGCTGCCGTCGAGCCCGAGATCGAGGAACCCCTCGGCCTGGGGCTGGGGGGCGAGCCCGGCTTCGCGGCCGGCGGGCGAATCCGGCACGATCGGCCCGAGCGCGACCTCGTGATGGCCGTTCATATGCCCCATCAGCACTTCGCCGAGCGGCACGCCGTTCCACGGCTCGGACTCCGGTTCGATCGGCGCCCCGCCGCGGACGACGGCGCCGTCCTCATAGGGCACGGGCTGCGAGATGCCGTCGGCAAAGCCGAAATGCTCGCGCGCGATGCCGCGCTCGTCGAGCCGCAGGTCGAGATGGAGGCGGTGGACGATCTTCACCTTGTGCGGCTCGAGCGCGGCGCCGACCTGCTCGCACCAGCTCTCCGCCGTCGGCTCGTCGGGCGCATAGAGCAACAGCAGGGCGTGGACCGTCACCGGCGTCGGCACCTGCGCCTCGCCCAGCTCGGGATCGGCGGGCGGGGTGTTGCCGCTCCAGCGCGGGCCGCCGGGGATCACGGTCTTGAGCCATTCCGCTTCGCGCCGGTCGCCGAGGCGGCGCAGGCGGTCCTCCTGGAACATGCCCTCCTGGAAGGGCCGGTCGAAGCTCGCCAGCGCCTCCGCCGGCAGGCCCATCTTCTGCAGGCCGGAAAAGGTGACGCCGAAGGCGACGGCGCGCGGATCGCGGCCATCGGCATCGGTGACGGGCGCCACCGCCGCGAGCGTCTTCAGCCACGCGCCGCCGCCGGATGCCAGCACGCCGTCCCAGCCGAATTCGAGGAACAGCGCGCGCCCGGTGGGCAGCGAGGAGAAACCGCTGACGACCAGCCCCTGGGCGAGCTTGTCATGCGGGGCCCGGAGCTTCCAGCCCGGCGAACCCTTTCTGGGGGGAACGGCGCTCACAGGTCGTTCACCCATGTCGCGGCCTCCTTCTCGCTGAGCGTCGGTTTGCGCAGGCCGCCGGCGATGCGATAATTGCGCTCGATCTGATCGGTCGTCAGATCGCGATAGGCGGAATACCAGAAGCGGCTGACCGTCATCGAATGGCGCGCCCATTGCTTGAACTGGAGCCCGTTGCTCGCGCCGTCCTTGACCAGGAAGCGCGTCGGCGGGAAGCCGATGCCGCAGCTCCAGGCGAGCGTGAGCCCGCCATGCGCCTTTTCGATGAAGTCATCGAGATAGCTCTCCCAGGTCTGGTCGAAATTGCTGAAGAACAGCAGCCGGCTGCCATTGTTGACGCGCGCCCAATGCGCGAAATGGATCGTGCGCATCGACCCCAGATAGCCGCTGGTGGCGATCACCCGCAGCGCCAGCTTGAGCGCGAAATGGCCGGCGCGGATGATGACGGTGCGCAGCACGCCGGGCTTGATGAGCACGATCGAACCCATGTGGTTCTGCGGGATCCAGTCCTCGCGCTGGGCCATCTGGCGCAGCATCTTGGGATCGACCGGGGGCGCATCCTGCGAGGAATCGTGCCGCTCGAGGATGCGCAGCCACACCAGCAGCCCCGCCGCGGTGGCGGGCAGGCTCACCAGCCCCCAGCAGAGCCAGATCAGCATCCCCTCCCACGCCTCGGCCAAAGTACGGCCGGTGAGCAGCATCGAGAAGGGCGTCGCGGCGGCACCGAACACAACGATGTAGAGCGCCACGAACACGGCGAGCGGAACCGCCCATTGCAGGGCGAGCCCGACAAAGGTGAACGCGCTCTTGATCTCGGTGCCCGGCAGCGCCGCGCCGATCCGCCGCAGCATCAGCGCGAAGACGATGAACGCGGCGCCCACCAGCAACGCGAAACGCAGCCACGGCATCTCGAACTTGAGGACCAGGCCCGGCAGCGACAGCACGAACACCGTGGAGAGCACGAAGGCCGCGAGCCGGGCATAATCGAGGATGCGCTCGCCGACGGGAATCCGCACCGGCGCCGGCTTGTCCAGCCAGTCGAACTTGCCGAGCAGCGCGTGGCGCAGCGTATCGTGGATGCCCTGGGGGCTGAGGCGGCGATAGGGGCTGGGGCCGCCATTGCCCGCGGTCGCGAGCTCCTCGCGGATCGCCAGGAACAGGTCGCGCTCGGCCAGGATGCGATCGCGCGTCATGCCGCGATTGCCGTGGTGATAGACGGTGGGCGTGCCGGTGCGCGTTTCCAGATAGGGGGCGATCGGCGCGCGCGAATCGGGCGCGGTGACCGAATCGAACAGCGGGCCGTCATCGTCGAGCGGGCGCTTGCAGCAGCGCAGCATCGCGCGCAGATCCTCGCCCATCGCCGCTTCGAGCTGGCCCCAGAACGGCCCGGGGCTCCCATCGAAATTGGCCTCGATCACGAACAGCGGATCATAGTCGAAGCCCGGGAACACGCTGAGCGACATGAAGTGCAGCGCCGGCACGCGCGTCAGGAATTCGGCATAGGGGCCCTGGCCGCCCGAAGGATCGGTGCTGCGCCGATCGCGCAGCGCGTCGAGCAGGCCGGACAGATGGTCATGGCTGCCCGGCTTCACCTCGAGCGCTACCGACAAGGTCGTCTGCCGCATGCCCCCAACTCCCCCCGGAATCCACGATTCGCCGGGACTGTCTCACAGCATTACCTATTTTGATAGGACCGGTCCGACCTTTGCATCCATGCCCGATGTAACCCGCATCTATCAAAAGCCCCTCCCCTTCAGGGGAGGGGTTGGGGTGGGGGCTGTCCACGCACGCGCCGGTCTCGGTGAGACACCGCCCCAACCCCAACCCAACATCGGGTAAACAGCGCCCCGCGCTGTTTAGGTCATGCCGGAGGCATGACCGGCCCGATGCTCCTGAAGGGGAGGGGCTTGATGGTCGCTTATCGATTCAACCGGTTCAGCAGCATCGCGCGCAGCCGCCGCGCGGCGATTTCGTCCAGCGGGGCGAGCGGGCCTCGGGCATGGGCCGGCAGATGCGCCGCCGGCCCGTCGGCGGGGCCGAAGATATAATAGTCGAACAGCGCCCTCCACGCGGCCTTCTCCGGCTCGGGCCGGTCGCGCAGGCTAAGCATCGCGTGGAGCAGCGTGTTCTGCGGCGTGTCCATGAACGCAGGCGAGGTGTTCCACCAGTAATTGACCAGCACATTGAAGGCTTCGAGCGCCTCGACATGGTGCCACCAGAGCGCGGGATAGAAGAGCACATCGCCCGGCTCCAGCTCGGCGACCTGCGCGGTGGCGAGGGCGTCGCGGAAGCGCGGATGGGCGGCGAAATCGGGGTCGCGGAAATCGACCATGCTCACCACCTGCCCGCCCGGCGTGGGCTCCAGCGGGCCGGGATAGAGGTTCGCGACCTGATCGGGCGGGAACAAGGTGAAGCGCCGCCGCCCGACCGCGCAGACCGCGAGGTTGTGCGACATGTCGTAATGCGCGGTGGCGGTGGTGCGGTTGCCGATCCAGATGCTCGCGAGCGGCGGATTGGCTTCGAACATCGGGTGGTTGAGGGCCAGGTCGTTCTCGGCGCGGAAGCCCGGCAGATAGAGGCCGAGATCGGTGGAGCCGATATAGAAGCTGGGCGGATCGGCTTCGGCCAGATGTGGGCGCATGCGCTCCAGCGTGTCGCTGAGGCCGGCGCGGGCGCCCTCGAAATTGAAGCCGGTGACGTCGGCATTGTAGAAGAAGCGTCCGCCGATCCCGGGCGCGCCGGTGAAGGCGACCACGGGCTTTCCGGCGTCGAAGCCTTCGAGATAGGCGATCGCGGCTTCCGGCGACTGCAATCCCCGGGCGACCAGCGGCCAATCGCGCGCCACGCCGCGAAGGATCGCGGGCTGCTGCGCCGCCATCAGCGCGTCATAGGGGATGGCGCCGGGTGCCACGCCCTCGATCACGCGCACCGGGCGCCCGATCGAGGCGGCGGCGTTCATGCGGCGCGCCGCGCGTTCTTGCGCTCGATCAGCCGGCCGACATTGCCGATCGACGCCGCCACCAGGAACGCCGACGCCAGATAGCCGGCGTGGTGAAGCTGCTCGAGCTCGCTGCCGGAAAGCGCCGCCAGCCGCTCCTGGGAAATCCCCTCGAAGCCCTCGACCAGGAAGCGCCGCTCCTCGTTCAGCATCACTTCGAGCGCGACCGGCCGGATCAGCCCGAGCGCGTCGAGCGCCGCGTACATCGGCTGGGCGGCTTCGAGCCCGGTATAGATCAGCCGCAGGATCCGCCCGACATGATCGAGATAGGGGGCGTTGCCGCCGTGCGGCAGGAACAGCGGCTGGCCGTCCGCCGCACCGACGCGGGGATCGTCGAGATCGACATGGATCACCGGCCCCTGCCCCGGCGCGGCGCCATTCGGCAGGCCGATCAGAAAGGGGCCGCGCTGCTGGAGCGCGGGGATGTAGCGGCTTGTCCAGCGATCGGATTCGAGGAACAGATTCTCGTCGCGGTCGAGCCCGAGCAGCGCCACCGCCTGGAGCCCCTCGGCAGGATCGCGGCGGAACAGGATCGGGAATTCGCGCTGCGCCTCCTCGAACTCGGTCGGGAAGAGCAGCATCTGGTTGACGGCGTCGCCGAACGCCGCGCCGTGACGCAGCGCGACCTTCAGCGCATGATGCGCGACATTGTCCAGTGCGACCATGTTGGTCATCGAAATCATCCAAGCTCGCGTGCCTGCCGCCGGCCGGCACGCAGGGGGGCATCATGGCGCAAAGCCGCCGCGCCCTCAATCGGCCGAGAAAAAGGCCGCTGCTCGCGCAGCGGCCCCTCTCCCCCTTTATCTTCGTTCGCCCCTCAGAATTTGAAGCGCGCGCCGAGCAGGAAGCGGCGATCGAGCTCCTGCGCGTACCACAGCTCCGATTCGTCGCGGGCATAGGTCCGGACGCTTTCCTCGGTGAGGTTGATGCCCTCCAGCGTGATCGCGATCTGCGGCGTGATCTCGTAGCTGAGCGTCGCGTCGAGCTGGCCGAATGGCGCGGTGAACTCAGGGTTGCGCGAGCCCTGGCGGTTGATCCCCGAGAGGAACTTGTCGCGCCAGTTATAGGCCACGCGGGCCGAGATGCCGTGCTTCTCGTAGATCAGCGTGCCGCTGAACGTGTCCGAGAGCCCCAGCAGCGCGAACTGGTCCTCGCTCGGGCTCGCCCCGATGTTGAAGTCCACATCGCCGCGCACCAGCGTATAGGCCGCCGCAACGCCGAAGCCGGTGTTGCCGAGGAAATACTGGCCCGCGAGCTCGACGCCGTAGATCTCGGCATCGCGGTTGTTGATCGGGCGCGTCACCTGGAACTGGTAGAGCGGATCCGAACCGTTGGCCGTCATGTCGAGCGTGTTGTTGATCGTCTGGACATAGGCGTCGTCGAGCGAATGCGTCGCCTGGTTATAGTGCGCGTTGAACTCCGCGGTGGCTGCCGCGGGCGTTCCCAGCGTGTCGATCAGCGAGGACATGACGAACAGGTTCACGTCGCTGACGTCGGCGCCCAGCCCCGTCAGCGCGGCCTTGGCGTCGCCCGAACGGCTGCCCGCCGCGCCCGAGCTCGGATCGCGCAGGCCGAACAGGTCCGACGTGAACTGGCCGTTGCCGATGAAATTATGGACGCGCTTGTCGAAGAAGGCGACCGACACATAGCTGTCCGGCTTGAAATACCATTCGAGCGATGCGTCAAAATTGTCCGAGATCAGCGGCGACAGCCGGGCATTGCCGGTCGAGGCGCCGGCCACGCCGCCATTGTTGGTCGGACGCGGCGGACCGCCCACCGTGGTCGCGGTGAACAGGTTGCTGTAGTTCGGCCGGGCGATCGTCTTGCTGTAGGACAGGCGGCCGATCAGGTTGCGCGCCACTTCGACCTGGAAGTCGATCTGCGGCAGGATGTTGTCATAGCTGCCGGTATCGTCGAGCGAGGTGTTCTGGTTCGAGATGACGACGGTGAAGTCGTTGTCCGACACCCAGTTGATCGCCGAGGGCACCGCGACCAGCGAGATCGATTCGGACTTGGTATGCTCATAGCGCACGCCGGCCACCAGTCGCGCCGGAGCGCCGCCCAACTCGCCCTTCCAGGTGACCTGGCCATAGGCCGCCCAGATCTCTTCCTTGATCCGGTTGTCCTGGTTGTTGGTGATGCCCACCGCGTGCGGCTTGGCCGTGCCCGTGTCGAGCCCCGCATAATAAGGCGAGAGGATCGAGTAGATGGCCGCCGAATTGGCGCGATAGGCGACCTGCGAGTCGGGATCGCCGCCGGCGCTGTACTTGTCGAACTTGCATTCGAGGCAGAACGCCTGGAGCGCGCCCGGCGCGAGCTGCTCGACATCGCCGGGGTTGGTGATGCCCCAGTCGCCCAGCGTCTGCTGGGTGGCGACGAAGGTCTGGTGCATGTCGGTCTTGCGATAATTGCCGCCGAACTCGAACTTGCTGCCCAGACCCAGATCCCAGCCGAAATCGGCGCGGATTTCCTTGACGGTCTGCTCCTGCGTCGAGCTGTAGGTGCGGCCGACCTGCGTGCCGACGTCGTTGACGTCGAGCGGGCCGCTCGGGCCGAAGGTGATGTCCTGCTGCGGGATGCCGTGGCTGTAGTCGACCGAGTGCGCCGCGACGACGTTCGCGCCCAGGCCGACCAACGTCGAGCTCACGCCGTTGGGATTGTCCGGCCGGCTGGAGGACTTGCTGTAATGGCCGTCGACGACGAGCGAGAAGTTGCTCGCCATGTCCCATTTGCCGTTCAGGCCGTAATCCTGAAGCTCGCCCTTCTGCGCGCGCGACTGGGTCTCGAAGCCCTCGTCCTTCTGGCCGTTGATCGTCTCGTGCAGATAGGTCGCGGTGGCGACGGTGGGGTTGCCGTCGAAGGTGACGACGTCGAACGGTCGGCTGAACCAGTTGGACAGATCCGACCGCTCCTCCCTCTGCTTGTTCTGCGCATAGAGGGCGTCGGCGGTCAGGGTTAGCGAGTCGGTGGGCCTGAACTGCACCACCGCCTGGCCGTTGATGCGCTCGCGGCTGCCCTCGGCATAGTGATAGCGGCTGTCGTTCGGGATGGCGACGAGCTGGTCCGTATTGGTCGGCGCATTGTTGACGACCGTGCAGGTCGGCGTCGGCGTCGTCCCCGCGCACACGCCGCCGCTGCGGGCGAAGCCGCCGGTCAGGAAAGTGCTGTAGGGGATGATGTTCCAGTCGTTCGACGTGGCGCTGATCGAAGTGAAGTTGCGCTTCTGGTAGCTGCCGAACAGCGAGACGCCGAAGCGCTTCTCCGGATCGCTCCAGCTCACCACGCCCGAGAATTCCGGCGTCACCTTCGAGCCGCAATCGAGACAGTCGTTGACGCTGGTATCGTAGACCGCCTTGGCGCCGACGCTGCCGCTGAGGCCGGGCGCCTGGTTGTCGTCGAGCGGACGGCGCGTGACGACGTTGATCGTCGCGCCGATGCCGCCCGAGGGGACGGCGGCGCGGCCGGTCTTGTAGACCTCCAGCGTGCGCACGCCCTCGGTCGCGAGGTTCGAGAAGTCGAACGAGCGGCTGGTGCCCTGCGCGCTGTCGGCATTCTCGTCGCCGCCGACGACCGAGACGTTCGAGGTGGCGAGCTGGCGGCCGTTCAGCGTGACGAGGTTATAGGTCGGGCCGAAGCCGCGCACGGTGACCTGCGAGCCTTCGCCGTTGGTGCGGTTGATCGACACGCCCGGAATGCGCTGGAGCGATTCGGCGAGGTTGGTGTCGGGGAACTTGCCGATGTCCTCGGCCGAGATCGCATCGACGATGCCGGGCGAGTCGCGCTTGATCTCGATCGAGCGCTCGAGGCTGGCGCGGATGCCGGTGACGACGATGTCCTGGCTGTCATCCTGCGGTGCGGACTGGTCGGCCTGTTCGGCGGGAGCGGTCTCCGTCTGCGCGAACGCAATTCCCGGGACCAGCATGCATGCCGCGACGGCGATAACGGAAACCGAGCGCGCAAGCGCCGGCGATTGCCCGAAGCTCTTCATAATCCCCTCCTAGTCAGCCGGCCTTGGCGGCCGCTGCTGTTTGTTATTTTGCGCAGGCGATCTGCCTTGCGTGATGTTAACGCTATCAATCCCGATAGCGTTGTCAACATCCATCCTGCGACCTGTTGGACAGATCGCAAAATTATCGGAGGGCTGTGGTCAGAATGTAACAGCCAAACGCTTGAAGGGGGTGGAATCGTGCGAGAATGGCACGATATGTATGAGTAATCGGTCCAACAGGCGCGGTGCTGTTAGCGGTAGCGTTGAGAATGCCGGAGGACCGCCGGCCCCGCCTCCTCGCACCCGCATGCATGCTTCAATCACCCGATCGAGTGAGCGGCCTCCCCCGCCCGCGCCGGAGGAATCCAGGCGCCGGCCCCGGAGAGCAGGATGTAATCGGCGATCTGCGCCAGCGTCACGCGCCGCGCATCCTTGCCGGCGGCGACTGCGCGATGCCAGGCGACGACCCGTTCGAGCGCCTGCTCCAGCCGCAGCGCGGGTTGCCAGCCGAGCGCCGCGCGGGCCTTGGAGCAATCGAGCCGCAACAGTCCGGCCTCGTGCGGCCGCGGCCCCGTGTCGGGGAGGGAATTGGACGCTCCCTCGCCCCAGGCCGCGCGCATCCGCTCGACGATCCAGGAGACCGGGCGGGCATCTTCGTCCGACGGGCCGAAGTTCCAACCCTCGGCGAAGCGGGAATCGCCTTCCAGCAGGCGCTCGGCGATCATCAGATAGCCGCCCAGCGCCTCCAGCACGTGCTGCCAGGGCCGCACCGCATCCGGCGAGCGGATCAGCGGCGCCGCACCGGCTTCGAAGGCGCGGACCAGATCGGGGATCAGCCGGTCCTCGGCCCAGTCGCCGCCGCCGATCACGTTGCCGGCGCGCACCGAGGCGACCAGCGGCCCCGCTTCGGAGAAGAAGGAGCGGCGCCAGGCAGCGATCACCAGCTCGGCCGCGCCCTTGCTGCTGCTATAGGGATCGTGGCCGCCCATCGGATCGCTCTCGCGATAGGGCCAGACCCATTCGCGATTCTCATAGCATTTGTCGCTGGTGACGCAGACGACGGCGCCGACGCCGGGCACCTGCCGCGCGGCCTCCAGCACGTGCGCCGTCCCCATGACATTGGTCGCATAGGTGCCGACCGGATCGTCATAGGAAGCGCGGACCAGCGGCTGGGCGGCGAGATGGAAGATCGCTTCCGGCCGTGTCGCCTCCACCACGGCGCGCACCGCCGCCGCATCGCGCACATCGCCTTCGACATGGGTGATGAGATCGCCGATCCGCGCCTGCTCGAACAGGCTGGGCCGGGTCGGCGGGGCGAGCGCGAAGCCGGTGACCTCCGCCCCCAGCGCGTGCAGCCACAGGCTGAGCCAGCTCCCCTTGAAGCCGGTATGGCCGGTGATGAGGACGCGGCGCCCCTCCCAGGCAGCGCTCACCAGCGCTTCCACGGCGCGTTTCCGGCCTTCCACAGATCGTCGAGGTAGATCTTGTCGCGCAGCGTATCCATCGGCTGCCAGAACCCCTCGTGGCGATAGCCCATCAGCTCGCCGCCCCGCGCCAGCCGCTCCAGCGGCTCCGCCTCCCACACCGTGTCCGGCCCGTCGACCAGGTCGAGCACCGAAGGATCGGCGACGAAGAAGCCGCCGTTGATCTGGCCGCCGTCGCCCGCCGGCTTCTCGCGGAAATCGACCACGCGGTCCTCGTCGAATTCGAGCGCGCCGAAGCGGCCCGGCGGGGCGACCGAAGTGATCGTCGCGCGCAGCCCGTGCGACTTGTGGAAGCGCACCAGCTCGGCGACGTCGATATCGGCGACGCCGTCGCCATAGGTGAAGCAGAAGGGCTCGTCGGGATCGAGATAGGAGCGGATCGCCGCGAGCCGCCCGCCGGTCATCGTCGTCGCGCCGGTCTCGACCAGCGTCACCCGCCAGGGCTCGCTGCGGGCGTAATGGATCTCCATCCCGTTGCCGCCGCGCAGATCGATCGTCACGTCGGAGGTGTGGAGGAAGTAGTTCGCGAAATATTCCTTGATGAGATAGCCCTTGTACCCAAGGCAGATCACGAAATCGTTCAGCCCGGCCGCCGAATAGATCTTCATGATGTGCCACAGGATCGGCATGCCGCCGATCTCGACCATCGGCTTGGGCCGCACGGCCGTTTCCTCGCCAAGCCGGCTGCCGAGCCCTCCGGCCAGAATCACAGTTCGCATCTTCACTCCGCGCGTGGATCTTTGACGCGAAGACGGAGCCGCGGGCGCCGGCCCGTAAGATTCAGAAGGCCAGGTCGAAGCCCAGCCGGATGCTGCGCGGCTGGAGCGGGGTGATCTGGTTGCGGTCGCGGATCAGGAAGGGCGAGCCGAGCGCGAAGCGGTTGCCGCGGGAATCGAGCAGGTTGGTGGCCGACAGGCTGATCCCGCGCCGGGGCGTGCCGACGCGCAGCTCCAGCCCGGTGTCGAGATAATCGCCCTGAAGCTGGCCCAGTATCTGGCCGATGCCGAGCGTGGACTTGCCGACATAGCGGGCGAAGCCGTTCACATCCAGGTCGAGCCGGGAGCCGAGCGACGTCGTATAGGCGAAGCCCAGCCGGCCGGTCGTGTCGGCGACATTGGGCAACCGGTCATAATTCGGCGCGAAGGACTTCGCCGGCTGGCCGTCGGCAACCGGCGGCACGCCGCCGACGGTGACCAGATTGTTGGCGGGCAGCGTAATCAGCGTCAGCGTCGCCTCCGAATAGGACGTGACCTTGCTGTCGTTGAGGTAAAGCGCGGCATCGAACGAGAGTCCCGGCAGCGGCCGCCAGCGCGCGGCGGCGCCCACCGCCAGCACCCGTCCGTCGCCTATATTGGCGGTGGTGGGAAAGCCGAAGCCGTCGATCAGATCGGCCTGGATGTTCTTCCACTCGGTCCAGGAAGCGCTGAGCGACAGGCTGAACCGCCCGTCGTCATAGCGCGCGCCGATATCGGTGGTGCCGACCCGATCGCCCTTGAAGCGCTGGACGAACTCGCGGCGCACGGCGATGCCGCCGGGGCGGAAGCCCTGCTGATAGCGGGCGAACAGCGTCAGCGCGTCATTGGCGCGCCAGGCGATCGCCGCGGAGGGCAGCAGCCGCGTCTCCGAACGTTCGGCGCTGGCATCGGGATCGACGCGATAGGCGACGGTGAGCAGCGCGTCCTGCGAATAGCCCGAAAGCCGCGAATGGGTCAGCCGGCCGCCGGCGGTGAGCGTCACCCGGGCTATCGGCTCCACCGTCCCCTCGCCATAGAGCGTGGCTTCGTCCACCTTGTTGCTGATGCCGGTGAGCGGAACGCCGAACATCTCCGTCTGCATCCACCGGTTCACCCGCGCCTCGTTGTGGAGCAGGCTCAGCCCGACCAGCCAGCCGGTGCCGTCCGGGCCGCGCCGGGACAGCCGGGTCTCGGCGGTGACCATCGAGATGCGGTCGGTCTGGACATAGGCGGCGCTGGGAATGGCGACGGCGACGGGGGCCACGGTGGGATCGAGCGGATCGGCGAGCGGCGCGCCCTCGAACTGCTCGAAGACATATTGGCGGGCATAGCCGAGCGACGAAGTGAGATCGAGCGTGCCCCATTGCTTGCGCGCGACGAGATCGATCAGCCAGTAATCGTTGCGATAGGGCTGGGCGATGCTGCTGGCGCGGCTGAGCCCGTCGCCGCCGCTGTCGCGTTCGGCATATTGGCTGTCGTCGCCCTTGATCCACTGGCCGACGCCGCTCAGGTCGAACGTCCAGTCGTCGCCGGGCTCGTAGCGCAGCGCAGCGCGGCCGCCATAGGTGCGGACCTGGTTCACGTCCCGAAGGCCCCGCTCGACATCGTCGATATAGCCGCCGTCGATCGCGCCGAAGCCGAGCGCGCGGAAGCCGAGCTTGCCGTCCACGATCGGCACGTTGAGGATCGCGCCGCCATCGACGCCGGGCTGGCCGTGCTGGATCGCCTGCACCCCGCCCCAGGCCGAGCCGCCGGCCGTTTCGAGATCGGGCGCATGCGGCACCACGCGCACCACGCCGCCGAGCGACCCGGCACCGTAGAGCGTGCCCTGCGGCCCTTCCAGCACCTCGATCCGCTGCACGTCGTACAGGCGCAGGCTGGGATCGGGCGCGCTATAGGTGATGCGGCTGTTGCCCCAATATTGGCCCACCGTCGCCTGGGTGGGGCCGACGAAGCTCGAATCGGCGATGCCGCGGATGAACAGCTTGTTGCGCCCCGGCCCGAGATGCGTCGAGGCAACGCTGGCGACGCGCGCTTCGAGAATGTCGTTGCCCCGCCCCGCATCGGCCGCCGAGAGGCTGTCGCCATCGACGATCTGGACGCCGCCGGGATAGGCGCTGATCGGGATGTCGCGCTTGGAGCCGGTGACGACGATCTCCTGCGGCTCCGAATCGGGGAGGACCGGCGGCACGATCCGGACATGGGCGACGGGCTCGGGCTTGACGCGGACGGGCGCCGGACGGGGCGCGGGCTCGACCAGCCAGGTGCCGGGGGCGACGGCGGCCAGCCGGCACGCCAGCGGCGCGCGCCCGTGAGGGGGGGCTGGCTGGGGAAGGTGGACCGGGCTTCCTAGGCCCGCTACCGGCACTGCCGGGTCGCTCTTCCGCAAACCAGGCGGGGCCGTCCGCAACGAAGGCGCGGATCGGGGGGTGGACCGGGTGAGTCAGGAGGCGATC
>NZ_JAAVVE010000044.1 GCF_018449795.1 Sphingomonas sp. dw_22
CTCGGAGAGATCACCTTGCAGCCAGGCGCCGCCTCCCGATTGCGCTCCTTCCCGCGGGGCGGCCCGCGGGGCCCCCCCCCCCGGCCCCACCCGCCCCCCCCCCCCCCGCCGCCCCCCCCCCCCCCCCCCCCCCCCCCCCCCCCCCCCCCCCCGGGGGGCCCCCCCCCCGGGCCCCCGCCCCCCCCGGGGGGGGGCGGGGGCCGGGCCCGGGGGGGGGGCGCCCCGTCCCCGACTTCCTGAACTTCACGCTCGGAAGCTGACGCTTAGGACGGCCCGATCGCCGTCATGCTCCAACATCGTCGCGCCGCCGCGACGTCGCGCGAACCGATTTTCTCACGCGACGGCGCGAAGACGCGACGATTTCAGGGACTGGCGCAAAGGGAATAGCGCCAAGCTCCGTCGGTTCGCTTGGGGCGTGATCCCGTTCCACCGAATCCCTTCCCCGGCGCAGGCCGGGGCCCAGTTGCGATCCAGCTCGAAGTAATCCAGCCCCATCGCCTCATGCCGACTCGATACTGGATCCCGGCCTGCGCCGGGGAAGGGATTCAACCAGTCGACCCAACTCTAGCGCTTCGAAGCCACCCTCAGGCCGGTGCCCGCTCCGCCGCCAGCGCATCGTCGATCCGCGCGGCGCGGCGATAGGCGTCGCGAGCGCTCAGCCGGGCGAAATAGTCGAGAAAAGCCTGCCGCTTGGGCAAGGTGCCGAACATCGTGCCCCAGCCGATCGCCGAGCCGACATAGACATCGGCCGCAGTGAAGCGGCTGCCGGCAATATAGGGATTCACACTCACCGCCTGCTCCAGCACGTCGACGGTGAGATCGTAATTGCCATAGCCGAACATCCGGCCCTGCTCGGGCCTGGGCACGAACTGCGCGGCATGGTTGGTCACCGCCTGCTCGACCGGGCCGGCGGCGAAGAACAGCCAGCGATAATAAGCGGCGCGCTCCTCCGGCAGCGGGGCCAGCCCGGCCGCCGGAAACGCCTCGGCCAGATAGGCGCAGATCGCCGCGCATTCGGTGACGACCTCGCCGTCATGAACGATCGCGGGCACCTTCCCCATCGGATTGATCGTCAGATAATCCTCGCCCTTCATCGTCGTGCCGTAATCGACGACCTCGGTCTCGTAAGGGACGCCCACTTCCTCGAGCATCCAGCGGGCGATGCGCCCGCGCGACTGAGGATTGGTATAGAAAACCAGTTCGTCGGCCATGACAGTCTCTCCCAAAACGACTCGGCGGAGCGGAACATTCAGGGAACAACTACTATGCCGGCGAGTCAAGCTGCTTGTGGAAGAAGGCGATGGTGCGATCCCAGGCGAGTCCGGCAGCCGCCGCATTGTAGCGCTCCGCCGAGGTGTCGTTGTTGAAGGCATGCTCGACGCCGGGATAGGTGAAAGCTTCGACCGATTTCCCCGCTGCCTTGAGCGCGGCGACCCAGGGCTCGCCGGTGGCGTTCACCCGCGTATCGTTGCCGGCATAATGAAGGAGAAGCGGCGCCTGGACCCTTGCCGCCTCGGCCGGATCGGGAGCCGGGCCGTAATAGGCGACGCCGGCGTCCAGCCCCTTGCCCGCGGCGATCGCGAGGCGATTGGCCATCGCCCCGCCCCAACAGAAGCCGACCACGCCGATGCGGTGATTGGTGTTGCGCATGGCCGCGAACACCTTCAGCGCGCGGACGCCGGTCGCCACCGTCGCGGCCATGTCGAGCTGGCCGATCAGGTCGCGCGCCTTGTCCTCGTCGGCGGGCGTGCCACCGGCGGGTGAGAGGAAATCGGGAGCGTCGGCGATGAAGCCGGCCAGCGCCAGCCGGCGGCAGACGTCCTTGATATGCGCGTTGAGGCCGCGATTCTCGTGGATGACCATCACCACCGGCAGGGCGCCGTCCGGATCCTTGGACTGGGCGTGGTAATAATGGGTGTTGATGCCCTCGGCGGTGAAGCTCTGCATGCTCGCGACGAGGCGGTCGTCATTCTCGGGCACCTGCTGCGCGGCGGCAGGCGATGCGGCGATGCCGGCGATCAGCGTCTCGGCGGCGGCGACCGACCCGGCGAGCGCCGCCATTTCGCGCAGGAGCGCGCGACGATCGCGATGTTCATGGGTGAAGGCGTCGTAGATCCGGATCGCCCGGCTGCGGATGTCGTCCATCGCTCTCTCCCGATTCGTTGCCCCCGAAGGGAACGAAGGTAGCGCAGACGGCCGGCGGCGTCATGCCGCAGGGGATCGGGTGATGGGAGTGTTTGAGACCAAAACACCCGTCATCCCGACAAAGGCCGGGATGACGGGCGGATCTCAGTGCTTGAACAGCGTCTCGGCGGTCGCCTCGGGCTTGGTTTCCACGCCGCCCTCGATGCCCTCGGCTTCGCGGCTGGCCTGGTCGCGCTCGGCGCGGAGCTGCTCGATCAGCGCCTCGCGGTCGCCCTCCAGGCGCGTGTCGGTCGGCGCCTCGATGCCGGCGGCCTTGGCGGCCTTGGCGACGAGCGCGTCGAGCTCGCGCTGGGTGGTGAGGCCCAAAGTCACCGGATCCTTCGGCGTGATGTTGGCGATGTTCCAGTGGCTGCGGTCGCGGATCGCCGAGATGGTGGTGCGCGTGGTGCCGATCAGCTTGCCGATCGCGCCGTCCGAGACTTCCGGATGATGGCGCAGGATCCAGGCGATGCCGTCCGGCTTGTCCTGGCGCTTCGAGACCGGCGTGTAGCGCGGTCCCTTGGTGCGGCGGACCTGCTCGGGCCCCTTGAGAATCTTGAGGCGATAGTCGGGATTGGCCTGGCCCTTCTCGATCTCGTCCATCGTCAGCTCATGCGCGCGCACCGGATCGCGGCCGGTGAGCTTGGTCGAGGCCGTGTCGTCGGCGATCGCCTGGACCTCGAGGATGTGCAGACCGCAGAAATCGGCGATCTGCTCGAATGTGAGCGACGTCTGCTCGACCAGCCAGGAGGCGGTCGCATGCGGCATCAGCGGCTGGGCCACGATATTCTCCAGAAACAATAAGGGCCGCCCTTCACGGGCGGCCGTAACCTGCGTGACTTAGTGCGAGATGCGCTCCGGAGCAAGCACAACGATCCTCCGCACGGCGCAGGGGCTTGTCAGGCCGCCACCTTCTCGCCGTCCATCGGCACCAGCGCGCTCAGGAACTGGCGGGCGCTGGCTTCCCAGGTGAAGCTGCGGCCATATTCGGCGCATCTGGCGCGGTCCCGGGTCAGCGCCTCGTCGATCGCGACGGTCAGATCGTCGTTCATCGCGCCGGTCTCCGGGGTCAGCACGTCGACCGGGCCGGTGACCGGATAGGCGGCGACCGGCGTGCCGCAGGCCAGCGCCTCGATCATCACCAGCCCGAACGTATCGGTGCGGCTGGGGAAGACGAACACGTCGGCGGCGGCATAGGCGGCGGCGAGATCGGTGCCGAACAGCGGGCCGAGGAACTTCGCTTGCGGATAGCGCGCCTCCAGCATCGCCCGCGCGGGGCCGTCACCCACCACGACCTTGGTGCCCGGATGATCGGTCTTCAGGAACGCCTCGAGATTCTTCTCGACCGCGACCCGGCCGACATAGAGCTGCACCGGCCCCTCCAGCGCGGCCATCGCCGGCAGCGGATCGAGCCCCGGATGGAAGTTCTCGAGATCGACGCCCCGGCCCCAATGGCGGACCTGCTTGAGGCCGTGCGCGACCAGCGATTCGCGGATCGACGGCGTGGAGGCGAGGATCGCCGCGCTCGGCGCGTGGAACCAGCGGATATAGCGCCAGATCCATTCGGCCGGCACGCCCGAGCGCGCCGAGACGTAATCGGGGAACTGCGTGTGATAAGCGGTGGTGAAGGGCCGCCCCTGGCGCAGGCACCAGCGCCGCGCGGCGACGCAGAGCGGGCCTTCGGTGGCGAGATGGATCGCGCTGGCGCCGAATTCCTCGATCATCGCGCCGACCGCGTTCACCCGGGCGAGCGCGAGGCGGATCTCGGGATAAGTGGGGCACGGCAGCGAATAGAAAAGATCGGGCGAGATCACGAGGACATGGTGCCCCTGCGATTCCAGCACCCGGCGGACCGATTGGAGCGTGCGAACGACTCCGTTCACCTGGGGCTCCCAGGCATCGGTTACGATTGCGATACGCACGGTCTCGGCCCCTGCCGCTGCCGTCACGCCGCCGCCAGTCTGACCTCGGACGCTTCGCCGCTTTCGCGTGCTGCCATCTCCTCGGCCCAATGGAGAATTTCCATGGTACCGTCGTAGTGCTCGACGAGCGCGGTGCAACCCTCCACCCAATCACCGTCGTTATAATATTCCACGCCGTGGATCGTGCGCATCTCCGCCTTGTGGATGTGACCGGCGATCACGCCGTCGATTCCGCGCGCGCCGGCTTCGTGCGCGACGATCTCTTCGAACTTGGAAATGAAGGCCACGGCGTTCTTCACCTTCTGCTTGGCGTATTTGCTGAGCGACCAATAGGGCAGTCCGAACGCGCGCCGGGCCATGTTCATCCAGCGGTTGAGCGCCATCAGCATTTCATAGGCATAGTCGCCCAGATGGGCGAGCCAGCGGTGCGACATGGTGATCGCGTCGAACTCGTCGCCGTGCAGCACGAGCAGACGGCGGCCGTCGGCGGTGGTGTGGATCGCCTGGCGCTTGATCTTCACGCCGCCGAAATCGAGGCCCGTGAACTGGCGGAACATCTCGTCGTGATTGCCGGGGATATAGACGATCTGGGTGCCGCGCTTGGCGCGCTTGAGCACGCGCCAGACGATGTCGTTATGCGCGGCGGGCCAATAGAAGCGCTTCTTCATCGCCCAGCCGTCGATGATGTCGCCGACCAGATACATGGTGTCGCTGTCGACATGATCGAGGAAGTCGATCAGCATCGCCGCGTTGCAGCCGCGCGTGCCGAGATGGACGTCCGAAATCCACACCGCGCGATATTTCCGGCGCTCGGTGATCGCGCGCTCCGGAATCGACGGAGTGGATGCGTGGAAGTCCGCGAGTTGCGTCGTATCGAACGGAAGCCTGGTGATCGTGGCCATAGCCCGTGTCCCGTGCATTGCCCTTGCCCGGGTCCGTCCTATGGACATGCTATGTTACATTTGGAATCGTTCGACTTTCACGCGGATGTCATAGTTCGCGTCAGTCGGTGATCGCGATGTGGCGGGGTTGGGCGGCGACACGGGCGAGCCAGGCGCGGACGTTCGGATAGGGTTGCAGGTCGAAGCCGCCCTCCCCGGCGACATGGGTATAGGCATAGAGCGCAATATCGGCGAGCGTCAGCCGGTCGAGCACGAACCAGGCGCGGCTTTCCAGATGCTCGTCCATCAGCGCCAGCGCCGCCTCGCTCGCGGCGATCTTGCCGGGAAGCTGGGCGCGCTGGAGGTCGGTGAGATTGTCGAAGCCGATGAACGCCTTCCAGAAGCGCAGCGTCGCAACGTTGGGCTCATGGTTATATTGTTCCCAGAACATCCAGCGCAGCATGTCCGCTTGCTCGAAGCGATCGGCGGGGATCAGGTGGCTGCCATATGCGAGATAGAAGATCGCGGCGTTGCTCTCGGGCAGGAAATCGTCGCCGGTCTGGAGCACCGGGATGCGACCGTTGGCGCTGACCTCGCCCAGGAACTGCGCGGTGCGGGTCTCGCCCTTCAGGATATCGTATTCGCGCCGTTCGAGCGGAATGCCCAGATGCGCGGCGGTGAGCCGGATCTTGTAGCAATTCCCCGACCGCGCATATTCGTGAAGGACGAAAGGCCCCATGGCGTGCTCCCTGTTCGCGTGCGCCGCCTTTCTGGCGTTTCGAAGGGCGGCGTCAAACGCATCGCTGCGGCGATGCGATAAGCGGGGCTTATCTATTCGGCGGCCTGATCCCTGGGCGGGATCGGTGCGGGCGGCTGGGCCGCATCGGCGGTGGCGCCGGCGACGAGCGTGTCGAGCGAGCTGCCGTCGAAACCGAGCTCACGCATCAGCCCGTCGATCACCGGCGCCTGGGCACGATAGCGCAGCGCCGCGGCGACCGCCGAATTGGCGAGGTTGCGATCGCCCTCGCCGTCATTGGCGGCGCCCCCCGCCCCGCCGCCGCGGCCGGTGAGGCCGTCGACCTGGACGATCTTGATCGAATCGATCGCCTCCAGCGGCTTGGAGGCTTCGCGGATCACTTCCGGAAGCACCTTCAGCAGCGCCATCTTGGTCGCATAGGAGACCTGGTCGGACGACAGGATGTTCGCCGCCTCGTTGACCGCACGCTGGCCCGCCGCCTCGACCTCGAAGCGGATGCGATCGGCCTCTGCCTTGAGCTTGGCCGATTCGGCTTCGCCCTCGGCCGCCAGGCGCGTGGCTTCGGCGCGGTCGGCGGCGGCGGCCTTTTCCGCCTCGGCCTGGACCTTGATGCCGATCGCGGCGCGTTCGGCCTCGCGGGCGGCATCGATCAGCTCGATCCGCTTCTGGCGCTCGGCGACCTCGGCCTCGCGCGCGGTGCCGACGCGTTCCTCGGCGACGACCGCCTCGGCACGCGCCTTGTCGGCCTCGGCGCGCGCCTGGCTTTCCTCGCGGCTCTTGTTCTGGACGGCGATCTGCTGCTCCTGGCGGGCGAGCTCCAGCGCCTGGGCCTGGGCGATCTTGGCCTGCTGCACCGCGCGATCGGCCTCGATCTGCTGGCTGTCGACCAGCTTCTTGGCCTCGATCTTGGCCTGTTCGGCCTCCTGCTGGCGCAGCGACTGCTCGCGCGCGACTTCGGCCGACTGAGCGGCGCGGCGCATCTCGACCTCTCGTTCCTGCTCCAGCCGGGCGAATTCGGTGTCGCGGCTGATGAGGAAGGACTGGCGCTGCGCTTCCAGATTCTTGGTCTCGATCTGGACCCGGGTATCCTGCTCGATGTCGTTGCGGGCCTTCTTGCGGAGCTGGATCTGCTCGGTGAGCTTGGTGAGGCCCTCGGCGTCGAACGCATTATTGGCGTTGAAATGCTCGATCGAGGTCTGGTCGAGTCCGGTGAGCGACACCGATTCGAGCTCCAGCCCGTTCATCGCCAGATCGACCGACGAGACCTGCTGCACCTTCTGGACGAAATCGGCACGCTGCTCGTGGAGCTGCGCCATCGTCATGCCGGCGGCGACCGAGCGGAGCGCATCGACGAACTTGCCCTCGACCAGTTCCTTCAGCGCGTCCGGGTGCATGGTGCGCATGCCGAGCGTCTGCGCGGCGGTGGCGATCGCCTGGGCATCGGGGCGGACGCGGACGTAGAATTCGGCCTTCACGTCGATGCGCAGCCGATCGAGCGTGATGAGCGCGTCCATGTTCTTGCGCTCGACCGCGAGGCGCACCGTGTTCATGTTGACCGGCATCGTCTCGTGGAAGACGGGCAGGACCAGCGCGCCGCCGTTGATGACGACCTTTTCGCCGCCAAAGCCGGTGCGGACGAAACCGATCTCCTTGGATGCGCGCTTATAGAGCCGGGCGAGCACGAGCCCGAGAATCAAGAGCGCGGCGAGCGCCACCCCGGCATAGATCAGATAGGGAAGCATCGAGACGGCTCCTTGGGGGACGAGTTCGTTCATGGCGGTTCAGCTTTCGAGGCTGGGGAGGCGGAAATCGCCTCGCGAGATGGCGCGGAAGCACTCGCCCTCGCGCCGGACGAGCAGCACGCGCTCGCCCTCTTCGAAGGCCTGGCCGGCGATATCGGGCTCGACCATCACATAATGAACCTGGCCGTGCGGATCCTCGGCGCGGGCGCGGGCGGGCGAGCCCGGGGTGGCGCGGCCGGTGACGATCTGGGCGGTGGTGCCGATCAGCACTTCCAGCGGGACGGCGGTGGTGAAGTCGCGCGGCAGGATGCGGGCAAGGCCCCGCGCGGCAAGGCCGGTGAGCGGCAGCGACGCGATCCCGACCACGGGCACCGCGATCCACGGATCGAGCGGCGCGCCCGCCCAATCATGCATCGCCTGCTGGAGCATCAGCCCCAATATGCCGAACAGCGCGAGGAACACGACCAGGAGCATGAGGAGCGGCAACCGCCCGAAACCGAGCCAGCCGAGCAGATCGAGATCACCGTCCGCATGGAGGTCGAGATCGGCATGGCCGCCGAGATGATCGCCGAGACCGATGAACTGGACCACGCCGATCAGCAGCATGAGGAGAATCGCCGTCACGAAGGCGACGTTCTCCGGCGCTGCAAGAAACGAAAACACCCCGATGCTCCCCCGAATCGCCACCAAGATTACGGGCGGAGTTATTCATCCCAAAGCGAAATCGAACGCGGGCGCGGAACTCTCCGGGCAGATGGTTGTCTTTACGCCGGATCATGCGAATCGAGAGGATCATCGCCCGCATTCACGCCGGTTGACGGCCGGGAGACGACAGAAGTGCCCGGCAGAATCCTGCGCGGCGGCGATCCTTCCTACAATTGGGGGAAGGGAGTAACCAATGCCGTTGACCGTGCTGCGTGATGGGCACCGCGAATTGCTGCGTCTGATGGACGATATCATCGAAAGCGCCGGGCATGCCGGCCCGGCCAGCCAGGTCGCCCAGGCGCGCCACATCATGGCGCAGGCGATGGCGCGCTTCCTCGCCCAGCACGACCGGATGGTGATCGCCCCGCTGCGGCGGAGCCCCCGGCCCGAGCATCGCGCGCTGGTGCGGCGGCTGACCGACGAGACCCTGGCCATGCGGCAGGCGACCATCGCCCATTATGGCACCTGGACGCTCGACGCGATCGAAGCCGATCCGCGCGAATATCGCATGGCCGTGCGCGCGGTCTACCGGATGCTGGACCGGCGCTTCCAATATGAGGAGGACGAGGTCCATCCCCGGGTGATCGAGGCGATCCAGGCGCTGGCGGCCCAGCGCGCGGCGTAGGATCGCTCCTTGCCTCCCCCAAGAGCCTGCGGCTCCGGGGAGGAGAATGAACTGCCCTATCCTTCTTCGCCGATCGTAAGCACGATCTTGCCGACATGCTCGCCCGATTCCATCCGGGCATGCGCCTCGGCCGCACGCGCCAGCGGATAGGTCGAATCGATCACCGGCTTGAGCCGCCCCTCGGCCACATGCGGCCAGACGACGCGATGCAGCTCGTCCGCCACCAGCGACTTGAACACGCTGTCGCGCGGGCGCAGCGTCGATCCGGTGAGCGTCAGGCGGCGGCGCATGATCTCGAAGATCGGGATCGTCGCGGTCAGCCCGCCCTGCACCGCGATCGAGACATGGCGCCCCTCCTCGGCCAGGCATTGCAGGTTGCGCGGGACATAGTCGCCGCCGACCATGTCGAGGACGATGTTCACGCCCCTGCCCCCGGTGATCTCGCGCACGCGGGCGACGAAATCCTCGGCCTTGTAGTTGATCGCGTGATCGGCGCCGATGCGCCGCGCGGCCTCGCACTTCTCGTCCGATCCGGCGGTGACGATGATCGTCAGCCCGAACAAATTGGCGAGCGCGATCGCCATCGTGCCGATGCCGCTGGTGCCGCCATGGACCAGCAGCGTCTCGCCCTCGCCGGCATAGGCGCGCTCGAAGACGTTGGTCCACACGGTGAACAGCGTCTCGGGCATCGCCGCCGCCTCGACCATCGTCAGCGCGGGCGGCACCGGCAGGCACTGGCCGGCGGGCGCGACGGCATATTCGGCATAGGCCCCGCCCGCGATCAGCGCGCAGACCCGCTGGCCGATCAGCTCGCGCTCCACGTCCTCGCCCACCGCGACGATGGTGCCCGAAATCTCCATGCCCAGGATCGACGGCGCGCCCGGCGGCGGCGGATAGAGCCCCTTGCGCTGCATCACCTCGGGCCGGTTGACCCCGGCCGCGGCGACGCGGACCAGCACTTCGCCGGCACCGGGGCGCGGCACCGGGCGCTCGACGGGCACCAGCACGTCAGGACCGCCCGGCGCATCGGGATCGATGGCCAGCATCACTTCGGCAGCGATCATCTGCGCGTTACTTCCTGATTAACCATAAACCCCCGGGGCCTTATTGACATCGCCCCGGCCAGGGTCAACGCTCAGACTCATGGACGCCGACGAAAATCTTCCGCGTCGCAGGGACGATCTCGTCGTCCAGCTGGCGAAGCAGGATCTCGATCCGTTTTCGGTCGAGGAGCTCGAGGAGCGGATCGCGCTCCTGGAGACGGAGATCGAGCGGAGCCGGACAAAAATTCAAAGTGCCGTTCACCACCGCGCAAGCGCAGACTCTCTATTTAAGAGATGAGCGCGACTGCACCGGACAAGGGGCGATCCGCCATTCAGTTCCGGTGCCGGGCCGCAGCGCTTGATGCGGAGCCCTTCTCTTCCGACATAGGGGAAGACGGGCCGCGTATCCTTTCGGCCCGACTGGAGTTGTAACCGAATGCCTAGTTTCGCCTCCGCCCTGGAATCGACCCTGCACAAGGCGCTGGAGGCTGCGTCCTCCCGCCGCCATGAATATGCGACGCTCGAACATCTGCTGCTGGCGCTCGTCGACGACGAGCATGCCTCGAAGGTGATGAGCGCCTGCGGCGTCGATCTCGGCGACCTCAAGAATACTGTCGCGCAATATCTCGACACCGAGCTGGAGGCGCTGAAGGTCGAGAACGCGACCGATCCCTCGCCCACCAGCGGCTTCCAGCGCGTCGTCCAGCGCGCGATCCTCCACGTCCAGTCCTCGGGCCGCGACGAGGTTACCGGCGCGAACGTGCTGGTCGCGCTGTTCAGCGAGCGCGAATCCTACGCGGTCTATTTCCTGCAGCAGCAGGACATGAGCCGGCTCGATGCGGTCAGCTTCATCAGCCACGGCGTCGGCAAGGGCTCGACCCCGGCCGAAGCCTCCACGCCCAAGGGCGCCGACGATGACAAGTCGAGCAAGCAGGAGACAAAGAGCGGCGGCAAGGGCGAGAGCGCGCTCAAGCAGTTCACCGTCGATCTCAACGAGAAGGCCCGGAACGGCAAGGTCGATCCGCTGATCGGGCGCGGCCCCGAAGTGGACCGCACCGTCCAGATCCTGTGCCGCCGCAGCAAGAACAATCCGCTCTATGTGGGCGATCCCGGCGTCGGCAAGACCGCCATCGCCGAGGGCCTGGCGCGCAAGATCATCGAGGGCGACGTGCCCGAGGTGCTGAAGGAAGCCGTGATCTACTCGCTCGACATGGGCGCGCTGTTGGCCGGCACCCGCTATCGCGGCGATTTCGAGGAGCGGCTGAAGCAGGTCGTCAACGAGCTGGAGAAGCTGCCCCACGCGATCCTGTTCATCGACGAGATCCACACCGTGATCGGCGCGGGTGCCACCTCGGGCGGCGCGATGGATGCGTCGAACCTGCTCAAGCCCGCGCTTTCGGGCGGCCTGATCCGCTGCATCGGATCGACCACCTACAAGGAGTTCCGCAATCACTTCGAGAAGGACCGGGCACTGCTCCGGCGCTTCCAGAAGATCGATGTGAACGAGCCCACGATCGAGGACACGATCAAGATCATCGCGGGGCTGCGGACGGCGTTCGAGGGCCATCACCACGTCAAGTACACGCCCGACGCGATCAAGTCGGCGGTGGAGCTCAGCGCACGCTACATCAACGACCGCAAGCTGCCCGACAAGGCGATCGACGTGATCGACGAGGTCGGCGCGATGCAGATGCTGGTGCCGCCGAACAAGCGCAAGAAGGTCATCACGCCCAAGGAGATCGAGCAGGTCATCGCGACGATGGCGCGCATCCCGCCGAAATCGGTCTCGACCGACGACACGCGGACGCTCGCCAATCTGGAGACAGACCTGAAGCGCGTCGTGTTCGGCCAGGACCGGGCGATCGAAGTGCTGAGCTCGGCGATCAAGCTGAGCCGCGCGGGGCTGCGCGATCCGGACAAGCCGATCGGCAATTATCTGTTCAGCGGCCCCACCGGCGTCGGCAAGACCGAGGTCGCACGGCAGCTCGCCGATATCCTGGGCATTCCGCTCCAGCGCTTCGACATGTCGGAATATATGGAACGGCATTCGGTCTCGCGGCTGATCGGCGCGCCTCCGGGCTATGTCGGCTATGACCAGGGCGGGCTCCTGACCGACGCGGTCGACCAGCAGCCGCATTCGGTGCTGCTGCTCGACGAGATCGAGAAGGCGCATCCGGACCTGTTCAACATCCTGTTGCAGGTGATGGACAATGGCAAGCTGACCGACCACCACGGCAAGACGGTCGATTTCAGGAACACCATCCTGATCATGACCACCAATGCCGGCGCGTCGGACATGGCCAAGGAGAGCCTCGGCTTCGGCGACATGGGCGGGCGCGAGGACGTGCAGGAAGAGGCGGTGAAGAAACTCTTCACGCCGGAATTCCGCAACCGCCTGGATGCGATCGTGCCGTTCGATTACCTGCCGACCGAAGTGGTCAGCCGCGTGGTGGACAAGTTCATCCTCCAGCTCGAGCTGCAGCTCGCCGATCGCGGCGTGCATATCCAGCTCGACGACGAATCGAAGAAGTGGCTGACCGATCGCGGATACGACAAGCTCTATGGCGCGCGGCCGATGGGCCGCCTGATCCAGGAGAAGATCAAGCAGCCGCTCGCCGAGGAGCTGCTGTTCGGCAAGCTCGTCCATGGCGGCGAAGTGACTGTGAAGCTGAAGGACAATGCCCTGGCTTTCGAGGTCACCCCCGCGGCGCCGAAAAAGCCCCGCAAGGGCGGCGGCAAGAAGGCCGAGGCGGTGAAGGCCAAATAAGGCCGCTTCACCGGAGAAATGCGAAGGGCCGGAACCGCGAGGTTCCGGCCCTTTCGTTTTTGATCCTCCCCGGCACGGGGAGGGGGACCGCCGCCGAAGGCGGTGGTGGAGGGGACTCTCCACACCGGAATCCCCTTGCGGCACTCCCCCTCCACCAGCCTGCGGCTGGTCCCCCTCCCCGGCACGGGGAGGGTCAATCTGGAAACCGCAGCACCCGTTTTCCCTTGGTCCGGCTGGTCAAATGGAACTGCCGGCAGCGATCGCAGCGATAGGGCCGGAGCACCAGGCCGGAGCGCTCGGCCATCCGGAGCGCCTCCTGCTCGGACGGAAACCGCGCCTTGCGGGTGCAGGTGCTCAGCTTGGTACGCATTCCGGAAACATGCCCCTTGTCATCAAAGCGGCTCCCTGTAGATCGTAACGACTGCACAGCACATGCCATAAGCAACTGTGCCGGACGTCGCGCTCGCCGCGACGCCGTCGACTCGGTCGCACAACGATAGGCCCGGCGAAGATCGGGAACTGGTCGCGCGCAACGAAGGGCCACGGCCCGGAACCGGGGAGACCGAGGATGACCATCAATCGCAGAGTGCTGATCGGCGGCGCGGGAATCACGCTTGTCGCCATCGTCGCGACGACCGCGGGCCTGGCCCAGAGCCGCGACACGCCGCCCGAGGCACGCTATTTCGTCGATGCCGGGACGATCGCCGGCATGATGGGCCGGGGCGATCAGCACGAGCTGGTGCTGCGGCTCGGCTCGCGGCTGGCGCCGACCGGCGGCGAGCCCAAGGCCGATCATTTCATGCCCGAAGCGGCGCGGCTGGGCGCCTCGGTGCCGCTCGAGACGCCGAAGATCGTCAAGGGCGAGGATTATCCCACCGAGTTCCAGCGGCCCAAGGGGCGCCTGCTGATCTATTGGGGCTGCGGCGCGCATGCCGGGCCGGGCCAGCCGGTCGTCATCGATTTCGCCAGGGTGGCGCAGGGCCAGTTCCCGCCCGGGCTCTTCTCGGTGCGGGTGCCGGTCGAGGACGGGCCGCGCGCAGCCACCAGCCGCACCTATGGCGACTGGCCGAATTCGCAGAAGACCAAGACCATCAGCGGCAAATCCTCGCTGATCGGCCAGCACCGGGTGGTCGGCAATTACAGCGCGGACATCGATTTCACGCTGGGCCAGGGCCAGGACTTCATGGACGGACTGCGCGCCAAGTCGAGCGCGAACGCCGACGGATCGATCGACCTCGGCTGGAACGCGCTGGGCACCGCGACCGGCTATTATGCCTGGATGTTCGGCACGACCCAGACCGATCCGAACAAGGGCGGCGACATGGTATGGTGGGCATCCTCGACCACCAAGGAATTCGGCGGCGGGCTGTGGAACTGGCTCTCGCCGGCCACGGTCAGCCGGTTGATCGGGCAGAAGATCGTGATGCCGCCCAGCCAGACGCGCTGCACCGTGCCGGCCGAAGTGAAGCAGGCGGGGCCGGGCATGCTGATGGGCTTCATCTATGCCTATGGCCCGGAAGCGAACTTCGCCTTTCCCGAGCGGCCGAGGGATCCGAAGGTGGCATGGCGTCCGAAATGGACCGCCAAGGTGCGCTATCGCTCGATGGGGATGGTCATGCCGGGCATGCCCAGCATGGGCGACATGATGATGGGCCGCGACGAGCGCAGCGAGCAGCCGTCCGGGGAGAACGAACAGCCGAAGAAGTGCAAGCCCAAGGTGGGCGGCATGCTGGGCCGGGCGATTTTGGGCAAGAAGGCCTGTTAGGGGCCGATCGGCTGCTCGGCCCGGGCCGTGGACCTTGAAATGTAGGATTTGAGAGCCGACCCAAGGGTCGGCTCTTTCTCATCGTCCAGGCACCCGGAAGACGCTCGATCCGCGTGGGAAAAAACATGCGATGGAGTCAAATGAGTCAACCGGCAGGCCAATCCGCCCTAAGCCCGTGCCGGCGCTCCCACGCGCGGGGCCGGCCGGCGGAAGGGCACGTCGCGCCGCAGATAGGTGAGCGCGCGCCAGACCCATTCGATCGGGCCATACTGGAAGCGCGCCAGCCAGGCGGCGGCGAACCACATCTGGAAGGCGATGGCGGCCAGCGCGACGAACAGCCGCGTCTCCTGGTTCCAATCGTCCCAGAGCCCCAGCCCATAGCCGTAGAAGACCGGTACGAAGACCGCCGACTGCGCGATGTAGAAGGTCAGCGTCAGCCGCCCCGGCGCGGCGAAGGGATGGACCAGCCAGCGCAGCCGGCTGTCGTAGAGCGCCATCAGCAGCAGCCCCCAGCAGGCGGTGCCCGCCAGATCGAGCCAGCTTCCGGTGAGCGCCCAGAAGGCACGTTCGGCCGCCGCGCCGTAATGCAGGGTCGCGAAGGCCAGCCGCATCGGCTCGCGCTCGAAATGCAGCGCCACCGCCAGCGTCAGCGCGACCGCCAGCGCGATCCAGCGCGCCCGGCGGAATTCGCCGAGCCGCCCGAAAAAGCCGATGCGCCCCAGTACCATGCCGAGCAGGAACAGGCCGAGGATCTGCACCAGCCGGCCATATTCGATGAAGAACCAGTATTTGGGCACCTGGCCCGCCCAAAGATTGACCTGGAGCGCCTGGAGCCAGGTGCCGGAAAGATAGATCGGCATGCCCGGATCGCTCGACGACATCGCGGTGCCGTTCGCCCAGGCGGCGCCCGATGCGGCGGCGATCATCTGGACGATCAGCGAGGGGCCGAGGAAGCAGAAGATCGCCGCGCCGACCAGCACGCGATTGCTGCGGATACGATGCGCGAGCAACAGCAACAGGCCCATCGCCGCCAGCGTCTGCATGATGTCGCCGCGATAGATCAGCGAATGGAGAAACCCGATTCCCTCCAGGATCAGCAGCCGCCAGGCGAATCGCACGGAAAAATCGGTGCCGCGCTTCGCCGCGCGGTCCATCAATATGAAGAAGCTGAACCCGAAGCACAAAGCGAGCAGCGAAAAGCTCTTTCCCATCAGCAGCAGGAAAACCGTGTCGGCGATCAAGCCGGGCTTGGGATCGGCCCAGTAGAGCTCATAGCTCTCGATCATATGGACGAGGAACAGGCCCATCAACGCGAAGCCACGCAACACATCGACTACTTCGAGACGGGCGTCCGGCCCGCGCGACATCTTTTGTGTCTCAGTCATTCTAAACCTTAAACGCCGCGCCCGTCCCAAGGGTGCCCGAGCGCGGACCGACTCAAATTTCATTCGCCAGCTTAGGCATTTACATCTTGTTCGTCATAGGTGCCTACCGACGGCGCCATGGTTACCGCCCGGCTCGCACGGCTTCTATTGGCACTGGCAGGCTTCGTCCTGATTGCTGGCGCGTTGCCGGCGCATGCACAGGCGGGCGTCGCGGGTCAACCGCTGGGGGCCTGCGTGCTGCGCGACACCGGCCAGCGCGCCGAGGAACTGATCCGCCACCCCGAGCGATTCGATTGCACCACGACACAGTACAAGCTCGGACCCGGCACCTATTGGGCGATCAGCCGCGACATCGGCCAGGTCTCGCGCCCGGACCGGCCGCTGGTGCTGCGCTTCGCCAGCCTGTGGCAGGGGGGACTCACGCTCCACCTCCTCTATGGCGACGGCACGATCCGCTCCTCGACCACCGATCGGCGCGGCATCACCCCCTTCATCCAGATGGGCGCGATCGCCGAACAGCCCATTCCGGTCGCCGAGGCGCCGGCGGTGCGGGCGCTGTGGCATGTCCAGGATGCGGCCAATGTGCGCGGCGTGATGATGGGCGTGCTCCTCGCCACCGCCCATGAAAGCGCGACGGCGAACATGGCGATGGCTGCGCTCTATGCCTGTTTCGCCGGCATGGGGCTGGCGCTGATCGTCTATAATTTCGCGCTGTGGTGCGCGATGCGGCATCGGTTCCAGCTCCATTATTGCGCGCTGCTGGCCGCGCTGATGGCCTATACGCTCAGCTCCTCGGGCGCGCTGGCCTGGGTGGCGCCGATGGTCGCGAACAACGATCGGCTGCGGTTCAACTATCTCTTCCTCGGCCTGGCGGGCGGCGCGGCGGCGATGTTCACCCGCAGCTTCTTCGAGGATCGCATCGCCTCGCGCTGGCTCGATCGCTCCACCCGTGCCGTCGCGGCGATGGTTCCCCTGTCGGGCATCGTCGTGTTCCTGTTCGGCGCGATCAACCTGCGGCTGGCCGATGCCTTCTATACGCTCACGATCCTGGGGCTGATCGCGATCGTCCTGCCCACCTTGTGGCAGGCATGGCTCCAGCGCTCCAATTTCCTGTGGCTGTTCGCCATCGCCTGGAGCGGGCCGATCGCGCTGGCGATCCTGCGCATCATGGCCAATCTGCACGTGATCGGCTGGAGCTTCTGGCTCGACAATTCCACCGTGGTCTCGATGATGTTCGAGGCGCTGACATCGGCGCTGGCGGTCGCCTATCGCATCAAGTTCCTGCGCGACGAGCGCGACGAGGCGATCACCCGCGAAGTGCTGGCGCGCCGCCTGGCCGATACCGATCCGCTGACCGGGCTGCTCAATCGCCGCGCCTTCCTCGACCAGGCGATCGGTCGGCCGGGCGAGCAGCAGCTCCTGATCGCCGACCTCGATCATTTCAAGCGCGTCAACGAGACGCTGGGCCATGACGGCGGCGACGAGGTACTGCGCAATTTCTCGCGGATGCTGCGCGGCATCGTGCCCGCCAATGCGCTGGTCGCGCGGCTGGGCGGCGAGGAATTCGCGATCCTGAGCCATGCCGGCGAGGCGGTGGAGCCCAATGCCGTGCTTGCCCGGCTGCGCGCCGCGCGGATGCCGTTCGATCTGAAGGTGACCGCCAGCATCGGCGTGTGCCTGGGGCCGCTGACCAGCGACGTCGACTGGAAGGCGCTCTATCGCGGCGCCGATTCGGCGCTGTTCGAGGCCAAGTCCGCCGGCCGCGACCGCGCGCGCCACACCGCGCGCCGAGCCGCCTGATCCGCTTGCCGCGCCCTGGGAGGAGGCGTATGGCGCGGCCTGTCGAGGAGATGCGTAATGATCGAGCGCAGGCGCAAGATCGCAATTGCCGGAGTGGCCGCCGCCCTGCTGCTCGCACTGGCCGCGCGGCATCCCCAGGCCAATATCGAGATATTGACGCACCAGCAGGGCGACCTCTCGCCGGGCAAGGTGGAGGCGGCGATCGATGTCGGCGTGTTCGCCGTTTCGGTGCTGGTGACGTGGAGCCGCCATTTCAGCCAGTGACGGTTGCGTCGCGCCGGGGGGCTGCTTACACTCGTGTCAATGACTGATCCCGAGCACGCCTGGCGCACCGCCTATCGTCATCCGGGCGCGTGGGACCAGGTGTTCCCGCCCATGTCCATGGTCGAGCTGTTCGAGAACAGCGCACGGTCGCATCCCGATGCGCCGCTGCTCGATTTCCTGGGCCGGCGCTACAGCTATGGCGAGACGATGGATGGCGCCAACCGGGTGGCGTGCGGGTTGAAGGAACTGGGATACGGCCCGGGCGACCGGATCGGGCTCTTCCTGCCCAACGTCCCCCATTATGTCGCCGCCTATTACGGCATCCTCAAGCTCGGCGCGACGGTGGTCAATTTCTCGCCGCTCTACACAGTGGACGAGCTTTCGGCACAGGTGGCCGATTCGGGAACCAGGCTGCTCTTCACCATCTCGGCCTCGGCCTTGCTGCCGACGGCGCTCGCGGTGCTGGAGAAGAGCCATCTCGAGCGGCTGGTGGTGGGATCGGTGGCGGGGGCGCTGCCGCCGGCCAAGTCGCTCTTCTACCGGCTGTTCCGCGGCAAGGAGGTCGCCCAGCGGCCGCATGACCAGCGCATTGTCGCCTTTTCCCGGCTGATCGCCAATGAAGGGCTGTGCGAGACGCCCGCGATCGACCCGGAAAAGGATCTGGCACTGATCCAATATACCGGCGGCACCACCGGCACGCCCAAGGGCGCGATGCTCACCCACCAGAACCTGTCGGCCAACGCCCGCCAGGTGGCGCTGCTCGATCCCGAGATGGGCCGGACGACCGACCGCATCCTGGGCGTGCTCCCCTTCTTCCACGTCTTCGCCAATACCTGCGTGCTCAACCGCACCGTGGCGACCGGCGGCGAGATCGTGATGCTGCCGCGCTTCAACGCCAAGCAGGCGCTGGCCGAGCTGCGCCGCACCCGCCCCCGCTCGCTGCCGGGCGTGCCGACCATGTACCAGGCGCTGCTCGATGCGCCGGGGATGAAGCCGGGCGATTTCAGCTCGCTGCGCTTCTGCATCTCGGGCGGGGCGCCGCTGTCGCAGCAGCTCAAGGAGAGCTGGGAGTCGATCACCGGCGCGCGCGTGATCGAGGGCTATGGCCTGTCCGAAAGCTCGGGCGTGGTCTCGACCAATCCCTATGCCGGCCTCAACAAGCCCGGCACGATCGGCCAGCCGATCGCCGGCACCCGTGTCCGCCTGGTGGACAAGGAAGACCCCACGCGGCCGCCGCCCGAGGGCGAGCCCGGCGAGATCGTCGCCGCCGGCCCGCAGATCATGAAGGGCTATTGGAACCGCCCCGACGCCGATGCGACGATCTTCGTCGTGGATGCCGAGGGCACGCGCTGGCTGCGCACCGGCGATGTCGGCACGATCGACGAGGACGGCTATATCCGCATCGTCGACCGGCTGAAGGACATGATCGCCGTCGGCGGCTTCAAGGTGTTCCCGAGCCAGATCGAGGCCGTGCTCTATCGGCATCCCGAGGTGAAGGAAGCCCTCGTGATCGGCCTGCCCGATGCGTATCACGGCGAATTGCCGCACGCCTATGTGACGCTGGACGACGGCGCGACCGTCTCGGGGCCGGAACTCTGCCTGTGGCTGAACGGCCAGCTCGGCAAGCATGAGCGCGTCGCCGAAGTGGTGGTGCGCGACAATCTGCCCAAGACGATGATCGGCAAGCTGAGCCGGAAGGATCTGCTGAAAGAGGTCAGCGCCACCTAAATTCCTCCCCGGCACGGGGAGGGGGACCAGCCGCAGGCTGGTGGAGGGGCGGCGGACGCAGTCCGCCGTCTGCGACGGCGCCCCTCCACCACCGCCTTCGGCGGCGGTCCCCCTCCCCGTTCCGGGGAGGAATTCAAGTCAATCCCCAGCCATGCCCTCGCCGAACATCACCGCCTTCAGGTTCATGAACTCGTGCATGCCCCATGGCCCCAGCTCGCGGCCATGGCCGGAGAGCTTGACCCCGCCGAACGGCGCCTCGGGCGTGGAGGCAAGCAGCGCGTTGACCGCGGTCATGCCGGCTTCGATGTCGCGGGCGAAGCGCTCGATCTCCGCCTCGTCCCGCGTCCACACCGACGAGCCCAGGCCATAGGGCACGTCGTTCGCCAGCGCGATCGCCGCGTCGATGTCCGCCACCTTGTAGACCACGGCGACGGGGCCGAATATCTCCTCCTTGGCGACGGGGCTTTCGGGATCGAGATCGGCAAGCACGCCCGGCGTCATCCAGGCGCCTTCACGCTCGATCTTCTCCGCGCCAAAGCGCAGCGTCGCGCCCGCGGCCACGGCACGCTCGACCTGGTCGAGCACGGTGTCGCGCTGCTGGATGCTGGAGAGCGGTCCCATCACAATGCCCGCGTCCATCGGATCGCCGATCTTCACGGCCTTCATGCCGGCCTCGAATCGCTCCAGGAACGCGTCGTACACGTCCGCATGAACGATCATCCGCTTGGCGCAGATGCAGCTCTGCCCGGCATTCTGGACGCGCGCGGTGACCGCCGTCTTCGCCGCGAGATCGAGATCGGCCGAGGGCATGACGATCAGCGGGTCCGATCCGCCCAGCTCCAGCACCACCTTCTTGAGCGCCCGCCCGGCGGCCTGGGCAACCTTGGCCCCCGCCCCTTCGCTGCCGGTGAGCGTCACCGCCACCACACGCCGGTCGGCGATGATGTCGGAGACCTTGTCGGACTTGATCGCCAGGTTCTGGAACAGCCCGTCCGGCGCGCCCGCTGCGCTCGCCAGCTGCTGCATCAGCGCGCCGCAGCCCTGCACGCTGGAGGCATGCTTCAGCAGCGCGACATTGCCGGCCATGATCGTGGGGGCAAGGAACCGCACCACCTGCCAGTACGGGAAGTTCCACGGCATCACCGCCAGCACCGGCCCCGTCGACAGCCAGCGCGCCACCGCATGGCCGCCCGCGGTCTTGACCGTGGTCGGCTCCAGATAGGCGGGGCCATGCTCGGCATAGTGGCGGAAGCCGGCGATGCATTTCTCCACCTCGGCGATGGCACCGGTGATCGTCTTGCCCATTTCGCGCACCGCCGTTTCGGCCAGATGCTGCTTGTCCGCCTCCCAGCGGTCGGCGATCGCGGAGAGGAGCCCGGTGCGCTGCTCCAGGCTCGAATTGCGCCAGGCCCGGTATGCAGTCGCGGCGCGGCTGAGCGCCAGCTCCACCTCGTCGTCGGTCAGCTCGGGGATTTCGGGAGCGCGTTCGCCGGTGGCGGGATTGATGCTGGTGAACATGGGGAGCCTCTCCTTGGGGGATCGAACGAATCCCCAATTAGGAACTCCGCGCCCCGAACGGGAGGGGAGTTGATTGTCCCCTACCCCTGCCGCATAGCGCGCGCATGGCAGAAGAAGCGGACATTGCGGCCCTTTCGTTCGAGGAAGCCCTGAAGGAGCTCGAGCGGATCGTCGGCCGGCTGGAGAGCGGCGAGGCGCAGTTGCAGGAGGCGATCGACCTGTACGAGCGCGGCGATCGGCTGCGCCGGCAATGCGCCGCCCGGCTCGACGCGGCACAGGCCCGGATCGAAGCGATCCGCACCGATGCCGAAGGCCGCGCCGCCGGCACCACGCCTTTCGCCGCCGGCTGAGTTGGCCAGCGTGCCGCACGCATCGATCGCGCTGCAGGCCGCGCTCAAGGACGTTTCGGCCGAGATCGACCGGCAGTTCGACAAGCTGCTCGCCGTCCCAGCCGATCCGCGCGAGGGGCTCTATCGGGCGATGCGCCACGCCGCGATCGGCGGCGGCAAGCGGCTGCGGCCGCTGCTCGTCTTCGCGACCGCGCGGCTGTTCGGCGTCGATCGTACCTGCACCGCGCGAGTCGCGACTGCGCTCGAATGCATCCATGTCTATTCGCTGATCCATGACGACCTGCCGGCGATGGACGATGACGACATGCGCCGCGGCAAGCCCACCGTCCATCGCGCCTTCGACGAGGCGACCGCGATCCTGGCGGGCGACAGCTTCCAGGCGCTCGCCTTCGAGCTGCTGGCGCATGAGGCGACGCATCCCGACCCCTTCGTCCGCGCCGAGCTGGCACTTGAGCTTGCCCGCGCCGCCGGCCCGGCCGGCATGGCGGGCGGCCAGATGATGGACCTGCAGGCGGAGAAGGCGAGCTTCGACCTGCCCACCGTCACCCGGCTCCAGGCAATGAAGACCGGCGCGCTGATCGCCTATGCGGTGGAGGCCGGCGCGATCCTGGGCCGTGTCCAGCCCGAGGGCCGCACCGGCCTGCGCGGCTATGCGCGCGACCTGGGGCTCGCCTTCCAGATCGCCGACGACATCCTCGACGCCGAGGGCGACGAGGCGGCGGCCGGCAAGAAGCTGCGCAAGGACAGGGAAGCCGGCAAGGAGACCTTCCTCACCCTGCTCGGCCTGGATCGCGCGCGCGAACAGGCGCGGATGCTGATCGAGCAGGCCGTGTCGCATCTCCACGCCTATGGTGCGGAGGCCGATCTGCTGCGCGACATCGCACGCTTCACCCTGGAACGCGACCGCTAGGAGGCTCGATCACATGACCATTCGCATCGGCGTCTATCCCGGCACCTTCGATCCGATCACGCTCGGCCATATGGACATCATCCGGCGCGGCGCGAAGCTGGTCGACCGGCTGGTGATCGGCGTCACCACCAATCCCTCCAAATCGCCGATGTTCACCATCGAGGAGCGGATGGCGATGGTGCAGCGGGAAGTGACGGGGATGGACGGCGAGATCCAGGTGGTCAGCTTCGATTCGCTGCTGATGGACTTTGCCGAGCGCGAAGGCGCCAACATGATCGTGCGCGGCCTGCGCGCCGTCGCCGATTTCGAATATGAATATCAGATGGCGGGGATGAACCAGCAGTTGAACGACCGGATCGAGACGGTCTTCCTGATGGCGGACGTCTCGCTCCAGCCGATCGCGAGCCGGCTGGTGAAGGAGATCGCGCTTTATGGCGGCGCGATCCGCAAGTTCGTGACGCCGGCGGTGGAGGCCGATGTGTCGCGCCGCGTCTATGAGACCGGGCGCAAGGGCGGCGGCTGAAACGCCGGGTTGAGTCGTGGGCTTTGCGGCGGCTGGCGATTGCTCTAGACCGCGCGGCTGAGTTGCAAGCGAGTGGGGAAGTAGATGCGTTTCGTTGCCGTGCTGGCCGCCATGGCCGCCACCCTGATCGCCGTTCCGGCGCTCGCCCAGGGGGGCCAGAAGGATAAGCCCGAGGTCCGGCCGCTGGATGGAGTCGCCGCGGATACCGCGTCCACCCCCATCGTGGTGCCCGCCGATCCGGAGAATACCTGGGTTCTCGATCTTTCGACCGGCGGTCGCGTGACCATCCGCCTGCGCCCCGATGTCGCGCCGAAGATGGTGACTCAGGTCAAGACGCTGACGCGGCGCCATTTCTATGACGGCACCACCTTCCATCGCGTGATCGATTCGCCCGAGAACATGGCGCAGGGCGGCGATCCCAAGGGGGACGGCACCGGCGGATCGGACCTGCCGGACGTGCCCGCCGAGTTCAACAACCTGCCGCATGTGCGCGGCGCCGTCTCGGCCGCCCGCTCGCAGGACGTCAACAGCGCGAACAGCCAGTTCTTCATCATGTTCGGCGCGCATCTGGGCTTCGACCACGACTATACCGTGTTCGGCCGGGTGACCTCGGGCATCGAATGGGTCGACAAGATCGAGCGCGGCGAGCCGCCCGCCAACCCGACCCGCATCCTCCACGCCTATATCGCCGCCGACAATCCGCCGCCTTATGCGGCCGCGGTCGCAGCGCCGGTGCCTGCCGCGCCGCTGCTGATCCCGACCACGCCCGCACCGGCTCCGGCCGCGAAGGCTCCGGCCCCGAAGAAGAAATAAGGGCGCCCGCCCTGCCGAACTTGTGAACGTCGATCTTTTCGATTTCGAGCTGCCGGCCGAGCGCATCGCGCTCAGGCCGGCGAGCCCGCGCGATTCGGCGCGGATGCTGGTGCTGGACGGCGCCGGCACGCGCGACGCCGTGGTGCGCGACCTGCCGGCGATGCTGCGCGCTGGCGACCTGCTCGTCTTCAACGATACCCGCGTGATCCCCGCCCAGCTCGAAGGGCGGCGCGGAGAGGCGCATATCGGCGCGACGCTCCACAAGCGCGAGGGGCCGCGCCGCTGGCGCGCCTTCATCCGCAACGCCAAGCGGCTGCGCGAGGGCGATACGATCGATTTCGGCGAAGGCGTGTCGGCGCTGGCGTCGGACCGGGCCGAGGACGGCAGCTTCGCGCTGGAGTTCGCCGGCGAGGAGCCGGTCGAACTGCTGCTCGCGCGCTGCGGGCGGATGCCGCTGCCGCCCTATATCGCCTCGAAGCGCCCCACCGACGCCCGCGACGCCGAGGATTACCAGACGATGTTCGCGGCCGAGCCCGGCGCCGTCGCCGCGCCGACCGCAGCGCTCCACTTCACGCCCGGGCTGATGGCGGCGCTGGACGCGGCCGGGATCGGCCATGCGACGCTGACGCTGCATGTCGGCGCGGGCACCTTCCTGCCGGTCAAGGCCGAGGACACCGACGCGCACCGGATGCACGCCGAATGGGGCCGGATCGACGCCGCCACCGCCGACCGCCTCAACGCGGTGCGCGCGAAGGGCGGCCGGGTGATCGCGGTGGGCACCACCAGCCTGCGCCTGATCGAGAGCGCGACTGGCAAGGACGGCACGATCCGGCCCTTCGAGGGCGACACCGCGATCTTCATCACGCCGGGCTATCGCTTCAAGGGCGTCGACGGGCTGGTCACCAATTTCCATCTGCCGCGATCGACGCTGTTCATGCTGGTATCGGCGCTGATGGGGCTGGATAGGATGCAGGCGGCGTACCGCCATGCGATTGCCACAGACTATCGCTTCTATTCCTATGGCGACGCCTCGCTGCTGCTGCCCTGACCGAAAGGACTTCCATGCGCCTGTTCCTGCTGCTGGCGATGTTCGTTGCGACGCCGGCCTTCGCCCAGGATCGCGTCGGCATTCCCACCGGGAGCGGCAATGGCGGCAATCCGATCGGGCAGAGCACCACGGCCCAGCCCGCCGCCACGGTGATCGTCGAGCCGGTGGCGATGATGATCGCCGCCTTCGATACGGACGGCGATGCCAAGGTGACGCGCGCCGAGTTCGACGCGGGGCTGCGCCACAGCTTCGACAGCATCGATACCGCCAAGTCCGGATCGATCGGCTATATCGCCTTTTCCGACTGGTCCGAACGCTGGCTGGGGGACCGCAACACCCTGCCCAGCCCGTTCGAGGTCGATCGCGACGGCGACAACAGGATCAGCTTCGCCGAGCTGGCCGAGCGCTTCGACCTGCTCTTCACGCGCTTCGACGCCAACAAGGACGGCGTGCTGGTGCGCAGCGAGCTGGTGACGATCCGGCCGCAGATGTTCAGCCCCGGCATGGGGCGCGGAAAGCGCGGCCGCGGCAATTGATGTCCTAGCATCTCATGCGCGAGCCCGGCTAAGAGCAAGGCGAATGGCCGCGCATCACGATCACGACCACGATCACCATCATTCGCACGCGCACGCCCATGCGCCGGCGGATTTCGGCCGCGCGTTCGCGATCGGCACCCTGCTCAACATCGCCTTCGTCGCGGTGGAAGGGGGCGCGGGGCTATGGACCGGCTCGGTGGCGCTGCTCGCCGATGCGGGGCACAATCTCTCCGACGTGCTGGGGCTGCTGATCGCCTGGGGCGGGGCCGAGCTCGCCAAGCGGCCGGTGAGCAAGCGCTTCACCTATGGCCTGCGCGGTTCCTCGATCCTGGCGGCGCTCGCCAACGCGCTGCTGCTGCTGGTCGCGGTGGGCGCGATCGCGCTGGAGGCATTCCAGCGGCTCTTCGATCCGCACGTGGTGGCGGGCGTGCCGGTGATGGCGGTCGCGGCGGTGGGGATCGTCGTCAACCTGTCGACCGCCTTGCTGTTCGCCAGCGGGCGCAAGCACGACATCAACATCCGCGGCGCCTATCTCCACATGGCGGCCGATGCCGGCGTCTCGGCGGCGGTGGTGGTGGCGGGCGCGCTGATCTATTTCACCGGGACCGCCTGGATCGATCCGGCGATCAGCCTGGTGGTGGTCGCGGTGATCCTGTGGAGCACCTGGGGGCTGCTCAAGGAATCGATCACCATGGCGCTCCAGGCGGTGCCGCAGCGGATCGATGCCGATGCGGTGGAGGCCACGCTGGCGGCGCTCCCGGGCGTCGAGCGCGTCCACGATCTCCACATCTGGCCGATGAGCACGACCGAGGCCGCGCTGACCGCGCATCTGGTGATGCCCGGCGGCCATCCGGGCGACTCCTTCCTCAGCGATCTCCAGCACCGGCTGGCGCACGACTTCCGGATCGATCATACGACGGTGCAGATCGAATTGGGCGACGGGGCGGAGTGCCGGATGCATGGCAATGGAGCGGGGCATGGCTGAGGCGGCGCGTATCTCGCCGCCTGCGCCGATCCGGCTGGTGATCTTCGACTTCGACGGGACGCTTTCGGACAGCGGCGACTGGTTCCTCTCGGTGGTCGATCAGCTTGCCAGCCGCTTCCGGTTCCGCACCGTGAAGGACGGCGAAGTCGAGATGCTGCGCCACAAGAGCTCGCGCGAGGTGATCGAATATCTCGGCATCTCGCGCTGGAAGCTGCCCTTCATCGCCCGGCACCTGCGCAACCTGGTGGGCCGCAACGCGCATGAGATCGAGCTGTTTCCGGGCACGCCGGACCTGCTCGAGCAACTGGCGGCGACGGGGGTGAAGATCGCGCTGGTCACCTCCAATGCCGAGGCCAATGCGCGGAAGATCCTGGGGCCGGAACATGCCGCGCGGATCGATTTCTATGCCTGCGGCTCCTCGCTGTTCGGCAAGGCGCCCAAATTCCGCCGGGTGCTGAAGAAGATGGGCATCACCGCCGCCCACACGCTGGCGATCGGCGACGAAACGCGCGACATCGATGCGGCGCGCGAAGTGGGGATGCGCGCGGGATCGGTGCTATGGGGCTATGCCAGCGAGGAAGTGCTGACCGCGCTGGGGCCGGACGCGCTGTTCCGCACGCCGCAGGACATCCTCGAATTCGTCGCGGCGCATCGCTGACCATGGTCGCGGCGAACCAGGCCCGAGGTTTCGACGCCGATGTGGTGCGCACGATCCAGGGTCGGCTCGACGCCATCCTCCGGGACGATCGCGTCGCGATCCCGTTCGCGGTGGAAAGCGGCAGCCGGGCATGGGGCTTCCCCTCGCCCGACAGCGATTATGATTGCCGCTTCGTCTTCGTGCGCGCCCGCGACGACTATCTGACGCCTTGGCCGCGCCGCGACGTGATCGAGACGCCGCTCGACGCCCTGCTCGATGTGAACGGCTGGGAACTGGGCAAGTTCGTCAAGCTGATGCTCAAGGGCAATGCGGTGGCGATCGAATGGCTGCAATCGCCGATCCGCTATCGCGACGACGAGGATTTTCGCGCCGCCTTGCTCGATCTCGCGGACCGCTATGCCGCCCGCGACGCGATCCGCCGCCATTATCTCCATCTGGGCGAGGGCCAGTGGCGGCGCTTTTCCGGCGAAACCGCGCCGGGGAAGAAGCTCTTCTACGTGCTGCGTCCCGCGGCGGCGCTCCGTTGGCTGCGGCTCCATGCGGATGCGCGCGTCGCACCGATGGATTTCCCCACCCTGCTCGCCCAAGCCGAACCGCCCGCCGATCTGACCGAAACGGTCGCACGGCTCATCAAGGCCAAGGCCACGACGCGCGAACTGGGCACGATCGAAACCCCCGCACCCGTCCGCGCCTTTGTGGAGGCCGAGTTCGCGGAAGCCCGGCGCTCGCTGGAAGATGCGCCGCCCACCCGACTGAGCTCCACGGCCAAGGCGGCGGCGGAGGCGACGTTCCGCGCGCTGCTAAGCCGATACGCCCCCGCCTGATTCAGCCCAGATGCACCGCCAGCCACACGGTGGCGCGGTCCTTCGTGGTCCAGGTGACCCAGTGTTTCTGCCCGGCCGCGATCCAGACATGATCGCCGGGGCTCAGGCGCACCTCGTCCGAATCCTCGATGCGCAGCCCCGCCGCGCCTTCGAGCAGGAGCACCCATTCGTCCGTGTCCTGCACCATCGGCCCGGCCTCGGGCGTCGCCTGGCCGTGCGAGACGATGCGCTCGATGCGGATTCCGGGCCGGGTGAGGATTTCGGTGAAGACCTCGTCGCGCCCCGCATCCGGGAGCGCCGTCAGGAGATTGCCCAGCTTCGTCATGACCCCATCCCTCGACTCGCCGCCGCCGACACGGCAAAGGGCGAGCCCCATGCCAACGATACCGCCCCGCTTCCAGTTCACCATAGACGCCACCGACGGCAAGGCCCGGCTCGGCCGCATCGCCATGCGCCGCGGCGAGATCCGCACGCCCGCCTTCATGCCGGTGGGCACCGCCGCCACCGTCAAGGCGATGAAGCCGCAGGACGTCCGCGCCTCCGGCGCCGACATCATCCTGGGCAACACCTATCACCTGATGCTGCGCCCCGGCGCCGAGCGCGTCCACCGGCTGGGGGGGCTGCACAAGTTCATGGCCTGGGACCGGCCGATCCTCACCGATTCGGGCGGATATCAGGTGATGAGCCTGTCCGAGCTGACCAAGCGCAGCGAGGAAGGCGTCGCGTTCAAATCGCATCTCGACGGATCGAAGCATCTGCTCTCGCCCGAACGCTCGATGGAGATCCAGCGGCTGCTGGGATCGGACATCGTCATGGCGTTCGACGAGCTGGTGCCGACCACCTCGACGCGCGAGGTGCAGGCAAAGGCGATGGAGCGATCGATGCGCTGGGCGAAGCGCAGCCGCGACGGCTTCGATTCGGGCGGCGAGCATGCCGGGAATGCCGCGCTGTTCGGCATCCAGCAGGGCGCGCTCGACGAAGGGCTGCGCAAGGCGAGCGCCGATGCGCTGAAGGATATCGGCTTCGACGGCTATGCCGTAGGCGGGCTCGCGGTGGGCGAAGGCCAGGAGGCGATGTTCGGCGTGCTCGATTATGCGCCGGGCCAGCTCGACGCGCAAAAGCCGCGCTACCTGATGGGCGTGGGCAAGCCCGACGACATCGTCGGCGCGGTCGAGCGCGGCATCGACATGTTCGATTGCGTGCTCCCCACCCGATCGGGCCGCACCGGCCAGGCGTTCACGCGGCAAGGCCCGATCAACATCCGGAATGCGAAGTTCGGCGAGGACCAGGGGCCGCTCGACCCGACATGCTCCTGCCCCGTCTGTGCCACCTGGAGCCGCGCCTATCTTCACCATCTGGTGCGCGCGGGCGAGATCCTGGGCGCGATGCTGATGACCGAGCATAATCTGTGGTTCTACCAGGAGCTGATGGCGGACCTGCGCGCGGCGATCGGCGAAGGGCGGCTCACGGCATTCGCCAACGACTTCCGGGTGCGCTACCACCGAAGCGAATGATGCCGCTCGCGCCCGATTTTCTCGTCACCCTCGCCACCCAGATCGGCGGGGTCAGCGCGTTTCTCGGCGGCTTCGCGGCGACCTTCCTGGCGATGTTCCTGACGCTCGGGCATGAATCGCGGGCGGCGACGATCGCGATCACCGCGTCCGCGATCGCTTCGGTCGCCTTCATCGTCGCCGTTGTCGCCACCACGGCGCTGATCGCCCTGCTCCATCCGCATGCCCCCGCCGGCTCCGCGGCATCGACGGGATCCTCGCAGATGTTGATGGGGCTGAGCTTCCTCACCGGCATGCTCGCGCTGCTCGTGAGCCTGGGCGCCAGCGGCTGGACCCGATCGCGCGCCACAGGCTGGACGACGAGCGCCGTCGCCGCGATCGGCGTGGTGCTCACGCTGCTGCTGGTGTTCGCCTGATCCGCCGGAAATTACGTTAACCATCAAGTGTTTCGCTGCGGGACGGGACGAAATCCGTTGGCGCGGCGGTAACCCGAATCGGCTAGATGGAATGCCTTCTCTTGCGAGCGGGTGGGCGGTTTCTTGTTCTGGCGGCGATTCACGCAGATGCAGATGCGCGGACTGGCGGCGGCTGCGCTCGCCTCGCTGATCGGCGCCGGCTTCTCCGCCCAGGCATTGTCGCCCGCACCGGCCGCGCCCGAGTCCACCCCGACTCCGACCGGCTACGAGGCCGAGGATCATTTCCCCGGCGCCGCCGATTACACCGCGATCGCGGACGATGCGGCGATGACGCCCGGCACCACCGGCACGATCGCGCTGCCGACAACGCCCGTGCCCCGGAACGCCGTGATCGATGCCTCGATCCAGGCCGCCAGGCCCTTCGCGCTGCGCGGCACCACGCTCGACAAGGCGCGCGCGATCGAATGCCTGACCGATGCGATCTATTACGAGGCGGCGCGCGAGCCCGAGGACGGCCAGCGCGCGGTGGCGCAGGTGATCCTCAACCGGGTGCGGCATCCCGCCTTCCCGGCCACGGTGTGCGGGGTCGTCTATCAGGGATCGGAGAAGCATGGCTGCCAGTTCAGCTTCGCCTGTGACGGCGCGATGGCGCGCGGCCTCTCGCGCGATGCCTGGCTGCGGGTGCGGCGGATCGCCCTCGCGGCGCTGGGCGGCAGCGTCTTCGCGCCGGTGGGCGAGGCGACGCATTACCACACCTTCGCGGTCACCCCGGAATGGAGCCGCAGCCTGGTGATGACCGGCGTGTTCGGCGCGCATTTCTTCCATCGCTGGAAGGGCTGGTGGGGCACGGCGGCCGCGTTCAGCCAGGTCTATCGGGGCGGCGAGCCGCTGCCCGGGCCGCATACGAGCCTGGAGCCCCTGCCCCTCCCCCAGCCGACGCCCTTGCCGCTGGCAATGGCGACGCCCGCACCGCCGCCGGCCCGCGCGGCGATCCAGCCCGCTTATGCCGATAGCGGCGCGCCGGTCGCAGCCTATGCCGCCCCCGATTCGCAGATCCTCGACAAATGGAAGGACAGCGGCAAGCCGCTGCGCTGATACGGAAACGGGCTCCGGCCTTGCGGCGGAGCCCGTCCTTGTTCAGCCGATCCTGAAGCGATCAGCGGCGATGGCCGTTGCGGTCGTTCTTCTGGATGCGGACCTTGGCCGAGAGCGCATCGAAGCGGCGATCGAGGTCGCGGCGCTCGACCAGCGTCAGGCCGGGGCGCGAGCGGCGATACTGGGCCTCCAGACGCTCGAGCGAGTTGAACTCGCTGCGGAGCTGCGTCGCCTCGCGGCGGCTGAGCGCGCCCGAGCGGATGCCCTGGTTGATCTGCGCCTCGATCCGCGCCTGGCGGGCGTTGATGTTCTGCCAGCCGCCCTGCATCGCGCCATAAGCGGGCGCCGGGGCCGCGAAGGCGGTGGCGGGAACAGCGGCGGCGGCGATGCCCAGGCCGGCGATCAGCATTGCGAACTTCTTCATGGTGACACTCCTCTTTCAAAAACCGGACCGTCCCTTGCGGTCGAATGTCTTTATGGGAGGGGCCTGTCTCGAAGTTGTGACGGCGGCCGCGCTTTAGTGTCACACTTTGTCGCAGGTGCGCGGGCTTCGTTCAGGAAGGTTAACGCGGGACCGGCATTTCCGCGAAACAGCGCGTAGCCGCAAAATCCCCCGTCACCCCGGCACTATGGCCGGGGTGACGGAAGGAGCATCGGCGCAGACACCACTCCCAAGCACGCGGGCCGTTCAGGCCGGCTCCAGCAGCCGCTCGGCCTGGGCCCGCGCCTCGTCGGTGATCTGCGCGCCGGAGAGCATGCGAGCGATCTCCTCGCGGCGCTGGGCGGTGTCGAGCGGGGTGACGCCGGTGCGGGTGACGAAGCCGTCATGGCTCTTGGCGATCAGCAGGTGGCGGGCGCCGCGCGCCGCGACCTGGGGGCTGTGCGTCACCACCAGCACCTGCGCGGTATCGGCCAGCCGCGCGAGCCGCTCGCCGATCGCGCTCGCCACCGCGCCGCCGACGCCGCGATCGATCTCGTCGAAGATCAGCGTGCGTGCGCCGCCTTCCTCGGCCAGCGCGACTTTCAGCGCCAGGATGAAGCGCGACAGCTCGCCGCCCGACGCGATCTTGATGAGCGGCGCGAAGGGCGCGCCGGGATTGGTCGAGACTTCGAACTCCACCCGGTCCATGCCGGCGGGCGACCATTGCCCCGCATCGAGCGGCTCGACCACGGTGCGGAAACGCGCAGCGTCCAGCTTGAGCGGCTTCAATTCGGTCTCGACCGCGGCATCGAGGCGCGCCGCCGCCTGGGTCCGCGCAGCCGAAAGCGCACGCGCGGCCTCGCGATAGGCCCGGTGCGTCTCCTCCACGGCGAGCGCCAGCCGGGCGATGCCCTCGCCCGCGCTGGTCAGCCGCTCCAGCTTTCCGCCAAGCTCCTCCAGCAGCGCCGGCAATGCGTCGGGCTGGACGCGGTGCTTCCGCGCGATCCCGCGCAGCTCGAACAGCCGGGTCTCATCGGCCTCCAGCGCGGCGGGATCGAAGGCCAGCGCCTCCGCGGCGGCATCGACCCGCTCCTGCGCCTCGCCGCCTTCGGTAAGCGCGCGATCGATCGCGGCCAGCGCCTCGCCCAGCGCCGAATGATCGTCGGCGATGCGCTCCAGGATGCGCGCGGCCTGGCGAAGCCGGGAGAGCCCCCCTTCCGAACCTTCGAGCAGATCGGCGATGCCCTGCAACTCGCCCGCGATCCGCTCGCCGCGCTGCATCGCGGCGCGACGCTCGGCAAGCGCCTCCTCCTCCCCCTCCTCAGGCGCGAGCGCCCGCAGTTCGGCGACGGCATGCTCCAGCCATTCGCGGTCGCGCTCGGCGCTGTCCTGCTCGGCGCGGGCGACGGCGAGCAATGCCTCCGCCTCGCGCCATGCCTTGTGGGCGATCGCCACCGGCCCCGCGTCGCAGCGCCCGAAGGCGTCGAGCAGCGTGCGGTGCCCGCGCGGATTGAGCAGCCCGCGATCGTCATGCTGGCCGTGGATCTCCACGAGATGCGGCGCCAGCTCGCGCAGCAGCCCCGCCGATGCCGGCTGGTCGTTCAGGAAGGCGCGGCTGCCCCCGTCGGACTTGACGATGCGGCGAATCAGCAGCGGCTCGCCGGGCTCCAGCTCCAGCCCGTTCTGCGCGAAGAGGTTGGCGACGGCGCTGTCCTGCGCGGGCGGCTCGAAGCTCGCGGTCACCACCGCCTGCGTGGCGCCCTGGCGCACCAGCCCGCTCTCGCCGCGCGCGCCCAGCGCCAGCCCCAGCGCATCGAGCAGGATCGACTTGCCCGCCCCGGTCTCGCCGGTGAGCACGCCCAGCCCCTTGCCGAACTCCAGGTCCAGCGCCTCGATCAGCACGACGTCACGGATGGCGAGCGCAGTCAGCATGCGCGCGCTATATTGCAGGAACGGAGAAGGAACGGAAGCGCAAGCGAGCGCTTCCTTTTCCGATTGGGCTCAGTGCGCCGCAGGCGTCGCCTTGGTCACCTTGTCCTGGTTCTTCTGGATCAGCTCATAGGCGTGCTGATACCAGTCGGTGCCCGGATAATTGGCGCCGAGCACCGCCGCCGACTTCTGCGCCTCGCCCGGCACGCCGAGCTCGAGATAGCATTCGGTCAGGCGCATCAGCGCCTCGGGCACGTGCGTCGTCATCTGATAATTCTCGACCACGGCGCGGAAGCGGATCACCGCCGCCAGCCACTGGCCGCGCGTCTCGTAGAAGCGGCCGATCTCCATTTCCTTGCCCGCAAGGTGATCGCGGACAAGGTCCATCTTCAGCCGGGCGTCGGCCGAATATTTGGTGTTCGGATAGCGGCGCGTGAGCTCGCCCAGCGAATCGAGCGCCTGCTGCGTGATCTTCTGGTCGCGCGTCACGTCGCTGATCTGCTCGTAATAGCTGAGCCCGATCAGATAATAGGCATAGGGCGCGTCGCGGTTGCCCGGATGCACCGCCAGGAAACGCTGCGCCGATGCGATCGCCTGCGCATAATCCTGGTTCAGATAATAGCTGAAGGCGCCCATGAGCTGCGCGCGGCGCGCCCAGACCGAATAGGGATGCTGGCGCTCCACCTCGTCGAACAGCGCGGCCGCCAGCTTGTACTGGTGCTGGTCGAGCCGCTGCTTGGCCGCCGAATAGAGCGTGCCCACGTCGCGCGCGACATAAGGCAGATCCCGTCCGGAATTGCGCTTGGCGCAACCGGCGACGGAAAAGGCGAGCACCGGGATAAGCGCGAACGCAAGCGCGCGAGGCAGGGGGATACGCATGACCGGGGGTCTTAGCCCGGTCCGGTGGCCGCAAACAATCCTTTTCGCGGCGGCTTTGTGTCAGGCGGCGCCGGCCGGGTGGGGGAGCGGGCCGGCGCCGCTTTCGGCGTGGGCCGAACGAAAAGCCGCGGGATCGCGGGAAGCGAAAATGCGTTACGGTGGGCGAACGTTCTTGCCGGGAGAGATTCGAGTGACTGCAACGCTTCTCGCCACCCACCGCGTGGAGAAACCCTGGGGCCGCCACCGCCTCTGGCCGGGCTTCGCCGATCCGGCGGCGGACAGCGATCCGGTGGGCGAGATCTGGTTCCAGACACCGGGCGACAGCACGCCCGACCTGCTCATCAAATACCTCTTCACCAGCGAGAAGCTGTCGGTGCAGGTCCATCCGAACGACGAGCAGGCGCACGCCGCCGGCCTGCCGCGCGGCAAGGACGAATGCTGGGTGATCCTGGATGCCGAGCCCGATTCGACGATCGCGCTGGGGACGAAGGCGCCGGTGGACCGCGAGACGCTGCGCGCCGCCGCGCTCGACGGTTCGATCGAGGAGCTGCTCGACTGGAAACCGGTCAAGGCCGGCGACTTCCTCTACTCCGGCTCGGGCACGATCCACGCGATCGGCGCGGGGATCACGCTGGTCGAGGTGCAGCAGAACAGCGAGACCACCTATCGCCTCTATGATTACGGCCGCCCGCGCGAGCTGCATCTGGATGCCGGCATCGCCGTGTCCGAGCCCGTGCCCTACGTCCCGCATCCGATGCCGGGCAAGGTGGCGGACGATCGCGCGATCCTGGTCGAAGGGCCGAAATTCGTGCTGGAGCGCTGGGAGGGCGGCCACCGCAAGGTGACGCTGCCCGAAGGCGTCACCGGCTGGCTGGTGCCGCTGAAGGGCGAAGGCGTGGCGGACGGCGTGCCGTTCCGCGCGGGCGATTGCCTGACGCTCGCGGGCGAAGCCGAGCTGGAGGCGGCGATGGGCAGCGACCTGCTCTTCGCCTATCCCGGCACCCGCCGGATCTGAACCATGGCCGTGCGATGAACGCGGCGTAGTTTGCGGTTAACGCAACTGCGCCGCGCCCCGGTACGTTGGTTCCCTGCAACAAGAGGAGGAATGTGATGCGTATCATCCTGGCCGCCACGCTGGCCGCCATGGCAATTCCCGCCATGCCGGCAGCCGCCGCCGGCAATCCGCCGGCCGTCCATGCCATCGCCCATGAGGCCGCTGCCGATGCGCAGCAGCGCCGCTACGATCGCCAGGACCGCCGCGAATGGCGCCGCGATTGGCGCCGCTATCGCAACTACGACTATAACCGCCTGCCGCCGGGCGAGCGCGGCTATTGGGCCGACGATTATTATCGCGACGGCCGCTATTATCGCGAGCGCCGCCTGACGCGGAACGACCGCATCTATCGCGGCCGCGACGGGCGCTATTATTGCCGCCGCACCGACGGCACGACCGGCCTGATCGTGGGCGGCGTCGCCGGCGGCCTGTTCGGCAACGCGCTCTCGAACGGCCGCAATGCGACGCTGGGCACGCTGCTCGGCGCGGCGGCGGGTGCCGC
>NZ_JAAVVE010000045.1 GCF_018449795.1 Sphingomonas sp. dw_22
GCGCCCAGCACGGTCAGGTCGCCGGTGGCGATCGCGCCACCTGCCGTTCGCACTGCGAGCGCCTGATCGACGGTGACGTTGCCGAGGGTCACCGGTCCCGCCGCTGCCAGATCGGTGGGATCGCCGATGCTGCGCAGGCTGCGGCCGGTCACCGCGCCGAGCGCAAGCGACGGCGCGCTGCGGATCCAGATGTCCGAGCGGCCGCCGGCGGGACCGGCTTCCAACCCGCCGAGGAGCATGCTCGACGGCGCGAAGTCCACGACGCCTCCCGCGTCGAGCGTCAGCGACTCCGCGCCGCTGCCGTCGCTGTTCGACTGGAGGCGGAGGCCGCCAAGGCCGACAATGTCTCCGCTCGCGGTGACGGTGACGAGTCCGCCCGCCGATTGGGTGACCGCTCCGGATAAGTCGCCGAGCGTCACGCCGGCACCCGTGACGCTGTAGTTGCCGATGGCGGACACGGGGCTGGGCAGGGTGACGGCGCCGGTGGCATCGACGGTCACGTCGCCACCCGATTGCAGCGACAGTCCGGAGCGGCCGAGCATATCGCCACCCGCCGCGGTGACGGTGAGGAACCGGCCCGCCGATTGGAGGACCGGTCCTGCGAGATCCCCGAGCGTAACGCTCGATCCCGTGACGCTATAGTCGCGCACGGCCGATACGGGGCCTTGGAGGGTAACGGCGCCGCTCGCATCGACGATCACGTCGCTGTCCGAGTGGAGCGACAGGCCGGCAAGGCCGAGGATATCGCCGCCGGTTGCGGTCACGCTGAGAAGCCCACCGGCCGACTGCGTGATCGGGCCGCCGGAACCGAGCGTGACGCCGGTTCCCGTGACGCTGTAATTGCCTATGGCCGATACAGGACCGGGGAGCGTGACGGCGCCGGTAGCACCGATGGTCACGTCGCCACCCGATTGCAGCGACAGTCCGGAGCGGCCGAGGATGTCGCCGCCCGTCGCGGTGATGGTGAGGAGCCCGCCCGCCGACTGGGTGACTGCCCCGCCGCCTGCATCGCCCAGCGTGACGCTGGTCCCCGTGACGCCGTAGTTTCCGAGAGCCGATATGGGCCCCGCGAGCGTCACGGCACCCGTCGCGCCGACGGTTACGTCGAGATCCGAGTGGAGCGACAGGCCGGCAAGGCCGATGACATCGCCGCCGGTCGCGGTGACGGTCAGCAAGCCGCCTGCCGATTGGATGGCCGGGCCGCCGGAGCCGAGCGTGACGCCGGTTCCCGTGACATCGTAATTGCCCAGGGCAGACACGGCGCCGCGAAGCGTCACGGCGCTGTTCGCAGCGATGGTCACATCGCTGTCCGATTGCAGCGACAGGCCCGAGCGACCGAGAATGCCGCCGCTGGTCGCGGTGACGGTGACGACTCCCCCGGCCGACTGGGTGACCGCCGCACCGCCCGCATCGCCGAGCGTGATGCCGGTGCCGGTAACCTTGTAGTCGCCCACGGCCGATACGGGCCCCTGAAGCGTGACGGCGCCGCTCGCATCGACGATCACGTCGACGCCCGATTGCAGCGACAGGCCCGCATTGCCCAGGATGTCGCCGCTGGTCGCGGTGATGGTGAGGAGCCCGCTCGCCGACTGGGTAACCGCCGTGCCGCCGGGATCGCCGAGCGTGACGCTGGCGCCCGTGACGTCGTAATTGCCGAGAGCCGAGACGGGACCGGCGAGCGTCACGGCGCCCGTCGCGCCGACGGTCACGTCGAGATCCGAGTGGAGCGACAGGCCGGCGCGGCCCAGGATATCGCCACCCGTCGCGGTGAGGGTGAGAAGCCCGCCGGACGACTGAAGGATCGAGCTGCCACCGGGATCGCCAAGCGTGACGCTGGTTCCTGTCACGCTGTAGCTGCCCAGCGCCGATACGGGCCCTTGCAGTTCCACGGTGCCGGTAGCGCCGACGGTTACGTCGCCGTCCGAGTGCAGGGTCAGCCCCGCCAGGCCCATGACGTCGCCCGTCGCGGTGATGGTGAGCAGTCCACCTGCCGACTGGGTGAAGGGTCCGCCGGAACTGCCGAGTGTGATATTGGTGCCGGTGACGCTGTAATTGCCGCCGGCCGATACGGATCCCGGGAGCGTCACGGCGCCGGCCGCATTGACGGTCGTATCGCCGCCCGATTGCAGCGAGAGGCCCGAACGGCCGAGGACGTTGCCGCTGCCTGTGGTGATGGTGAGGACGCCGCCCGCCGCCTGGGTGACCGCGGCGCCGCCGGAATCGCCGAGCGTCACGCTGGCCCCGGAGACGCTGTAGTTCCGCGAGGCCGATATGTCGCCGTCCACCGTCGCCGCGCCGGCCGAAGCGATCGCCACATCGGCGAGGATCGCCGGGGTGCCGGCGGTGAGCGCGCCGGCGCGGAGCGTGCCGCTGGTCGTGACGAGATGGATATTGCCGTTGACGGCGGTCGCATCGTCCAGGTCGATCGAGCCGGCGGAAATGGAGAGCTGGTCGGCACCGAGCTGGGCAGCGCCCGAGCCGGCGCTGACGCTGCCGATCCGCGCGGCGCCTCCCGCAATGACCTGGATCGTCTGGCCGGCGCCTTCGGCGGTCAGGTCGGCCTTGCCCAGGGCGGGGCCGCCGACCGAACCCGTCAGCGCGTTCAGCACGATCGATCCCGCAGCCGATTCCGCCGAGGCGAGACGAATGTCGGTGGCCGCCGATATGTCGATCGCGCTCGCCGCCTTCACGGTACCGGCAGTCACCGCCCCCGCGGGCTGGGCGTCGAGGCGGATGGCGTCCGCCGTCGATTCGATGTTGCCCGTCGAGATCGAGCCCGCCGTGCTGGCGATCCGCAGCGACTGGTCCACCGTGACGTCGCCGGTGGCGATCGATCCGGTCGAGACGAGATCGGTCGCATTGCCGAAAGTGCGCAGGCTGCTGCCGGCGACATCGCCCAGCCGCAGCGTCGGCCCGCTGGTGATCTGCACGTCGGATCGCTGGGCGGCGGTGCCGGCGGCCAGGCCGCCCAGCAGCCGGCTGCCGGCCGCGAGATCGACCGCGCCGGCTACCGCGTCCAGGTACAGCGCCTCGCCGCCCGTGCCGTCCGAATTGGATTGCAGCGTGAGCGTGCCGAGCCCGGTGACGTCGCCGCTGTTCGCGCGGATCGTCACCGCGCCCCGCGCGGCCTGCGTCCCGCCGCCGAGCGCCACCGTGGTGCCGGTGACGCGATAGTCGCGGCCGGCGGTCACCGCGCCGGTCATGGTGACGGCGCCGGTAGCGCCGGTGGCGTTGACGATCACGTCGCTCAGCGTCGAGCCCGATCCGGCAGAGAGCGTGCCCGCGCGGATGGGGCCGGTCGCTTCCAGGTCGATATGGCCGTTGGCCGCGGTCGCGCTGAGCAGGTCGATGGCCTGGGCGGTCACCGCTATCTGGTTGGCGCCGAGATCGCCCGCGCCCGCGCCCGCGCTGAGCGCGCCGAGCTGGGCGGTGCCCGCGGAAACGGTGATCGTCTGGCCGGCGGTTGCAGCGGTGAGGTTGGTCCGGCCGTAATCGGGAAGGGGGCGGCCGTCGGTGGCGGGGGTGCCGAGTTCGGTGCCGGTGACGGCGCCGTTGGTTGCCGCGAGGTTGATCCCGCCGGTGGCGGAGATGGCGGAGGCCAGGCGGATATTGTCGCGCGCGACGAGCTCGATATCGCTCCCTGCGGTGATGCCGGTGCTGACGATGTCGCCCGTCTGCGCGTCGAGCCGGACGCCGCCGGTGCTGGAGGCGAGGTTGCCTGTCTGGATCGATCCGCCGGTGCTGGTGATGTCCAGCCCCAGCTCGGTGGTGACGTTGCCCAGGGTGACGGCGCCCGACGCGGTCAGATCGGCGAGGCCCGAATCGAGCAGCGCGCGCGCGGTGATCGCGCCCGCCGACAAAGTGGAGCCGCTGGTCAGCACCACGTCCGCGCGCTGGGTGGCGGTGCCGCCGGTCAGGCTGGTCGTCGGGGCGAAGTCGATCGCGCCGCCCGCGGTGATGCTCAGCGCCTCGGCGCCTGTCGAATCGGTGTTGGACTGGAGCGTCAGGCTGCCCCGGCCGCGCGCGGCGGCGCCGGCATTGATCCGGATCGCGCCGCCGGCCCGCTGGAGGGTCGTGATGCCGTTCGCGCCCAGCGTGATGTCCCTGGCATCGACCTGGTAGTCGCTGCCGGTGGTCACGTCACCCGCCACGGTCACGCTGCCCGCCGCCGCGTCGGTCGAGGAAAGGACGATGTTGCGCCCGGCGGACAGCGATCCCGCCAGATCGACCGTGCCGGCACCGGTCACGGTGATATCGGCGTTCGCCCCGTTCGCGGCGAGCGTGCCGGCCGAGCTGATGCCCGGCGTGTCGCCGGCGCTGTTGGTGATGGTGATGTCGCCGGTCGTAGCGGTCGCCAGCACGATCGATCCGCCCGTCGCCGTCGCGGTGATCTCGGCGCCGGAATCGACCTGGAGCAGCGCGGCGGTGACTGCCCCGTCCACGCCGCCGGCCAGCCGGATCGACTGGCCGGTCAGCCTGCCGTCCGCGCCCACGGACACGCCCGCGCCGGCCGCCAGCGTCGTGCCCCGGCTGACGATGATGCTCAGCGGGCTGTTGATGTCGGTGAAGGAAACGTCGGTGCCCGCCACCAGCGCGACTGCGCCGTTGCTGGAGGTGATCGTCTTGCCGACCGAGACTTGCTGGCCGACGACGACGATCGCGCCCGATGCGGAGATCGCGCCGGAGCCGGTCTGGAAGATGATCGGCGCGGTGGTGGCGCCGTTCAGCGTGTTGAGCGTGCCGGCCAGGAAGCTTGTCTCGTCCGCGCCGGTGAGCTGTGCGGTGCTCACTACCAGCCCGCCGCCGCTGAAGGAGCCGGTGGGGCCGAAGGTCACGCCCTGCGGATCGACGATCCAGACGGTGATGTCGCTCGGCGCGCTGATCGAGCCGTAGATGGCGGAGCCCGATCCTCCGGTCACGCGATTGAGCACCGAATAGCTGCCCGCCGCGCCGCTGTTGAGGAAGGTGAGCGCCTCGCTGGAGGAGGTCGGCGTGCCGAGATTGAAGCTGCTATAGGTGACGATGCGGTCGTCGCCGTTGATGTCGACCGACATCGTGCCGGCGGTCGTATTGCTGGTGATGGTCGCGCCGCCGGCATTGGCGACGTTCGGCAGCACCGCCTGCGCCCAGGCCGGTCCGGCGGCGGACATGCACATCGCCAGCGCGGTGCCGCACCACAGCTTGCGCCGGGCGAGGGAAGTGGAGGGGCGGCGGATTGCGACGGCGGCGAGCATCAGTGCCTCCCCCAGGGGAATGGAAAGAGCCGGGTGGTGAGCGATACCAGGAAGCGGTCGCGCGGCTTCTCCCGGTCGGTGAGCAGCGCGCGGTCGAGCGGATGGGCATAGAGAAGGTCGACCACCAGCCGCCCGGCGCTGAGCAGCCGCACCCCGCCGCCCACCGAGCGGAGCCGCCGGTCCTTCTCGGTGGCGCCCTGATCCAGATTCTCGATCTTCACCGTGTCGTAGAAGCCGGTGAGCTCGATATCGACCGGCAGGCCCAGCGGCAGGCGCAGGCGCGGCTCGATGCGGAAGGCATAGGCGCGGTCGCCGCCGTTCGATCCCGGATCATAGCCCCGGCCATAGGTGAAGTTGCCGAGCGAGAATTCCTCCAGGTTCAGCAGCGGATGGTTCGCCCATTGGCCGAACGCCTGGGTGCTCAGGGTGAAGCCGCGGAACGGGCGCAGGTCCACCGCCAGCTCGCCCCGGATCACCACCGCTTCCGGATCGCCCTCGAACCGGCTGGGGGGATAGCCGTCCTTGGCCACCCCGGTCTCGCTCGCGCCGAACAGGTCGAAACCCTTGCGCAGCTCCGCATAGCCGCCGAGCGTGGTGAGCGGCGTGCCGGCGGGCGTCAGGAAGGTCGCCTCCCCGTCGAGCCGGGTGAAGCCGACGCGCATCCGGTCGCGCGTGAAGGGGACGCTGCTGCCCGACTGATGGATCTGGGTGCGCTGGTCGAGCGCCTCGAAGCCGATCGTGGCGGTGAGCTGCTTGTCGACCCGGCGCACGATCTGCTGGCTCAGCTCCACCCCGACGATGGCCGAGCGCGAACGCAGGTCGAGATTGGGGATGTCCGGCCGCGACAGCGCCAGGCTGCCCCGGATCGCGGCGCGCAGCCCGGCGCTGTTCAGCGCGAAATCATGGCCGGCCTGGGCGACATGGATCTCGTTCCAGTCGGTCGAATTGGAATAGGCGAAATAGGTTCGGTCTGCGAGGCCGGTCAGCCCATAGGCTTCGGCGCGGATCGAGGCGATCGCCGGCCCGAGCTGGCGCGATCCGAAATTCTGGACGTTCGCGAGCACCTGGAGCCGCCGGGTCTCGACCGAGAGCTCGCCGATCACGTCGCCCGCGGCGGAGCCCGATCCGGCGGCGCGCAGCGCGAGGCGGACGTCCACGCCGGGAATGTCGCCGGTCTGCAGCAGGATGCGCTCGGCCTCCTTGCGGTTGAGCGGATCGATCTGGCGGATGGCGTCGATGCGCGATTCGATGATGCGCCGGAACGGCCCCAGCTCGCCCAGGATCCGCACTTCCACGATATGCGCGGTGACGATCGTCAGCTTGAGATCGCCCGAGGCAATCTCCTGCGACGGGATCTGCGCGAGCGCGACATAGCCCGCATCGTTGAGCAGTTCGTTCACCTGGTCGCGAATCGAACAGACCACCGCGATCGGCTGCTCGCCCGCCGGGCCGGTGGAGATTTTGGCCAATAGGCGCTGCAGCTCAGGCGCGATCGGCCCGCCGGCGGAATTCTGGAAGGAGACCGAGGTCAGCGTGACGCGCAGCGGCGAGGATTCGAGCGCGCAGGGCGGCGGCGGGATCGCGCCGCGCGTATCGATGCGCACGCGCGTCCGCGAGGCTTCCTCGGGCGCGGTCGACGGCTCCACCTGGTCGCGGCGCGGCACCGCCTGCTCGACTTGATTCGCCGGCGGGGGCGGCGGAGTCTGCTGCGCAAATGCCTGATCGCCGATCAGAATGCCGGACAGAAACAGGGCGGTCCGCCCGAACCTTTCACGCATCGCACGCCCCTCTGACAGCGTTAAGCCGCAGTCATGCCTGAATATTATGCGTTTCTTGGACCCCGCTTATGGGTGAGCGAAAGTTACCCGCGAGTCAACCAAGTCCGATCTTCGATGCGCACGAAACCAGACTTCTGTTTCTTTTCGGGGACTGTGGCGCCTGCTCCGGCGTCAGCGCTTTCCCGCGAGCAGCGCGCGCACGCCTTCGAGCACCCAGCCATAGAGAAGATGCGATGCCACGCCATAGGCCTGGGTGGCGAGCGGGGCCTCGTCGGGCGCCGGGCCCAGGTCGGCGGCGGGGATGACGGCCTCGTCCAGCAGCGCCGCGGTGGCGATGCCATAGGTGGTGCCGAAGCCCGAGCGTGCCTCCGGGCGATATTCGGCGAGCACGCCATAGATGCCGCCCAGCACGCCGCCGACGATATAATGCACCGCCTTGCCCGCCTGCTCGCGATAGGGCTCGGGCACCGGATCGCCGGTCACGGCTTCGGATACGGCATCGGCAGCCTGCACCGTGGCGGGATCCTCGTCGTCGCCCTCTTCGGGAAGCAGCTTCGCCGCCTGATCCTGGAACACCGCCATCGCGGCCGAGGCGACCAGCCCCGCGGCGATACCGGCGAACAGGCCGAGAAACGGGCGGGGATTCCTGGCCATAAGCTGCTCCGTCACGAGAAGGTCCGGATGCCAGAGCCCCGCGCGGCGCCCGCGTCAATACGGGATGCGCGCGGCCTTGAGATTGTGCTTGGCGAGGAACGCCAGGACGCTGTCATTGCCCGCCAGATGGCCCGCGCCGACCGCGACGAAGACGGTGCCCGGCTTGGCCATGCGCTGGTCGATCCAGTCCGCCCAGCGCGCGTTGCGATCGGTGAGCAGCAGCTTGGCGACTTCGGGGGTTTCGCGCAGCGCCTCGTTCATCGTCTTGCCCAGCGCATCGGGATCGCCGGCCGACCAGCTCGTCACCATCTTGCCCAGCTCGTCGCCCATCGTCGGATATTCGTCGATCGTCGAGACCAGGAACTTGACCTGGAGCGCATCGGGCATCGCGGCGAAATAGCCGATCTGCTGCTCGGGCGTCTCCAGCCCGACAAGCTGCTTGCCGGCGGCCCTGGCGGCGGCGGTGATGCCCGCTTCGGCGCCGCTTGCCGGATCATAGCCGAGCTTCTTGAGCGGCAGCACGCTGAGCGCGATCGCCGCATACCAGGGATGGAAGGGATCGAGCATCGCGGGGGACATGCCCGATTCGGCCAGCGCCTTGGCATAGGGTTCGCGCTTGTCGGCGGGCAGCTGCTCGGTGATCGTCGGGCCGCCGGGGTTGAGCGCGGTGCGCGCCACCAGCGTGCCCATGGTCGCCTGATCGGGCTGGATCATCTCCAGCACCACCTCGTCGCTCTTGTCGAACGCCGCCTTCACTGCCTCGTCGAACCAGCTCAGCCCCGGCTTCAGCACGTGGATGGTGCCGAACAGGTAGATGGTCGTGTCGTCGTCCTTCACCACCCACAAGGCCGGATCGGCATCCTGCACGGCGACGGGGGGCGCTGCGGGCGTGGCGGTCTGGGCAAGGGCCGCGGGGGCGAGCAGCAGCGCCAGCGCGGCGGCAGTGGCGTGGCGGAAGATCTTGGTCATGCGAAACTCCAGCGGGTTCACGCCCTTGTGCGGCCTGCCCGGTTACCGGGCGGTTGCGATCACGCCTTCAGCCGTTCGGCGTGCCAGGCGACATGATCGGCCAGGAAGGTCGAGACGAAATAATAGCTATGGTCATAGCCCGGCTGGATGCGCTGGGTAAGCGCGATCCCGGCGTCGCGGCATGCCGCCTCCAGCGATTCGGGCTTGAGCTGCTCGGTCAGGAACGGATCGGCCGATCCGGTATCGACCAGCAGCTCGGGGACGCGCGCGCCGTCTTCGATCAGAGCGACCGCGTCATGGGTGCGCCAGGCCGCCCGATCCTCGCCCAGATAGCCGGCCAGCGCCTTCTCGCCCCAGGGCACCTGGCTCGGCGCCACGATCGGAGAAAAGGCGGAGACGCTGCGGAAGCGGTCGCGATTGCGCAGCGCCACGGTCAGCGCGCCATGCCCGCCCATCGAATGGCCGGTGATGCCCTGGCGGCCCATGTCGGCGGGGAATTCGGCGCCGATCAGCGCCGGCAATTCGCTTTCGATATAGGTGCGCATCCGGAAATGCGTCGTCCAGGGCGCCTCGGTCGCGTCGAGATAGAAGCCCGCGCCCTGGCCGAAATCATAGGCCGGGTCGTCCGGCACGCCTTCGCCGCGCGGGGACGTGTCGGGCGCCACCAGGATCACGCCATGCTCGGCGCAGGCGGCGCGATACTCGCCCTTCTCGGTGACATTGGCATGGGTGCAGGTGAGGCCCGAGAGGAACCAGAGCACCGGCAGCTTCGCCCCCTCCCCATGCGGCGGGACATAGACCGAGAAGGTCATGTCGGTACCGGTCGCGGCGGAGGCGTGGCGATATACGCCCTGGACGCCGCCATGGGACTTGTTGGTGGAAAGCGTCTCCATTGCCGGTCCTTTCAGCGGAATACGATCGTGCGGATGCCGTTCAGGAACACGCGCCGCGCGCCCACCCAGCGCACCGCGCGCGCCAGCACCTGCGCCTCGATGTCGCGGCCGATGCGGATCATCTCGTCCACCGAGGCGCGGTGATCGATCCGCTCGACCGCCTGCTCGATGATCGGCCCTTCGTCGAGGTCGCTCGTCACGAAATGGGCGGTCGCGCCGATCAGCTTCACCCCGCGCGCATGGGCGCGGTGATAGGGCCGCGCGCCCTTGAAGCCGGGCAGGAAGCTGTGATGGATGTTGATGCAGCGCCCCGCCAGCCGATCTGCAAGCTCGGGCGAAAGGATCTGCATGTAGCGCGCGAGGACGAGATAATCGGCCTCCAGCGCCTCGAACCGTTCAAGGATCGCGACCTCGCGCGCTTCGGCCTCAGGGGGCAGCAGCGTGAAGGGCAGGCCGTGCCATTCGGTCAGGTCGCGCAGCACCTCATGGTTCGAGACGACGCCGACGATCTCCACGCCCAGCGATCCGGTCTTCCAGCGATGCAGCAGGTCGTTGAGGCAATGCGATCCGGTGGAGACCGCCACCAGCACGCGCGGCTGCTCGGCGGCATCGGTCAGGGCCCAGTCGAACCCCATGCTCCCGGCCAGCGGCGCGAACTCGGCGCGCAGCATGTCGGTATCCAGCGGCGCCCCCGCCGCCTTGAACTCGACCCGCATGAAGAAGCGGCCGGTCTCCAGATCGGCATATTGCTGGCTGTCGAGGATGAAGCCGTCGCGCGCCGCCAGGAACCCGCTCACCGCCGCGACGATGCCGGGCCGATCGTCGCAGTCGAGCGTCAGGATCCAGATGGGCGGGTTCATGGCGCGGTGGCGGGCGTCAGCAGGCACAGCTTGTTGCCCGCGGGATCGCGCAGATAGGCGAGGTAGAGCCGCCGCCCGTCGCCCAGCTCGCGCAGGCCCGGCGGATTCTCGCAGGTCGTGCCGCCATGGGCGACGCCGATCGCATGCCCGGCCTCCACGGCTTCATATGAAGGCGCAAGGAAGCCGACCGTCCCGCCATTGGCATGCGAGGCCGAGCCGCCGTCGATCGGCCGCGTCACCATGAAGCGGCCGCCTTTGTGCGTGTAGATCAGGCGGCCCTTGGCATCGATCGCGCCCGGCGGAATGCCCAGCGCGCCCAGCGTCGCATCGTAAAAGGCCCGCGACGCGTCGAGATCGTCCGCGCCCAGCATCACATGGCTGAACATTCCCCGCCCCTTCGCTCAGTAGACGACGACGCTGCGGATGCTTTCGCCGGCATGCATCAGGTCGAAGCCCCTGTTGATCTCCTCCAGGCTGAGGACGTGGGTAATCATCGGGTCGATCTCGATCTTGCCGTTCATGTACCAGTCGACGATCTTGGGCACGTCGGTCCGGCCCTTGGCGCCGCCGAACGCGCTGCCCTTCCACACGCGGCCGGTGACGAGCTGGAAGGGGCGGGTGCTGATCTCCTTGCCCGCTTCGGCCACGCCGATGATGATGCTCTCGCCCCAGCCGCGATGGCACGCCTCCAGCGCGGTGCGCATCACCTGGGTATTGCCGGTGCAGTCGAACGTATAGTCGGCGCCGCCATCGGTGAGCGCGACGAGATGCTGGACGAGATCGCCCTCCACCTTCGCGGGGTTCACGAAATCGGTCATGCCGAAGCGGCGGCCCCATTCCTCCTTGGAATCGTTGAGGTCGACGCCGATGATCTTGTCGGCGCCGACCATCTTCGCGCCCTGGATCACATTCAGGCCGATGCCGCCCAGGCCGAAGACGATGACGTTGCTGCCCGGCGTGACCTTGGCGGTCTTGACCACCGCGCCGACGCCGGTGGTGACGCCGCAGCCGATATAGCAGGAGGACTGGAAGGGCGCGTCCTCGCGGATCTTCGCCACCGCGATCTCGGGCAGCACGGTGAAGTTCGAGAAGGTCGAGCAGCCCATATAGTGATAGATCGGCTGGCCCTTGTAGGAGAAGCGCGTGGTGCCGTCGGGCATCAGCCCCTTGCCCTGGGTCGCGCGGATCGCGGTGCACAGGTTCGTCTTGCCCGAGAGGCACGACTTACACTGGCGGCATTCGGGCGTGTAGAGCGGGATCACATGGTCGCCGGGCTTCACCGAAGTCACGCCCGCGCCCACTTCGCGGACGATGCCGGCGCCTTCATGCCCCAGGATCGAGGGGAACAGCCCCTCGCTGTCGAGGCCGTCGAGCGTATAGGCGTCGGTATGGCAGATGCCGGTCGCCATGATCTCGACCAGCACTTCGCCGGCCTTGGGGCCTTCGAGGTCGAGCTCGACGATCTCCAGCGGCTTCTTCGCTTCGAACGCGACGGCGGCTCTGGTCTTCATGGCGACTCCCTCTCAATCGGCTGCGCGGGCCTGATCCGCGAAAGGGCCGTCGCTTGCAAGAGGGCGCGCCGCTCGGGCGCCGGCAAACCGGCACCCGCTCGAACCGGCCGCCTATTCCTGCGGGAAGTCGGCGCTGACGGTCAGATCCTTCCACGGCTCGATATTCTCGCGCATCGCGTCGAGGTGCGACGAGGCGAGCTGATAGGCGCCCGATCCCAGCAGCAGGCGCAGCGGCGGCCGGTCGGCGTCGACGGCCCGGACGATCGCCGCGGCGCTCGCCACCTAGCCCGGTGCCCGCCATAGGACCGGGCTTCTTTTTGCGCCTTGCCGGAAGATCAATCGGAACCGTCGAATTAGCCGAAGGCGAGGCTTGGATCGCGCTGTGTCGCAAACTTCCACGCGGTGACTGCTATGCTCGCTGTCAGAACAAGGGTTGCCGCCGAAACCACGGCCCCTGCAATAGCCAATAGCGCAGCCTCGCCCACGTTCGACGCCGACGACATATTCGGAACAAGTTTGTTAACGCTGCTCGCCGCAAAAAATACCAACACTAGCGACCAACGATAACCGCGTGTTGCTTTGACAACGCGCGCAGGATTAACGAACACTCTGGATAAACCTTGAGCAATCGGCCACGCGGGCAAGAATGCAATCACAAGAACGCCGAAAATGAGAACTGCTAGTGCAAATGTTAGAAGCACGTTCGCATTCTCGCGCGAAGCGTAAACCAACATAGCCAAACCGGAGAAGATCGGAACGAAGGTTGCAATAGTCATGCCGGTAAATCTGAGAAAACCACCGGACGAAAAAGGCTTGTCTATCATAGCCATGGTCGTCGCGTATCCAGCCACCAGCCATACGCAGATGACGAAGGCGAACGCAGCATAATCAATATCGGTTGGGGTCGGCCCTAAACTCCAATGGGCTAGATCGGCTGCGGCGGACAAAGCGCCCGCTGTCGCCGCATATATAAGCCCGCGCTTGGGGACCGATCCGAATTCGCCCATCGTGCGCGTGAAGAAGTCCTGAAAGGTCGCCCCGCTTGCCATTTCGCCAACCTGAACGACGTGCAGCCACGTCGCAATAAAAGGATGAGCCGAAACCGTCCAATCGTCCTTTGCTGGTCCTTTCTCGCGCGCCCTACCGATGACCTACCGGCGATCCCCCGGAGGGGTTCGTTAAACCGTTGATTTTCAAGGGAGAAAATGGTGCTGCCGGTGAGGATTGAACTCACGACCTCAGCCTTACCAACGAGCCTGACCGGCTTCGATCGACCACTACCGATTACGATGAAACAGGATTTGTGTCAACAAATCAGTGTTATTACACGCCGCAGCGCGACTGAGCACGCTCCAGAAGGGTAGCGTCAAGCCTACATATCGCGTATAAAGAAGGGGATTTTGGGAATATGTAAGCAAGAGATGCGGCATGCGGAAGCTGACCAAAACCACCGTGGACGCGATCGCCGTCCCGAAAAATGGGCAGGTATTTCTGTGGGATAGTGAGGTTCGCAACTTCGGCGTGCGGGTCAGCCAAGGCGGTGCGAAGGCGTTCGTCGTCCAATATCGAAATGCCGAGGGGCGTTCCCGGCGCATGACGATCGGCCGGGTTGGCATTCTCACGGTCGATGAGGCTCGCAAGCTGGCGAGGATGCACTTGGGTCGCGTCGCTTGGGGCGAGGATCCGGCGGCCGACAAGCGAGGCAGACGCGAGGCGCCCTCCGTGGCAGACGTCTGCGATTGGTATCTCGAGGAAGCCGAGTCCGGACGGCTGCTGGGCCGACGCAATCGACCGATCAAGGACTCGACCCTCTACATGGACCGCTCCAGGATCGAGCGGCACATCAAGCCCCTCTTGGGCTCGCGGAAAGTCGCATCGCTCAACACAGCCGACATTTCGAGGATGCAGGCCGATATCGCGGCGGGCAAGACGGCAGTATCGCGCCGAAGTGGGCGCGGTCGCTTCTCGGCCGGCGGGGCGGGGGCCGCAGCACGAACGGTCAGCACGCTCCAGGCCATTTTCGCACATGCCAAGCGCCTCAACGTTATCGAAGACAACCCCGCGGTCGGGGTTCGCCGACTGGCCGGCAATCGTCGAGAGCGTCGGCTTAGCGCACAAGAGCTCGCGCAGTTCGGCGAGGCGATGCGGGAGTTGGTGGAGTTCGGTGAAGCCCGCAAAGGCCTCGATCTAGTGCGCTTGATCGCCGTAACGGGATTCAGGCTGAACGAAGCCCAAGGCATCCGCAGGCCCTGGGTCGATCAGCAAAATGCCGTCATCACATTGCCCGACACCAAGAGCGACGGTCAGCGCCGGCCTGTCGGCCGCGAGGCGATCCGGATTATCGCGGCACAGCCTGGATACCCTGATAGCGACTATGTCTTTCCGGCCGAGCTGAGTCGCAACTTCTATCGGCAGGGCCCGGATGTCATTCTCCGGATCGTCAAGAGAGCCCGCCTGGAGAATGTCACGGCGCATACGCTTCGCCACACGTTCGGCAGCGTGGCAGGCGATCTGGGTTTCTCAGAGCTGACCATCGCCGCCATGCTGGGGCATGGAAAGCGTGGGGTAACCCAGGGCTATATCCACATCGACGAAGCTTTGCGGCTCGCGATCGAATGCACCTCTCGCAAGATCGCCGAGCTGCTCGACGGCGTTAGCACCACGGTCGCCCCCTTTGCGACGCTGAAGGAGGCGTTCGAGTATCTCGAAGTGGAGCCGGGCTAGGATCCAAGCGTGCGATCAGGCCGCCTCCCAGACACGGTTCAGGATTTGCGCAGCCAGTGCCGCCTTGTCCTGGGGCAGGAAGCGCCCATAATGCTTGGCGACGATATCCGGTGTGTCCTGAATGGCGTAGCGCGCTTGCTCGTATGACCCGGTCTGCTTGAGAATATGCGTTGCCAGGACATCCCGCACATTGTGCGGTCCGTGGGGAAGCAGACCTTCGATGGCGCCGCGTTCGGTATAGGGATTATAGACACCGTACCGCTGCGTGATCAGCCGCCACGCCTCGTAGAAAGTGCATTGGTTGTATGACGCGTCCCTGCTCGTTTTCTTGACGGTTTTGACGAAGAAGGTGCCGGGATCGGGAGATCCGTTGAGGAGGATGCTCCGATGTTTTCGCACATAAGCATCGATATGCTCGTAGAGCCCGCCCAGATTCGGCAGCATCAAGCGAAACGGCTTGTTGCCGAAGAAGGACGAACCCGAGTTTTTGAAAGCGACGGCGGGGATAAGGACTTCCCACCCCTTCTCGCGCTCGTTCCAGCGCAGCTCGCCGCGCTTTTGCGCTTCCAACTGCCGTTCGGTCGCCGGCAGCTTGCCGCGAGGGCATAACAGCAATTGGCGCAGGTTCTTCTGGCGAATGCCCAGATGAAGACCGAGGCGCAAAATCAGGAAGGAGCGTACGGCCTCCGCGGCTGCACGTGGATAGCGGCGCGAATCCGGCATCAACCGCAAAATCTCCTCGGTGATACGGCGATATTCACCGACCGGGCTATCCGCTTCCAGCACGGGCATGATCGGCTCGAAGGGATCGCGGTGGACCCGGGCCACCCTCTGAATTTCCTTCGAACGCGCGATCCCGTGCTGGTGGAAGGTGTCGCAGGCGCCATCCCAATCCGCGAGCGCGGCATCGATGTCGGCACACGAGAGCAGGCCCGGGATGGGGCGCAAGCGCCGACCGAGCTGAGGGCTTTGGCGTAGCCAACCGGTTCCGTTGCGCGTCAGCGCCAGGCCCAGCTGGAGCATGTTCACTTCCCACACGGTGTAGAAGCCGCGCTTGCGCTCTCGCCATTGGATGTACCAGTCCCACACCGCGGGAAACACCAGCAATGCCATGCCGAGATTGGTGAGCGGCACACCTTTGCCCGCAACCGGCCCTTTGGGCGCCGCGGCCAAAGCGCCGAACAACAGGCCCAGATGCTCGATCTTCTGCAACGCCGTTTGCTCGTTCCACACGCCGTGCCGCTGGAATCCGAGGTCGGTGAGCGTCGATGTCTTGAAGCGGATGAGATGGGCGACCTCGTTCGCCAGCGCGCGGGGCGCGTCCACGGCGGTGGCCTTGAGCTCCAGCTCGACATCGTCGAGCTGCTCGTCTTCGATGTCCGGATCCAGCGAAGTTCTGCGCTTCCTGCCCGTCAGTTCGGGAAAGCGGATCGCATAGCGATGCTTCATCGCTTCGACTTGGAAGCGGCGATAGTCGGTCGCACCGGAGATGATGACGGTCCTGACCCATTCGAGGATCGTTTCCCGCTCGGCGGCGGGGCGATCGTCGAAATCGTCGGGCAAGTGCCAGGCGAGCCGCCGCCGTTCGGCCGGCTCGATCCCATACAACTTCGTATGTCCGGTGGCGGCTCGGCTGGCATGGGGCAGCTTGGCTTTGAAGTAACGCGACGGCAGACGATAGCGCCACTCGATCCGCGCCAGCATTTCCATGCTGGCGACCGCGCGCGGTGCCTTTTTGCCCGACATCCATTGCACGATCGTCTTGCGATCGAAGCGATCCTCGGGGCGGACGATGGCGCGATGGAGATGCCATGCGCTATCGTCATGCCGCTCCATGTGAAGCGTCAGCGCTTCGTGGAATGTGTCCGGCTCGACCCAGACCTTCGATTTCGGCATCGGGAAATCGACGATGGGGCGTGGTGCCATGCCGCGCTTTTTCGGCGAAGCGTCGACATTGGTGGCAGGCGTAACCGATATTGGGTTCGGCGCAGTACGCCGACGCGGAGGCTTCGAGATCATGAAATAGAGCAGGTCCTGCAATCATTTTTGCCGGATCGAATCCGGACGCACTCTGTACCGCGATCAGATCGTTACGGAAGCGGAATCAGTGAACGAGACCATAACTGGTGAACGCCTGCCGGCTGTCCCTAGGCAATTATAGTGCGAAGTCCGCTCGAAAAGCGGAGTTGCCAATATGGTTTCCGCGCAGCGGCAGGATCGCTGATCTGCTCCATCTCGAGGAATCGGTTTTACGGGAACTTGATCTTTGGAAACTTCATGATACATAAAGTAGCGATAACGGAAAGCGATGTTTCCAATGCCTACGCCGCATCACCCCTCGATCGCTGTCCGCCGGGCGCTTAGAAAGCTCGGCCAGGACATCCATGACGCCCGTCGCCGTCGGGGGCTTCCGGCGGAGGTGGTAGCCGAGCGCGCCTTTACCACGCGGCCGACTCTGCGCCGGATCGAACAGGGCGATCATAGCGTGGGCATGGGCATTTACGCCGCTGTGCTTCAGGCCCTCGGATTGCTCGACGGTCTGGAGCAGGTCGCCGATCCATCCAACGATACCGTGGGCCTGGCCCTGTCGTCCGAAGCGCTGCCGGAGCGTGTCCGGCTGCGCCGGCGGAAGGCGACGAACGATGCCGGATGACATCGAGGTCCATATCGATCTGGCCGGCGAGGTTCAACGCGTCGGAACGCTTTATGCCCCGCGCCGCGGCGCTCGTGCGCCCGTTACCTTCGAATATCACGACGCCTGGCTCGACGATCCGAACAAATTCTCGCTGGAGCCCGCCCTGCAGCTCGATCGGGGCGCATTCGCACCCAATGCCGGACTATTCGGATCGATCGGCGATTCGGCTCCCGATACCTGGGGTCGCCGCCTCATGCAGCGGGCAGAGCGCCGCCGCGCTGAGCGCGAAGGAAGGGCGGTCCGAACCCTGGGCGAGCTCGACTATCTGCTCGGCGTCTCCGATGTGGCTCGTCTCGGTGCATTGCGATTCAGGCGGATCGGCGAAGAGGCATTCCAGGCGCAAACCGACACGGGCGTACCTGGGCTGATCGAACTCGGGCGCTTGCTTGCGGTGACCGAACGCATTCTGCGTGACGAGGAAACCGATGAGGATCTGCTGCTGATCTTCGCGCCAGGATCCTCGCTCGGCGGCGCCCGTCCAAAAGCTTCCGTCGTGGACCAGCATGGCAACTTGGCCATCGCCAAGTTCGCCAAGGAGACGGACGACTATCGCATCGAGCTCTGGGAGGCGGTCGCGATCCAGCTCGCCCAATCGGCTGGCGTCACGGTCGCGCCGACCGAGTTGATCGAAGTCGCCGGAACACCCGTCCTGTTATCGCGGCGGTTCGATCGCGACGGCGAACGGCGAATACCCTTCTTGTCGGCGCTTTCGATGATGGGCCTCAAGGACGGGGACCATGGCAGCTACCCCGAGCTGGTCGATACGCTCACCCGATATGGCGCCCGCGCAAACGGCGATGCGGCCGAGCTTTATCGCCGGATGGTGCTCAATATTCTCATCTCGAACGTCGATGATCATCTGCGTAATCACGGATTCCTGTGGGTGGACAAGGCCGGTTGGACGCTGTCGCCGGTCTATGATCTCAATCCCGTCCCGACCGACGTGAAGCCCCGGATTCTGACGACCAACATTGATCTCGATGAAGCCACCTGCGATATCGACCTGGCACTATCGGTTGCCGGATATTTCGGGCTCTCCGCAAAGGAGGCAAAGACGATCGTCGGCGAGGTCGGACAGGCCGTTTCCAAATGGCGGGACGTCGCCAGGGCGAATGGAGCGAAAGCATCCGAGATCGAACGGATGGCAAGTGCATTCGAGCATGACGATTTGGCCAGGGCGCAGCGCTAATGAGGCAGATTATGCTTGTCGGGCTTTGCGGGCCTGCTCCATGATCGATGCGCGATAATTGGCCTTCACGCCCTTGACCATCTCCGCAACCAAGGGATTGTTCCTGTACGGAGCCACCTTCTGGTCGACAGCTCGCTCCATCGTGCGGACTGCAGCGTTTACGTTCGTCGGATCGGACGGGTCGAACCGAACTTCCGCTATCCGGCCATTCAACCCCTGCATGGCGCGGCTGGCGTCCTTCAGATCCTTCTGAAGCTTGTCGAGACCTGTAATTTTGAGCATCACAACCTCACTTTGCCCAGTGTCCGAGCACCCATTCCCACTGCCTGCGACCATAATCGTAGCGCCAGTGAGCCCTGACCCAACGGTTCTTCCCCAAGGGTCGGAGCGTTTTCATATTCTGCATCCGGTCCAGTGGCTTCAAAGGCCGCAAGGGCTTAATTGTTGAAATCTTGCGCATTGCTATTCCCATAAAAAAGAGGGCCGCACCTTTGGGTGCGGCCCTGATATTCAGCCTTCCGGGGGATAGGGGTCATTCCCGTAGGACCAGGCCTCGCGAAACCGCGCGTCTCGTCCTTGGATCCGCAGCTCTGCACCCTGATTGCGAGCGATTTCCCGCCCGCGCTCGATCGCTTGAGCCTGGGTGTCGAATGCACTGGTCAGGCGAGAATTGCCTTCACCGCGAACGCCCCAGCCGTCCCCATTTCGAACAACATACTGATTTTTGCCGCTCATGATATTACCTCCAACATGATGGATGGGGGGCTCGCCGGGCTGCTTTCACTTGACTCGCGCAGCCAGACGTGATTCCCCGTCTCTTAAGTAAGGCAGTATCAATCTTGAGACGACTTGTCTTACATATGAGACGGTAAAGCGATCCTCGCGCTGAGTCAAGCGCGTGCGCTCCACGGGAGAATCTATGGCGCTTCCGATCGAAGATCTGGGCAGGCTAATCACAAAAAAACGTGGAAGTCAGGGTATCCGAGCCGCCGCCGCCGAGGCTGGCGTAAGTTCGGCGACCCTCTCGCGCGTAGAGAATGGAAACGTACCGGACCTCGCAACTTTCGCTAAAATCTGCCGCTGGTTGGAAGTCGATCCCGCCATTTTCTTAGGCGTGGAAAGCGCCGATCGACAGGAAGAAAGGCCAGCGGTCGTGCATTTCCGGAAAAAGAAGACGGTCTCCAAAGAAACGGCATTGTCCTTGGCAGAACTCATTCTCGCTGCCCAAAGAGCAAAGAATGCACGCTTGGAGCTGATGCGGCGATAGATGCGCCGGGGCTTCAAAGCTGACGCCGAGCGGCGTGCGGAGGCTGCGCGCACCGACTTAGGACTCGATCCATTGGCGAAGCTCGACCCTTGGGTTTACGCTGCGAAGCTCGGAGTGCTGGTCTTCGACGTTAATGATCTTGATCTCGATCCGGCGCATGTCTCTCAACTTCTTGTGCACGATCCAGATAGTTGGTCCGGCATGACTCTCGACGAGGACGGTGTTCGGCTGATCGTCCTCAACAACGCGCAGAGCAAGCGCCGGCAATGCTCGACCCTGATGCATGAACTGTCTCATCTGATTCTAGAGCATGTGCCAGCGTCGGTGAACGTATCGCCGAGCGGCCTCACGCTCCTTTCGGACTATTCCGACGAGCAGGAGGAAGAGGCCGATTGGCTCGGCGCCGCCCTGCTGCTGCCTCAGGCGGCCCTGCTTCACCACAGAAGCACAGGTTCATCGATGCAGGAAATCGCAAGGCATTTCGGTGTCAGCGACGATCTATGCAGCTGGCGATGTCGAATGACTGGCGTGGAAAAGCGGTTGGCCTTTCGCGCCCGAGCATAGAATTGTTGGCACCGGGTCCAACTCGGCCCGCCACACTGTATCGGATCGATGGTGATCGTTTCGAACTCGCAGCCCAACAACTCTGAATAGCCTTTCAGTGTTTGAAGCAATGTTCGCGATGCCAACTCAGAAAGTGCGGATGAGGGCGTTCGACCATGCGCTTTGGCGCGAGAGCGCGGCCGCTCTTATTGATCATGGCTCGTATCCCATCTGGATCATTGGCCTGGCGAGAGACCAATATCTGAAGGTCGTCATTCAGGCTGATTAGGCCTCGATCGAACATCCAGTGGGCCGTTCCCGATAGCGATATCCCATTGCTGACAATGTCAGGCCCGTTCGCCTCAACCGACCGAATGTGCGCCGCTTCCACCTCGGCTCGGCCGCCTCCGTTGATGAGCTTCAAGCCCGTAATTGCACAGCGAGAATCATAGGCACGTAAGACGATTTTGCGGAATATTCGATCCCGCACGACACGGGATCCAAGGACAGTGACCCGCTCCCGCTGGACTTCATAATGGAACGGTAGCTTTTCCTCTCGTACCGAAGAAATTGGCGCATCACCAATGCGAGGTAATATGCCGTCGTCTACGGCAAGCCCGAGGGCGATAATCCGATTGAAGTCGATAGCGGAGATTGGGCGCACAGCTGATTGCGCGCGCCCGGAAATGCGACCCGTCTCGTTGAGGACTCCGGTTTCAATAACACCGTCAGGTCCACTGAACGGGACTGGATTGGCGAAATCCAAATAGCTCCCTGGCTCAATCAGAGCCAGAAACATGCCGGCCGCGGTCGGATCTGGGATGATCTGCTGCAGTTTGGCAACCGCATAATAGCCGCGTGTCTCCGCGACCTTCCGCGGCTCGTAGTATATGATCCAGTCGTCAATGCAGGCCTCGGCCCTGCTCAGATATTGGCTCGGAAATTGATAACGTTCGGCTGGGCTATCGTCATAGATCGAGTCTACCCGATGAATGAAGACGCCAAATGCCATTACGAACGATAGCCGGGATATTTCGCATGTGTCCATCTGTCAGGTTCGGCCAATTTTGGGGTCGACAGCGGACGGGCAGCTTTCAGGCGCGATCAAGCAGGCAGTAAACTGATACAGGCGCAGGTCACGCCTATCGCCCTGCTGAGCCTCACGGCTGCCACTCGGTCATCTGCAGGACGTTTCCGCCCAGCTTCTGGAAGGCGCGTTGGCGGCAGGAGAATACTATGATCTGCTGATCGCGCGCCTGTCGGTGGAGCGCGTCGAACATTCGCTCGATACGGTCGTCGTCAGAATAGACCAGCGCATCGTCGAGGATCACCGGCGCGGGGCGGCCGTCGCGCGCGAGCAGGCGGGCGAACGCCAGCCGCGTGAGCACCGACAGCTGCTCGCGCATGCCGCCGCTTAGGCGATCGACATCCTCCTCCTGGCCGCCGCGCAGGATCGTGTGCGGGAGCAAGGTGCGATCGTCGAAGGTGATCGCGACATCGTCGAACAGCAGGCCCAGCAGCGGGCGCAGTTCGTTCATCACGGGGGTGAGGTAGAGGTCGCGCGCGTCGGATCGCGCGGTATCGAGCGCGCGGGTCAGCCGCGCCAGCACTGCCACCTCCCGCTCGAACGCCGCCACCCGCGTCTCTGCAGCGGCCAGCGCTTCGCCTGTTTCGCGCCACGCCTCTTCGACCGCCTCGTCCGAGCGCGCGGTGATGCGCGCGCTCAGCCCGGCGAGCGTTTCGCGCAATTGCTGGATCTCGGTCTCGGCGGCCTGCTCGACCGAACGGGTCCGACGCAGCGCCGCATCGACCGCGTCGAAATCCAGCGCGGCGGCACGCTGCGCATCAACCTCGCCCTGCGCCTCGGCGAGCGCGGCGTCGCGTTCTGCGAAGCGCGCTGCCAGTTCCTGCCCGCGCGCCTCACGATCTTCTGCCGGGCCAAGGATCGCGGCGATCTGCTGGTCGCGCGTCTGGAGTTTCGCAAGCGCGGTTTCAGCGGCGACGAAGGTGGCGTCAGCGTGTTCGCGTGCCGGCTCGGCCGCGCGAACGGTCTGGACCAGATCGCGGCGGCGCTGCTCGGCGGCGTCGCGGGCGGCGCGCGTTTCATCAGGATCGGCCTTGAACTCGATAGGCTCCGGATCGATCGCCGCGAGCGCTGCCACCGCCTCGCGCAGTACGTCGAGCCCGTTGGGGGCGAGCACAACCAATTGCGCGCGCGCCTCGTTCGCTTGCGCCTCTATCCCCTGCGCGCGCACCTGCTGCGCCCGCGCGCTCGCAAGGTCGGCGACACCCATCGCGGCGAGCAACGTGCGGCGTCGCGCCTCAACTGCCTCGAGCCGCCCGTCATCCTGCCCTGCGGCGTTCGAGCGCAGCGTGATCGTACCGATGCCCGGCGCGACGAGTTCGGCCTGGCCGTCATAGCCGCGCTCCTCGCCCTCGCTGAGCGCTGCGCCGCCCATCGTCACGCGCGCCGCCGCGCCGCCCTCATAGGCGACTGAGACCGAAGGACGCGCCGCCTCCAGTACCGCCCGGATCCGCGCGAGATCGACGTCGAGCCCAGCGAGTTCGTCGACTGCTCCCATCGGCAGCCGGACCTGTACGAGTTGCGTCTCGCACATCTCGATCGTAGCGCGTACCGCTTCGGCGTGCTTGAGCCGTTCCTCATGCTCGGTGCGACGCTCGGCCGCTTCATGCGCTTTGGTCGCGGCGTCGAGGCGTTCGAGCAGTTCGCGCGCGGCCTGCGCCTCCGCTTCGGCCGCATCGATCTCGGTCTGCGCCTTGCCGATCGCGGCGATCGCGGCGTGGCGACGCTCGACAGCGTCATCGCGCCGGCGTGCCGCCTCGCCGCTTTCGTCTGCGACCTGGCGCGCATCGGCGAGCGCTTCGGTGAACTGGTGGTGTTCGCGCTCGGCGGTGTCGCGGCGCTCGCGCGCGAGCCCGAGCTCGGCTTCCGCCGCCTTCAGCCGATCTGCCTGCGCCCGCGCGGTTTCGAACTTCGCCTCGGCGGCTGTGATGGCTTCGCGCCGGGCCGCGCGGGCATCCGCGTCCTCCAATTCGGCAAGCCGGTGCTGCGCCTTCCCGCGCCGATCGAGCTCTTCGCGTAGCGCCGTCACTTCGCCCGCCAGCCGCTGCTCGGTTGCCGCCAGCGCATCACGCGCCTCGATCGCCGCGGCGTACCGGCCGCCGGCTTTGGGGCGCCCGGTCGCGGTGACGAGCGCGGCATTCTCTTCCATGACGGCGGCTGTGATCTCGGCCATGCGGCGACCACCGGTCACCGCCTCGACCTCGCCCTGCACCGATTCGAGCAGGCTGCTGCGCACCTGCCGCTCGCTCTCTTCTTCCTTTGAGGTGCGCCGTTCGATGCCGGTGATGCCCTGCCGCACCCAGAGCAGCCCGGCCGGCCCGCCCGCGCCGCCGTTGATCAGGCCGGCGATGAAATTCTCCGCCTCGTCGGCCTGCGCAAGCAACCGGCCGGAGGCGAGATCGGTCACTTTCGCGAAGCGGCCGCCATAGAATTGCTTAGTGATCCGGTAGCGCGCGTCGCCGACCGCAATGTCCGCCTCGATTAGCGGGTTGCCGCCGCTATAGGGGCGCAGGTTGCGCACGTCGCCTGCGGTGCTCGCGTGCGACTGGAAGAACAGCCCGTGCAGCGCCTCGAAGCTGGTCGACTTGCCGAATTCGTTGGCGGCGCACAGCACGTTGACGCCGTCGCCGATGCCCTCGATCGCGATGCCGCGCCCGGCGAAGCGCTTGACATTGTGAAGTCGGAGCGCCGCGAGTTTCATCGTGACACCGCCTGCGCATAGCCGTAGAGGCGCGCGAGCGCGGCGGCGGCGGTCGCGCGGGCGTCGGCCGAACGGCTCGCATCCTCGCTTTCGGCAAGCAGCGCGTCGGCCGCCTCCCGGAGCGCACCGGCGCGATCGATCCGGTCGAGATCGCCAGCTTCGCATTCGGTCGCGAGCGCGGTCTCATCGAGATCGAGCCAGGCGAAATCGGGAGCAGCGCGCGCCATCTCGACACCGAGCGTGGTGCGCGCGGCGAGACTGGCCCGGCCGCTCGCTGCCACCTTGGCGAGCGTCTGCCGGCGAGCACGCGGCTCGGGCAGCAGCGCGGTGAGCGCGGGGCCGGGATCGTCACCGGCGAGCAGGTGCAGGTCGAGCGTTCGCCACGCAAAGCTCGCGGTCGCCAGCGGCGTCACCTGCGGGACAGCGCCGGCCGCGGCGATCTCGACGAGCAAGGCGACGCCCGAGCGGTCGTGCTTGAAGCGATCCTGTTCGGGCGTGCCGCTGTAATGCGTTCGGGAATCGACCTCGAGCGCGCCGTGCCAGTCGCCCAGCGCCAGATAGTCGAGCCCCGCGCGACGTGTGCGATCGGGCGCGATCACTTCGGAGGCCGCGGCGTCTTCCGAAAAGGTCTGGATCGCGCCGTGTGCGAGGCCGATGCGGATAGCGCCCTCGGCGGTGACCGCATCGTCCATCCATGCGCTGAGGTCGCGGCCCGGGCGGCGCGTCGTGCAGGGTGCGGGCAGCAGGACGGCGCCTGCACCGAGATCGATCGGCGCCGGCTCGGTCGCCAGCGCTACATTGGCCGGCGCATCGGCGGCGAGCTGGGCCCAGAGTTCGGTCGCCTGCAGCGAATCGTGATTGCCCGGCAGGATCACCCAGCGGATCGGCGCGTGATGCGCCATTTCGGTGAGCGCCTGGCGCCGCACGTCGGTGGCCGGAGTCTCGGTGTCGAATGTGTCGCCCGCGAGCAGGATCGTGTCCGCGCCATGCGCACGCGCATGCTCGGCAAGGCGGCCGATCACCGCATGCCGCGCCTCGCGCAATCGGCCGGGCAGATCGCCGGAGAAGTTGCCGAACCGCTTACCAAGATGCAGGTCGCTTGTGTGGAGGAAGCGTGCCATGCTCACTCCGCCTCGGGCATCTCGGCCACGATCTCGCCGCCACGGCCGCGCGCGATTGCTTCGTCGAGCCGCGCGCGCGATCCGCCCGCGAGCCGCTCAACGCCGATCATCCGCGCCAGCTCGCGCGCCGGATCGGGTTCGTCGAGAAGATCGGGATGGCCGCGCACCACCGCCGCCAGCTCGGCGAGCGGAATGTCGGGGATGCCGCGACGCCCCTCCTCGTCGTGCGGCGGACGATAGGCGCGGACCTCGGTCACCGCGCCCGGCTTCCAGATGAACTCGCCGCTCGACTCATACGTACGGTCGAAGTCGCGCAGGTGCATATCGATGCGCTCGCGGATCTTGCCACCGGTGCGCAGCCAGCCGTGCGCGCGGGCAATGCGCTGACAAAGGATGTCCGTGCGCAGCGGGCTCTCGGTCTCGATGACGGCGGCGACCATCGCGCGCAGCGTGTCGCGATAGGAGAACTCGTAGAAATGATCGGGCTGCGCCGCGAAGCCGCTCAGGTCGGTGATGCGATAAGTGTCGTAAGGCGCCATCGCCGTAGCGGCAGCCGCGATAGGCGTGACGATCAGCGGCACCTCAGCGGAGACCAGCTCGACCTCGATCGACGAAGGCGCGGGCGCTTCAAGTTCGGCCGTCGCCACGGCTTCGTCGTCGCGGATGCCTTCGATCCCCTGAACCTCACGCCCCATATCCCAGTTCGCGGTGACGCCAGCCTCGGCTCCCGCCGCAGGCTCGGCACGGCTTGCGTCAAGCAGCGCCTGCAGCGCGACGTGCAGCCGATCGGCGCAGCCGGCGGCATCGTACCACCAATCGGTCGACCAGACGCGCAGCATGTTCCAACCAAGCCCGGTCAGCACCTGCTCGCGCACCTTGTCCCGGTCGCGCGCGGTCGCGGCGCTGTGATAGGATGCGCCATCGCATTCGACGCCCGCGAGATACGCACCTGCCAGATCTGGATGCCGCACGCCGAGATCGATGCGAAAGCCCGAAATGCCGACCTGCGGCACGACGACCCAGCCGCGCTGTTCAAGCTGCGCCGCGACTGCTTCCTCGAACGGCGAGTCGAAGCTGCCGACCGAGCCCAGGTTTTGCGCAGGCAGCGCGATTGCGCCGCGTTCGGCATAATCGAGGAAGGTCTTTAGGTGCGTGATCGCCAGCCCCTTGGCGCGCGTCGGGTCGATCTGGTCGGCGGTGAAGCCCGAAAACACGATCAACTCCTGCCGCGCGCGCGTCACCGTCACGTTCAGCCGCCGCTCGCCGCCGTCGCGGTTGAGCGCGCCGAAATCCATGTTTGCCTTGCCCGCGGCATCCTTCCAGAAGGTGATCGAGAACAGGATGACGTCGCGCTCGTCGCCCTGCACGTTCTCGAGATTCTTGACGATCGTCGCCTCGACGCGCTCGTCGGCGAAGAACCACTCGAGCGCGGGATCGTCGCGCCGCGCGGCGTCGAGCAGGTCGAGGATCAGAGACTGCTGCTGCGCATTGAAGGTGATTATGCCGAGCGTCGGGCGGCTCTTCTCCGGCAATTCGAGCCAGCCGCGCATCCGCGCCACCGCCTCGTCCGCGACTGCCTGCGCCTCGATCCGGTTAGTGCGGCTCTTGCCGCGATCATAGACGCCATGCGGCACCTTGCGCAGCCGCACCGCGCGATCCTCGACCTGTGGCGAGGGGAAGGTGACGAGCCGGTTCTGGTAATAATGGTGGTTCGAGAACGCGATCAGCGACTCGCTGCGGCTGCGATAATGCCAGCGCAGGTCGCGGACCGGGATGCCCGACGCCTTGGCCTCGTCGAGGATGCTCTCCATGTCCTTCTCGTGATCGGCGACGTCCTCGTCATCGTCGTTGCTGCCAAAGAAGTTGGTCGGCGGCAGCTGCTTGGGATCCCCGACAATGATCGTCTGCCGCCCGCGCGCGATCGCGCCAACCGCGTCCCAGGTCGTGATCTGCGAGGCTTCGTCGAAGATCACCACGTCGAACAAAGCCTGGTTGGGCGGAAAATATTGCGCGATCGACAGAGGCGACATTAGCATGCACGGCGCGAGCTTCGAAAAGCTTTCGGGCATCTTGCCGATCATGTCGCGGATCGACTGGCTGGGGCGCTGCAACTCCATCTGATAGCGCAGCAGGCCGAGCTCGGAATTGCGCGGCACGCTCTGCACCGTCGGTAGGCCGTGCGCGATCGCGCCGATCACGTGGCCGGTGGCGTGCGCGCGGACGAGATCGTCGATCTCGCGGAATTCGGCGATCGCATTCTCGTGCTGGAAACGGCGGAAGTCGCGCAGCACCGGATCGCCGTCGAGCACCGGCGGCAGCCACCAGCGCGCATAGCCGAGCCGGAATGCCGCGCGCGCCTGATCGGGCGGCACCACGCCGCGCTCGATCTGCTCGACCAGTGCGCCGAGCCCGGCGGCGAGCGCGCGGTTGCGGGCCCGGCACCACGTCGTCCAGTCGCGCAGCAGGTGCCGCGCCTCGACGAGGTCGGCCAGTGCAGTGGACAGAGTGGCAAGCGCGTCGGGTGTCTCGTTGATCGCGACGATACGCCCGGCGGCCTCGGCGAAGCGCGCGCGCGCGTCTTCGAAGCCCTGCCGCGCCGCGAGTAGCTTCGAACCCGCCTGCCAGATCGCATCGCCCTCGTTGCGAGCGGCGAGCGTGGTGGCGACGCACTGCGTCACCCTTTGCACGACGTCCGCATCGCGACCGCCCAGCCGCACTGCGCTGCGTAGCCGCCCGGCGCGCTCGAGAATGTCGGCGATCACGGCGGGATCGGTGTCGAGACCGGCGACCGGCAGCGGTCGCTCGGCGAGCGGCGTGCGGTCGATCGTCGCGAGCTGTTCCTTCATACGGCGCAGCTGCGGCAGGTCGTAATCGGGCCGCGTCGTGCCGCTCTCGGCATAGCTCTGCAGCATCCGCGTGACCTTGCGCCGGCCGAGCGCCGAAAACGGCCAGAACGACGCGCCTGCCTCGCGCCACTGGCGATCGAGAGCGTCATGATCGAGGCTGCGCACCTGTGCGGCCGAGAAGCCGGCGGCGAGCTGCCGCTCGGCGTCGCGATAGGCGGCGATCGCCGCTCCCAGCGCCGCGAGATCGTCGGCGGTGCGCGCGAAATCAGCATGAAAGGCGATCGAGAGGTCGCGTTCGCGCCCGCCCTCCAGCGCTTCGGCGAGCGTCGCTAGCGCGACGACCTCGGGCAGCACCGGCTGACCGTCCGCCACGAGACCCAGTACCCGGCGATACGCATCAAGTGCGCCCGCCAGCAGATCGACAGCGTTGCGCAGCGACTGCGCGGCGGCGAGCACCTCCTCCTGTCGCGCCGTGCTCAGCTCCTCGATATCCACCAGGTCGAGCGCCGGCCGCCGTTCGACCGACGCGAACACCAGCCCGATTTCCCCGGCAAGCATCTCGAGCGCGCCGAGCGTCTCTGCGTCTTGCGTCACGCCCGGCGCCCAGTCGAACACCGGCGCCGGCGCATCGGCGGCGCGCAGCGCGATGCCGAGCGCCAGATACGGCGTCCAGCCGTTGGGGTAAGGCCGGTGCAGCGCCTCGACATAGGCGTTGAGCGTGTCGCGGCGCAGCTTGAGCCGATTGTTGACGGCAACCCACTCGGCCGGATCTACCTGCGCGCCATGCTCCCAGGACGCCTTGAGCTGCGCGAGGAAATGCTTCCGATCGGCCTTGTTCGAATGGAGTTCGACGCAGTGATCGCCCAGCCCATGCTCGCGCAGGCGGCGATAGACGACGTCGAGCGCCGCGGTCTTCTCCGCAACGAACAGCACCGTCTTTCCGACCCCGAGGCAATTGGCGATCATGTTGGCGATCGTCTGGCTCTTGCCTGTGCCCGGCGGGCCGACGATTACGAAGTCATGTCCCTCAGCGGCGGCGAGGCTCGCCGCGGTCTGCGAGGAATCGGATGGGAGCAGGCTGATGATGGCGGCCGGCGCATAGACGCGGTCGAGCTCGGTTTCGTCGCGGAATACCGACTGGCCTTCGCCGCCGGCAAAGGCCCGGTCGGGCGTGTCGATCAGATGCCGCACGACGCGGTTCTCGCGCAGCGCCTCAGTGCGCTCGACCAGATCCTTCCACATCAGGAACTTGGCGAAGCTGAAGGTGGAGAGCGCGGTCTCGTCGAGCACTTCCATGCCCGGCACGTCACGCACCGCCTGGCGCATCATCGCCAGTACGCGCGGCACGTCGATGCCGCTGTCATCGCGCGGCAAATCGCCGCCGAACTGGGTGAGCTTGAGGTCGAAATCGCGTTCGAGAAATTGCAGCAGGGTCGCGTTGAAACGCGGCTCGTCCTCGTGGAAGCGCAGGCGGAACGGTGCGCTGGCGCTGCGGCGCTCGAGCTTCACCGGGATCAGCAGCAGCGGCGCACGATAGCTGCGCTCGTCCTCGGGCTTCTTCTTCCAGCGCAGGAAGCCGACCGCGAGGAACAGCGTGTTCGCGCCGCCCTCGGCGAAATCGTTGCGGACCTGGCGGTGCAGGTCGATCAGTCGCACCTCGAGCTCGCCGCGTCGAGCGGCGACGGCAGTTCGTCGCGTGCCAGCGCTTCGGCTGCAAAGCCGCGCTGCAGGTCGCGGCCGTGAACCTCGCGATAGAGCCCCGCATCGCGCTCGCCGAGCGGGTTCTGCTGCGGCAGGGATACGATCTGGATCGCCGCGCCATCCGCCAGCCGATCCTCGAGAAACGCGACGTCGGTGCACAGAAACGGGATCGTCTTCTTGGACGCGGGGAAGTTGAGCAGCCGGTTGCGCAGCGTCAGGTCGAGCAGCTTCTTCTGCCAGCGATCGACGCGGCCGGCGGCGGTGGTCGGCTTCTCCTCGACCTGAAGATCGGGCAGATCGTTGAACGAGGGCGCCGCAGGCAGTGCGAGATCGGCGACCGGCGCAGCTTCCTCGTCACCAGCATCGTGCCGCACCGCCTCGTGCGAAGCGAGCGGAGTGATGCCGCCGCTGCGTGCGCGCCGTACGTCGATCGCGGCAACGAAGGCATGCGCCTCGTCCTCGCTCATCCGGTGATCGAGCGCTCGCTGCGCTGCGTCCATCGCCATCGCCGGACGGTGCGTCACACCAGTCGTCTCGAACACGATCAGCTCACGCGAGGCGAGCGCCTTGCGAACCTCCATCTGATCGGTTTCGATTGTGTTGCCGAAGGTCCGTTTGGTCAGCCAGACGCCGACCGCGGCATGGCCCTGGAACATCAGGATCACGGGATAGAGCCCGGCACTCTCCAGCGCCGCGGCGAACATCAATGTCGTGTCGAGGCACGTGCCGAGCCGTTCGTCAGCGATCGTCGCGGGGCGGCGCACTTTCTGCCCGCGATCCTCGAAGCTGGCGGGCGGCTCCGCATAATGGATGCCCATGCCGACGATTGCCGAATAGATCGCGGCGGTCAACATGAACGCGCGCTGCGGATCGCCCGACTGATAGCCGTCGAGCCCGCTCGGATGACCATGCTCCGCCAGCCGATCGGCGGCGCTGCGCAGGACGCGCGCGACCGCGGGATCGTTGGGCATCACGAAAGCGGGCAGCAGCTGCGCCATGTCGGCGACCCCGCCCCATTCGTCGCGCGCCAGCAGGCGCACTGGGAAGCGCTGCTCGTCCAGTACCGCGTCGCCTACCGACAGCCTCAGCGCAATCTCGCCGCGCTCGGCCTCATTCAGCCCGGCGAGATAGTCGGCGTCCAAATCGACCCTTCGATCGCCGAGGAGCAGGCTGTCGCCGGGTGTAAGCCGATCGATCGTCCAGGATTTAGAACGCAGGAATGTGGGCGAGGATATGAGCTCAAGCCTACAAGTCTCGTGATGTCCACCGCCTACATTTTCGATCCTGATTGAGCGGATGACGGGAATAGCGTTCTGATAAGACGCGTAAGTGAAGCTTCCGGCGATATCTGCAGCGATGATCGGGCCGCTTGCCCCGATTCCGTCGAGACTTGCTTGACCGAGCTCTTGCTCGCCAGAATCGTGCATAAATTCCACCCCCATCAGCGGGCACGCTAACTAAAGGCTTTCACTTAAAGAAGCCCGAATCGCGTTCTCTATGGGCCCTTCATCGCAACAAGAACTGTAGTCCCGGTCATCACGCTGCCGTCCCTACTACGCAACTTATGATTTTGAAGCGAATGGCAGCTTTTTGGGGCCGGTCTCATTGTCGCCGAACGACTGGTTCGAGGCGCGAAGCAGACCCAATCTGCGTGCATGACACGAGAGGATTTATCTCGCGCTAGGTTTATTCCACACGGATAGCACGCTCATATTCTTAGGTTTTAGCGATGCACGTGCCTCTGTAAGCGAGATGTCTGCTTCCTAAAAGCGATTCAAGCGCATCCCATCGTAGTCAAGCGTAGTAGGAAAAGCCGTCCCCATTCGGGGATTATCTTAATTCATTGATTTTAACAGATAAATGGTGCTGCCGGAGGGGATCGAACCCTCGACCTCAGCCTTACCAAGGATGCGCTCTACCACTGAGCTACGGCAGCACTCGCCGGCTGGGTGGCCGGGCGGGAGGGGCCTATGTGCTTGGGAGTTCCCGATTGTCAACCCGAAGCGACGCGGTCTATCCCATTCGGCATGAATGACGCGGAAAAGAAAGCGCGGCTGGCCGAGGCGCTGCGGCAGAATCTGCGCAGGCGCAAGGCGCAGGCCCGCGCCCAGGAAAGCGAGGACGTGCCCGACGACGCGCCTCAGCGCGTGCGGACCCAGTCCCCGGCTTCGTGACCCAGATCATAGGCGCGATCGATGATCGCGTGCGGCCCCATCAGATAGATCGCCATCGTGACCGCACCGGCGAAAAACCACATCAGGCGATTGGAGCGCATTTCCCCACTAACCATAGCCGTTCGTCCCCACTCAGCAGGGGGCCGACCACGGCCAGCACCTGCGCATGGTAGGCATTAAGCCATTCTAGTTCCCGGCTGGTTAGCAGGGATGGTTTAATAAGTGTTCGCTCGATCGGCGCGAAGGTGAGCGTCTCGAAGCCGAGCATGGATTGTTCCGCACCCGAAATCAGTTGCTTGACGACGAGCACCAGATTCTCGATTCGGATGCCGAATTCGCCCGCTTTATAGTAACCGGGCTCGTTCGACAGGAACATGCCGGCCTTGAGCGGCTCAAGGCTCTGGCCGCCGGGATAGAAGGGCTGGGCAATGCGCTGCGGCCCCTCATGCACCGAGAGATAGGCGCCCACGCCGTGGCCGGTGCCATGGCCGTAGTCGAGCCCGACTTCCCACAGCGGGCGCCGCGCGAAGCTGTCGAGCTGGGCGCCGGTCGTGCCTTCGGGGAAGACCGCGGTGGCGATGGCGATATGGCCCTTGAGGACGCGGGTGAAGCGGTCCTTCATCTCGTCGCTGGCCTCGCCCACCGGCATGACGCGCGTCACGTCGGTCGTGCCGTCGGCATATTGGCCGCCCGAATCGACCAGATAGAGCTGGCCGCGCTCGATGGACAGGCTCGATTCGGGCGTAACCTTGTAGTGCGGGATCGCGCCGTTGGGGCCGGTGGCGGAGATGGTGTCGAAGCTCAGATCCTTGAGCACGCCGGTCTCCTCGCGGAACGCCTGGAGCCGGTCGGCGGCGGACATCTCGGTGAGGCCGCCCTGGGGCGCCGTTTCCTCGAACCATTTGAGGAAGCGCACCAAAGCCGCGCCGTCGCGGGCCTGGGCGGCCTTCTGGCCGGCGATCTCGGCGGGGTTCTTGAGCGCCTTGGCGAGCACGACCGGATCGCGCGGGCTCAGGATCTTCGCGCCGCCCGCGTCGAGCGAATCGAAGATCGCGGCGACCGCGCGCTCGGGATCGGCGGCGACGCGCTTGCCCTGGAAGCCCCGCAGCGCGGGCGCGAAGGCGGCGCGGTCATGGATGCGGATCGCGTTGCCCAGATGCTGGCGGACTGCATCGGTCACCTTTTCCGGCGCGACGAACAGGTCGGCGGTGCCGTCGGCATTGACGATCGCATAGGCGAGCGCGACCGGGGTGTGGGCGACATCGGTGCCGCGGATGTTGAACGCCCAGGCAATCGAATCGAGCGCGGAGAGAACCACCGCGTCGGCCTTGCGCTCGGCCAGCCAGTCGGCGATCTCGGCGCGCTTGGCGGCGGAGGACTTGCCGGCCGCCGCATCGTCCTGGACGGCGAGGGTGGCGCCCGAAGGCGCGGGCTTGTCGGGCCAGACGGCGTCGATCGGGTTGGTATCCACCGCGACCAGCTCGGCGCCCTTCTCGGCCAGCGCCTTGCGCGCTTCCTCCACCCAGGCGCGGGTGTGCAGCCACGGGTCATAGCCGATGCGGCCGCCGTCCGGCGCATGGGCGCCCAGCCAGCCCGACACGCTGGTCGCCGGCACGCCGACATATTGCCAATCGTCGGCCGAGACCTGCTGGCGAACCTGGAGCGTGTAGCGCCCATCGGTGAAGATCGCGGCTTCCTGGGGGAGCACCACGGCGGTTCCGGCCGATCCCTGGAAGCCGGTCAGCCAGGCGAGGCGCTGGGCATAGGCGCCGACATATTCGCTCATATGCTCGTCGGTGAGCGGGACGACGAAGCCGTCGAGGCGGTCGCGCTTCAACTGCTCGCGCAGGGCCTGGAGGCGATCGGCATAGCTGGACATGGGTGCACCTTCCATTGTGCGAAATGCTTGCCCGACTCCATTTGGGGAGCCGGACGGTATCGCGCCAGATTGCAGACGATCCGGCGTTTTGGAAGGCATTGGGCCGGATCGATATTTGAATTGGGAGAGAACGGCCGCAAAAATCTGTCGTCACCCCGGCCGAAGTGCCGGGGTTCACTTATCCTCCAGAGAGCCCTTCACGCCTCCAGCTTCTCTCCCAGCATCCCGGTGGACCCCGGCACTTCGGCCGGGGTGACGAGGGAGGCGGATCGGCGCCGTCCCAGGGCTCAGCGGCAGCGTTTCTTCGCGGTGATCGTGCGATCGACCGCGCGGCCGCCCAGCGCGCCGCCGACGCCGCCCGCCGCGGCGCCCAGCAGGCCATGGCCGATGATCGCCGGACCCGCGACCACGCCTATCACGCCGCCGGCGATCAGGCCGGCCGTGCCCTTGGAGCGGCGGCACTTCTTGTAATGGCGCGTGCTCTTCGCCTTGTAATGCTTGCTCGATTGGTGCGTGCGGGTCTGCGCCTGGGCCGCGCCGGTCGGCACGGCCATCGTGGCGGGAAAGGCGAGCGCGACGGCACTCAGCGTGGCGATGATCTTGCGCATGGGAGGAGCCCTATCTGTTCGTTGTCGAGAGCATCAACAAGGATAGCGCCCCGGAGTTGCATGAACCCGAAACAACATCCCGTTCATGCGGATCGCTTTGGGGCCGTCCCGCATTTTTGGAAGGATGATAGCCGACGCGCACCCTGGAGTACCCGGACCCCGTGAACGATTGCGCGGCGCGATCGGCGCGCTTGCCGTGCAGGGCCTGCTGGGCGCGCTGCTGTTCGGCGGGCTGGCGGTGAAGGGCAGCGAAGGCTCTCCGGCGATGCGCGTGCTCGATTTCGCGCTGCCTTCCCCCACGCCGACGCCCGAGCCCAGGGCGAGCAGGGCGCCGGCCCCACGGTCCCGGGGGGCGGGCCGCCGCCCGA
>NZ_JAAVVE010000046.1 GCF_018449795.1 Sphingomonas sp. dw_22
GGGGGGGGGGGGGGGGGGGGGGGGGGGGGGGGGGGGGGGGGGGGGGGGGGGGGGTGGGGGGGGGGGGGGGGGGGGGGGGGGGGGGGGGGGGGGGGGGGGGGGGGGGGGGGGGGGGGGGGGGGTGGGGGGGGGGGGGGGGGCAGCAGCGTCTCATATTGCGCGAGCGGCGGCGCGGCGGGGATCGCCGCGCCGTGGCGCAGCAGGAAGGCGTGGCGGACGATCTCCGCCTGCTGCTCCAGCCCGTATCTCTCGAACGGCTGGCCGGGCTTCAGCACATAGCCGTAGCGGCAGAAGGGGTGGCGCTTCAGCGGCAGGAAGATGCCCTTCTGATGCTGCCAGACATGCACCATCTCATGGACGAACAGCCCCTGGACGCCGAGCGGCGCGGTGCTGAAATCGTCCGAATAGATGCCGCTGCGGGGGTGGAAATGGATCGTGCCGCGCGGCGCCATGGTGGTGTTCGCCGGCTGGAAGAACGCCCATTTGGCATTGGCGACCCGGGCCAGCGAATAGTCGATCGCGGCGCCGAATATCGAGGCGCAGAGCCGGATCTCGCCTTCGGTGAGGGGACGGGGTGCGTGCGGCATGGGGCGTTCAGGCGGGCTCGCCGAAATCCTCGTGCACCATGTCGATCTCGCGCACCCCGCGCTGGCGGCGGGCGGCGTTGACGAGGCCGCGGAGCTGCTCGCGGCGGGCGCGGGCATGGTCGACGTCGCGGATCACCAGCGGGGCGTCGCGGGTGGTCTCGTCGGACGAGGTGATGGTGATCGTGCCGATGTCTGCCATCTGGTTGATGATCGTGAAATCGATGCGGACGTCCTTGACGCGGTAGAGCTCGATCTCGTCGATCGACTTGGCGAGGATGCCCTTGTGGAGGATCAGCCGGTCCTCGGTGAATTCATAGGTCGTCGCGAGATTGGCGATCCATTTCACCAGGATGAGGATGAAGCCCACGCCGACCAGGCAGAGCAGCAGCGTGCCCCAGCCCGCCAACGTGCCGCGCAACCAGCCCCAGGTGGAGGAACGGAAACGATCGATCACTTGGGCCATGACGCTGCCTTATCCCCGTTGATGCGGCGGGCAGGATAGCAAGGCCGGGCGCGGGCGCCAGTCTTGTTGCGGGTGCCGGAGTGTTATATGCGGCCAGCACAGTTGGGCAGGGGTGGGCATGCGGGAACTTCGGGCGCTGGGTTGTGGATGCTGGCGATGCTCATGGCGACGCCGGCGCTGCGCTGAACGCCGATACTCCTCCGCCTGTCACCCCGGCCGCAGTGCCGGGGTCCATCGTGCGGCGGGGAGAGCAGCTAGAGGTGTGAGGGGCTCGCTCGCGGAGGAGTGGACCCCGGCACTTCGGCCGGGGTGACGATGGGGGTTTGGGGCTGCCCTCCCTGTTGGCGGTCAGCCCCGGGGCGGCGCGCCACGCGGCCCAGGTCCACCAGCAATTGCGCCGCCAGATACGCCAGGATGCCGTATATCAGATAGCTGTAGCGCGGGACCGGCTGGACGAGGGCATAGGGCAGGCCGGCCGTTGCCACATAGAGCGCGATATAGCCGTAGAAGCGTTTGCGCCGGGCAAGGCCCCAGGCCAGCCCGGCGATGCCGAGCATGCCGACCAGTTGCAGCACGATCGCACGGGGCTGGACCAGGTCGCGCCAGTTGGTGAAGCGGAGCTGCCAGGTGTCGGGTACGTAGAACTGGCGGTAATGGCGCAGCGACAGGCGCAGGAAGTCCGCCGGATGCGCGCGTATCCAGGCCCAGGTCTCGCGGCCCAGCATCGAGGAATAGGCGACCTCGCCGCCGGCGGATCGGAGGGCGGCGATGGCGGGAGGATTGTCGAACGGGTGGATCGCCAGCACCCTTGCCCGGAACACGTCCCCGCGCGGGGCATCAGAAAGCGCGGCGGGATGGTTGGCGAGCGCCAGTTCCAGGCCGAAATTGCTGCGGAGCGGGATCGGCTGACCCATGACGCGCTGGTTACGCAGCGCCCAGGGCGCGATCAGCAGCGCCAGCGCGGCGGCGCTCATGGCGGCGAAGGCGAGCGTGGTGCGCAGCGGCAGGCGGCGGAAGGCGTAGACCGCCCAGCACAAATCCACCGCCAGCCCCACCGGCGGGCTCACGAAGAAGGTGAGCGCGGACAGTGCGGCGGCGGCGATCAGCGGTCGCCAGCCGGAGACGGAACCCCGGTCGAGCCGCTCCAGCAGCAACAGGTTTCCGGCGGCAAGGCAGGCGGCGAGCGCGCCTTCCCAGAAGCGGAAGTCGCACCCCTCCTGCGGGGCGAAGGCGGGGAGGAGGCAGAGCAGCGCCAGTCCGGCCCTGGGCGCGGCGGGATCGGTGCCGATGCGCGCGAACAACAGCCGCAGCAGGAGGTAGCCGGCGAAGCTCTGGGCCAGCGCCCAGCCGGCCAGCACGAGATTGGCCGCCCCGCTTTCCGGCCCGAACACGCGCAGGATGCTGCCGGAAATGAGGATCGTCGTCGGCAGCAGATGCGCGGTCGGCCCCTGGCCGGGGAAGAAGGCGTCGGCGATCCCCTTGCCATAAGCGAAGGCATAGGCGGCATGCGTCGCCTCGCCGATATCGACTTGCTGCCAGGCCCCCCCGACCGCCACCAGCCAGATGTAGCGGATCGACAGGCCGAGCACGAGGAGGAGCGCGATCTCTCGCCTGTCCGCAGTCACGCCCTTCATCCCCCGAGCCATCTTTTCCGAAACGCGATGTGCGGCGTAGCGCGAGATGGTTAATGCCGGGTAGCGGCGCGGCTCAATCGGGCGCCGGATCGCCTGCGCCCACCACCTTGGCGGAGGCTTCGAGCCTAGCGCCGCTGGCGAGGGAGAGGATGACGGGGACGGTGTCGCCGGCCTTCACATTGGGGCCGACCGAGAAGAGCATGACGTGCTTGCCGCCGGGCGCGAAGGTCACCGTCTCGCCGGCGGGCAGGGCGATGTCCTTGACCGGCGCCATCGACATCATGCCGTGATCGCCCTTCATGCTCTCGTGCATCTCGGCACGCAGCGCGAAGGGGGCGGAGACCGCGACCAGCGTATCGGGCTTCGCGCCGCCATGGAGGGAGAAATAGGCCGCGCCCGGCCGGCCGGCGACCGCGGGCAGCCGGACCCAGGCGCCGTCCGCCTTCGTCTCGGCCGGTTGGCAGGCCGAGAGAAACGCCACCGCAACGATCCCCGCAAATATGCGCATCCGACACTCTCCCATTTTGCGACTGTTCCTAGAAAGCGGAGCTTCTTGCGGCAAGCGCCAGCGCACCTATATCCCCCGGAGTGAGCCCGAGCCCAAGTCGCCTAATCTGGGGCTCGGGTGGGCAAGTGTTTGAAACTTTTTGAATCTGGGGGCCAACGAGGGACCATGGCTAAAGTTATCGGTATTGATCTGGGCACGACCAACTCCTGCGTCGCCGTTATGGAAGGCGGCAAGCCCAAGGTGATCGAGAATGCGGAGGGCGCGCGCACCACGCCTTCGATCGTCGCCTTCGCCAAGGATGGCGAGCGCCTGATCGGTCAGCCCGCCAAGCGCCAGGCGGTGACCAACGGCGACAACACGATCTTCGCGGTGAAGCGCCTGATCGGCCGCCGCTACGACGATCCCGTGACGAAGAAGGACACCGAGCTGGTGCCCTATTCGATCGTGCGCGGATCGAACGGCGATGCGTGGGTCAAGGCGGGCGGCGAGGAATATTCGCCGAGCCAGATCAGCGCCTATATCCTGCAGAAGATGAAGGAGACCGCCGAGTCCTATCTGGGCGAGACCGTCTCGCAGGCCGTCATCACCGTGCCGGCATATTTCAACGACGCGCAGCGCCAGGCGACCAAGGACGCCGGCCGCATCGCGGGGCTTGAAGTGCTGCGCATCATCAACGAGCCGACCGCGGCCGCTCTGGCCTACGGGCTGGAGAAGAACGACGGCAAGACGATCGCGGTCTATGACCTGGGCGGCGGCACGTTCGACGTGTCGGTGCTCGAGATCGGCGACGGCGTGTTCGAGGTGAAGGCCACCAACGGCGACACTTTCCTGGGCGGCGAGGACTTCGATTCGAAGATCGTCCAGTTCCTGGCCGACGAGTTCAAGAAGGCCGAGGGCATCGACCTGACCAAGGACAAGCTGGCGCTCCAGCGGCTGAAGGAAGCCGCCGAGAAGGCGAAGATCGAGCTGAGCTCGGCGCAGCAGACCGAAGTCAACCTGCCCTTCATCACCGCCGACGCCAACGGGCCGAAGCATCTGGTGAAGACCATCAACCGCGCCGATCTGGAGCGGCTGGTCGAGGATCTGATCCAGCGCACGCTGGAGCCGTGCCGCAAGGCGCTGGCAGACGCCGGCGTCAAGGCGAGCGCGATCGACGAGGTGGTGCTGGTGGGCGGCATGACGCGCATGCCGCGCGTCCGCCAGGTCGTGAAGGACTTCTTCGGCAAGGAGCCGCATACCGGCGTGAACCCCGATGAGGTGGTCGCGATCGGCGCCGCCATCCAGGCGGGCGTGCTGCAGGGCGACGTCAAGGACGTGCTGCTGCTCGACGTGACGCCGCTGAGCCTGGGCATCGAGACGCTGGGTGGCGTGTTCACCCGGATGATCGACCGCAACACGACGATCCCGACCAAGAAGTCGCAGACCTATTCGACCGCCGACGACAATCAGCAGGCCGTGACGATCCGCGTCTTCCAGGGTGAGCGCGAGATGGCGGCGGACAACAAGATCCTCGGCCAGTTCGACCTGGTCGGCATCCCGCCGGCGCCGCGCGGCGTGCCGCAGATCGAGGTCACGTTCGACATCGACGCCAACGGCATCGTCAACGTCAGCGCCAAGGACAAGGGCACCGGCAAGGAGCAGCAGATCCGCATCCAGGCCAGTGGCGGTCTCTCGGACGCCGATATCGACCAGATGGTCCGCGACGCCGAGCAGTTCGCCGAAGAGGACAAGAAGCGGCGTGCGGGCGCCGAGGCGAAGAACAACGCCGAGAGCCTGATCCACACGACGGAGCGCCAGCTTCAGGAGAATGGCGACAAGGTCGACGCTTCGCTGAAGGCCGAGATCGAGGCGGCGATCGCCGAGACCAAGGCTGCGGTGGAAGGCGGCGATGCCGACGACATGCAGGCCAAGGCGCAGAACCTCGCCCAGGTGGCGATGAAGCTGGGCCAGGCGATCTACGAGAAGCAGGCCGCGGCCGAGGCTTCGCCGGGCGCCGACGGCGCGGCGGCGGGCTCCGAGGCCGGCGGCGAGGAAGTGGTCGACGCCGAGTTCTCGGAAGTGGACGACAACAAGGCGTAACTGACACCCCTCCCTCTCCCCCTTGGGGAGAGGGCTGGGGAGAGGGGGAGTGGGGCGATGTACGTGCGTGATTTCGAGCGGACTGCCCCTCTCCCAACCCTCTCCCTGTTGGGGAGAGGGCTTTTTGAATGACTGCTGAAGTCGATTTTTACGAGCTGCTCGAATGCGAGCGCACCGCCGACGACGCGACGCTGAAGACGGCGTATCGCAAGCTCGCGATGAAATATCACCCGGACAAGAATGACGGGTGCAAGGAGCATGAGGAAAAGTTCAAGGCGATCAGCGAAGCCTATGAATGCCTGAAGGATCCGCAGAAGCGCGCGGCCTATGATCGCTTCGGCCATGCCGCGTTCAAGAATGGCGGCATGGGCAACGGCGCACAGGGCGGCCCGGATTTCGGCGCGTTCAGCGACATCTTCGAAAGCGTGTTCGGCGAGTTCATGGGCGGCGGGCGCGGCGGCGGCCGGCCGCAGCGGCGCGGCGCGGACCTGCGCTACGACATGGAGATCAGCCTGGAGGACGCGTTCCACGGGCGGACCAGCGAGATCACCGTCGACGTATCGGGCGTGTGCGATCCCTGCCACGGCACCGGCGCGACGCCGGGCACCCAGGCCAAGACCTGCGCCCAGTGCGGCGGCCAGGGCAAGGTGCGCGCGCAGCAGGGCTTCTTCATGGTCGAGCGGACCTGCCCGGTCTGCCACGGCGCGGGCGAGGTGATCGCCGAGCCGTGCAAGCATTGCCGGGGCGAGGGCCGCATCGACAAGACCAAGACGCTCCAGATCAACATTCCGCCCGGCGTGGACGAAGGCACGCGCATCCGGCTGGCCGGCGAAGGCGAGGCGGGCGCGCGCGGGGCGCCGGCGGGCGACCTCTATATCTTCCTGCACGTGACGAAGCATTCGCTCTTCGAGCGGCAGGGGACGACGCTGTATGCGACGGCGCCGATCAGCTTCACCACGGCGGCGCTGGGCGGCGAGATCACGCTGCCGGGGCTGGACGGCGACAAGCATGTGATCCGCATCGCGCCGGGCACCCAGTCCGGCCGCGAGGTGCGCCAGCGCGGCGCGGGCATGCCCGTGCTCCAGGGGCGCGGGCGCGGCGACCTGGTGGTGCAGCTCACGGTGGAGACGCCGACCAAGCTCTCCGCCAAGCAGCGCGAGCTACTGGAGGAGTTCCGCTGCACCGAGACCGGCGACGAATGCCCGGAGAGCCAGGGCTTCTTCGCGAAGATCAAGTCGGCGCTGGGGTGATTCCTTCTTCCGTCACCCCGGCCTTGTGCCGGGGTGACGAAGGGGCATGGCCAGTTGCTCCTTGACGAGCACCGACCTAGGCTGCGCCCGGGAATAGGGGGGAATCCAACATGGCATTGAGCACGGCCGAACTGTCGCTTGTCGAGCAGCGCGTGGCCAATGACGGGCCGAGCGTGGGCGTGGCCTATCTGCTGTGGTTCTTCCTGTGGTTCGTCAGCGCGCACCGTTTCTATCTGGGGCGGCCGGGGACGGCGATCCTCCAGATCCTGTCCTATTTCATCCTGATCGGTTTCCTCTGGGTGCTGATCGATGCGTTCCTGATCCCCGGCATGGTGCGAGACAAGAACAACGAGATACGGCACCGGGTGATGACCCAGCTTTCCGGGCACGCCTGAGCGCAATCAGGCTTGGGGCGCCGGGCGCGCGTCCAGCCGCGCCAAGCCGGACGAAGGGAAGGAGACCGGCGACCCGTCCTCCCTCCCCGCGAAGTCGATCCACTCAGGCTTCGCGCGCCGCCTTGAGGGCCCGCGCCCACCAGGCGAGCTCATCGAACAGCGTGTTCCGCGCCGCGACGAGATAATCATAGTCGTCGAGCGTCTTGCCCTGCTGGAGGATGCCGAGAAACGGCTCCATCGCGATGTTCACCTCGGCCTTGATCGGCGCCATCTGGAGCTCCACCGCCACGCCGCGCAGATGCTCGATCGCGCGCGCGCCGCCGACGCCGCCATAGCCGACGAACGCAATCGCCTTGCGCCGCCATTCGAACGACGCCGAATCGAAGGCGTTCTTGAGCGCCGCGGTGGGGGCGTGGTTGTATTCGGCGGCGGTGACGATGAAGCCGTCATAGGCGCCGAGCTTGTGCCGCCACGCTTCGGCGGCCGGGGCGGAGAAGGCGCCGCCGGTATAGAGTGCCGGGACCGGCTCCTGGTAGAAGGGCAGATCCTGGTCGCGCAGGTCGAGCACGTCGAGGCTGAAATCGCTGCGCTGGGCGGCGGCGTCGGCGATCCATTTGGCGGGCGTGTCGGCGAAACGATTGGGGCGGGTGCTGCCGATGATGAGTGCAAGCTTGAGCATGGAGTTTGAGACCCTTTCCGGTTACGATACGTAACCGAGGATCAAATGATGCGGTGGCGTAATGCCCGCAAGGAGGCACATTTTTGGAACAAGGGCACACCGCTGATAGCTGCACGCCGGTCCGCGCCATCCTCGCGCGAGTGGGCGACAAATGGAGCATCCTGACGATCATGCTGCTGAGCGAGGGCACCAAGCGCTTCAGCGAATTGCAGCGCGCGATCGACGGCATCTCGCAACGGATGCTGACGCTGACGCTGCGCGGGCTGGAGCGCGACGGGCTGGTCTCGCGCGCGGTGTTCCCGACGATCCCGCCGCGGGTGGAATATACGCTGACGCCGCTGGGGCAGTCGCTGACCGAGCCGGTCAACGCGCTGGGGAAATGGGTGATGGCGAACCTGCCCGAGATCGACGCGGCGCGGCGGAAGTTCGACGGGGCGCTGGAGGAGCAGGCGGCTTAGGGGCGGCATGGCGGCGCGGGTGGCGTGCGCCAAAATCTCCATCGTCACCCCGGCCGAAGTGCCGGGGTCCACTCCTCCGCGAGAGAGCCCCTCTAAGCTTCGAGCGGCTCTCCCAGCCGCACGGTGGACCCCGGCACTTCGGCCGGGGTGACGGATTGGGGGCTTCGGTCCCGGCATTTCGGCTGGCGAGCGGTCGAGGAAGCCGCGTAATCCACATGAAATAGCTACTGCGCCGCAACATGTTTGTCATGAAGCGGGCGCAACGCCATGGGGGGAAACGGGGACGGAATAGCGCCCCGAACAAAAGGGGGTTACCATGTCTATCCGCACCGCGCTGCTTGCGCTCGCCAGTCCGCTCGCGCTTGCCGCCACGGCGTTTCCCGCACTTGCGCAGGAGGCCGCGCCGCAGGAGAGCCCGACGGCCGAGACGCCGGGACAGGACGAGATCGTCGTCACCGCGCAGCTTCGCGAGCAATCGGCGATGGAAGTGCCGTTCGCGCTGACCGCCTATCGCGGCGAGTTCCTGCAGGACATGGGCATCACCGAATTCGACAAGCTGGGCCAGTTCGTCCCCGGCTTCGACGTGCAGAACCAGTCGCCCAACAATCCCGGCTTCGTGATGCGCGGCATCACCTCGGATTCGGGCAGCGCGTTCAACGAGCCGCGCGTCTCGGTCTTCCAGGACGGGGTTTCGATCTCCAAGTCGCGCGGCTCCTATGTCGAGCTGTTCGACATGGAGCGCGTCGAGATCGCCAAGGGGCCGCAATCGACGCTCTATGGCCGCGGCGCGCTGATCGGCGCGGTCAACCTGGTCCAGAACAAGGCCGATCCCGAGAACGGTTATGGCTATGTCTATGCCGAGGGTGGCGATCATGGCCGCTACCGGGTGGACGAAACGGTCAATTTGCCGCTGGGCGGCAATGTGGGGCTGCGGGTCGCGTCGCGGATCAAGGAGCGCGACGGCTATGTCGACAATCTGCTGGGCGGGCCGGACTATAACGGCATCAAGTCCGAAGCGGTGCGCGGTTCGCTGCGCTGGGCGCCGGGGGCGCTGACCTTCGACCTGATCGGCAATTACCAGCATGACAAGGCGACGGGCACCTCGTTCAAGTCGATCGCCTATAACCCGACCGATCCGGTGACCGGCGCGGTGCTGGGCGACCGCGGCCGCAATTCGGGCGCGGCGCTGGCGGCGGGCCAGGGCTTCGAGAATGGGCGGCCGCTGGGGCTCGATCGCGACGTGTGGGGCGTGACGGGCATCGCCAATTACGAATTTTCGAGCAACCTGTCGCTCAACGCGATCGGATCGTACCGCGAGTTCAACGGCATCGAGATCTTCGACGCCGACGGCATCTCGCTGCCGGTGCTGACCGCGGGGGAAGATGCGCGCGGCGACCAGACGATGGGCACGCTGCGTCTCACCTATTCGAACGACCGGCTGACGGCGTTCGCGGGCGGCACCTATTTCAAGGAGAACGGTCTCCAGCGCGCGCCCACGCAGTTCGACGAGCGGGCGGCGCTGGCGCGGCTGACCGGCACGCTGAACGGCGGCGGCGCGATCCCCGGCCGTCCGGCGAGCGATCCGGCGCCGCTGGCGTTCTTCTCGAACACCGCGTTCACCGGGCAGCTGCTCCAGGGCGTGCTGAACAACCAGTTGAACAAGGCCTATCTCGCCGCCGGCCTCACCTCCGCCCAGGCGCAGGCGCAGGCGGCGGCGCAGACCGCCGCGCTGCTGCCGACGCCGCTGGCGCGTGCGATCGCCGCCAACCTCCAGCCGGGCCATATCGAGACGAGCACCAACTATGCCAGCACCGAGAGCTGGGATCTGTTCGGCGACGTCAGCTTCAAGGTCACCGACCGGTTCGAGATCGGCGGCGGCATCCGCTGGAGCCATGACGACAAGACGACGGGCTTCGAATCGTCGGTGGTCAACGGCCGCTCGATCCTGGGCGGGTTCATCGGCGCGCTGTCCTTCCTGGGCAGCAGCCCGGCGACGGCGCAGCAGCTGCTCGGCGCGCTCGCGGTACCGGGTGCTGCGAACATCCCGACCTCGGCCGGCTATCCGGTGCCGATGTTCGGCCTGGGCGCGCAGCCGACCGGGACCAACGGCCAGCGCTATGACCAGGGGCTGACCGACAGCGGCTTCACCTGGCGCGCCACCGCCCGCTACGAGCTTTCGCCCGAGGCGAACCTCTATGCCAATTATGCGCGCGGGCGCCGGCCGGAGATCCTGAGCGTCAGCGCGCCCTCGGCGCCGGGCGGTGCGGCCAAGTTCAGCGTGCTGCCGTCCGAGACGGTCGACAGCTATGAGGCGGGCTTCAAGACCGCGCTGGCCAACCGCACGCTCTTCATCGACGGCGCGGTCTTCTACTACAATTATTCGAACTTCCAGACGACCGAGCAGCAGGGCACGCTGTTCGTGACCGTCAACGCCGGCAAGGCGGAAAGCTATGGCTTCGAAGGCCAGGTGAACTGGAAGCCGGTAAGCTGGGCCGATGTGTTCGGTACCTATGCCTATAACCATAGCCGCTTCTCGGCCGGCGCGCGCGAGGGCAATCACTTCCGCCTGTCGCCCGATCACAGCGCCTCGTTCGGCGTTTCGCTGAAGGCGCCGGCGGGGCCGGTGAAGCTCGACTTCACGCCGAGCGTGACCTGGCAGTCGAACGTATTCTTCGACGACGACAACGATATCCCGGCGCTCCAGACGGGGAATTTGATCCCCGACACGGTGCAGGACGAAACGCAGAAGAGCTATGCGCTGGTCGATCTGCGCGTGGGCGTGGAGACGGCGAACGGCCGCTGGCGGCTCCAGGGCTTCGTCACCAATCTGTTCGACCAGAAATATATCAAGGACGCAGGCAATACCGGCGACGCGCTGGGCCTGCCGACCTTCATCGCGGGCGAGCCGCGGATGATCGGCGCGGCGCTGAGCCTGAAGATCGGCGGACGCTGAACGGGCGCGGTGTTATGCCCGCGCGGTGACGTGCCCAGAATCCTCCCCCCAGCTCGCTGGGGGAGGGGGACCGCCGAAGGCGGTGGAGGGGCCGGCCGAAGGCCGGGGACGGTGCGGCGAAGGACAACGGCGCTGCGCGCCGCCCCTCCACCATGCTGCGCATGGTCCCCCTCCCCGAGACAAGCTCGGGGAGGATTTTATTTCGGCAGGATCGCGTAGATCGCGCCGCCCAGATCGACGATGTAGACATTGCCGGCGGTATCCTCGCCGAAGCAGACCACGCTGCGGATGCCGCCCTTGTCGGGCGTGAAATCGCCGTTGCGCAGCGTGTATTGCGCGGCCGGGAAGAGGCTGCCCTGCGCCAGCGACGCATAGGGGACCGACCAGATCCTGTTGTTGACGAAATCGGCGAAGAGATACTGGCCCTTCAGCGATGCCACCGGGCCGCGATAGACCACGCCGCCGGTGATGCTGCTGCCCTCGAAATCGCCATTGCCATGGGCGTAGAGCGAGACCGGGGCGATCAGGCCGGCGGGGGCGGGCGGTTGGTGGAATTGACCCGGTTCCCCTCCATGAACGGCCAGCCGAAATTCATCCCCGGCTGGCTGGTGGGCATCAGGTCCAGCTCTTCGAGTGCATTCTCGCCGACATCGGCGATCACCAGCCTGCCGTCGGGCGCGAAGCTGTTGCGGAACGGATTGCGCAGGCCGAGCGCGAAGACATAGGGATCGCCGCCGCCGCTGACGAAGGGATTGCCCGGCGCGGGCACGAACGGCGTGGCGGGATCGGTGCCGCGCGCGATGCGCAGGATCTTGCCGAGCCGCGAACTGGTGTCCTGCGCGGGCCTGCCGCCGGTGCCGCCGTCGCCCACCGCATCGTAGAGATAGCCGTCCGGACCGAAGCCGATCCAGCCGCCGTTGTGCGTGTTGGCGCCCGGATGCGGAACGCTGAGCACCACGCGATAGCCGGTGGGGCCGTTGAAGGCGGGATTGCCGACCTGATATTGGCGGATCTCGATCGTGCCGTCCCCGGCGACGGCGTGGACGAAGATCTCGCGCGAGGTCGCGTAATCGGGGCTGGCGGCGAGGCCGACCACGCCGCGCTCGCCATCGGTGGAGAGATTGGCGGCCGTCAGCAGCAGCGCCTTGGTGCCCGTGGCGGGTTCGAGCGCGTAGATGTTGCCGCCCTTCTCGGTGACGAAGACGTGCGAAGGATCGCCGGGCACCGGGCCGACCCAGGTCGGCTGGGTGAAGCCGGTCGCGACCTGGACGACGCGGAACCCCGCGGCCGCCGGCGCGACGGTGATCTGCACGGTGAGCGTCGTGCTCACCTTGCCGTCGCTGGCGCCGATCTGGACGGCATAGACATTGTCGCCGTTGCTGTCCCTGGGCTGGGCGACCGTGGGCGCGGTGACGAACCTGAGCGCGCCTGCCGGGGTGATCCGGAACTGCCCGGCATCGGCACCGCCCGAGATGCTGAACAGGATCGGATCGCCGTCCGCGTCGGTGGCGGTCGCCTGGTAGGCGGCGGTGGTGTTCTCCGCGACGTTCGCGGTGGCGGGCGAGGTGAATATCGGGGCGGCGTTGGCCGGCGCGGGCGTGGGGGTAGGCGTCGGGGTGGGCGCGGGTGCGGGCGAATCGCTGCCGCCGCCGCTGCATCCGGCCACCAGCAGCAGCGGCGCAATCGCGCGGGCCAGCGCCAGGGTGGAGGCCAAGCGGCCGATACGGGCGGAGGTAATGCGCTTCGTCATGCGATTTTCCCTTGGGGCCGGGCTGTTACGTTTCCGCAACGGATTGCACAGGGCCGGGAAGTTTGCAGGGTCAGTATAGCACGAAGAGGCGCTTAAGCATCTTTGCGCGGCGGACGGCCGGGCGCGTCACGGACCCGGCTCGGCCTGGGGCGAGAGATTGGCGATCACGCGCTGGAGCAGGGCGGTGAAGCTCTCCACCTCGGCGGGCGTCATCCCGCGAAGCGCGTCGGCATTGCCGGCGAGGAGCATGCGCCGGCCCGGATCGAGCTGCGCCATCGCCTTGGGCGTGAGCGAGACCAGGCTGCTGCGCCCATCGTCCGGATTGGGCGCGCGCGCGATGAGGCCGTCGCGCTCCATGCGGGCAAGGAGCTGCGCCATGCTCGGCTGCTCGACCCCGGCGATGCGGGCGAGCTCCTTTTGCGGGATCGCGGCGCCGTCCTTCAGCGCGACCACCACCGGGATCTGCGCGATGGCGAGCCCCAGCGGGCGCAGCCGCTCCTCGTTGATCCGCGCCAACTGGCGCGCGGCGATGCCGATCAGCAGCGCCGGTATCTCGTGCGGAGTCCATTCGACGGGCGGCGGCGTGTCGGGCATTTACATCGGTGCCTATCTAATTATATAGGAGCCTATATAAACTCCCATGGAGCTGTTATGGCACGATTTCCACGAATTGCGATCATCGGCGGCGGACCCGCCGGCCTCACGCTGGCGCGCATCCTCCAGACGCGTGGCATCGCCAGCACGGTCTATGAGGCCGACGCCCATGCGCTGGAGCGGCCGCAGGGCGGGACGCTCGACCTGCATGCCGATACCGGCCAGCGGGCGCTGCGGCTGGCGGGGCTCGAGGCGCCGTTCCTCGCGGCGGCGCGCTATGGCGATCAGGGCATGCGCCTGTTCGACCGCGACGGCACGATGCTGTTCGATATGCCCGAGGCCGAGGGCGACCGGCCGGAGGTCGACCGGACCGTGCTGCGCCGGATGCTGCTCGATTCGCTGGAGCCGGGGACCGTTCGATGGGGGCGGAAGGTGACGGCGATCGAGGCCGAGGGCGATCGGTATGCCGTGGTCAGCGAGGGCGAGCGGATCGAATATGATCTTGTCGTCGGCGCCGACGGGGCGTGGTCGCGCGTGCGGCCGCTGGTTTCGGATGCGGTGCCTGCCTATGACGGGGTGACCTTTGTTGAGATGGGTATCGACGATGCGGATGCGCGCCATCCCGCCGTTGCGGGGCTGGTGGGGCATGGCAAGATCTTCGCCTTTGGCGAGAACCGGACGCTGATCGCGCAGCGCAACGGCGGCGGCCATATCCGGATCTATCTTGCGTTGCGCGTTGCCGAGGATTGGGACGTGCTCGACGGGCTTCTGGCACGAGAGGCTGGGCCGCACCTGCTGGCGCTGCTCGATGGCTTCGCGCCCGGATTGCAGGATATCGTCAGGGCGGCGGAGGACTGGCTGGTGGTGCGGCGTATCCATGCACTGCCGGCCGGCCATCGATGGGCGCACCGCCCCGGCGTGACGCTGATCGGCGATGCCGCGCACCTGATGTCGCCGTTCGGCGGGGAGGGCGTGAACCTGGCGATGGCCGACGCGGCCGATCTGGCGGCGGTGCTGGCGGAGGGCGGCGATATCGCCGCGTTCGAGGCGGCGATGTGCGCGCGTGCCGAGCCCGCCGCAGCCGGCGCGGCGCGTGGGCTTGCCGGCGCGGTGTCGATGCACGGCGCCGCGCATGCGCTCGCCCGGTTTCGCGCGATGATGGCGGCGTGAAGCCGGCACGCGAGGGGAAAGGGGCTCGCAAGCCGGGCAAACCAATGGGTTGAACGGTGTTCCAGAGTCGGATTCAGCCTATTGGGATCGGCTCCCCGGCGAAGGCCGGGGCCCAGTTGCGACGCATTGGAAACGGCGTCCCGCCATTTCGACTTCGCGGAAACTGGGCCCCCGCCTTCGCCGGGGAAGGGGTTTCAACACCGGTGGATCAGCCTCAAAAAGGCGCCGGCCGATCCTCCTCTTTCAGGGGAAGATCGGGGAGGTACACAGCCAAACGGAAAGGGCGCCCGGGTTTCCCCGGACGCCCTTCTCCTACCCTCCAGCAAGAAGGCTTACGAGCTGTAGTACATGTCGTATTCGACCGGGCTCGGGGTCATTTCCCAGCGGGCGACGTCGCCGCGCTTGAGCTCGACATAGGCCTCGATCTGGTCCTTGGTGAACACGTCGCCCTTGAGCAGGAAGTCCATATCGGCCTCCAGGCTGTCGAGCGCCTCGCGTAGCGAGCCGCAGACGGTGGGGACCAGCTCGAGCTCGGCCGGCGGCAGGTCGTACAGGTTCTTGTCCATCGGATCGCCCGGATGGATCTTGTTCTGGATGCCGTCGAGGCCGGCCATCAGCAGCGCCGCATAGGCGAGGTACGGATTGGCGAGCGCGTCCGGAAAGCGGAACTCGACGCGCTTGGCCTTGCTGCCCGCGCCATAGGGGATGCGGCACGAAGCCGAGCGGTTGCGGCTCGAATAGGCGAGCAGCACCGGCGCCTCATAGCCCGGCACCAGCCGCTTGTAGCTGTTGGTGGTCGGATTGGTGAAGGCGTTCAGCGCCTTGGCGTGCTTGATGACGCCGCCGATGAAATAGAGGCACATGTCCGACAGGCCGGCATAGCCGTTGCCGGCGAAGAGCGGCGTGCCCTTGTCCCAGATCGACATATGGGTGTGCATGCCCGAGCCGTTATCTTCCTTGATCGGCTTGGGCATGAAGGTCGCGGTCTTGCCATAGGCATGGGCGACCTGGTGCACGACATACTTGTAGATCTGCATGCGATCGGCGGTGGTGACCAGCGTGCCGAAGGTCAGGCCCAGCTCGTGCTGCGCCGCGGCGACCTCATGGTGGTGCTTGTCGCAGGGCAGGCCCATTTCGAGCATGGTCGAGACCATCTCGCCGCGGATGTCGACCGCGCTGTCGACAGGGGCGACCGGGAAATAGCCGCCCTTGGCGCGCGGGCGGTGGCCCAGATTGCCGGCCTCATATTCCTTGCCCGTGTTGGTCGGCAGCTCGATGTCGTCGATCGCGTAATAGCTGGTCGAATAGCTGTTCTCGAAGCGGACGTCGTCGAACATGAAGAACTCAGCCTCGGGGCCGACATAGACGGTGTCGCCGATGCCCAGCGACTTGAGATAGGCTTCCGAGCGCTTCGCGGTCGAGCGCGGATCGCGCGAATAGAGCTCGCCGGTCGAGGGCTCGACGATGTCGCAGACCAGGATCAGCATCGGCGTGGCCGAGAAGGGGTCCATCCACACCGCGTCGAGATCGGGCTTCAGGATCATGTCGGACTCGTTGATCGCCTTCCAGCCCTCGATCGAGGAGCCGTCGAACATCAGGCCGTCGGTCAGCTCGTCCTCGCCGATCACGCCCGCCACCATGGTCAGGTGCTGCCACTTGCCCTTGGGATCGGTGAACCGCAGATCGATCCACTCGACCTCGTTCTCCTTGACCATCTTCAGGACGTCATTGGCCGAATTCGCCATCGCTAAACCCTTTCGCTCTTTTTCGTGCGCCCGACGAATCGGGCAATAAAATTACTTGTGCAGGTGCAACATCGCCGGGACGCTGCGCCGCGTCAAATGGGCGCGCCTACGCGTGCGCCGGTCACTCGAAATGCCGTATCGACAAGCCGAGATCATCTTCGCCGAGCCACTGCAGCGGTGGCCGCAAAGCTGGCGTGCCGTCTCCAACGTAGCGGAGGTCGCCCATTGCGCTGGCGAAGGCGAGAAGCAGCGCTTGGATACTGTCGATCCCGACCGATGCCCGACATTTCGTCTCTCGGTCTGGGAACTCGATCGTATAAAAACATCGCCAAGGCGGATCATCGGGATCGCGATCATGCATAGGGTCGGGGTAGGGAGAAGGTCTGTGGAACGACAGCGTGACTTTGCCGTCTTCGCGATCGAACGCCCTGCTTGCGATGACCTCCCCGACATCAGATGGCGTTTTCATTGCGCTCGCCGGTGCGGATGCGCAGCGCCGTCTCGACCGGGATCACGAAGATCTTGCCGTCGCCGATGCGGCCGGTCTGCGCGGCGGTGGCGATCGCCTCGACCACGCGTTCGGCCAGCGCGTCCTCGACCACGACCTCCAGCTTCACCTTGGGGAGGAAATCGACGACATATTCGGCGCCGCGATAGAGCTCGGTATGGCCCTTCTGCCGGCCGAAGCCCTTGGCCTCGGTCACGGTGATGCCGGAAACGCCCACTTCGTGCAGCGCCTCCTTCACTTCATCGAGCTTGAACGGCTTGATGATCGCTTCGATTTTTTTCACTTGGTCCCCCGGGGATACGCCGAATGCCCTGCCGCGCGACTAGCATAACCCATGCCAGAGCGGTCGGGCTAGGCTAGTCCTCCGGTTGCGTGGGGCGCAACGGTTAACAATTGCCTATCAAATAGGCAGCGAGGCGGGTGTTGCCCGATCGGAGGGCAGGGGAATCAGCTCGCGCGGATCTCGCCTAGGAAGCGATCGACGCCGTTCGACAGGGCCTCCGCGCCCGAGAACAGGCTGGCGGCGAGTTGCTCGATGTCGCCGGCGCTGCGCGAGGCGGCTCCGGACGCGGCGCCGATCGCCTCGATGTCGTACTGGACGCCCATCGTGCCCTGCACGCTTTCGCTCACGTTGCGGGCGATCGCACGGGTGGCGGATTGCTGGCCGCGCACCGCCTGCTCGATGCCCGAGGAAAGATCGGCGATGGCGACGATCGCGGCTTCGACCCGGACATGGTTGGCAGTGACGAGATCGACCGCGCGGCGGATGTCGGCGACATGCGCGGTGACCGTCTCCGCCGCATCGCCGACCTGGCCGGCCAGCGCCTTCACTTCGTTGGCGACGACGGTGAAGCCGGCGCCCGCCTGGCCGGCGCGGGCGGCCTCGATCGAGGCGTTGAGCGCGAGCAGGTTCACCCGCCCGGCGATCTCGCCGATGATCGCGGTGACGCTGCCCACGGTCTGGGCGAAGGTGCCCAGCTCGGCGGTGCGGGTGCGGCTGTCGTCCACCAGATCGACGGCGCGCGCGGCCGATGCCTTGGCGGCGGTGGTGCTCTGGCCGATCGTGTCGAGCGTCAGGGCGAGCTCGTCCGATTCGGCGGCGATGGCGGCGAGATTGTCGTGGTTCTGCGCGACGGCGGCGGCGAGCGCGGTGGCCGAGGCGCTGTTGCCCGCGGCGCGATCGACCGTGGCGGCGGCGCTCTGCTGGAGGGTGAAGGCCAGGCTGCGCAGCTTCTGGGTGAGCGAGCAGACCTCGCTTTCGAGCCGTTCGCTGGCGAGCTCGATGCGGCGGGCGCGGCTGAGGCGGCGTTCGGCGGCATGGACCTGGCGCTCGGCGGTGAGCTGGATCAGGCGGCGATTGCCGATCACCGCGAAGAGCTGGCCGCTACGGGTGAGGATCATGCCCTCATGCCCGTCCTCGGCGGCATAGGCGTCGACCAGCGCCTCGGGATCGAGCGCGGCGTCGGCGATCGGGCAGCTGCGCACCAGCGCCTTCAGCCGGCCGCCATAGGCCGGGTTGCGCATCAGCGCATGGCCGAACGGATTGAGCAGCAGGCGGCGCACGTCCTTCTCGAAGATCGCGCCGATCGGGCGGTGCGCCGGATCGACCACCGGCAGCAGGCGGAGCGACAGATCCTCCTGGAAGGTGCGCACGGCATCGCCGATCGACGCGCCCTGCGGCAGCCACGGTGCCTCGCGCTCGCCGGCGGTGAGCCATTGGGAGAGGAAGGTCGGATCGGCCGGGGGGCGGAGGCGATGAGGCTGGAACATTGCCGCCCTCGCTAGGGCTCCGTGGTAAATGCCAGCTTAGTATCTGATGACAGCTTGAAGACATATGCAAAAAAATTGCGGGCCCGAAACGGTTGGCGGCGCCCCGATTTATGCGGGAACCAATCAGCTTTCCGATACGTTTCCGAGGGTTAGGTGAATTTGGGGCCCGTAATGCCGCATATGCCCATGAACGTTCCGGCGGAAATCCACCGGCGGATCGAGGATCTCGACCATCCCGGCTGCTGGCGCGGGGAGGTGGTGGTTGCCAAGGGGCCGCTGGTCATCATGGCGCATGGACTGTGCTCGATCGAGCCGGCCTTGCGGCGTAGCTGCTGGATCACCTGCGAGGCCGGCGAGCTGAGCGCCGAGGAGGCCCAGGAAGTGCTGCGCATCTGGTCGAGCCGGGTCGAGGGTGCCGACGAGGTGGCGTGACGGCTGGGGCGGATCGGGTTTCAGATAATGAGGGGCGGTGCCCGCCCTCCTTTCGTCACCCCGGCCGCAGTGCCGAGGTCCACCGGGATGCTGGGAGAGCCGCTGGAGGCGTGAGGGGCTCTCTGGAGGATGAGTGGACCCCGGCACTGCGGCCGGGGTGACGATGGGGTTTGGCGGCTACCCTAACTCTCTCCAACTCTCGCGCGAACTGCGATCCGCCACAGCCTTTTGAGGCATCCGCCAGCCGGCCGGCCCTCCGCCGGGGACCGGTTGACCCCATCCGCCCGCGCCGCTACGCAGGCTAATGCGAAGCAATCGCAATAATTGGCGGAGGTGCCGGCATGTATGAATTCCTCGACCGGCCCGTGTCCGATCTTCCGCCGGGTGACCAGATGCTGCTCTGGTCGATGCGGAGCTGGGTGGCGGCGATGGCGTTCCAGCGATGCCCGTGCGCCGTGCTGGGGCCGTCGTTCGAGCGCTGGCGGGTGGGCGAGCTGCTGCGCGACTTCAACATGGCGATGTTCCTGCTGAACGCCGAGGGGATGGGGCCGCTGCGGTTCGGCCAGCCGAGCTGCGGGACGGTGCATGACGACGAGGCGATATTGCTGTCGCTTTTCCATGCGGCTGCCTATAATGACGAAAAACATGTCGGCAGGCTTGCAGCGCAGCTCGTAAAGCCCGAAATGACCCATGCCTTCATTGTCGCCCTGATTCAGGCGAGCGACGTGCTGCGGCGAACCCCGGTGCCCCGCGGCTCCACCAACTGAAGAGGATACAGATGAGTTTGCATACGCGCCCGCCGGCGCTGCTTCCGGCTCACGCGAGCTTCGCCACGTCGGGCGTGCGCTGGGTGAAGCATTGGAACGAGCATCTGTTCAGCTTCGCGATCGAGCGGCCGGCGAGCTTCCGTTTCCGCTCGGGCGAATTCGTGATGCTCGGCCTGCTGGACGGCGAGAAGCCGCTGATGCGCGCCTATTCGATCGCCAGCCCGGCCTGGTCGGACGAGCTGGAATTCCTGTCGATCAAGGTGCCGGATGGTCCGCTGACCTCGAAGCTGCAGCTCATCCGGCCGGACGATCACCTCTATCTGGGCAAGAAGCCGACGGGGACTCTGGTCGCCGATGCGCTGTTGCCGGGCAAGAGGCTGTTCATGCTCTCGACCGGCACCGGCCTGGCGCCGTTCCTGAGCATCGCGCGCGATCCGGACATCTATGAGCGCTTCTCGCAGGTCATCCTGGTGCACAGCGTGCGCCGGGTGAGCGACCTCGCCTATCATGACGAGCTGACTGCGCAGCTCGCCAGCGATCCGCTGGTGCAGGAGCAGGCGCTGCTCCAGTTCCACTATATCCCGACCGTGACGCGCGAGCCCTTCCGCACCACCGGCCGGATCGGCGACCTGGCGGAGGACGGCACGCTGTTCAAGTCGCCGGTGCTGGGCGACCGCGAGTTCAACCCGGAGACCGACCGGGTGATGCTGTGCGGATCGACCGCGATGATCCGCGACTTCGCGGCGATGCTGGAAGGGCGGGGCTTCGAGGAAGGCTCGAACGCCGCGCCCGGGCATTATGTGATCGAGCGGGCGTTCGTGGGGTAGTTCTAGAGGGGCGTCACTCCGGCCGAAGTGCCGGGGTCCACTTCTCCGCGAACGAGCCCTTCCAGGTTCTGGCGGCTCTCCCAGCATCCCGGTGGACCCCGGCACTTCGGCCGGGGTGACGGTGGTGGGTGGCTCTAAGCTGCCGCGGCGAGCGTTTCCGTACTGGCGTCGCGGATATCGGCGGCGAGCTGCTCGACGCGGGCCGGATCGGCGTCCCAGGCGAACATGAAGCGGGCGCCGCCGCCGATGAAGGTGTAGAAGCGCCATCCCCGCGCGCGCAGCCCCGCCAGCACCGGATCGGGGGCGTGGACGAAGACGCCGTTCGCCTCGACCGGGAACATCAGCTCGATCCCCGGAAGCCCCGCGATCCGCTCGGCCAGCCGCGTCGCGCAGGCATTGGCGTGGCGCGCATTGGCGAGCCAGGCGCCGCTCTCCAGCATCCCCACCCAGGGCGCCGACAGGAAGCGCATCTTCGAGGCGAGCTGGCCGGCCTGCTTGCAGCGATAGTCGAAATCCTGCGCCAGCGCGGGATCGAAGAAGATCACCGCCTCGCCCACCGCCATGCCGTTCTTGGTGCCGCCGAAGCACAGCACGTCGACGCCGGACTTCCAGGTCAGCTCGGCCGGGCTGGCGTCGAGGCTCGCACAGGCATGGGCGAAGCGGGCGCCGTCCATGTGGAGCTTGAGGCCGAGCTCGCGGCAGACGGCGGACAGCGCCTGGATTTCGGCGACGGTGTAGACTTGGCCGGTCTCGGTCGGCTGGGTGATCGTCACCACGCGCGGCTTGGGGAAATGGATGTCCGAGCGGCTGGTGGCGACGGTGCGCACCGCCTCGGGCGTCAGCTTGCCGTCGGTGGAGGGGGCGACGAGCAGCTTCGAGCCGTTCGAGAAGAATTCGGGCGCGCCGCACTCGTCGGTCTCGACATGCGCGGCGGCCGAGCAGATCACGCTGTGATAGGATTGGCAGAGCGAGGCGAGCGCCAGCGAATTGGCAGCCGTGCCGTTGAACGCGAAGAACACCTCGCAATCGCTCTCGAACAGGGTGCGGAAGGCGTCGGCGGCGCGCTGGGTCCAGTCGTCGTCGCCATAGGCGGGCGCGTGGCCGCGATTGGCCGCTTCCATCGCGGCCCAGGCTTCGGGGCACACTCCGGCATAATTGTCGCTGGCGAACTGCTGAACGTCGGTCATACGCACACAAACCTTCTTCCTGATGGCCGGATCAGGAGGCGGATCGACGACTGGCGTGGCTTCATCCCGTTGGTTGCCGGACCGGCCACATCCCCCCGCTGGAAGCGGAGAACACCACCTTGCCGGGAAAGGCAGGTTGGTGCCGGGCGTCGGCCCGACTCTTGATGCTGCGGCGCGCAATAGCGGGGGCGAGCGGGGAGGGCAAGAGCGTCCGGCGGGCGCGCCTTGCAAGGATTTGGACCTGGATTGTCCCCCGAAAGGCTGCGGGAGAAAATCCTACATTTCGATTTCGAGCCTGTTACAGTGCTTTGACGAGGCGTTCGACGCGCGGGCGGCCTTTCTGCGCCCGTTTTTGGCTGTTGAATCGATGGAAATCCGTCCCTTTTGAGCGACCTGCCGATAGGTACTTGCTGACAGGTGCCACTGGCCTGTATGTGACTCGCCGATGACATCCACGCCGCCGGACGGATCGCGGGATCGCCGGATTGAGGATCCGACCAATCTCTGGGTGATACACCCAACAGGGCGAAGGCTTCTTCCCTGGTTCCTGGAGCGTGGAATCTCGGCCAATGCCGTTTCGATCGGTGGCCTGTTCCTGGGGATTCTCGCCGCGGCGGCCTATGCGAACTGGCAGATGTGGCCGTTCGCCTTTCTCGGGCTGTTCCTGTCGGTCTGCTGGCTGATCGCCGACGGGCTGGACGGAATGATCGCCCGCGCCACCAACACCGCCAGCCCGCTCGGGCGCTTCCTCGACGGCGTTTGCGACCATGGCGTTTTCATCCTGATCTATGTCGCGATGGCGACGTCGATCGGGACGCGGGAGGGATGGGCCCTGGCGGTCTCGGCGGGCGTGATCCACGCGCTGCAATCCAATTTCTTCGAAAGCGAGCGCGCCCGCTATCATCGCCGGTGCAAGGGGATCGCCGCGCCGGTGCCGGCGCCCAGCAGCAATCCGCTGGTGCGATTCTACGATAGCGTGTCCGGCATCGTCGATACCCTGTCCCGCCCGTTCGACGACATGCTGCGGCGCGCCTCCGATCCCCTGCAGCTCGCCGACGAATATGGCACGCAGGCCGCCAGGCCGCTGCGCCTGATGAGCCTGATGAGCGCGAATGTCCGCGTCTACGCGATCTTCGTCGCGTGCCTGGCGGGCAATCCGCGCATCTTCTGGTGGTTCGAGCTCGTGCCGATGACCGCCATCCTGATCGCTTGCCTCGCCTGGCATCGCCTGGTCGAGCTCCGCCTCATTCGGAGCAGGGCGAGGCCGTCACCCGAACTTTCTCTCAATCAAGACTCACCCCTCATAGGACAAGACAAAAGATGACGAGTATCAATATCGCCCTGGTCGGTGTCGGCAATTGCGCCAGCTCGCTCGTGCAGGGCCTCTCGCATTATCGCGACGGGGCGAACGATACGGTCGGATTGATGCACTGGGATCTCGGCGGATACCGCCCGAGCGATATCAAGGTCGTCGCCGCCTGGGACGTCGATCGCCGCAAGGTCGGCAAGGACGTCGCCGAGGCGATCTTCGCCAAGCCGAACTGCACCGCGATCTTCTGCGCGACGGTCGAGCCGACCGGCGCCAAGGTCCGCATGGGCAAGATCCTGGACGGCGTTGCCGGGCATATGGCCGATTATGCCGATGACCGCACGTTCATGCTCGACGACGCCAAGGAGCCGACCAAGGACGAAGTCGTCGCCATCCTGCGCGCCAGCAAGGCCGATGTGCTGATGAACTATCTGCCGGTCGGATCGCAGGAAGCGAGCGAATTCTACGCCGAATGCGCGCTCGAAGCCGGCGTCGCCTTCGTCAACAACATCCCCGTGTTCATCGCCAGCAATCCGGAATGGGCCGAGCGCTTCGCCAAGGCCGGCGTGCCGATCATCGGCGACGACATCAAGGCGCAGCTCGGCGCGACGATCGTCCACCGCGTGCTGACCGATCTGTTCGCCAAGCGCGGCGTGAAGCTGGAGCGGACCTACCAGCTCAACACCGGCGGCAATACCGACTTTCTCAACATGTCGAACCATCGGCGGCTGGAATCGAAGAAGATCTCGAAGACCGAGGCCGTGCAATCGGTCGCGGCCGTGCGGCTCGAGGACGAGAATGTCCATATCGGCCCGTCCGACTATGTGCCGTGGCAGAACGACAACAAGGTCTGCTTCCTGCGCATGGAAGGCACGATGTTCGGCAGCGTGCCGATGAACCTGGAGCTTCGCCTGTCGGTCGAGGACAGCCCGAACTCCGCGGGCGTCGCGATCGACATGATCCGCTGCGCCAAGATCGCCCGGGACCGCGGCCTGGCCGGCCCGATCGACGCGGCATCGGCCTATTTCTGCAAGCATCCCCGCACCCAGATGACCGACGATCTGGCGCAACTGGCAGTCGAAGACTTCATCGCCGCTGCGTGAAGTGCCTTTCGCTGCGAAGATAGAGACCGCGGTCCTGCTTGCCGCGGGCGAAGGCAGCCGCCTTCGCCCCGTGACGCCCTACAAGCCGCTCTGCACCGTCGGCGGCACGCCGCTGATCGACCATGCGCTGGCCGGTCTGGCGGCGGCGGGGCTGCGGCGGGCGGTGGTGGTGCTTGGATACGGTGCCGAGGCGATCGAGGCCCATCTTGCCGGCCGGACCTGGCCCTTGGCGGTCGAGACGGTCCGGACGGACGACTATCGGCTACCCAATGGCTGTTCGGTCCTGGCGGCCGAACAGGCCGTCGCGGGCGCCGAGGCGCTGCTTGCGATGTGCGACCATCTGGTCGAGCCGGCGCTTTACCGCCGCCTTGCGGAAGCCGGGGCGTCGGGGGGGGGCCGGCTGGGCATCGACCGGAATGTGACGAGCGACCTGGTCGACCTGGACGATGTGACCTGCGTCCGCACCGAGGGCGAGCGGATCGTCGCCATCGGCAAGGGGCTGGAGGAATATGACTGTTTCGACACCGGCATATTCGCGATCGGCCCCGCCCTGTTCGACGCGCTCCGCCAGCTCTCTGCGCCTTCCCTGACGGAAGGGATGCGGATGCTGGCTGGGCAGGGCTCGGCATCGGTCTTGGATTGCAGCGACTTGCGCTGGATCGACGTCGATGACGAGGCTGCGCTCGACAAGGCCGAGAGCTGGCTGACGGTCAGCTAGGACGGATCGGCATTCAGCCCCGGGTCTCCTCCTCCTGATGGGGGGAGGGCGAGGCGCGCTCAACCGGCCGGCGAAGGGTTGCCGGCGCGCGGGCGGCGCTCGGCCCATTTCAGCAGGCCGTCCAGCATCGGGCACAGCGACTGGCCCCATTCGGTCAGGCCATATTCCACCTTGGGCGGAACCTGGTGATGCACCAGCCGCGTCACGATCCCGTCCGACTCCATCTGGCGGAGCTGCTGGATCAGCATCTTCTGCGAGATGGCGGGGATCGCGCGTTCGAGATCGGAGAAGCGGAGCAGCTTGCCGCCGAAAAGCTGGAAGAGGATGAGCAGTTTCCAGCGCCCCTCCAGCATGCGGATGACTTCCTCCACGCCGGATGCGGCCGTGAACGGCGTGTACTCGACTGGCTTACCTTCGGGTAAGTACCCTACTTTTTCGTCGGTTCTTGTCATTTACACTAGCTAGGTCGACCTGACTCCCATCGCAATATCGGCGCCCCAGGCGCCGCGAGGAGACCAGATGATGCAAGACCTGCCCCCGGCGATCGCCGGCTATTTCGCGGCCCAGGCCAAGGACGATCCCCAAGCCCTGGCGGAATGCTTCGTGCCCGAGGCGGTCGTCCATGACGAGAAGCGGGAGCATCGCGGGACCGCCGCCATCGCGGCCTGGCACATCGAGGTGATGCGGCAGACCCGGTTCACCGCGCGGCCCCTGTCGTTCGAGGCGCGGGACGGGCATTGCATCGTCTCCGTCGAGGTATCGGGGAGCTTCACCGGCAGCCCGGTGACGCTGGAGCATGACTTCACCCTGCGCGATGAGCGCATCGCCGCGCTGGAGATCCGCTGATGGGCAACTGGATCGATCTCGCCGGCCGGCGCGTGCTGGTCACGGGCGGCAGCAAGGGCGTGGGCGAGGCGGTGGTCGCGGCGCTGGCCGCCGCAGGCGCCATGGTGATGACGAGCGCGCGCTCCCGGCCGGAGACGCTGCCCGAGGGCGTGCATTTCGTCGCGGCCGATCTCCTGACGGCGGAAGGATGCGATGCGCTCGCGGCTGCGGCGCTGCAGGGGATGGGCGGCGTCGACATCCTCGTGAACGTGCTGGGCGGGTCCAGCGCGCCCGGCGGCGGCTTCGGGGCGCTGAACGACGCGGAATGGGCGAAGGAGATCGACCATAACCTCCTGCCCGCGGTGCGGCTCGACCGGGCGCTCGTGCCGGGCATGGTGGAACGCGGCGAGGGCGTGGTGATCCACGTCACTTCGATCCAGAACCGCCTGCCTTTGCCGGAATCGACCATCGCTTATGCCGCGGCGAAGGCGGCGCTGGCCACCTATAGCAAGGCGCTGTCGAAGGAAGTCACGCCGAAGGGCGTACGCGTGGTGCAGGTTTCGCCCGGCTGGGTGGAGACGACCGCCGCCGTGGCGCTCGCCGAGCGGCTCGCCGAGCAGGCGGGCACCGATTATGAGGGCGGCAAGAAGATCATCATGGACGCCCTGGGCGGCATCCCGCTCGGGCGGCCTGCCAGACCCCAGGAAGTGGCCGATCTCATCACCTTCCTCGTCTCGCCGCGCGCGGGCGCGATCTCGGGAGCGGAATATGTGATCGACGGCGGCACCATTCCCACCGTGTGAAGCCGCGCGATGCGGAGCGGGGTGGCCCGCTCTGCGCCATCGCTCAATAAGGCGGCTGGTCCAGGCCCTTGGGGCTCTTGGTGAAGATCTCGCAGCCGTCCTCGGTGATGCCGATCGAATGCTCGAACTGGGCCGAGAGCGAGCGGTCGCGCGTCACCGCCGTCCAGCCGTCCTCCAGCAGCTTCACGTCGGGGCGGCCGATGTTGATCATCGGCTCGATCGTGAAGAACATGCCGGGGCGCAGCTCGGGCCCGGTGCCGGGGCGGCCGACATGGACCACCTCGGGCGCGTCGTGGAAGACCTGGCCCAGGCCGTGGCCGCAGAAATCGCGGACCACGCCATAGCGATGCTTCTCGGCATGGCGCTGGATCGCGTGGCTGACGTCGCCCAGATGGTTGCCGGGCCTGGCCTGCTCGATGCCGAGCATCAGGCATTCATAGGTGACGTCGACCAGCCGGCGCGCCTTGATCGGCACGTCGCCGACCAGGAACATGCGGCTGGTGTCACCGTGCCAGCCGCCGAGCATCGGGGTCACGTCGATATTGACGATGTCGCCGTCCTTGAGCGTGCGTTCGCTCGGGATGCCGTGGCAGACGACATGGTTGATCGAGATGCAGCAGCTATGCGTGTAGCCGCGATAGCCGAGCGTGGCGGGCACGCCGCCGCCGTCGACCGACATCTGGCGGACGATGTCGTCCAGCTCGGCGGTGCTGACGCCGGGCACGACGTGCGGCACGAGCGCGTCGAGGATCTCGGCGGCGAGTCGGCCGGCCTTGCGCATTCCCTCGAAGCCCTCGGGCCCATGGAGCTTGATCGCGTGGCTGCGCGCCTGCGGCATGTCGGCGGTGACGGTCACATATTCGGTCATTCGAGCCATATAGGCGTTTGCGCCGCGCTTTGCGAGATCGTACCGAAGGGGCATGGGAGAGCGCATCTGGACCGCGGCATTGGTGGTGATCGGCGACGAGATCCTGTCCGGCCGCACGCAGGACAGGAACGTCGCGCAGATCGCGACCTGGCTCAACGTGCAGGGGATCCGACTCGCCGAGGTGCGCGTGGTGCCCGATGTGCAGGCGGCGATCGTCGAGGCGGTGAACGCGCTCAGGGTCCGCAACGACTATTGCTTCACCACCGGCGGCATCGGGCCGACGCATGACGACATCACCGTCGATGCGATCGCGGCGGCGCTGGGCGTGGGGGTGGTGATCCACCCCGAGGCGCGCGCGGTGCTGGAGCATTATTACGAGACGCGTGGCGGGCTGACCGAGGCGCGGCTGCGGATGGCGCGGGTGCCCGAAGGGGCCGAGCTGATCCCCAACCGCATGTCCGGCGCGCCGGGCATCCGGGTGGGCAATCTCTTCATCCTGGCGGGCGTGCCGCACATCACCGCGGGCATGCTCGACGCCCTGACCGGCACGCTGGAGGGCGGCCGCCCGGTGCTGTCGCGCACGGTGGGGAGCTGGGTGGCGGAGAGCGAGATCGCCGAGTTCCTGGGCGAGACCGAGCGCGCGCATGCAGGCGTGGCGATCGGGAGCTATCCCTTTTTCCGCGAAGGGCGGACGGGGGCAAACTTCGTGGTGCGCGCGACCGAGCAGGGGGTGGTGGATGCGTGTGTCGAGGCGCTGAAGGCGGGGCTGGCGGTGCGGGGGCTCGAGGCGGTCGAGGGCGGCATCTAAGCCCTCTCCCCTCCGGGGAGAGGGTTGGGAGAGGGGCCCATCGAAAGCGCGTCGCACTTTCCCCTCTCCCCGGCCCTCTCCCCGGAGGGGAGAGGGAGGTGGCGCTACCCGAGCAACCGGCCCAGCAGGCTGCGGTCGCGCAATATCTCGTGCGCGGCGTTGTGGCCCGGCGCGCCGGTGACGCCGCCGCCGGGATGGGTGCCGGAGCCGCACATGTAGAGGCCGCTTATGGGTCCGCGGTAATCGCCATGGCCGAGAATCGGGCGCGCGGCCCAGAGCTGGTCGAGCGACATGCGGCCGTGGAAGATGTCGCCGCCGATCAGGCCGAACTTGCGCTCCAGATCGAGCGGGGAATGGATTTGCCGCGCGATCACCGATGCCTTGAAGTTCGGCGCATGGGCGGTGACGGTGTCGATGATGTGGTCGGCGGCCTGCTCGCGGACATCGTCCCAGCTTCGGCCGTCGGGCAGCTCGGGGGCGAATTGCTGGCAGAACAGGCTGGCGACGTGCGCGCCCTCCGGGGCGAGGCTGTCGTCCACGGTGGAGGGGATCTTCATCTCGACGATCGGGGCCCTGGACCAGCCGAATTTCTTCGCGTCGTCGAACGCCGCGTCCATGTAATCCATGCCCGGCGCGATGATGATGCCGGCGGTGTGGTGCTCGGCCTTGCTCTTGCCGGGGAGCACGGTGAAATCGGGCAGCTCGGATAGCGCGACGTTCATGCGGAAGGTGCCCGATCCCGCCTTGAAGCCGGCGATGCGGCGCTTGAAATTGGCGTCGAGATCGGAGGGGGCGACAAGCTGGTTGTAGAGCAGCAGCGGGCCGATATTGGCGGCGATGATGGGGGCTGCGATCTCCTCGCCGGATTCGAGGCGGACGCCCGATGCCTTGCCGCCATCGACCAGTAGCCGGGCGACCGGCGCCTCCAGGCTGATCTCCACGCCCGCGTCTGCGCAGGCCCGCGCCATCGCCTGGGTGATCGCGCCCATGCCGCCGACGCTATGGCCCCATGCGCCCTTCTTGCCGTTCACTTCGCCGAAGACGTGGTGGAGCAGCACATAGGCCGAGCCGGGCGTCGAGACGCCGGCATAATTGCCGACCACGGCGTCGAAGGCGAAGGCGGTCTTGACGGTGTCGCTCTCGTACCAGCCGTCGAGGAAGTCGCGGGCGGACTTCACGAACATGTCGAGCACGTCCTGCTGCGCGTCGAGCGGCATCCTGGCGAGGCTGCGGCCCTGCGACGCGGCGGCGAGCAGCGCGCGGATGCCGCCATGGGCGTTGGGCGGGGTCTTGAGCGAGAGGTCGCGCAACATTTCGGCGACGCGTTCCAGCGCTGCCTCATAGGCGGGGAAGGTCTGGGCGTCCCTGGGCGAGAAGCGGGCGAACTCGGCCTGGGTGCGGGCGGCGCCGCCGCCGAGCTTGAGGTACGTGTCGGGGAAGGGGAAGAAGTTCGAGATCGTCCGCTCGATGACGCGATAGCCATGATCATGGAGCCGCATGTCCGCGATCACCTTGGGGCGGAGCAGGCTGACGGTGTAGCTGGCGGTGGAGTTGCGGAAGCCGGGGTGGAATTCCTCGGTCACCGCAGCGCCGCCGACGATGTGGCGGCGCTCCAGCACGCGGACCTTCAGGCCCGCGCGGGCGAGGTAGAAGGCGCAGACCAGCCCGTTATGGCCGCCGCCGATGATGAGGGCGTCGTATCGCTTCATCATGCTTCCTCGATAGTGCGTCGCACCTAACCCTCACCCAACCCTCTCCCAAAGGGAGAGGGCTATTCGGTCAGGGCCTTGAACACGCGCTTGTAGTAGACGATCGACGGGGCGATCTCGCTGAGCGGCGTGCGTTCGTTCAGGCCGTGGGCGAAGCCGTCGCTGTCCTTCATGAAGACGGGCGAGGCGCCGTAGCTCGGTACGCCCTTCGCGCGGAACCACATGCTGTCGGTCGCGCCCGCCGACATCACCGGCACCACCGGCACGTCGGGGAAGCGGGCATGGATCGCGTCGCCGACGATCTTCATCAGGTCGGGGCGCAGCGGCGAGGCGTCGCTGGCGACCGAGCCGCTTTCGAGCGTCACCACCTTGGCCGCGGGATCGGCGACGATCTCGGCGAGCCTGGCGCGCACCGTCTCGACCGGCGTGCCGGGGAAGATGCGGCAATTGATGTTGGCCGTGGCGCGCTGGGGCAGGGCGTTGGTGGCGTGGCCGGCATTGACCATCGTCGCGACGCAGGTGGTGCCGGTCTGGCCGATCAGCCCGGGCTCGGCGCTGAGCACCGCGCGCGCTTCCTTGTCCTGCGGGTTCGCGGCGAAGCGGCGCATCGCGTCGGCGATCTTGGGATCGCTCGTCGTCTTCGCGCCGGCGAGGAAGCTCGCCTTGGTGATCTCGTTCAATTCGGGCGGGAATTCATAGGCGCCGATCCGGTCCAGCGCGCGGGCGAGCGAATAGATCGCATTCTCCCTGCGCGGGGCGCTCGAATGGCCGCCGGGATTGGTGAAGGTCACTTCGTAATCGGCATAGGTCTTCTCGGCGCCCTGCAGGCCGAAGAGCGTCGGCTTGCCCTGTTCATCGAGCGCGCCGCCGCCGCCGTCGATGTTGAGCAGCAGCTCGGCGTCGTGGAATTTGTCGGCGAGGATCGCGGTGGTCTTCATCTCGGTCTCCTCATCGCCCGAGAGGAGGAGCAATATGTCGCGGCCGGGCTTGTAGCCTTCGCGCTTGAGCTGGAGCAGGGTTGCGACCGTGGTCGAGAGGTCGTACTTCATGTCGGTCGCGCCGCGGCCGAAGATATAGCCGTTCTCGATGACCGGCGTGAACGGATCGCGCTCCCAATCCTCGCGCTTGGCCTCGACCACATCCATATGCCCCGAGATCAGGATCGGCCTGGCGCCGTTCCTCGCCTTGCCGGTGCCGCGATAGCGCGCCGCGAGCCAGGCGGTGTCGCCGATCTTCTCGACCTGCACATCGGTCTCCGCGAAGCCGCCCGCGACCAGGACACCCTTCAGATAGGTGGCATAGTCGAAGGTCTGGTTGCCCGGCCCGGCGACGGTGCGGAAGGCGATGCCGCGCTTCAGCAGGTCGAGCGCCTGCGCCTCGGCCTGCGGGTTGGTCTGGGCGTGGGCGGGAACGGCGGCGAGCGCCACTGCGAGAAAGGCCGCGAGGTGGCGCATCGGGCTGGCTCCGGATGATATTCTGGAGCGGGTGAAGGGAATCGAACCCTCGTCGTAAGCTTGGGAAGCTTCTGCTCTGCCATTGAGCTACACCCGCCCGCGTCCGGATCGAGTGGCATATCGGCCCCGGCCGGTCAACGGCTGTCGCGCCGTCCGGGGCCGGGAACGTCAGGCTGCTTCGGGCATCGAGGCCATGTCGATCACGAAGCGATAGCGCACGTCGGCGCGCTCCATCCGCTCGAAGGCGGCGTGGATGTCCTGGATCGCGATCATCTCGCATTCGGGCAGGATGTTCATCCGCGCGCAGAAATCGAGCATCTCCTGCGTCTCGGCGATGCCGCCGATCGGCGACCCGGAGAGCCGGCGCCGGGCCATCAGGAACGGCAGCGTGCTGGTTTCGTCGATCGGGCCGAGCTGGCCGACGATCACCAGGGTCGAATCGACGTCGAGCAACGGCATATAGGGCGAGACGTCGTGGCGGACGGGGATCGTGTCGATGATGAGGTCGAAGCTGTTCGCCGCCGCCGCCATCGCATCGGCATCGGCCGATACCAGCAGCGCCTCGGCGCCCAGCGCCAGCGCATCGGCCTGCTTGGCGTCGTTGCGGCTGATGACCGTGACGTGCGCGCCCATCGCATGCGCGAGCTTCACCGCCATATGGCCGAGCCCGCCCAGCCCGATCACGCCGACGCGGCTGCCCGGGCCGACGCCCCAGGTGCGCAGCGGCGACCAGGTGGTGATGCCGGCGCAGAGCAACGGCGCCGCCTTGGCGAGATCGAGCGCGTCGGGCACCGAGAGGACGAACTCCTCGCGCACGACGATGTGGCGCGAATAGCCGCCGAAGGTCGGGTCGCCGGTGACGCGGTCGTGGTCGTTATAGGTTTGCGTCACGACGTTGCGGCAGAGCTGCTCCTCGCCGGCATGGCACTGGTCGCATTCCATGCAGCTGTCGACGATGCAGCCGATCGCGACGCGGTCGCCGGCCTTGTGGCGGGTGACGCCGGCGCCGGTGTCGATCACGCGGCCGACGATCTCATGGCCCGGCACCAGCGGATAGGTGCTGAAGCCCCAGTCGTTGCGGGCCTGGTGGAGGTCCGAATGGCAGACGCCGCAATAGAGGATCTCGATCGCGACGTCGTTGGCGCGAAGGTCGCGGCGCTCGAACGCGAAGGGCGCGAGCGGCGTTTCTGCGGTTTGCGCCGCATAGCCGATGGTTTGCATGGAGGAGGCTCCGGTTTTGGGGGAATGGCGTTCCTCTACAGGCGGGCCGGCGCCGCGCGGTAGCTCGATCCTGCCGGTTTCTTGCCCGATCCTCTGGCGCGATGCGAAAGCCGTCGCATTGGCCGCGGGACGCCCTAGATAGGGGCCATGCTGATCGCCCCCGACGAGTCCGACGCCCATCGCCGCAGCGAAACCGCCGCGCTGCGCGAGGTGCTGGGCAAGCGGATCGAGCGCCACATGGACGCCACAGGCCGCAACGCCACGGCGATCGGCGGACTCAACCTCTATCGCTGCACCGGCGTCACGCCCGCCTATTCGACGATCTACGAGCCGAGCCTGGCGGTGATCGTCCATGGCCGCAAGCGCGTGGTGGTGGGCGACGAGACCTATCTCTACGATTCGTCGCGCTTCCTGCTGACTGCGGTGGACATGCCGACGATCGCCAGCGTGCTCGATGCGAGCCCGGACCAGCCGCACCTCGCGATCATGCTCAAGCTCGATCTGGAGACGGCGCGGCACCTGATCGCCGATATGGGGCTCGCCGCGGTCGAAGCGGGCAGCATGGGCGCGGCGATCGCGACCGGGCCGGCGACGGCCGACCTGCTCGATGCGGTCAACCGGCTGATCGGCCTGCTGGAGACGCCGCAGGACATCCCGATCCTGGCCGGGCTGATCGAGCGCGAGATCCTGTATCGCCTGCTGACCGGGCCGACCGGCGCGCAGCTGCGCCAGACGGTGTCGCTCGGCACCCAGGCCAATCGCGCGGCGCGGGTGATCGCCTGGCTGCGCGAGAATTACGTCTTGCCCGTTCGCGTCGAGGCACTGGCGGAGGTGGCGGGGATGGGCGTGTCGACGCTCCATCATCATTTCCGCGCGCTGACCGCGATGAGTCCGCTTCAGTACCAGAAGCATCTGCGGCTGCACGAGGCGCGGCGGCTGATGCTGAGCGAGGCGATCGACGCGGGCAGTGCGGCGTTGCGCGTGGGCTATGAGAGCCCCACCCAGTTCAGCCGTGAATATCGCCGCCTGTTCGGCGCGCCGCCTCGCCGCGATATCGAGGCGCTGCGGATCGATGCGCGCGCGCTGGCGCATCTGCACCGGTAGGGCGATCACCCCATCCGTCACCCCGGCCGCAGTGCCGGGGTCCACTCCTCCTCCAGAGAGTCCCTCTCGCCTCCAGCGGCTCTCCCAGCATCCCGGTGGACCCGGCACTGCGACCGGGGTGACGGGGGATGATTTGCGTCCCCCGCCGGCAGGCGACCAAAATCCCCCTCGCGCGTTGGCCGGGGATGGAAACACTCTGGTTCATCACCAATCCCGATTCCGGCACCACCTCGCGCGCGAAATGCGATGCGCTCGAGGCGGTGTTCGAGGAAGCCGGCCTGAAGCTCGCCGGCCGCACCGAATTTCCCGCGCAGCACCTGCCGAGCGGCGAAACGCTCGACGCGGCAGGCACCGATACCGTCGTCCTGTTCGCCGGCGACGGCACGATCAACGCCGCGCTCTGCGCGCTGGCGGAGTGGGAGGGATCGTTCCTGATCCTCCCCGGCGGCACGATGAACCTGCTCGCGAAAACGCTGCACGGCGAGACCGATCCGCACCGGATCGTCCATGCCGCGCACAAATCCGATCGCCGCGTCGCGCTGCCCTATGTCGAGGCGGGCCGGCACCGCGCGTTCGTCGGCCTG
>NZ_JAAVVE010000047.1 GCF_018449795.1 Sphingomonas sp. dw_22
CCGCCCCCCGGCCCCGGGCCCCGGGGCGGCGCCCGCCGCGCCGCCCGGGGCGGGGGGGGCCCGGCCAGGGCCCGGGGCCAAGGGGGGAGGGCGGGGGCGGGGCCCGGCGGGCCCCGGCGGCTTCCTGCGCCAGAATCCCGGCGAGCAGGCCGCGCCGATCACGCCGGCCCCGCCGCGCCGCCTGGTCCCCGCCAAGCCGAGCGAGGCGATCGCGGGCAAGACGACGCTGCTCGATCTCAACGACCGCATCTGCAAATGGCCGCTCGGCCATCCCGGCGAGCCCGATTTCCATTTCTGCGGCGAGAAGGTGAACCCGGGCTTCCCATACTGCGTCGCGCATTGCGGCCATGCCTATCAGGCGCAGCTCCCGCGCCGTGATCGCCGCCCGCCGCCCCCGATGCCCTTCGGCGGCCCGCGCGTCCGCTGATCGCCGATGCTCCGTCGCCGCTGCATGCCCAGGGCGACGGAGCCGCGACCCGGCCCGTTCGGATAAACTGCGCGTTCGCCTTGCGCCGCTGACTCCGCACCTCCTATACCCGGTGCATGTCCGACGAAGACCTGTTCGCTTCCCCCAATGCCGTTCCCGGCACCTATGACGCCTCCTCGATCGAAGTGCTGGAAGGGCTGGAGCCCGTCCGGCGGCGCCCCGGCATGTATATCGGCGGCACCGACGAGCGCGCGCTGCATCACCTCGCCGCCGAAGTGCTCGACAATGCGATGGACGAGGCGGTGGCAGGGCACGCCAACCGGATCGAAGTCACGCTGGAGCCGGGCAACCGACTGACGATCGTCGACAATGGCCGCGGCATCCCGGTCGATCCGCATCCCAAATTCCCGGACAAGTCGGCGCTGGAGGTGATCCTCTCCACCCTCCATTCGGGCGGCAAGTTCGACGGCAAGGCCTATGCGACCTCGGGCGGCCTGCACGGCGTCGGCGTGAGCGTGGTCAACGCGCTGTCGGTCGATACCGTCGTCGAGGTCGCGCGCAACAAGGAGCTGTATCGCCAGCGCTTCAGCAAGGGGCTGACGCTCGGCCCGCTGGAGCATCTGGGCGGCACGCCGAACCGGCGCGGCACCTCGGTCGCCTTCACGCCGGATCCCGAGATCTTCGGGCCGGAAATGCTCTTCAAGCCGGCGCGGCTCTACAAGCTCGCCCGCTCCAAGGCCTATCTGTTCGCGGGCGTCGAGATCCGCTGGAAGTGCGATCCCTCGCTCCTCAGCGACGATACGCCCGCCGAGGCGGTGTTTCAGTTCCCCGGCGGCCTGGCCGATCACCTGAAGGAACAGATCGCCGGCCGCAACTGCGCGACCGCCGATTTCTTCTTCGGCGCGCAGGATTTCCCGGGCGTGGCGCAGGGGCGGGTCGAATGGGCGGTGGCCTGGCCGCTGTGGAGCGACGGCAGCTACTCTTGGTACTGCAACACCATCCCGACTCCCGACGGCGGCACGCATGAGGCGGGGCTACGCGCCGCGCTGACCAAGGGCATCCGCGCGTTCGGGGAACTGGTCGGCCAGAAAAAGGCCAGGGACATCACCGCGGACGACCTGATGACGGGCAGCGAGCTGATGCTCTCGGTCTTCATCCGCGATCCCCAGTTCCAGAGCCAGACCAAGGACCGGCTGACCTCGCCCGAGGCGGCGGCGCTGGTCGAGCGGGCGGTGCGCGACCATTTCGATCATTTCCTCTCCGACCATATGGACCGCGGCAAGGCGCTGCTCGCCTATGTGCTCGAGCGGATGGACGAGCGGCTGAAGCGCAAGGCCGAGCGCGAAGTGAAGCGCAAGACCGCGACTTCGGCCCGCAAGCTGCGCCTGCCCGGCAAGCTCACCGATTGCGCGTCGGACGATCCCAAGGGCACCGAGCTGTTCATCGTCGAGGGCGATTCGGCCGGCGGCTCCGCCAAGCAGGCGCGCGACCGCAAGACCCAGGCGATCCTGCCGATCCGCGGCAAGATTCTGAACGTCGCCAGCGCCACCAGCGCCAAGATCCTGGCCAACCAGGAGATCGCCGACCTGATCCAGGCGCTGGGCTGCGGCACGCGCAAGGATTGCGACGCGACCAACCTGCGCTACGAACGCATCATCATCATGACCGATGCGGACGTCGACGGCGCCCATATCGCGACGCTGCTGATGACCTTCTTCTTCCAGGAAATGCCCGATCTGGTGCGCCAGGGGCATCTCTATCTGGCGCAGCCGCCGCTCTATCGCCTGACGGTGGGCTCCAAGAGCCTCTATGCCCGCGACGACGCGCATCGGATCGAGATCGAGGCGAGCGACTTCAAGGGCAAGAAGGTCGAGGTCAGCCGCTTCAAGGGGCTGGGGGAGATGAACCCCAACCAGCTCAAGGAGACGACGATGGACCCCACGACGCGCGGCCTGCTGCGCGTTACGCTGCCCCAGGAATATGAGGAGCGCGCCGGGGTAAAGGATCTGGTCGACCGGCTGATGGGCAACAATCCCGCCCATCGCTTCGCCTTCATCCAGGAGAATGCGGCGCGGCTCGACGAGGAAGTGATCGACGCCTGAGGCACCCGTGTTGGGTAGGCATCCAGCCGATGTCCCCACCCGTCACCCCGGCCGCAGTGCCGGGGTCCACTCCTCCTCCAGAGAGCCCCTCACACCTCCAGCGGCTTTCCCAGCCTCCCGGTGGACCCCGGCACTGCGGCTGGGGTGACGATGGGGGTTATTTGCACCGGTCAAGAATACCATTCTCCCCATATAAATGTTGATATCATAATTATTCGCGGCTAGCGTGCGGACATCGCCTGCATGGAGACAAGTCGCCGATGCGCTACCTGCTGCTCTGCCTGCCCGCGTTCGCGCTGGCCGTTCCCGCTTCCGCCCAGACTCCGCCTACTCCCCAGGCTGCCGCACCCGCCCAGGCCGCGCCGGAATTCGAGGCGCGGGTGAAGGAGCTGGCCGGCATCCTCTCCGGCAAGGGCGACTATGACGCCTATTTCGCGCCCAGCTTCCGGGCACAGGTGCCCAAGGAGAAATTCGACCAGATCAACGCGCAGTTGATCGCCACCAACGGCCCCTATTCGGATATCCAGAATGTGGAGGCGGCCTCGCCCTGGTCGGGCGCCGTCACGGTGGCGTACCGCGATGCGCTCGCCACGATCCGGATCGCGGTCGATCCCGCAGCACCGCATCAGGTGACCGGCCTGCTCATCAGCGGCCTCACCGCGCGCGAGAAGACGCTCGACCAAGTCTCCACGGCGATCCAGGGCCTGCGCGGCGGCGCCGGTTTCGTGCTCGCCAGGCTCGGCAACGGCGCGCCGCAGGCGCTGAAGCAGCATGATGCCGACCGGCCGTTCGCGATCGGATCGGAATTCAAGCTGGTGATCCTCGCCGAACTGGTCCGCGCCACCAACGCCGGCGAGCGGAAGTGGGACGACACCGTCACGCTGGACGGTACGCCGCTGCCCGGCGGCGGCTACACCTTCAAGCCCGTCGGCACCAAGGTCAGCCTGCGCGAGCTCGCGACGCAGATGATCTCGATCAGCGACAACAGCGCCACCGACATATTGCTGCGAACGCTGGGCCGGGAGAAGGTGGAGGCGATGATGCCGGTGATCGGCATCGCCGATCCGGCGCGCAACCGGCCGTTCCTGGGCACGCTCGAGCTGTTCAAGCTCAAGGGCGTCGGCCAGGGCGCGCTGGCGAAGCGCTATCTGGCGCTCGACGAGGCCGGCAGGCGCAAACTGCTGGCCGGCGAGATCGCCGCCACCCCGATCGGCGCGATCGATCCGATGCTGTTCAGGGACGGCAAGCCGGTGATGATCGACCAGCTCGAATGGTTCGAGTCGCCGAACGACCTGGTCCGGGTGATGGACTGGCTGCGGCGCAACACCGAAGGCCCCAAGGGGACGGATGCGCGCGCGATCCTGTCGAAGAACACGAGCATTTCGCCTGCGGTCGCGGCCAAATGGCAATATGTCGGCTACAAGGGCGGCTCCGAGCCCGGCGTGATAGCGATGACGCTGCTGCTCCAGGCGAAGAACGGCGACTGGTATGTCCTCTCGGGAAGCTGGAACGATCCGGCGGCGGAAGTCGAGCAGGGGCGATTCGCCGGGCTGATCGGCAAGGCGGCGGAGCTGGCGGTGCCCGAATAGCGCTCCGCCTTTTTGCCCATCTTTCCGTCACCCCGGCCGAAGTGCCGGGGTGACCGAGTGAAAGGAACCACTGCCCCGCCTTCAGCGGTAGCCGATTACCCTAAAGTCACAAAAGTCGCAGGTCATCGCACGCGTCTGGACGTGGGAGACGGCATTTTATTCGCGATGAGAAAGAGCCCGCACAGGATCGCAGGCCAAATCCTACATTGCCAGCCCTAACCCCCACGCATCCTCAGCGCGTGATAGCGGGTGCGCGCGGCGATGCCGGTAATCATCAGCATCAGCCCCATGCCGAGCACGGCGAACGCCAGCCAGGGCGGCATGGCGAGCTGACTGCGGCGCCAGAGCAGCACCAGCACCGCGCCGAGCGCCGCGAGGATGATGCCCGACAGCCGGACGCCCCGCGCCACCCCCGCCAGCTCGCGGCGATAGGCGGCGCGCTCGGCGGGATCTTTCAGGTTCGGCGGGGCCATTGCCATTCCTCGCGCAGCAATCCGTAGAGCGCGGTGTCGCGCACGCCAATATGCGTCTCCCATTCGGCGCGGAGCACGCCCTCCAGCTTGAAGCCCAGCCGTTCGAGCAGGCCGCGCGAATGGGCATTCTCCGGATCGGTATCGGCGAAGACGCGGCGCTGACCTTCGACGAAGAGCTGGTCGATCACCCGCGCCACCGCCTCCGCGGCGATGCCCGCTCCCCAATGTTCGCGGGCGAGGAGATAGCCGATCTCGGTCACTTCACCCTGCCGCTTCTCCCCCGCTCCGACGAAGCCGATCGCCGTATCGTCTCCCTTTCGGGTGATGGCCCAGCAGCGCCAATCGGGCGAGCGCTGCGCGAACTGCGCACGGGTCTGGGCGATGTCGACATGGGCCGCGTGGGTCCACCAGGTCATCAGCTCGGCATCGGCATAGGCGGGGAACAGCGCCTCGGCATCGGCCTCGGTGCGCGGACGCAGGCGCAGCCGCCCGGTTTCCAGCACCGGCGTCCCGCGGGCTGCGCCTCGCGCCGGTTCAGCGGTTGCCGCCGATGAAATCGCCCAGTCCTCCCAGCACGCTGCCCTCGCCGCGATTCTGCCCGCCATAGCCGCCCGCCGCCGCGAGCATCCGCCCGGCCAGCCGCGAGAAAGGCAGCGACTGGATCCACACCTTGCCTGGCCCGGTGAGCCGCGCGAAGAACAGCCCCTCGCCGCCGAAGAGCACGCTGCGCACCCCGCCCGCCGCGACCAGATCGAACTCGACGCCGGGAGTGTAGGCGGCCAGGCAGCCGGTATCGACATGCAGTTCCTGGCCCGGCTCCAGCTCGCGCTCGACCACGGTGCCGCCCATCTGGACGAACACCCAGCCATCGCCCTGGAGCTTCTGCATGATGAAGCCCTCGCCGCCGAACAGGCCGGTCATCATGCGGCGCTGGAACTGGACACCGATCGACACGCCCTTGGCCGCGGCCAGGAACGAATCCTTCTGGCAGATCAGCGTGCCGCCGTAATCGGCGAGGCGCAGCGGCAGGATCGATCCCGGCGTGGGTGAGGCGAAGGCGACGCGTGCCTTGCCCGAGCCTTCATGCGTGAAGACGGTGGTGAACAGGCTCTCGCCGGTCACCAGCCTTTTGCCGGCGCCGAGAAGCTTGCCCATGAAGCCGTCGCCCTGCCCGCCGCTGCCGTCACCGAACACGGTGGTCATGCCGATGCTGGCATCCTTCCACACCAAAGCGCCAGCCTCGGCCACGGCGCTCTCGCCCGGATCGAGCTCGATCTCGACGAACTGGAGCTCCTGCCCTTTGATCTCGAAATCGATATCGTCGGCGACGCCGGACTGGCGATGATGCGACCAAGGGCTGGACGGCGGCATTAGTGTGAGCTCCCGAAGTTGTGGCTGCCTGATAGCCGAGCGCGCGGGGTCGTTGGAAGGCGGAAAGGCGCCGGCAAAATTGACCGATTCCACGACAACGCGCCCAATCTCGTAATTTTATTTCGTAAATTCGGTAGTAATTGCCATTACCCGGTGCATCCGGCGACGCACCGACCAAGCAGGCGCAATCCTACATCGCAATTTGAAAGAGCCGCCTTCACTCTGACGTAGTGACAAGAGCGACTCTGCACGGCAGCGGCTTGTGGCCGATGGCCAACCGTCTGCCGTCAAGACGGAGATGCGCCATGGCTGAAGCCGGGAACGGACGATTTTGGGTTGACCGCTTCGAGGGCATGAATGACGCTCAGATGAAAATCGAAGGTTCGCTATGGCTTCGCTGCATCTGTTCGTCGATACAAATGTCCTCCTTTCCTTTTATGCCTATGCGACCGATGACATTGAGCAACTCCAAAAGCTCTCCGGCCTGATCGGCACCGGGCAACTAAAGCTTTACGTTCCCTCGCAGGTTAACGATGAGTTTGCGCGCAACCGCGAAGTGAAGTTAGCTGCCTCAATCAACGAGTTCGCTGAAGTCGGGAACAAGGCCCTGCCTCGATTCCTTGCGGATTATGAGGAGGCGGAAGCCTATAAGAAGGCGATCAGCGATCTCGGCAAGGTTCGGAACGATCTTGTGCAGAAAGCGCGGCAGGACGCAGCCAGCAAATCTTTCGCCGTCGACAAGCTGGTTACGGATCTCTTCGAAAAGGCCGGCGTCGGGCCGGTGTCAAACGAGATGATCGAGAAAGCGCGGCTACGCAAGGAAGTCGGAAACCCACCCGGCAAGGGAAGTTCGCTCGGAGATCAGATCAATTGGGAATATCTACTCGAGACCGTTCCCGCCGAGGTCACCCTGCATATAGTCTCCAAGGACGGCGACTATCAATCGGCATTCAAGAACGGTAAGCCGCACCAATATCTAGTGGACGAATGGAAGACCAAAAAGAAGGGCGACCTTTGTTTGCACAAGGAGCTGAAGCCCTTCCTCAATGCCCAATTCGAGAACATCAAGCTGGAGGTGGATCGAGAGAAGGCAACGGCTATCGCACACCTAGTCCATAGCGGCAGCTTCTCGGTGACCCATTGGGCTATCACGCAAATCGATCCATTCTTCGATGCGCTGACGCTCGACGACGCCAATGAACTGATCGAGGCGGGGCTCACCAACAGCCAGATCCGGTGGATAGCCTCCGACGAAGACGTAAGCAATTTCTACGCCCGATTGATCGACGCATTCTCCGGTCAAATCAAGGATGGGCTCGAAGAACAGGCGAAGGCTGCTTTTCAGCCTGGGATTCTCGTGGAAGTAGAGCAAGGCGACCACAGTTCATTCTGAATTTCGGCCCCCTCCCGAATACCACCCTCTTCGCATCATACCCTAGCAGGCCAGCCTAAGCCCCCAGCGCCTCGACCAGAGCCTTGACCTTCTTCTGCCGCCATTGGGGAAGCGGCGCGACCAGCCAATAGCCCATTCGCGACGAGCGCGCCTCGCCCACCGTCACGACGCGGCCCGAGGCGATGTCGGCGCGGGCGATCAGCTCGGGGACCGTGGCCTGGCCCAGCCCCTCGGCCGCGGCGTCCACCGCCAGCCCGGCATCGGCGACGCGGACCGGCGAGCCTGCATCCTCGGCCAGGCAACCTTCCCAGGCGATCCTGGTGTCAATACCGCCGCCGGGGCGCTCTACGGTGACCATGCCGTCGCTTTCCAGCGCCTCGCCCTCATTCTCGCCGGGGCCCTCGCCCCAGCGGATCGCGAGGTCAAGATTGGCTTCGGTGAAGTCGATCGAATCGTCGGCCGGAACCAGCATGAAGCGCAGCTCGCCGTCCGCGCGGGCGATCTCGGCGAGCTTGGGCATCAGCCATTTGGCGGTGAGGTCGCGCGGGGCGGCGATCGTCAACGACTTGGAGGATTGCCCCGCCTGCATCGCCCGCACCGATTCCTCGAACTGGAGGAAGCCGGCGCGCAGCGCGACCAGACCGGCCTCTGCCTCGGGCGTCAGCTCCAGCCCCTTAGTGGTGCGGCGGAACAGGACGACGCCGAGCGTATCCTCTAGCGCGCGGATCTGCTGGCCCACGGCGGCGGGCGTCACCGCCAGCTCGTCCGCGGCGCGGGTGAACGACAGGTGCCGCGCGGCCGCATCGAGCACGCGCAGGCCGTTCAGCGGGAGATGCGTGCGCTTCACCCGGTCACCGCCGGGGCGATCAGGGTGAATTTGGGGATGGCGACGTCGAACGCCGATCCGTCCTCGCCGATCATGTGATAGCTGCCCTGCATCGATCCCGTGGGCGTCGAGAGCGGGCAGCCCGAAACATAGTCGAAGCTGCCGCCCGGCTCGATCATCGGCTGCTCGCCGACCACGCCCTCGCCCTCCACCGAATGGCGCGCGCCGCGGCCGTCGGTGATGATCCAGTGGCGGGTGAGGAGCTGCACGGTGTGAGGGCCCTCATTCTCGATGCGGATATGATAGGCCCAGAACCAGCGGCCGCGCTGCGGCTCGGACTGCTCGGGGAGATAGGACACCGACACGCGGACGACGACGCCGCGCGTCTCCGCCTCGTCGGTGAACAGGGCTTTCACAGCCCGACGCCCGCCAGCGCCTGATCGAGATCGGCGATCACGTCGTCCGGGTCTTCGAGGCCGACATTGAGGCGCAGCATGCCTTCGGTCACGCCCATCTCCAGCCGCTTTTCCTCGGCCACGCCCGAATGGGTGGTGGAGGACGGATGCGTCATCAGCGAGCGCGAATCGCCGATATTGTTGGAGATGTCGATCAGGCCGAGCCCGTCGAGCAGGCCGTGCGCCTGGGCGCGGCCGCCCTCCACCTCGAAGGCGAAGATCGGGCCGGTCGCCTCCATCTGGCGCATCGCCAGATTGTGCTGCGGGTGGCTGGGGAGCCCCGGATGGAGGATGCGCGGTACGCGGCCTTCCAGGAATCTGCCGACCTTCAGCGCATTCTCGCTCTGGCGGCGGATGCGCAGGTCGAGCGTCTCCAGCCCCTTGAGCACCACCCAGGCGTTGAACGCGCTCAGCGTCGGGCCGGTGTTGCGGGTGAAGGGCAGCAGCGTGTTGTTGATGAAATCCTCGGTGCCCGTCACGGCACCCGCCAGCACACGACCCTGGCCGTCCATCATCTTGGTGGCGGAATAGGCGACGATGTCCGCGCCATAGTCCATCGGGCGCTGGAGCGCGGGGGTGGCGAAGGCATTGTCGACCACCGTCTTGATGCCGTGCGCGCGGGCGATGCCGCACACCGCCTCAAGGTCCACCACATCCATCGTGGGGTTGGCGGGAGTCTCGAAGAAGAACAGCTTGGTGTTCGGCCGGATCGCGTCCTGGAACTGCTGGGGATCGCGCGCGTCGATCACGGTCGTCTCGATGCCGAACTTGGGGAGCAGCGAGTCGGTGAGCCAGCGGCACGAGCCGAAGGCGGCGCGGCCCTGGACCAGATGGTCGCCTTGTTCGAGCTGGCAGAGCAGGGCCGCCGTCATCGCCGCCATGCCGGTCGCCATCGAGCGGCAGGCCTCGGCGCCTTCGAGCAGGGCGATGCGCTGCTCCAGCATCTCGACCGTGGGGTTCTGGAGGCGCGAATAGGTCATGCCGACCTGCTCGCCGGCGAAACGATCCGCCGCATCGGCCGCGCAATCATAGGCATAGCCCGAGGTGAGGAAGATCGCCTCGCTCGTCTCGCCCCATTCGGAGCGCGCCGTGCCGCCGCGCACCGCCTGGGTGGCGGGCTTCCAGTTGCGGGTGATGCTTTGGTCCTGGCCGGTATGACGCTTCATGGATTTCGCTTTGCCGGGCGCGGCGCCCCTACGTCAACCACTTCTCCCTCCCTTAAGCGGGAGCGGGATGCTATCGAGCCGCCATGCTGGATCGCATCAAGGCCCTTCAGAGCCGCCCCGCCATCGTCGCCCTGCTGATCGCCCTGGCCGCGCAAGCGCTGTTCACCCTGCATCTCGACCAGCCCAGCCGGATCATGTTCGACGAGGTGCATTATGTGCCCGCCGCCCAGGCGCTGATCGACCTCTCGGCCCCGCGCAATACCGAGCATCCGCTGCTCGGCAAGGAGCTGATCGCGCTGGGCATGATGGTCTTCGGCGACAATCCGATCGGCTGGCGGATCCTGCCCAGCCTGGCCGGCACGGCGACGGTGGTGGGGGTGTTCGCCTTTATCTGGCTGCTGCTCGGCGGACGGATGCGGCCGGCTCTGGTGGGCGCGGCGCTGGCGGCGCTGAACCAGAGCCTGTTCGTCCAGGCGCGCACGGCGATGCTCGACGTGTTCCTGGGCGCGTTCGTGCTTTGGGCGCTGGTGCTGATGCTCTGGGCGATGAAGGGCACGCCCCGGCAGGTGCGGTGGCGCTGGATCGGGGCGAGCGTGCTGCTGGGGCTGGCGACCGCGGTCAAATGGGCGGCGGTGCCCTATGTCGCGCTTGCCGGGCTGGCCTTTGTCGTCATCCGCATCCTCGACGCGCGCCGGGCGAAGAAATCGATCGATTCCGCCTTCTGGATGAAGAACCAGCCGCACTGGCCGGGGCTGGCGACGATCCCGGGCCTCGCGATCCTGGGCGCGGTGAGCATCATCACCTATTTCCTCACCTTCGCGCCCGCCTTCTTCTACGCCTCCGATCCGCTCAGCCTGTCCGGCCTGCTCGATCTCCAGCGCCAGATGTACGGCGCCCAGACCCAGGTTCTGCGCCACCATACCTACCAGTCCGACTGGTGGAGCTGGCCGCTGATGATCCGGCCGATCTGGTTCTTCTACGAATGGGACATGGGCGCGCAGCGCGGCGTGCTGCTGATCGGCAATCCCGTCATCATGTGGGGCGGGCTGGTGGGCGTGCTCGCCTGCCTGGCGGCGTGGTTCCGGTCCAGGGCGATCCGGCCGCTGGCGGGGGCCTTGCTGTGGATCGCATCGGTGGCGATCTACATCGTCATCCCCAAATCCCTGGGTTTCTATTATTATTACCACCTCTCGGCGATCTTCCTGTGCCTGGTGCTGCCGGTGGCGTTCGACCATTTCGACCGCGGCAGGAACAAGGGCTGGGAGGAGTGGTTCACCGCCCTCTCGCTGATCGCCTTCGGCTATTTCTACCCGATCCTGGCCGCCTCCCCGCTGCATGACGGCCAGTCGTTCAATTACTGGATGTGGTTCCCGAGCTGGCGGTAGGCCGCCAATCCAAAACTCTCGTCATCCCGGCCTGCGCCGGGATGACGAACGATATTCAGAGTTCCGCCAACACCGCGTCGCCCATCGCCGTGGTGGAGAGGCTGCCGCCCAGATCGGCCGTGCGGGCGCCCTTGACCAGCGCAGCGGCGACCGCCGCCTCGATACGGCGGGCGGCGGCTTCGTTGTCGAGCGAATGGCGCAGCAGCAGCGCGGCCGAGAGGATCGCCGCGCACGGATTGGCCTTGCCCTGCCCCGCAATGTCCGGCGCGCTGCCATGGATCGGCTCGTACATGCCGTTGGCGCCGCTCCAGGCCGAGAGCGAGGCCGAGGGCAGCATGCCGATCGAGCCGGCGCACATGCTCGCTTCGTCCGACAGGATGTCGCCGAACAGATTACCCGTCACGATCACGTCGAACGCAGTCGGTGCGCGCACGAGCTGCATCGCGGCGTTGTCGACATACATATGGGTCAGATGGACCTCGGGATAGTCGGTCGCGAGATCGTTGACCACGTCGCGCCAGAGCTGCGACGTCTCCAGCACGTTCGCCTTGTCCACCGAGCAGAGCTTGCGCTTGCGGCGCTTGGCCATCTCGAAGCCGACGCGGGCGATGCGCTCCACCTCGCCTTCGTCATAGCTCATCAGGTCGTGGCCCTGGCGCAGCCCCTCCAGCGTGGTGCGGCGGCCCTTCTCGCCGAAATAGACGTCGCCGGTCAGCTCGCGGACGATGACGATGTCGAGGCCCGCGACGATCTCGTTCTTGAGCGGCGAGGCGTTCTCCAGCCCCGGAAAGAGCGAGGCGGGGCGGATATTGGCGAACAGGCCCAGCTCGCGCCGGATGCCGAGCAGCGCCGCCTCGGGCCGCAGGCGGCGTTCGAGCGCGTCGAAGCGGGGATCGCCGATCGCGCCGAACAGCACGGCGTCGGACCGCTTGGCGAGTGCGAGCGTATCGGGCGGCAGCGGACGGCCCGAGGCGAGATAGGCGGCGCCGCCGATTGGCGCTTCCTCGAACTGGAGATCGAGATCGAGCGCTTCGAGCACGCGCCTCGCCTCATGCGTGACTTCAGGACCGATCCCGTCACCGGGCAAAACAGCAATCAGCGGCATTTCCGCTCCCAATAGCTCGAAAAACCGTGCCGCTTTGCCGATACCGCGCCAGTTAGGCAACCGCCCGCAGCAATCGATCGACCAGCCGTGCGCGCGCGGCGAGCGTGTCGGCGCTTTTTCCGATCAGCAGATCGCGTTCGAGGAAGTGGCCGGTGAGCTTGAGGCCGGCCAGGATATCGTCCCAATCCGCCTCGCCGCCCTCGATCAGGAAGCGGGGCAAGGCGAGCAGGCGGCGCTCATAGCCCTCCGCGCCCAGGCGGCTGACGGCGATGCCGCTTTTCGGGCTGACAAAGGCGAGATCGTCGTTGCGGCCGGTGGCGGCGCAATGCTCCAGGTCGAGGCCGAAGCCCAGATCGGCGAGCAGCAACAGCTCGTAGCGGACCAGCGCCACCGCCCAGCCGCGCGCCGCCGGCGCCGCCTCGATCGCGGCGAGCACGCCGTCGAGCGCGCTGTAGAGGCGCGGATAGGGCTGGCCGTCGGGCAGGGTCGCGGCGGTGAGCGCAGTCGCCCAGTCGAACGCGGCGGCAGGCAGCGGCTCGCCGAACATCGGCGCGCGGCTGTGGATCAGCTCGACCGTGAGCGCGGCAAGCTGCTCCTCGGTGCGGGCGCGCCATTCGCCGAGGACAAGGTTTGCGGGCTGGAGGATCGGGCGGAGCGCCCGCGAACGGCCGCCGCGGACATAGCCGGGCTGGAGGCCGTCGCTCTCGGTGAGCGCACGCACCACCGCGCCATGCTCGCCATGCGCGCGGATGCTGAGGATGATCGCTTCGGCGCGGAGATGCATGGGACATGCCATATCAAGCCCCGCGCCTTCGGGGGAGGGGTTGGGGGAGTTATCACGAGCTTCGGTCTCGGTGAGACACTGCCCCACCCCAAACCCCTCCCCTGAAGGGGAGGGGCTTTTTCAGGCGCCTCGCCGGACCCGTTTCGCGAGTTTCTCCAGCCCGGCCGCGTTCACCGCGCGTTTCGCCAGCGCTACCGAGGCGTTGAAGCCGCCGAGCGCCGCCATCGTCAGCCGGTTGGCGAGGCTCGGGCGCAGCAGGAGGAGATCGATACAGGCCACGCCGCCGGTGGCGAACTGGCGCTTGTGCTGGCCCTCCCCTTCCGTGAAGTCGAATCGGCCGAAGCGTTCCTCTGCGAACAGGTCGCGCATCGCCTCGAGCTGGAGCACCGCGCCCGGCGAGAGATCGTTGAACGCCGGATCATGGCCGACATGGGCGTAGATCACGGTATCGCCCAACACCGGGCAATAGAGGTACGCGACAGGCTCGCCGGCGATGTAGAGCAGCCAGGCGCGCGCGCGATCTGCGGCGGCCAGCGCCAGCATCTCCCGCACGAACTCCGGGCCGTCGGGCAGGCCCGAGCCGAGCAGCCGCTCCTGATAGGTGCGCTGCGAGATCTGCCGCGCAACGGCGTGGAATGCCTCCAGTTCGTGCGGCGCGTGGAAACGGCGGACGTCGAGCGCGCCGCCGCCTGCAATCTTCTTGGCCTTGCGCTTGAGGCCCTGGCGGGCGTTGGACGACAGGCCGCCGAACCAGGCGTCGAAGCCGATCTCGAAATCGAGATAATAGCGCGTGTAGCGCTGGCGCACGAAGGGCAGCATCCCGCCCGAGGCATGGAGCATCGCCGCCTGGCGATCCTCGGGCAGCGACGTCACCGAATAGCCGTGCGTGCCGCGTTCCAGCGGCGGGAGCACCGGCAGCCGACTCTCGATCGCATCCTCCAGCGTGAGCGGCACGCGGGCCAGCGACCGCCGCACGGCGAACAAGGTGCGCGCGCCGATCTCGAACTTGAGCCGCACCGGCTTGGCGGGATGCGCCGCCGTCATGCCACGCGTTCCTCGACCAAGTTCGACCAGAGCTGCTCCGCCTGGCGCAGGCGGGTGCGCAACAGGCTGGGGCCGAGCGGCGCATCGGCCTGGTCCAGCCGCAGCACGGGCAGGTCGCGGAAATGGCTAGTCACCAGCGCCTCGCGGCGGCGACCCAGCAGGCGGCACAGCATCTCGAAACGGCGGACATGCACGGCGTTGGGCCGGGTGCCGGCGCGATTGGCGAGCTCGAAGCTGTGCCCCACCACCGTCACCGCCGCATGGCCCGCGCGCGCGGCATGATCGAGCGCGGCCTTCATCTCGGCGGCGGAAAGCGCGCAGATCTGGAAATGGCGGAGGTGATCCCTGCGGTCCTCGATCAGCGTGACCGGAACCTCGGTGATCCCGCGATATGCGATCGGCGCGATCTGGCGCGCATCGAGGCCGATCGCGCTGGGCCAAGGATGCTCGGAGCCGTTATGGCTCGAATCATAGCGGAAACCGAGCTCGGCCAGGGCAAGCAGGGTGTCGTCGCTGGCCGAATAGCTGCCCGATCGGAAGGCGACCGGCTTCGGCGCACCCGCCGCGACCAGCATGTCCGCCGCGCCGGCGATCAGCCGGGCCTGCTCCTCCAGGCTGTAGTCGATCAGCTCGAACGGGCCGTAGCTTGCGCCGCGATCCCCCGCCGTCGCGCCGGTCCAGTTGGGATGGAGGTGAAGCTGCACCTCCTGCCCCGCCTCCAGCACCGCGCCCACCACGCGCCGGATCGGATCGAGGCCGTAGACCAGCGCCGGCATCGGATCGACGAAGAAGGTCGCCTTCAGCCCATGCCGGCCGAGCTGCGCAAGCTGCCAGCCGATGCCGACGCCAGCGGGCTCCAGCGAGCGCTGGACGATCGTCTCCGGATCGAGCCCGGCGACGTGATGGCGCCACATCAGCTCGGTATCGATGGTCAGGAATACGCGCGTCGGCATGGCGCGGGGCTTAGCGCGCCGGCGTGAAGAAATCCCGAATCCGCACGATACGCCCTATGGCTTGATGCCGTACCGATCGTAATCCTCGTCCACGCGCGGCCAGATCGTCCGGGCCGCGGCGAGATCGGCGTCCGCGCCGGGCGCGCCCGTCCGCTTGCGGATCACCCCGCGCATGAACAGGCTTGCCGCCTGCTCCGAATCATAGTCGAGCGCCGCGTTCAGATCGGCGACCGCGTCGTCCATCCGGTTCATGCGGAAATAGACCAGCGCCCGGCTGTCGAGCGCGGAGGCCGGGGATTCGCTCAATTCGATCGCCTTGGTGCAATCCTTGAGCGCCGTATCGAGCGCGACGTTGCGCGTGCCCTTGATCCAGCAGCGCGAATTCATCAGCCCGGCATTGCCCGGCGATTTCGCGATCACGCCGTCGAGCAGCGACAGTGCTTCATCGGTCCGCTCGCCGCCGGCAAGCAGATCGGCCTGGGCAATGACATAGGTCGTCTTCTCGTCGCCGCCCGCGGCGACATGCTCGGCCAGGCTGTCGATCGCCGCATCGCGCTTGCCATGCTCGGCCTCCAGCGCGGCGACCATGCCGATCGCGCCGCTCGCGCTCGGATCGAGCGCCACTGCCGCCTGCGCATCGGCCAGCGCCCGCACATCGTCGTTGAGCGCGCGATATTGGCGCGCGCGGCGCAGATAGATGTCGACGCTGGGCGCAAGCTCGACGGCCTTGGTCAGATCCTTGATCGCCCCCGCGCGATCATAGATCCGCTCGAAGAGCCAGGCGCGATCGGTATAGCTTTCGACGTCGTCCGGCTTTTCGGCGATCTGCTGGGCATAGACCGCCAGGATCGGCGCCAGCCGCTTGCTCCGCTTCGCCGCATCGGCCTCGGCGAGCAAGGTTGGGCGGTCGGCGGGCGCGATGGCCTTGAGCAATTGCGTCTTGGCCTGGGCGACCTGCGCGCGCGTCGCCGAGATATCGGCCGGCGCGGTTTCGATCAGGCCCGAGACCACGCGATCGTCGACGGTGATGACGCCATCCGGCCCCAGCGCCGCGCTGCGGGTGAGCAGCTTGCCGCCCAGGCTGCGCGGCAGCGTGGTCGCGCCGCTCAGCGTGAAGCCCTTGCCGCCATCGGGCAGATGGGTGCGGACCAGCACGCGCGAATCGTCATAGCCGCCGCTTGCGACGGGAATGTCGCGCCACGCCGAACGCGCGCGATCGGGCGTGAAATCGATCGCGTTGACCGTCGAATCGAGCGTGACAGTGAGGCGTTCGTCCTGCTTGCTCCATTCGGGATAGGCGATGCCGTGCGCGGCGATCGTCGCGCTCGCGGTCGCCTCGTCATATTTGAAGCTGCGGCCGACCGCCTCGTTCGCGCCGAGCAGCCCGGTGAGCAGCCGATCGATGGCGGCATCGGTATCCTCCTTGCCGCTCTGGATCGAGACGACGCGCATCACCTCGGCGGTCGCGCCGAGCACGGTGATCCGCGCGGTATAAGGCATCGGCAGCAACAGGCCGGCGGTCGCGTCGATATCGATCTCCGCGTCGTTCATCGGCCGCGCATTGGGGCGCATCGGCATGTCCATCAGCCCGGCGCCGCCGACGCGCAGCGGCAGCGCATGCCGAAAGGGCGGCACGTCGCCGAGATCGGAAAGCCGCGCGCCCGAACCGGTGCCGTCGAGCCACAGGCTCTCGCCGCCGATCGTCGCGCGGACGATCATATGGTTGAACGCCCCCGGCATCGGCAGGCGGACCGCCAGCAGATCGCCGAGATCGGCGCTCACCAGCACCGGCTCCGCCTCGATCCCGAGCTCCCGCAGGATCGAGAGCAGCAGCAGCGACTTGGCCTTGCAGTCGCCATAGCGGGCGGACCAGGTCTGGGCGGGCGCTTGGGGCACGTAATTGCCGCCGTCCATGCCCTTGTACAGATAGCGGACCTTGTCCTGCACCAGTTGCAGCGCCAGCGCCGCGCGGGTGCGCGGATCGCTGCTCGCCGCGGCGATCTTCGCCGCTTCCGCCGCAAGCGGGCTTCCCGGCGCGATCGCGCCGTCGGTCGCGAAGAGCGGCGCCATGTCCTTCGATACTTCGGACCAGTCGCCATAATTGGTCATGTCGAAGATCGGCAGCGGCTGGAAGCGGCCGGGCGCATCGCCGGGCATCTCCGCCGGCTTGGCGACGGGCAATGTGAACGACAGCTCGTGAAAGCCGTCCGCGCGATCGACCGGCTTGAGCTCGATGCCCTTGATATAGGTCCGCGTCTTCAGGTCCATCGATTGCGGCCAGAGCGTCCGGATGCGCCCGAACTGCAACCGCGCCGGTTCGGGAACCAGCAGCGACGTGTTCTGGACATGGCCGTGCAGCGCCGGATCCTTGTGCGTGATCGAGAAGCTGAGGTGGAGCACGTCGCCGACGCGCAGGCCCTCGACCGCCAGCGTCGCCGTCAGCAGGCCGTTCAGCGTCGCCCGCTCCAGCTGCTGCTCGCGCTGGAGCACCTTGAAGCGATCGCCCGATGCCAGCACGTCGATATGCTCTGTGCCGCGCAGGATTTCGACGCGGTGGATGATGATGTCGCCCTTGCTCGGATCCCAGGGCAGCGGCAGCGTACCGGCCTGGGTGAGCACCGCCGGCGAGGCGATCCGCATTGCCATGTCGGTATAGGCCCAGACCTGGCCGTCCTGGAGCCGCTGCTGCTGATCCATCACCAGCAGCACCGGATCCGCATCGCCCAGATGGCTGACGTCGATCGGCGGCGCGGGCTGGACCCAATCCGGCGCGGCGGCATAGATCGGCTTGTCCCCGGCATGGGCGACGCCGACGAAAATGGTCGTGGCCAGCAACGCGGCTATCGATCTGCGCAAATTCCACCCCCTGTTGATCCCGCGAATCTAGCCACTTCTCCGGCGCACTCAATAGAGGGCCGCGCAGGCACGGTGCAGAAGCGCGGGAATTTCGGTGCACCGCCCGGAAGCGTCAGCCCGCGTGGAAATAATCGTAGAGCTGCTGCGCCACCGCCGCCGATACGCCCGGCGCCCTTTGCAGATCCTCCAGGCTGGCGCCGCGCACCGCGCGGGCGGTGCCGAAGTGCATCAGCAGCGCCTTTTTCCGCGCCGGGCCGATGCCGGGCACTTCGTCGAGCGGGCTCGCGCCGATCGCTTTGGCGCGCTTCGCCCGGTGCGCGCCGATCGCGAAGCGGTGCGCCTCGTCGCGCAGGCGCTGGAGATAGAAGAGCACTGGCGAATTGACCGGCAGCATCAGTTCGCGCCCGTCCATCAGGTGGAACACCTCGCGCCCCTCGCGGCCATGATGCGGCCCCTTGGCGACACCGACCAGGCAGACATCCTCGATGCCGAGATTCTCCAGCACGCCCTTCACGGCATTCAACTGCCCGCGCCCGCCATCGACCAGCACCAGATCGGGCCAGGTGTCGCCCTGGCGATCGGGATCTTCCTCCTGCGCGCGGGCGAAGCGGCGGGAGAATACTTCGCGCATCATGCCGAAATCGTCGCCCGGAATGGTCTCGGCACGCTTGATGTTGAACTTGCGATACTGGTTCTTGCGGAAGCCCTCCGGCCCCGCGACGACCATCGCCCCCAGCGCATTGGTGCCCTGGATATGGCTGTTGTCGTAGATCTCGATGCGATCGGGCGGCTCGGGCAGCTCGAAGATATCGGCGATCTCGGCGAGCAGCTTGGCCTGGGTGGTGCTTTCCGCCAGCCGCCGGTCGAGCGCCTCGACCGCGTTGCGCTGCGCCTGCTCCATCAGCCGCCGCCGCGCGCCGCGCTGCGGCACCGAGAGCGCGACCTTGAAGCCCGCGCGCTCGGCCATCGCCTCGGCGAGGATACCCGCCTCCTCCAGCTCGCGATCGACGAACACGTTCTTCGGCGGCGGCACTTCCTCGTAGAACTGCATCAGGAAGGCCGACAGCACTTCGTCCTCCGGCACCTCGTTGGTGTGCGCGGGGAAGAAGCTGCGATGGCCCCAATTCTGGCCGCCTCGGATGAAGAACGCCTGGATACCCATCACGCCGGACTTGTTGGCGAGCGCGAAGATATCGGCATCGCCCACCCCTTCGGCGTTGATCGCCTGGCTGCCCTGGATGAAGGTGAGCGCCTTCAGCCGGTCGCGCAGCACGGCAGCCTGCTCGAAATCGAGATTTTCCGCGGCAGCCTGCATCGCCTCGCCGAGCTTGGCCTGGACCTTGGTCGACTTGCCCTGGAGGAAATCGCGGGCGTCGTTCATCAGCTCGGCATAGCCGGCCTCGTCGATGCGGCCGACGCAAGGCGCCGAGCAGCGGCGGATCTGGTAGAGCAGGCACGGCCGGTCGCGCGTGGCGAAGAAGCCGTCGGTGCAGCTCCGGAGCAGGAACAGCTTCTGGAGCGCGTTGAGCGTCTTGCGCACCTGCCCCGCGCCGGCGAACGGCCCGAAATAATCGCCCTTGAAGCGCCGCGCGCCGCGATGGAGCTGGACGCGGGGGAATTCATGGTCGCGGCGCAGCAGGATGAAGGGGAAGCTCTTATCGTCGCGCAGCAGCACGTTGTAGGGCGGGCGGAAGCGCTTGATGAGCTGCGCCTCCAGCAGCAGCGCCTCGGCCTCGTTGTTGGTGGTGACGATCGTCATCGAGCGCGTCTGGGCGACCATGCGCTGGAGCCGCTTCGATAGGCGCTGGACCTGGGTGTAGTTGGTGACGCGGTTCTTGAGCGCCCGCGCCTTGCCGACATAGAGCACGTCGCCGCGCGCATCCTGCATGCGATAGACGCCGGGCCGCGCGGGCAGCGTCTTCAGCACGTTGCGAATCGCCGCCACGCCCGCGTCGAGATCGGGCGCGCCTTCGCCGCGCACCGCGTAGGTCGCCTTTTCCTCATTGAAGCGATTGGGGGAATTGGGGTCTGACATCGTCATGGTCGATTTAGGCATGGGCGCGGGCCGGGGCAACTTGATCGCGCGCGCCCAAGGTCCATAGTGCCGGCAAAATCGGGAGAGAACGCCATGAAGCTCGTGATCCTGCCCGCCGCGCTGCTCGCGCTCGGCATGCCCCTCGCCTTTGCCCAAACCGTGCCGCCCGCGATCCAGACGGCGCTGGCAGATTCGGCCCGTCCCGCAACCGACACGGAACGCGACGTCGCCCGCCATCCGGGCGAGATACTGGCCTTTGCCGGGATCAAGCCGGGGCAGAAGGTCGCAGACTTCGTGATGGGCGGCGGCTATTGGACGCGCATCCTGGCGCGCGCGGTGGGCGATCACGGCCATGTCTATGGCTATCAGCCGGCCGAGTTCACCAAGGGCAAGCTCGACGATGCGGTGCTGGCGATCCCCGGCACCTACAAGGACGTCACCCTCTCCAACACGCCGTTCGCCGACCTCGCCTTTCCCGAGCCGCTCGACGCGATCGTCACCGTGCAGAACTGGCACGACCTGCATCTCAAGCGCTTCCCGGCGGACCTCTCCGCGACGGTCGCGGCCAGGCTCTACGCGGCGCTCAAGCCGGGCGGCGTGTTGCTGGTCATCGACCATGCCGCCAATGCGGATCCGGCCATGGCCGCGCCCGACACGCTCCACCGCATCGATCCGGCAGCGGCGCGCGCCGAGATCGAGAAGGCAGGCTTCAAGTTCGAGGGGTCGCTGCCGCTGCTGGCCAACCCCGCCGATCCGCACACGGCCAAGGTGTTCGACCCGTCGATCCGCGGCAAGACCGACCAGTTCGTCTTCAAGTTCCGCAAGCCTCGCCAGGACTGAGGGCTTTCCCGCGAAGGTTAAGGCGCAAGCTCATAAGCTGGTGGCCGCTTCCGATCCGATTGCGGATCTAAATCCCTCTCCCCGCCCCCCTCCCCAAAGGGGAGAGGGAGAAGAAGCCAGGATGGCAGCTATCCACCAATCCCCGTCATTCCATTTGCCCTGTCAACGGTGGCGGAACTCCGGAAGCCGCTATTCCCGTGCCGCATTCTCCAGCCGCTGCGCTTCGGCTTCGATGCGCTGCATCTGGGCCTCGGCGCGCGCCTTGATCGCTTCCGCCCCATCATCGCGGCCGGCCGAATGCCAGACGACCGCGAGCATCGCCACGATCAGCACGATCACCAGCGCCGTGCCGAGGCGGAGCCAGCGCATGGCTATGCGGCCTCCCGAAGCCGGAGCACCATGGTTCCAAAGGCGCGACGGAATTGCATCGCGCCGTCTTTAAGGGATTTCATCGGCCGGGCAACGCCCGCCCCCGGACCAAAGCTCAGTTGAGCCGGCCCAGGCCCGCGATCGTCTGGTCGACCAGCGCCTTGTCGGCGTCGGCGCCATGCTTCTCGGCGATGATCGCGGCGGCCGCCCTGGTCGCGGCATCGGCGGCCTTGGCGCGGATCGCCTGGAGCGCGGCGCGCTCGGCGGCGCCGATCTTGTCCTCGGCCATCTTGGCGCGGCGCGCGGTCAGATCCTTGGCGTCGGCCTCGGCCTTGGCGAGCACGCCCTTGGCCTCTTCCTCGGCATGGGCGAGCATCGCGGCGGCCTCGTTCTCGGCACCGGCGATCTTGCGGGCATATTCGTCGCGCAGCGCCTCGGCCTCGGCGCGGAGTTGCTTGGCATCCTCCAGCCGCGTGCGGATCGCCGCGATCTGATTGTCGAGGCCGCGGGTCACCAGACCCGGCACCTTCTTCCACAGCAGGATCAGGATGAACGCAGTCATCGCGATCGAGACCCAGACGGTCGCGTCGAGCCCGAACACCGACGGATCGACCTCGTGCGCCGCGCCGCCCGGGGCTTCCGTGGTCGCCGAATGGGGAGCCTGTTCAGCCATTGAGCGCCGCCTTCACTGCCTTCTTGGCCTCCGCGGCCGTAACCTTGGTGCCCGACAGGCGGGAGACGATGTCCTTCGCGGCATCGGCCGCGACCGCCTCGATCTCCGCCATCACCGCGCTGGTCGCATCGGCGATGCGGGTTTCCGCCTCGGCCATGCGCGCCTCGTTCTGGGCATTGCCCTTGGCGAGGGTCTTCTCGGCCGCTGCCGCACCCTTGGCGCGGGCATCGGCGATGCGCTTCTGCGCCGCCTCGCGCGCGGCGTTCTCCTCAGCCCGCCAGCGCTCCTCGGCCTGGTCCGCCGCCGCACGGGCAGCCTCGGCCGCCGCGAGATCGCCGGCGACCGACTGGTCGCGCTGGTCGATCGTCGACAGCACCTTGGGCACCATGAACTTGCCCACGACGAAGAAGACGAAGCCGAACGTCACGAGCAGCCAGAAGATCTGCGACGCGAAGGTTTCGGCGAGCTGGGAAATCTGAGGCATTGCTATCCCATCCAGATGCGGGCCGGCGCAGGGCCGGCCCGAACCGGAAAATTCAGGCGACGAAGATCAGGATCATCGCCACGACGAACGCGAGCAGACCGAGAAGCTCGGCGGCCGCGAAGCCGATGAACAGGCGGCCCTGCTGGCCGTCGGCCGCGCCGGGATTGCGCAGCGCGCCCTCGAGGAAGCTGCCGAACACGTTGCCCACACCGATGGCGGCCATGCCGGCGCCGATCGCCGCGAGACCTGCACCGATCAGCTTTGCTGCTTCTGCGTCCATTTCAAATAACTCCTGCTTCGATTTCGTTGGTTGGGTAAGATAAACTCAGTGCAGATGCTCGGCGTCGTTGATGTACAGCGACGTGAGCAGTGCAAACACATAGGCCTGGATGCCGGCGACCAGTATCTCCAGCGCCGAGATGCCGACCATCAGCGCGAAGCTGGGGATGCCGACGCCCAGGCCCGGGATGATCCCGGCATTGCTGGCGTTGATGACGAAGCCGGCCAGCACCTTCAGCAGGATGTGCCCGGCGATCATCGCCACGAACAGTCGCAGGCCCAGCGAGAAGGGGCGGACCATGAAGCTGACGAACTCGATCACCGGGATGAGCCAGATCAGCCACAGCGGCGTGCCGTGCGGCACGAACAGCGAGAAGAAGTGCAGCCCATGCTTCCAGAAGCCGACGATCAGCACGATCGAGAAGCTCATGATCGCCAATACGCCGGTCACGGTGAAATGGCTGGTGAAGGTGAAGGGATGCACGCCGACCAGGCCGAAGGGCAGCAGGCCGATGATGTTGCCGAACAGGATGAACATGAACAGCGAGAAGATATAGGGCAGGTATTTCCGCCCTTCCTTGCCGACATTCTGCGCGAGCAGCGCATCGATGAAGCCGACGAAATTCTCGACCAGCATCTGGCCGCGAGTCGGGATCACCTGGCGCTTCATGCCCATCAGCATGAACGCCCAGAGCGCCACCGCGGCCACGCACATCCACAGCGCCGAGTTGGTGAAGGCGATATGGTGCCCGGCAATGGTGAAGCCGGGATCCCAGATCGTCTGCACCTCGAACTGATGCATCGGGTCGATCTTGCCTGATTCAGCCGCCACGCTTGTCTGTCCGCCCTATTTAGCCAAAGCGCCCGAAGAGTCACTTCGAGCGCTGGTTCGAAATCCGAATGATGTTCCTGAACGCCGCTATGATGCCCAAGAAGAGCAGCGCGAGCAGGAGCCATGGGGAGGTTCCCAGAAACCGATCGAGCACCCACCCGATCAGCGCACCTCCAGCCATCCCGCCGACCAGTTCGGCCAGCACGCGATTGCCCAGGTTGTAATCCGCCTGGCCTTTATCGGTGCCCCCGCCATTCCTGATCGCCTCGTCCGATTTTGCTTGCCGCAGTCGCTCGTCGAGCGAGTTGAGGCGCGCATCCTCTTGGAGGGGTTCCAGTCCGGGCTCGTTTTCGGCCATTTCGCCTCTCCATTTGCCGTCTCCGGCAGGGTCCAGCGCATGTACCAAGGGCGAGCCCGCCAAGGCAGGGGCCGTTTAGGAAGGGGGGACGGTTAAGTCAACACCAGCGATCCGCTCCCCTGCCCGCAGCAACGGCCAAGTGCTCGCAGCGGAGGATTCGGCGCGGACGGCCTGGGGAGCGATTCGCAATCGATCCGATCGCCAAACGAAAAGGCCCGGAACGCCGATGGGCGTCCGGGCCTTGGAACAGCACCGGGCAATGTGCGCCGTGTTTTCCCACGGCGCACCTGCCGGCTACCGCGTCACATCTTGATCGAGCCTTCGAGGCCGAAGGTGCGCGGCGCGTTGAAGTTGCCATAGTCGCCAAGCACGCCGCTGATGCTGCCGGTGAGGCTCGGCAGGCTGTTCGACGGATCCCGGCGATAGACATAGGCTTCGTTGAACAGGTTGCGCGACCAGATCGACACGGTCAGCCGCTTCGCACCGTCGCCCAGGTCGATATCGGCGAGCGACAGCCGCCCGTTGACGATGAACGAGGCGTCGTTCGTCGTGGCATATTGGTCGAAGGTCTGGGTGGCCTGCGAATAGTTCGCGTCGAGGTGCAGCTTGACCCTCATATTGGCGACCGGGACGGCATAGTCGATCGCGCCGCTTGCCGCGTTGCGCGGCGTGAACACGATATAGACGTTCTGCACGACCCCGGTGAACGGGTTCAGCACCGGCGGGATCTTGGTGTAGGTATAGGCATAGGAGCCGGTGAGGGTCAGGCCGTTCACCGGGTTCACGGTCAGATCCGCCTCGATACCACGGATCCGGGTGATGCCGGGGGCATTGATCGTCTCGACCGTGTTGCGATTCGTATTGGTGATCGGATCCGACGAGACCGAGCTGAAGTCGATCTGGCTGCCCTTGCGATCCATGATGTAGCCGGCAAGGTTGAGCCGGGCGTGGTGGTCGAAGAATTCGGTCTTGGCGCCGATTTCATAGGACTTGGCGTCTTCCGGCCCGAACTGGCGATAGGTCACCGAGCGCGAGCTTGCGCCGCCCGCGCGATAGCCGGTCGAATATTTGGCGTAGAGGTTGATCCCCGGTGCCGCGTCCCAGGCCACCGTCGCCATCGGATTGAAGCGGCTGGTCTTCTGCGAGAAGCAATAGAGATCGCAGGGACGCGCGATGTTGTTGACCGTGAAGAGATAGCCGCTCTTGTCGTCCCAGGTGCCGCGCCCGCCGACCGTCAGGTGCAGCGTGTCGATCGGCGAATAGGTCGCCTGGCCGAAGATCGCATAGCTCTTCGAATGGGCCGAGCTGGCGCGGTCGATCGAGCGGTGGCCCGGCTCCTGGCTGGTCGGATCGTTGATCGTGTAGCCGGTGCCGGTCGCGTTCCAGGTGTTCGAATTCGGCGTGGCCGCATCGTCATTGGCGGATTCGTTGAAATAATAGAGGCCGGCGGCGTAATCGATCTTGTCCAGGCTGCCGACCGCCTGGAATTCCTGGCTGAACTGGTGCTGGTAGAGATCGGCCAGGCTGTAGCGGCTGAACGCGCCGCCGGGCGCATAGGTCGGCACGCGGTGCGCGCCGCCCGAATTGTCCCACTGGATCGAGCTGACGCCGCGCCAGGCCGTGATCGAGCGCAACTGGAGGTGCGGCGCGACATCCCAGGCGAGATGGGCGGTATAGCCATGCGTCTTGTCGACGCTGGGCTGCTGCGGCACGCCGATATCGGCGGTCTTCATCCGCGTGTCGCCATCGACCACCACGATCGACGGCACCGACGGCACGGTGCCGGTCAGCGTCGCGAAGTTGGTGCCGGGCAGGCTGCAGGGCGAGTTGGCCGCCACGGCGCCCGCGACGCAATGGTTCGGGTTGACGTTCAGCAACTGGCTGTAGAACGCGCTGTTCGCGTCATAGCCGACGTCATAGGCGAAATCGGCGGTGAAGCTGCTCGACGGCTTCCACTGCGCATCGGCGCGCAGGCCGCGGCGGTCGAAATAATTCCAGCCGGTCTGGCCGGCGAGCGGGTTCTTGATCGTCGGATCCTGATACTGGACGACGCCGTCCACCTTGATCGCGATATTGGCGAATTCGGGCAGGTCGATATGGGCATCGGCATTATAGCCGCCATAATTGCTCACGCCCGCGGTCATCCGCGCGTCGAACACCCCGGTCGGCGCCTTGGTGACGATGCTCAGCGCGCCGCCTTCGGTGTTGCGGCCGAACAGCGAGCCCTGCGGGCCCTTCAGCACTTCGATCCGGTCGACGTCGAACAGCGCGGCGTTCAGGCCGTGCTGGCGGCCGAGATAGACGCCGTCGACATAGATGCCGACGCCCTGCTCGCGCGCGGGCTGGTTGGCGTCGAGCGGCACGATGCCGCGAATGCCGATCGTCAGCGCGGTCTGGCGCGCCTCGAAGGTCGCGACGCGCAGGCTGGGCACCGCGCCGTCGGCCAGGTCGTACAGGCTCTGCACGTGCCGGTCGGCGATCATCTCGCTGCTCACCACCGAGATGGCGATCGGGGTTTCCTGAAGGTTCGTCTCGCGCTTCGTGGCCGTGACGACGATCTCGTCGATTCCGTCGCCCGGGGCCGCCTGGTCGGGCGACGCCGCCGGCGCGTCCGACGCCTGGGTCTGGGCCAGCGCCGGAGCTGCCGTGCATGCCAGGATGGAGACGCCCAGAAGCAGCCGCAGGCGCGTGCCCGTCTTTTGATGAAGCATTTTGATGGTTTCCCTTTTGGGGGGCGTCCGGCGCCCCTCACTCTTGATTGGGAAACGATCTAGGTAGGCCGTATGACGGCGCAGTTGCGAACCGGTCACCCCGGGGAATGCGGTCCGTGAAAGTTTCGAGACGGGATTGAGGCAGTTTTGTTTCAGCGCCCGAAGATCGCGCCGGAATTGCCTCCGCGCAGGGGAAACTATCCGAACGGCGCGCGCATGGCTATATCCAATCCGTCGCGGCGGGCACGCAATCGCTGCCCGGAGTTCGCGCGAATCGGTGGAGATCAGGCCGGATGCATCTGCTTATTGTCGAGGACGACCAGCCGCTGGCGACGATGCTGGTCCGCGATCTCGACGCGCTCGGACACCAGTCGGCGATCGTCGACAATGGCCGCGATGCATTCGCGCGCGTATCGAACGACCGGTTCGACGGGATCGTCGTCGATCGCATGCTGATCGGCAACATGGACGGCGTGTCGGTGATCCGCTGGCTGCGCGACGCCAAGATCGAGACGCCGATCATCATGCTCACCGCCTATGGCGCGCGCGACGAGAAGATCGAGGGCCTCGACGCCGGAGCGGACGACTATCTCGTCAAGCCGGTCGATGCGGCGGAGCTCGATGCGCGGTTCCGCGCGATCCTGCGGCGCCCGACGGATTCGCTCAACACCGGGATCCTGCGCGCCGGCGATATCGAGATCAACGTGCATAAGCACCGGCTGTGGCGATCGGGCCGGCCGATCGAGATCCAACGGATGGAGTTCAAGCTGCTGACCGAGCTGGTGCGCAACGCCGGCGGGGTGATGACCCGCCCCATGCTGATCGAGAAGGTCTGGGGCTATGATTTCGAGCCCAGGGCCAAGATCGTCGATTCCTACGTCAAGCGATTGCGCGACACGTTGCACATCGACGGGCTGGAAGACCCGATCGAGACGGTGCGCGGCGTCGGCTACATGATCCGCCGCTAGCCCCGCATGCGCCCCCGCACCCTGCGCGGCCTGGGGCTGGCGTTCCTGCTGGTGTTCGTCGCCACCGTCGCCCTGGTGGGCCTGTCGATCTATGCGGTCACGCATGACACGCTGGACCGCGAAGTCGACCGACGCCTCGCCAGCGAGGCTTCCGCTCTCGTCGGCGGATCGGCACGGCCGGACCTGCCGGCGATCGTCCAGCGCATCGAGGCGCTGGAGAGCCGCCGCGAATCGCGCGATGTCGGTTTCATGCTGGTCGATCGCGCCGGCCGTCGCGTGGCGGGCACGCTCGCCATCAGGCTGCCACCGGCCGGCTTCTCGCCGATCGATCGCGACGACCATATCCCCGGCGTCGTCCGGGGGCGCGCGCTCGTCGTCCCGGTCGGCACGGGCCATGTCCTGGCGATGATCGCCGAAAGCGAGCCGATCGACAATTTCGATTCGATCTTCATCCGCGTCCTGCTGCTCGGGCTCGGAACGATCACCGCCATGGTCACGATCGGGGTGATCCTCCTCACCACGACGATCCGGCGCCGCATCGCCGACATGCGCGAGGCCGTGGAGGCGATCATGGACGGCGACATGGATCGCCGGATGCGCGTCGATGCCTCGGGCAGCGAATTCGACAATCACGCGCAACTGCTCAACCGCATGCTCGATCGGATCCAGCAGCTCATGGCCGGCATCCGCCATGTGGCGCACGACGCGGCGCATGACCTTCGCACGCCCCTGTCGCGATTGCGCAACAGCCTGGCATCGCTGGCACGGCGCGCCCAGGGCGACCCTCTAGAGCCCGATATCGCCGCCGCGCTGGCCCAGAGCGAGGACATGCTGAGCCTGTTCGCGGCATTCCTGCGCATCGCCGAAATCGAAGGCGGCGATCGGCGCAGCGGGTTCGAACGGATCGAGCTGGCACCGCTGGTCGAGGATCTGGCCGCCGCCTACACCCCGGCGATCGAGGAACAGGGCCGGACGCTCCTGGTTCGCGCTGCCGAGGGCGTCAGGATCGAAGGCGACCGGCAGTTGCTCAACCAGATGCTGGCGAACCTGATCGAGAACTGCCTCTATCATACGCCATCCGGAACGACGGTCTCGGTATCGGTGTCGACGCTGGGAGGGCGCGCCACGATCATCGTCGCCGACAATGGCCGCGGCATCGCCGAGGGCGATCGCGTCGCCGCGATGCGCCGATTCGAACGGCTGACGATCGACGACATGCACAAGGGCCATGGCCTGGGTCTGCCGCTGGTCGCGGCGATCGTCCGCCTTCACGGCGGCGAGATCGCGCTTGGAGATGCAGACCCCGGGCTCAAGGTGACGATCAATCTTCCCGCAGCCTAGCAGTCAGATCCCGCGCGGCGTCTTCACCGACAAGCCGACCGCCAGGAGCGCGACGCCCTGAAAGATGAGGTCGACCGCCAATATCAGGCCAAGGATCCAGAGCGTGTTGACCGGCCATTCGAGGCCGATAATCACCGCCGCCGCGATGCTGGCGATCCCGGAAACCACCATCCAGCCCCGGCCCGCGACGCCGGCACCGATGGCGACCCATAGCCGCAGCAATCCCGAGAATCCCAGCGAGACGGCAAGGAACAGGGTCAGTACCGCCGCCGCGAACAACGGATCGGAGAAGACCGCGAACCCCGCCAGCAGATAGAGCACGCCGCTGAGCAGCCACAGGCCCGCGCTGCCCCATTTCCGGGTGCCGAAAGCGTGGAGGATCTGGAACACGCCGCCGACCAGCATCATCGCGCCGACATAGTAGGTGGTCGCGACCGTCGCGAGGAACAGGTTGGCCGAGGCGCAAAGGCCCAAGAGCACGAGCGCGGCACCCAGTGCCACCAGCCAGCCGCGCGCGGCCCGCAAGCCCAGAGGATCGCTGCCCAACCCCCATCGCGATTGCCGTGCAAACTCTGCCATGGTGCGTTTCCCTTCCCATGCGGGCAAGACCGCCCCGCAGGAGAGGGTTAGGAGGCCCCCACCGATCCGGCATTCCGTAACTATACCCATTGGTCGGCACGCATCACGCGTCCAGTGCGGAGATCATCCAGAGGCCGGTCGCGAGCCCGGCGCGGTATCGGGAGCAAAGCATGTCCAGTTCAGCAGCACAGCCCAATGCACGGGATTCCGGTGGTGGCGAGTCCGGGCATTTCTACCTGGTCGGCGGCGGCATCGCTTCGCTGGCGGCAGCGGCCTTCCTGATCCGCGACGGCGATATTGCAGGCCGCGACATCACCATCCTCGAGGAAACGGACCGGCTCGGCGGCAGCCTGGACGGCGCGGGCAACCCCGCCGACGGCTATGTCCTGCGCGGCGGCCGGATGCTCGAAAGCAAATATCTGTGCACCTATGATCTGTTTTCGTCGATCCCGACGCTCGACGAGAGCCGGACGGTCACCCAGGAGATCTTCGCCTGGAACGAGACGATGAAGACCTCGTCCAAGTCCCGCCTGTTCCGCGACGGCCACCGGGTCGACGCGCCCGCATTCGGGCTGAGCGAGGGGCATATCCTGACGCTGGAGCGGCTGGCGATCGAGCCCGAAGCGATGCTCAAGCGGACCAGCATCGCCGATCAGTTCGATCCTTCCTTCTTCCAGACCGACTTCTGGTTCATGTGGTGCACCACCTTCGCCTTCCAGCCCTGGCACAGCGCGGTCGAGTTCAAGCGCTATCTGGTGCGGTTCGCGCACATGGTATCGGGCTTCAACCATCTGCACGGCATCATGCGGACGGTCTACAACCAGTATGATTCGATGGTCCTCCCCCTCGAAAAATGGCTCAAGGCGCATGGCGTCCGCTTCGAGCTGGGCGTGCAGGTCACCGATCTCGTTGCCGGCGAAGGCCCCGGCGGCAAGCGCGTCGAGCGGATCCTGTGCCGGCGCGGCAACCTCCATGCCGAGATCCTGCTGAAGGAGGCGGACCGGGTGATCGTGACGCTCGGCTCGATGACCGAGGGGTCGAGCCTTGGCGGCATGGACCGCTCCGCCGATCTCGGAACCAAGCGGGATGGCGGCGCCTGGACATTATGGGAGAAGATCGCCGAGGGGCACCCCGAATTCGGCCGGCCGGCGGTCTTCGCTGATCATGTCGGCGAATCCAAATGGCTGTCGTTCACGACGACGCTGCACAGCCGGGATTTCTTCGATCTCGTCCGCGATCTCACCGGCAACGTGCCGGGCGAAGGCGGCCTCATTACCTTCCCGCAATCGAACTGGCTGGCTTCGATCGTGCTGCCGCACCAGCCGCATTTCAGCGGCCAGCCCGAGGACGTGCAGGTCTTCTGGGGCTATGGCCTCTCCGTCGACAAGCCCGGCAATTTCGTCCCCAAGCCCATGTCGGCATGCAACGGGCGCGAGATCATGACCGAGATCATCGGCCATCTCGGCGCCGCCGGCCGGACGGCCGCGCTTCTCGATACGGCGACCTGCATTCCCTGCATGATGCCGTTCATCACCAGCCAGTTCCTCCGCCGCGAGCATGGCGACCGCCCCGAGGTGATTCCGCAGGGCTGGACCAACCTGGCCTTCACCGGACAATATTGCGAGCAGCCGGACGACGTCGTGTTCACCGTCGAATATTCGGTGCGATCCGCGCAGACCGCCGCCTATCGCCTGCTGGGCCTCGATCGCGAGGCGCCGTCCGTCTTCAAGGGGCAATATGATCCGCGCGTGCTCTACCGGGCCTTTCGCGCGCTGCACGACATGGATGCCTGACCGCGCCTGGCAACCTGGTTCGGCTCAGAGCGGCCAGGAGAAGGACAAGGCGATCTCTCCCACGGCCTCCCCCGCCGCACCATAGCGACGCTCGACGATCATGCCGCGGCCTTGGTCGTCGATCGCCACCACCGTGCTGCAGCGCGTCCCATAGACCGGGTTGCGGATGAAGATCGGGGAGAGCGTCGGTTCCTGCGGAATGTCGGAGCGCATCGTCGGGCGCAGGCCGATATCGGGCAGGGTCTCTTCGCACAGGCCGTCGAGCAGCGCTTCCGGCCGGGAGGCACCTGCGACGATCCAGTCGAGCAGGATCTCCTTGAGCCGCATCGTCTTGGGCCAGGGCTCGTCGAGCGTGCCGTTGGACAGGCCGTAGAGGCCGGGCGCCAGGATGCTCCGGATCGTTTCCGGGCGGTTCGAAAGGAACCTGGCCTCCCCGCCGTCGGCCATAATCAGGTTGAACGGGTTGAAATCCGAAAGCCGCACCGCGCCGGGATCGGCATAGCTTCCCGAACCCGACAGCAGATCGGTCACGAGCGCGCCGCGCGATGCCCGGCCCGGTTCCGGCGCGCCATAGCCCCTCAGATTGGTGACGACCGCGAAGCGCCCCCGCTCCGACACGCCGAGCCAGGTTCCGCCCGATTGCAGATCCCTTCCCGCGAGCACATGATCCGGATGCTCCCAGCGCGCGAGCGGCGCGGCCGGACGCGCGTGCAGCTCGTCGCGATTGCCGGCCATCACCAGCCGCCAGCGGGGATGCGATCGCCACGCCAGGGCAAGCACGCACATCGCCTAAGCCTCGCCCGGCATCCGCGACCGGTCAAGCCGCCACCCATCGCCGCGCCCGGCGACATCGCGGATCGTCGCGAGGCGGTGCGCGATCACGAAGCTATGTCCCCGGATCGACGGCAATCCTTGCCGTCACCCCGTCACCGCCACGACATTGTCGTCGGAATTCCGATCGATATACGTGTTGTACGGATCGATTCCGGCAAAGGCCGGCTTGCGCTTCGAGAGGATGCGGATCACCTGCTGGCCCGATTTGACCGGCATGCGCTGCATCGCGATCACGTCCTTGGCGGCGAACGCGCCAAGGCCCGGGCGCGCATCGAATAGGCCGATCGATATCTGATCGGCGAGCGGCGCGGGTTTCTCCACGCCGGTGCCGCCGGCATAGAATTTGGCCGCATCCACCGTCAGCAGCGTCTCGAACGTCCCATCGGCCAGCTTGCGCACGCTCGCGGTCTTCGCCTTCAGGTCGTAGACGGTGATGCGATCGAGCAGATCGAGCACCAGTTCACGCTCGGCCGGATCGCGCGCGAGCGACAGGAAGCCGTTCACCAGATCGAGCGAGCGCGGATAAGGCTGGCTCTTGAAGCGATATTTGTCGAGCAGCTGCGCGAGCATGTGATTGACGCGATCCTCGCCGAGCCGGTCCTGCAACAGGTACATCACCACCGCGCCCTTGCGATAATGGATGTAGGGCTGGTTCTCGACGCGATCGAGCGGCAGTTCCTCGATCCGCTCCGAACCGCGCGAGCGCAGGTAATTGTCCAGCTCGTATTTCAGGAAGCGGCGAATCTTGTCCTCGCCATACATGTGCTTCATCACCATCAGCGCCGAATATTGCGCCATGGTCTCGACCAGCACCGTGCCGCCCTGCATGTCCGCGCTGATGATCTGGTGCGCCCAATATTGATGGCCCAGCTCGTGCGCGGTGACGTAGGTGACATAGTCGATGCTGTCGGCATCGCCATTGTCGGCGATGAAGCCGATGCGCTCCGAATAGGGGATGGTGCCGGCGAACGCCTGGGCGAAGGTCGCATAACCCGGGAACTCGATGATCCGGGCGTAATCGAACTGATAGGGTCCGAAATGCGCGCGATAATAGCCGAGCGATGCCTTCATCGCCGCCAGCATGCGATCGACGTTATAGGCGTGCTTGGGATCGTAGAACACCGAGAGGCGCACGCCGTCGGCCAGCTCGCTCTTCTCGACATAGCGCGCCGACTGGATCGAGAAGAAGGCGAGAATCGGCGCGGGCGAGACGAAATGCGCGGTGCGCCGGCCGTTCGCCGTCACGTCCGAAACCTTGTCGCCCGGCGCGATCGGCACCTGGTCGGCGCTAGTCGAGACGGTGATGTCCGAATGCACCCAATCGGCGTCGCCGACATAGTTGCGGCGCTGCGCGGAGATGTCCTCCAGCTTGGCCATGCGCAGTTCGGCCGGCAGCCCGTATTTGCGGCGCTTGACGCGATCGCTCAGCAGGCCGTCGCGGCCCATGCCGATCTGCGGCGCGAACTCCGAATTGTCGAGGAAGGTGCCGTTGCCCACCAGCCGGGTGTCGTCACCATTCGCGCGCAGGCCGCGCTGCCAGCGCTCGGTGCGGAAGGCGAGCGTGCCGGTGGCGCCGGGCGCGAGCGGTGCGGCGAAGCGATAGATGCGGTATCTGAGATCGGCATCGTCCATCGCCAGCCGGGCGCCGGGGATATCGATCGCCAGGATACGCGTGTCGGAATCGGTCAGCCGCACATGCAGTTCGCGGAGCGGCGCGCCGGTATCGTTGACGAAGCGATAGCTGCCGCGCGCCTCGGCCCGGCGCTCGGCGGGATATAGCGCCACGTCCATGCGGATATCGGTCAGCGAAGGCTGGAGCAGCTTCTCGTATTTGAGGTATTTCTTCTCGTAATCGGCGAGCTGCTTCTCGCGGTCTTCCTGCGTCCGATAGGTATTGAGGATATTCATGTTGTAATAGAGGAAGCCGCCCGTCGCGACGGCGACGAC
>NZ_JAAVVE010000048.1 GCF_018449795.1 Sphingomonas sp. dw_22
CGGGGGGGGGGGGCGCGGACCCCCCGCCGGGGGCGGCCGGCCGCCCGGGGGGGCTGGGGGCGGGCGGGGAGCGGCAGGGGCCGCGGCGCCGATGCGCTCGGCGTGCTCGAAACGATGCGCGCCGACGACAACGATCTCGCCCTGGTCACGCCCTTCCAGCTCGCGATGGGCGCGGCGCTGGCGCTGGTCGGTCGCGACGACCAGGCGGTGGCATCGCTCTCCGGCCCCGATCTCACCGGCAATTCGGAAGCCTGCGCCTGGCGGATGCTTGCCCTTTCCCATGCCGGCGCCGCGAAGCCGGCCGCGCGCGAGATCAATTGCGCGATCCCGGCGATCAACGCCCGCGCGCCCTATGACCGGCGCCCGTTCATGCAGGCCGCGGCCCAGGCGGCGATCGATATCGGCCAGCCCGAGCCGGCGCTTCAATGGCTCAAGCTGTTCGGCGATACCGAGCCCCAGGCCAATCTGCTGCGCGGCCGCGCGCTGCTGGCGACGGGCGATTCCGCGGGCGGCCTGCTGCGCCTGTCGCGTGCGGAGACCAGCGGCAACCCCGAAGTGCAGGCCGGCGCCCGGCTCGGCAAGATCGAGGCCGGCCTGGCCGCGCGCCGGATCAAGCCGGCGGATGCGTTCAAGCAGCTTGACGCGCTGCGCTATGTGTGGCGCGGCGGCCGGGTCGAGGAGAATGCGCTGCGCATCCAGTTCCGGATCGCGACCGAAGCGCATGATCTGCGCAGCTCGCTCCGCATCGGCGCCACGCTGTTCCGCTATTTCAAGCCCGGCACCGCGGGCGCGCCGATGCTCGCCCAGCTCCAGTCCTGGCTCGCCGCCGCGCTCGTGCCCGACAGCGGCGTCTCGCTGCCCGACGCGGCCGGCCTCTATTGGGACTATAAGGAGCTCGCGCCGTCCGGCGCGGAAGGCGATGCGCTCGCGATGCGCCTCGCCGAGAAGCTCCAGGCCGCCAGCCTCTATGCCCGCGCCGCCGAGCTGCTCGAATATCAGCTCACCCAGCGCCGCGAGGACGTCGCGCAGGGTCCGCTGTCGGTGAAGGTCGCCGCGCTCCATATCCTGGCCGGACGGCCCGATCGCGCGCTCGCGGCGCTGCGCGCCAGCGAACAGCCCGATTATACCGATCGCATGCGCTGGGATCGCAAGCGCGTCGAGGCCGTCGCGCTGCACCAGATCGGCAAGGACGATGCGGCGATGGCCGCGCTCGAACAGGTTCCCGATGCAGCGCAGGTCCGCGCCGAGATCCATTGGCGCTCGAAGGACTGGAGCGCCTTCGTCACCGACAGCGAGGCATTGCTGCCTTCGCCCAAGGGGCTGGGCGAGCCGGCCCAGGCCGCGGTGCTGCGCCAGGCGGTCGCGCTGGCGATGCTCGGCCGCGAGGACAAGCTCCAGGCGTTGCGTGCCCGTTATGGCGCGGCGTTCAAGGCCCTGCCCAGCGCCCGCGCGTTCGACGTGCTGACCCGCAGCGTCGCGACGATCGACCCGGCCGAGCTGAGCGCGGCCATGGCGGCGATCCCCCAGGCAAGCCCCGCCGGCGCGATCGGCGACCTGCTCGACGCAAGCGCCACCTGATCTCCAGCCGACGCACATGAAAAAGGCGCCCCGGGGGGACCGGGGCGCCTTTTTCGTTTCTCCCTCCCGCCTCGGCGGAAGGCGCGTCACTTCATGTAGGTGACCAGACTCAGCCCGGCGAGCTGGGCGAACACCGAATAGCTCGCCTGCAGCACGGTCGTCTGCTGCGCGATGTCGATCGCCACCTGGCCCAGATCGGCGTCCTCGTTGGTCTCGATCACGCCGTTCAGCAGCAGCGAGCGCTCGTCGCCGCGCTTCGTCAGCGATTCGACCTGGTTCTGCTTGCGGCCATTCTCGGCATTGACCGCGCGAAGATCGCCGAGCCCGGTGTCGAACTGGCCGACCACCTGCTTCAGCGCGTCCATCTGGGCATCGGTGGGATTGGCGCCGATGTCGCCCGCCTGGGCAAGCGTGCGGAACGCCTCGTAGATACCCTTGCCCAGCGCGCTCGCGCTGATCCCATAGGTCACGTCGACGCCGTCGGCGATGCGCGCGCTGGCCAGCACGCCGTCGTCCTTGAAGGCATTGTCGGCGGTGATGGTCGCCGCGTCGGCGAGCGTGCTCGGCGCGAACGGCGAAACCGAGGTCTGCGACCCGCCGAACAGCGGCGTGCCGCCTTCCGACGAATTGAGCGCGGCGCGAAGCTGGCCGAATGCCGCCTCGATCGCTTCCTGCAACCCGGTCGACTGGCCGGTGCCGACGGTGCTGGTGATCTGCTGCTTCAGATCCTCGATCGAATCCTGGATGCCTTCGATCTGCCCCTGATAGAGCGACAGCGTGGTGCCGACGCGCTTGGAGACGGTCGATTGCGCATCCTGGCGGGCCAGCAGGCTGTGCGCCGAGAGGTTGCGCACCGTCTCGGTGCCGAGCGAGGCGAAGTCCGGCGCCTTCTTGGTGGTGTTGAGCTGCGTCTGGCTGACGGCAAGCTTCTCCTGCGCGCGCTGGATCGCATCGGACATGGTGCGCTGAAGCGGAATGGTTGCAACCCGTGCCATGATAATCTCCGTTATCGGACCATGTTGATGAGCGTGTCGTACATGTCGCTGGCCGTCGTCAGCACGCGGGCTGCCGCCGAATAGCTGTTCTGGAGCACCACCATCAGCGAGAGTTCCTCGTCGATGTTGACGCCCGCGAAGCTGTCGCGGCGATTGACGGCATCGTCCTTGCGGGCGGTGGCATCGTTCAGCGCGTCCTTCGCCTGGCTCGCCTCGAGCCCGGTATGCCCCATCAACAGGCTCGAGAAGCCTTCGAGCGTGCTGGTCCCGTCCTTGCCCATGTCGATGGGCCGGTCGAGGCTGTCGACAAAGGCGGTGGCGCCGCGCATGTCGCCCGCGCCCAGCGCCTTCTCGCCCACCGCCGCGTTCGCCTGGAGGCCCGCGAGCGGCAATTTGGTCGGGGTGGCGGCGATGTCCGGGCGCACCCGGCCGCTGTTCAATCCGCTCGAAAGGCCGCTCAGGCCCATCAGCGACGAGAAGCTGGCACCGGTGCCCAGGCGATTGGTCGAATCCGAAGGGATCGAGAGCACCGCGCCGGAGATGGAAGCGTTCGGCTCGAACCGCATGCGCCCGCGATCGTCGAGCGAGAAATTGCCGAAGCTGCCCAGCGGGCTGCCGTTGAGCTGGGTCAGCAGGTCGCCGAAGGTGCCGCCGGCGGCGGGCGTGAGCGTATAGCTGCCCAGCGTGCGGCCGGTGGCGTCGCGCAGCACGATCTGGCTGGTCTCGCCGGCCGCGAAGCCATGCGGGTCGCTCGCGTTGAAGCCCGGGGGGACCAGCGTGTTGGTGTCGCTGACGACCAGATCGTTCAACCCGAAATATTGCGAGACGCCCACGCCGGCACGGGCGCTGGGGCTGGCCGGATCCTGCGCCACCACCACGCCGTTGCCGGCGCCGTTGGCCTGGATGCTCAGCTTGCCGTTGACGAAGCTGGCGGTGCCCGCCCCGCCGAGGCCGGTGTTGATCGCCGCGACCATGTCGTCCACCGTGGCGGTGGGGCCGAGCGCGTCGAAATCGATATCGGCCTTCGCGATCAGCGTCCCGTCGGCGCCGGTCACCGCGAAGCTCGCCTTGCCGGTGAAGCCCAGCCGGTCGGTCCCCGCCAGGCCGCTCTGGCGGCCGTTGAGGCTCGCCGGCGCAGGAACGGTGGTGCCGGCGTTCGAGACACTGTTGAGCGCCTCGGAAAGCCCACTGAACAGCACGCCCATCTGCTCGTTGAACGCCGGAAGCGCGCGATCGCGCAGGTCGAGCAGGCCGCCCAGCTTGCCGCCCACGGCGGCGGAATCGATCGTCTCGCCGGTCGCCGCGTCGGGATTGGTGAAGCGCAGCTCGATCGTGGGATAGATCGCCTGCGATGCGCCCGCCCCGCTCGAGGTCGGGTAGGAAAGCTGGCGCACCCGGCGATCGAGCAGCATCGCCCCCGTCGCGGTCTCGATGGTGACGCGGCCGTCGGGCTGGTCGCGGACATTGACCGACATGAGGCCGCTCAATTCCTCGATCGCGCTCATCCGCTCGTCGGCGGCACCGCCGGCGCTCTGGCCGAGCACGGTGGCCTGCGAAACGGTGGAGTTCAGGTCGTTGATGCGTTTGAGCAGGCTGTTGATCTTGTCGACCGAATAGCCGACTTCGGATTCGACGTCGCCGCGCAGCCCGTCCACATCCTTGGTGATCTGCTGCATCGACGAGATCGCGTCCTGCACGTTCGCCGTGAAGACGGCGACGGTCTGCGCCGAGGATTGCGAGCCCGTCATCGCCACGGCGGAGGCGGAGATCGCATCCAGCCGCGCCGGCAGGCCCGACGAGGAGCCGGGCGCCCCGAGCAGCGCCTGCAACCGATCCAGATAGCTGGAGGTGACGTCGGCCCGCCCGTAATCGCCCGCGCGCCGATAGACGGTGGATTCGAGGAAACGATCGGCGATGCGCGTCGGTTCGCCGACCACCACGCCGCTGACCTGCCCGCCCGATACGCCGGTCGTGAGGGACACGCGCTCGCGCGCATATCCCGCCACGCCGACATTGGCGATATTGTTGGAGACTGCGCGCAGCCCGGCCTGGGCCGCAGCCAGGCCGGACGTCGCCGTTCCCAATATGTCGTTGAGCGACATGTCTTAATTCCTCGCTGTCGTTTGGATCAGCGCTTCAGGTTGCTCACTTCCTGCAACATGTCGTCGACCGTGGTGATGATCTTCGACGATGCGCTGTACGCGCGCTGGAAGCGGATCATGTTGGTGAACTCGCTGGCGAGATCGACCGTGGACGATTCCAGGTTGTTGGCGAGCAGATTGCCCGCGCCGAGCGAGCCCGGCACCTTCATCGTCGGGCTGCCCGAGGTCTTGCTGGGCGTATAGCCGTTGCCCGAGACGCGGGTCAGCCCGTCCGGATTGGGGAAGGTCGCGATCGGGAGCTGGAACACCTCGCGGGTGGTGCCATCGGCGAAGATCGCGCTGACGCGGCCGGTCTTGCTGATGTCGATCGAGGCCAGGTTGCCGAGCACGCCGCCGTTGATGGTCGACGAGAGCAGCGCCGAGACGTCGCTCGACTGGACGATGCCGTTGATCCCCTTGTCGTCGCCGAGCTGGAGATCGATCGGCACCGACGACGCGCCGTTGGTCCAGGTGGGCGACAGCGGGTTGAACAGCGCCGGGGTCGATCCGGCCCGGTCGAGGCTGCCGTCGCCGTTGAACTTCATCGTGCCGCTCGACAGCAGGCCGCCGGCCGCCGTGACGTCGGCGGCGGGAGTCGCATAGACTTCGGTGGCCCAGGTATTGGCGCCGGTCTTCAGGAAGCTGATCGAAACCTGGTGCGTGGCGCCCTGGCCGTCCGCAACGTCGAACGAACGGGTGAAATCGGGCTTCACGGTGCCGCTGGCCATCTGGCCGGCGGTGTAGGTGGCGGCATCCGCGCTGATCGTCGTCGTCGACTGGAGATTGGCGTGGATCTGGAGCTTGCTCGTCGGGCTCGCGGTCCCGGTCAGGTCGCTCAGGCGCACCGGCGAAAGATCGTCCAGGCTGCCGCTGTCGGTGTAGTTGCCCGACGCATCGAGACGCCAGCCATAGAGATATTGCTGCGAGGCGTTGCGGAGGAAGCCCTCCTCGTCCGGGCTGAACGAGCCGGCGCGGGTATAGGAGACCGAACCCGACGACGTCGAGTTCGAACGGGTCACGAAGAAGCCGCCGCCGTCGATCGCGACGTCGGTGCTGCGCGCCGACGACTGGAGCAGGCCCTGCTTCGAGATCAGCGGCACGGCGACCGACGATACGCCGCCCGCGGTGTAGGCGGCGCCTACGCGCCCGTCCGTCACCATCGTGCGGAACTGGGCGTCGGCACCCTTGTAGCCGATCGTGTTGATGTTGGTGATGTTGTCGGCGACGATCGCCAAGGCGCTGGCCTCGGCACTCATGCCCGAGACACCTGCATAAAGAGCGGAATAGAGGCTCAAGTCATACACTCCTGACGATGCCCGCCGATCACCGCACGGGCCATGTCTCCATTGTAGGATGAGTATTTGCCAGACCCAACGGTGGGCAAAAATTGCCGGGTAAGCGGGCTTCGGGCGGAACATTGATCCTATAATGTTAGCAACGTTGCACGAAAGGCCCCGTATTATGCTCCGCATCACGCTCCGCGATGGCGAAAAGGCGATCGTAAACGGCGCCGTCCTGCGCGCCGTCGGCCGCACCCAGCTCGCGGTCGAGAACAAGGTGGCGATCCTGCGCGGCCGCGAAGTCATGCGGCCCGAGGAGGCGACCAGCCCTGCGCGCCAGCTCTATTTCTCGGCGATGCTCGCCTATATCGATCCGGCCGGCCGCGATGCGCATCACGATATCGTCGTCGGCCTGCTCGGCGGCCTGGTCGCCACGCTAGCGACCCCGGAGGCGCGCGATACCTGCATCCGCTTCGCGCACGACATCGCCCAGGGCGATTATTACAAGGCGCTCGCCGCCGCGCGCGATCTGATCGCGTTCGAGGCGCAGGCCGCCGATCCCGAACACCAGGCCGCTTGAGGCAACTCCCATGCAGACGCTCGCCAGCGCCGCGCGCGCGATCCGCGACATGGTGCCGGACCGCCGCTTCGGCCGCGTCGTCGCGGTGCGCGGCGCGCTGATCGAAGTCGAAGGGCTAGCCGGCGTCGCCCAGATCGGCAGCCGCGTGGAGATTTCCGCGCCCGGCGGCCGGGTAGAGGCCGAAGTCACCGCGCTCGATCGCAGCGTCGCGCTCTGCCTGCCTTTCGTCGATCCGCAGGGCGTGGGCCTGGGCTCGCGCGCCGAATTGGGCGCCGGCCAGTTCACCGTCCGCCCGTCCAGGGCATGGCTGGGCCGCATGATAAACGGCCTGGGCCGCCCGGTCGACGGCCTGGGGCCGCTCGTCAACGGCGCCGATCCCCAGTCGATCAAGGCCTCGCCCCCCGCCGCCGCCAATCGCGCCCGCGTCGCCGAGCGGATCGAGACCGGCGTGCGCACGCTCGACCTGTTCGTGCCGCTGTGCCGCGGCCAGCGGCTCGGCCTGTTCGCGGGCTCGGGCGTCGGCAAGTCGGTGCTGCTCTCGATGCTCGCGCGCTGGACCAATTGCGACGTCGCGGTGATCGGCCTGATCGGCGAGCGCGGCCGCGAAGTGCAGGAATTCATCGAGGACGACCTCGGGCCGGAGGGCATGGCGCGCTCGGTCGTCGTCGTCGCCACCTCGGACGAGCCCGCGCTGATGCGCCGCCAGGCCGCCTGGACCACCCTCGCCGTCGCCGAGCATTTCCGCGACCAGGGGCTCAACGTCCTGTGCCTGATGGATTCGGTCACCCGCTTCGCAATGGCGCAGCGCGAGATCGGCCTCGCATCGGGCGAGCCGCCCGCGACCAAGGGCTATACCCCCACCGTCTTCGCCGAGCTGCCCCGCCTGCTCGAACGCGCCGGCCCGGGCGCGCCCGGCAAGGGCATGATAACCGGCCTGTTCACGGTCCTGGTGGACGGCGACGACCATAACGAGCCCGTCGCCGATGCGGTGCGCGGCATCCTCGACGGCCATGTGGTCATGCGCCGCGCGATCGCCGAGCGCGGCCGCTATCCCGCGATCGACGTGCTCAAATCGGTATCGCGCACCCTGCCCCATTGCCTGAGCGACGAGGAGAATGAGACCCGCATCGCCGCGCGCAAGCTGCTGTCGACCTATGCCGATATGGAGGAGATGGTCCGGCTCGGCGCCTATAAGGCGGGCTCGTCGGAGGAGGTGGACCGCGCCGTCGCGCTCGCTCCCCAGATCGAGGCGCTGATAAACCAGGGCAAGAACGACCAGGGCCATGCCGCCGAGGCCTTCGCCGCGCTCGCCGAGATCGTCGAAATGGGCGAGACCATCGACCCCGTCGAAACCAACGGGATCGCCGAATGACGCCGTTCGACACCGCGCTCCGCATCCATCGCCGCGAGGTCGACAGCGTGAAGGTCTCGATCAGCATCGAGGTCGAGCGCATCACCACGCTCGAAGCCCAATCGCGCGCGAATGCGCAGCGCGAGCGCGAGGAACGCGCGCTCGCCGCCACCCTGCCCGTCGCCTCCGATGGCTGGACAGCGCGGATGAAGCACGAGCAGGTCCGAATCCGCGAGGCCGCCCATCTGGCCCAGGCCCGGCTCGGCCAGCTCCGCGCCCAGGCGATCGAAGCCTATGGCACGATGCGCGCCATCGAGGGCGCCGCCGAGCGCTATCAGGACGAGGCCGACCGCACCGTCGCGGTGGCCGAACAGACCGGCATCGACGATATCGCCGCCGCGCGCTTCCTGCTCGCGCGCCGCATGCCGGCCAAGCGCACGGCATGATCGCGCGCGCCGATCAGCTCGCGGCGCTCACCCCCGCCAAGCGCGCGGAGGTGATCCTCGCCGAGGCCCAGTCCCAGCTCACCACGCGGCTGTGGCGCGCGGCGCTGGGCGATACTGATCGCAAGGACGATCGCGACGCCTCGCCCTTCTCGCCGAACGGCATGAAGATGGATTCACTGCTGGAACTGCTCGGCAATCCCTCCACCCCCGGCGTCTCCAGCACCTGTAGCTGCCACTGCGCCTGCGGGTGTCATTCCGATTCCACACGATCGAACGGCGACGCGCGCGAACAGGCCGAGGCGTTCGCCGCCAGCCCCGCAGCGCTCGTCGCGGCGCCGGCGGGCGCGGTTGCGGCCGGCGGCCTCCAGCTCGGCGCCAATGCGCGCTATGGCTGGGCCTTTGCCGGCGCCGCGCAACGCACCGGCATCCCCGCCCCCGCGCTTGCCGCGATCGTCGATGCCGAAGCCGCCAAGAGCCATGACGGAAGCTGGAACACGCTCTCGCGCAATCCGCGTTCGAGCGCGGCCGGGCTCGGCCAGTTCCTGAGCGGCACCTGGCAGGATCTCGCCCAGACCCAGGGCACCTGGCTCAACGCCATCGCCAGCCAGCGCGGCTGGCTGGACGCGGGCGGCAAGGTGGCGCCCGCCGCGCGGGCCGAACTGCTCGCCTTGCGCTACGATCCCCAGGCGTCGATCGCCTCGGTCGCCGACATGGCGAAGCTCAATCTCGACAAGCTCGAGAAATCGGGCATCCGCGTGCGCACCGATTCCGAAACGCTCGCCAAGGCCGCCTATCTCAGCCATCATCTCGGCTTCGGCGACGCGCGGAAATTCCTGGGCGCCGGCATCGAATCGGGCCGCGCGCGCATGCTGCTCGCCGCCCAGATCGGCGAAAGCGCGGCGGATCAGCGCATCGCCAATGCGGGAAATGCCGTCCAGGCGCACCGCCAATGGCTGCTCGGCTTCATCGAACGCCGGATTCAGCCGGAAAAATTTTCAGCCTGAAATTTTTCCTATAATGCCCTCCTAGGCCGGTTTCAGTGACTATCATGGCGTTAACCATATGGTTTAAGCCGCTTTTCAGCAGGAACCTGCCGCTAGGGCATTGCGCGTTACGGGGTGATACCTATAGGATCAATTAGTACTCCTTTAAGTTATTCAGGCGAAATCTCCCCTCGTCGACGGGGCGCTCCGATGCGCGCCTCGCCGCGTAACAGGGGGAAGTGATTTCATGTCGAAGACCACGATCGCGCTCGAAGCCGCAGTCGCCATTGTCATCGAAAATACGCCGAAGGATATCAAGCAGACCTCGCGCCAGCGCGCCGAAGTCGATCGCGCCTTCGCCCGCATCCTGAAGCTCATCGCCCCCCGCATCCGCCATTTCATCCGCCAGTACGGCCTCACCGCGCATTGGGACGATGCCGAGCAGTGCTGCGCGATCGCCGTCCACCGCGCCATCCAGGCCTATGAGCCGGAAAAGGCGCAGTTCACCACCTTCGTGAACTGGCAGATCCGCGGCGAGCTGCAGAGCCTGCGCTTCCGCCTGATGACCGATCAGCGCCCCTCGGCGAAGAAGGTCGAGGCGACCACCGTCTCGCTCAGCGCCATCGCCCTGTCGCCGGACGGCGACGAGATGTCACCCGAGGCGATGATCGAGGACGAGGACGCGCTGTCCCGCACCGAGGCCGCCGCTTCCGATTACCTGGCCGACGGCGCGATCTCCTCGCTGATCGACGCCTATGTCGATCAGCTCCGCAAGGTGGGCATCGAGCAGCTCCGCCGCCGCCCCCGCCCGAAGCGGGAAGAGGCCGCGCTGCGCCGCGAAGGGCCGCGTCTCCGCGTCGCCACCCACGGCATCGATCCCGCCGAGCTGGAGAAGCTGGAAGCCAAGCTGGAGCGTGATCGCGAGATCGTCGCCCGCCGCGTGTTCCAGACCGCCACGCTCGACGATCTGTCGATGGAGACCGGCGTCACCAAGGAGCGCGTCCGCCAGATCACCAAGCGCGCCGCCAAGACGATCGCCGAGATCGCCGCCGCCGATCCGCGCTTCGCGGTGATGGCCGAATATGGCGAGCCGGGCACTGCCAAGCGCCGCCAGCCGGCGCCTGCCCGCGCCGTCGCGCCGATCCTTCCCGATGCCGAGCAGCTCCACAACCGCCTGGCGAGCGTCCGCGCCATCGATCCGGCCACGCTCGGCGCCGCCGCGATCGCTGCCGCCGCCGAACTACCGGCGGAGCGTGTCGAGGCGATCCTGCTCGCCGCGCCGTCCCCCTCCAGTGCCGCGCTCCATTGAGACAGCCGGATGCGTTCCGCGCATCCTATAATATGACGACAAGACTCGGGGACCGCCAATGCACCGCCCATCCGAACTCCTAGCGCCGGACCTCGCCCTCCAGACGCTGCCGCGCCCCAATCGCAAGCTCACCGAGCTGGCCCAGGAAGTCGTGCGCTGCGCCCAGCCGCTGCTTCCGCAGGCCGCCGGACTGTTCCTCGGCCTCCAGCGCGATGCCGACGATACGCTGCGGCTGATCTGGTGGCGCCGCGACGATTTCCGGCTGATCGCCGAGATCGCCGTGTCGACCGAGGGCTTCTGCCCCGAGGATACGGCGGAAGGCGCGATGCAGGATGCCGCTTCGGCGCTGCTCGCCTATCTGGCCGGGCGTTGGCCGGCGACTCCGATACAGTTCGGGGTGATTACCGATGGAATCGGTGTGGCGTTCGCGCCTGAGCATCCCGCCCCCGCCAGTCAAGGCTGGCTGCTGCGCCATGCAAGCGGTGCGGCTTCGCTCACCGCGATTCTTCCGCTCGACCCTGAAGGTCCATGCGCTCTGCTTTGCGGGTCCGGGAGACCCCTTTCGTTACATTAATTTACACCCCATTAACCTTGCGTTATCCTAAAAATACTTCAAGGTGATCCCATACGCACATTTGATGCGCTAATGGGGACTGAAATGACGAAGATCAAGGGCACGGGGAGGCGTTCGGACGCCGGAGCCGCGCCCGGTGGCGAGGTGCGGATCGACCTGCACCGCGCGTTCATTTTTCCGAATCGCATGCGCGAGCAACGCCGCAGCCATGGCTATCCCAAGCTGCTGCGCCTGGCCGCGGCCATCCCCGAGATTCCCTATATCCGCCTCTCGAAGATCGAGCGCGGCGAAGTGATCGCCCGCGCCGACGAGCTTCGCCGCATAGCCGCGACGCTGGGCCTGGCCCCGGCCGATCTGCTGCTCGACATCGATGCGCCCGGCTTCGACATCGCCGCCTGGGCCGAACCGTTCGAGGACGGCACGCCTCCGGATCTGGAGGAGGAGCGTTTCGCGGTGCTGCTCGGCGCCGCGCTTCGCGCCCGCCGCGGCAGCGACTCGGCGCTCACCATCGCGGCGGTGGAGCGCGAATTCGGCCTGCCGCCGGTCAATCTGTCGCGCATCGAGAATGCGCAGAAGCCGTTCGCGCGCTGGAATGCGGCGACTCAGTCCGCGCTATACGCGCTGTTCGGCGTATCGGACGAGGCGGGACTGCGCCGGCTGGTCCATGAGCGGCACCGCGCCGGGACGCTCGATTCCTTCATCCCCAACGTCTCCGATCCCGCCGCCCGGCACGCGCGCAGCCGCGTGCGCATCGCCGAGCTCGCCGCCGCGCTGGCGCAAGGGCCCGATCTGCCCACACCGGCTCCGGCACGCACGGGAACGGGGGGGGCGAACCCGCTCGGCTCGATCCGCCTCATCCCCGTGCGCGGCGGAGCGCTGCCACAGGGCTTGATCGCCGATACCGTCACCAGCGAAACCGTCGAGGCACCGCATGCCGCCGGCCCGCGCGCCTTCGGGCTCAAGGTCGGCCGCGCGACCCTGGGGGGCGGGCTTCCCGGCCAGGCGACCGTCATCGCCGATCCCGATCGCCAGCCGCTCCCCGGCGGCCTCGCGGCGCTGCGCGAGGAAGCCGGCTGGCGCCTGCTCTCGGTGGGCTCGGACCGCGACGGCCGCATGATCGGCTACAGCATCAATCCCGCGCTCGAAATCGCGCTCGACGATTGCGATCCGGCACGCCTCGCCGCCATCGTCGGCGCGATCTTCGTCTGACGGGCATTCCGTTCGCGCCATCGTCGCCGGACCGAGGAAATCCGCACATACTGGACGCTGGATGTCGATCCGACCTACAGGCAGGGCCATGGGTGATCTGATCGCGATCGAGGGCGCCGACGGCGTCGGCAAGAACACCGCCGCACGCGGCCTTTGCGAGGCGCTCAATGCCGCCGGGCGCAGCGCCGTGGTGATCGGCTTTCCGCGCTATGGCGAGACGGCGGCCGGCGTCACGATCGGCCGCTTCCTCGCCGGCGAGATGCCCGTGCCCGTCACGCCCCGGGCCGCCGCCGTCCTCTACGCGCTCGACCGGCTGGAATGGCGCGACGCGATCCTGGCGGCCCAGGCCAGCCACGACGTGGTGATCTTCGATCGCTACATCGCCTCGAACATGGCCTATCAGGCCGCCAAGCTCGATGCCGGTGAAGCCCGCGCGATGATGGAATGGATATTGGCGCTGGAGACCGGCCAGTTCGCCCTGCCCCGCCCGAAGCTCTCTTTCTATCTCGATACGCCCTGGGATCTGGCCCGCGAGCTGATCCTGAAGAAGGCGCAGCGCAGCTACACCGACAAGGCGTTCGACGCCTATGAGGCCGACATCGCCCTCCAGCAGCGCGTGCGCGCCAATTACGAAGCGATCGTCGCCGCCGACCTGCTCGGCCCCTGGCGCACCGTCCATGCCAGCGAAGGCGGCGCGATGCGCGCGCCGGACGCGATCGTCGGTGAAATAATTTCCCATATCTGAGAACGGAACGCAGGATTTGGGCCATCCGGCTTGACAGCGGCGCTGTGCCGACAGCATGGTAGCGCTATCAAAGCAGAAACTTTTTGGGCGAGAGATCTTGGAAGCGTCCCCTGTAGAAATGCTGCCCGCCGATCATGCGCAGGCCCTTCTGGTCGGCCGTGTCCTCACTGACACCGGTCCCAGCCCCGTCATCATCCGCAACGGCGTCCTGCATGACGTGTCCGCCGTCGCGCCCACCGTCGCCGACCTGCTCGAACGCGACGATCTGACGACGATCACCGGCCCCGTGCTGTGCGGAGTCGAGGCGTTCGGCACGCCCGAAGGCCCGACCCTGCTTGCGCCGATCGACCTCCAGTGCGTCAAGGCATGCGGCGTCACCTTCGCCCTTTCCGCGATCGAGCGGGTGATCGAGGAGCGCGCGCGCGGCGATGCCGACAAGGCCGCCACGATCCGCGGCGATCTGGAAGCGCGCGTCGGATCGGGCATCCGCTCGGTCGTCCCCGGCAGCGCGGAGGCGGCGAGCCTCAAGGCCGCGCTGATCGATGCCGGCATGTGGTCGCAATATCTGGAGGTCGCGATCGGCCCCGATGCCGAGGTGTTCACCAAGGCCCCCGTCCTCTCCGCGATCGGCTGGGGTGGTGATATCGGCATCCGTTCGGACAGCGACTGGAACAATCCCGAGCCCGAAATCGTGCTGGTGGTCGACCGGAACGGCACGCCCCGCGGCGCGACGCTCGGCAACGACGTCAATTTGCGCGATTTCGAGGGCCGCAGCGCCCTCCTCCTCGGCAAGGCCAAGGACAACAACGCCTCGACCTCGATCGGGCCGTTCATCCGCATCTTCGATGCCGGCTTCACGATGGACGCTGTCCGCTCGGCCGTGGTCGATCTCCAGATCGACGGTCCCGAGGGCTATCGCCTCTCCGGCACCAACAAGATGAGCGAGATCAGCCGCGATCCCACCGATCTCGTCCGCCAGGCGCTGAGCGAGCATCAATATCCGGACGGTTTCGCGCTGTTCCTCGGCACCCTGTTCGCACCGGTGCAGGATCGCGACCATCCCGGCCGCGGCTTCACCCACAAGGAAGGCGACGTGGTCCGCATCTCGACGCCGAAGCTCGGCAGCCTCGTCAATCGCGTCACCACGTCGAAGGCGGCCGCACCCTGGACGTTCGGCATCCGCGACCTGATGCGCAACCTGGCCGGCCGCGGCCTGCTGTGACCGCCGTGCCGCAACGCAATTCCTCCTGTCACGCCAAGGTATTCCCTACTCATGTCGGAAGCTGATCCCATGCACCTGCCCCTCACCAGCGATCAGCGTGCCGTCTATCCCAGCCTGAAGGGCAAGCGCGTGCTCATCACCGGCGGCGGCTCGGGCATCGGCGCGGGCATTGTCGAGGGGTTCGTCCGCCAGGGTGCGCAGGTCACCTTCTTCGACATCGCCCAGGCGGATTCGGAAGCCCTGGTCGCGACGCTCTCCAGCGTCGGCCCCGCCCCGTTCTTCCAGCAGCTCGACCTGACCGACATCGCCGCCCTCCAGGCCGCGATCCAGCAGCTGATCGATGCGAACGGCGCGTTCGACATCCTCATCAACAACGCCGGCAACGACGATCGCCACACGATCGAGGAAGTGACGGAGGCCTATTGGGAAAACCGCCTCAACACCAACCTGAAGCACCTGTTCTTCGCCGCGCAATCGGTGATGCCGGGGATGAAGGCCAAGGGCGCGGGCGTGATCGTCAATCTCGGCTCGATCTCCTGGCACCTCGCGCTCGAAGGGCTGACGCTCTACCAGACCTGCAAGGCCGCGATCGAGGGCCTCACCCGCAGCCTCGCGCGCGAGCTGGGCGGCGACAATATCCGCTCGGTCTGTATCGTCCCCGGCAATGTGCGCACGCCGCGCCAGCTCAAATGGTACACGCCCGAGGGCGAGGCCGAGATCGTCAATGCCCAGTGCCTCAAGGGCCGGCTCGTCCCCGACGACATCGCCGCGATGGCATTGTTCCTTGCCTCCGACGACGCCCGCCTGATAACGGGCCACGAATATTTCGTGGATGCGGGTTGGCGATAATGAGCAAAGTGGCGATTTCCGAGCCGGTCAGCATCTGGCAGCTCGGAGCGCCGCTCCTCGAAGGCCCGGCCTGGGTCGAGCGCGACCAGGCACTCTGGTTCGTCGACATCAAGAGCCACAAGATCCACCGGCTCGATCCGGCGAGCGGCGCAACACGGAGCTGGGACGCGCCCGGCCAGATCGGTTTCCTGCTGCCGATCGCGAGCGGTGGCTTCGTCGCCGGGCTCCAGTCCGGCCTCGCCCGCTTCGACGCGCGCGACGGCAGCTTCCTGCCCATCGTCGCGCCCGAGCCCGAACTGCCCGGCAACCGTCTGAACGACGCCACCGTCGATCCCCATGGCCGGCTCTGGTTCGGCAGCATGGACGATGGCGAGGAGGCCGCGACCGGCACGATCTATCGCCTCGGCGCGGACGGCGCCTGCGTGCCGAGCAGCCCGCCGGTCTCGATCACCAACGGTCCCGCGGCGAGCCCGGACGGCAGGACGCTCTACCATGTCGATACGCTGGGCGGCGTGATCTACGCCTGCGACGTGGACGATGCCGGCCTGCTGGCGAACCGCCGCGAATTCGTCCGCATCCCCAACAGCGAAGGCCATCCCGACGGCCCCACGGTCGATTCCGAGGGCTGTGTCTGGATCGGGCTCTACAATGGCTGGGCGGTGCGCCGCTATTCGCCGCAGGGCGAACTGATCGAGACGGTCTCCTTCCCGGTGAGCGCCATCACCAAGATCGCCTTTGGCGGCCCAGACCTGAAAACGGTGTTCGCGACCACCGCCAACAAGCACCTCTCCCCCGCCGACCTGAAGAAGGAGCCGCATGCCGGCGACCTGTTCCGCTTCGACGTGGACGTGGCCGGCCAGCCCGGCGCGCTGATCCGCGAAGGCGTGTAAGCCCCGCTTCCCATCACCCCGGCCGAAGTGCCGGGGTCCACTGTGCGACTGGGAGAGCCGCTGGAGGTGTGGGGAGTTCGCTCGCGGAGGAGTGTGACCGTCAGCCTCTCCCGCACGAATGCCGATACGTTCTAATCGCGATACAGCGCATGCGCCGTCGCAGATACCGCGGCACGGACGCGCTCCCATCCCGCTTCGTCGTTCAGCGCGATGCCCATGAAGCGCCCGCCCGATGCCGCGGCGAGCACGAGCTGCTGCACGCCCGCCACCAGCAGCGCATTGGTCATCGGCGCATCCACGCCCGCCGGCCGCCGCAGCGTACCGCGCTCGCGCGCTACCCAGGCCGCCAGTGCCTTGCCTCGCGCGGCGGAGAAGCCCTCGGCGAGCGGGGAAGGCTCGGCCAATTCCCAGGCGATGATCCGCTGGGCAAGCCGATTGGCCCGCAGCGCGTCGAGCAGGCGCGTCGCGAGACGCGCCATCAGCTCGGCATAGCTGGCGGGCGGCGCCGCGCCGGGGGATGCCGCCAGTGCCTCCTCCAGCCAGCGGGCGAGATCCTCGCCGATCGCCTCGGCCAGTCCGTCGAGCCCGCCGAAATAGCGATAGATCAACTGCTTGTCGCATCCGGCCGCCCGTGCGATGGCGTTGACGCCCCAGCCCGTGAAGCCGCGTTCGGCAAGCAGATCCGCGGCAGCGGCGAGGATAGCCGCCCGCGTGCGCGCCGCGTCGCGCGGCCTTTTCTCCCGATCCCTGTCCGGCATGGCGCATGCTTTATCACCAGTCAGTGACACGGTCCACCACGCCGCCATATCACCGAATAGTGACTATTGCCCACAAATAGTACTGAATATTGACTATCAATCAGACGTACCGCACACGATCCCGTATGACCGAAGACTCATCCCCCTGGATGCACGTCACGATGCCCGCGCTGCTCCGCCATGCGCGCACCACTTATGGTTCGGCGATGCGCGCCGCGCTGGCGGAGGGTGGCTATGACGATGTGCCGGCCAACGGCATGTACGTGATCGGCGCGCTCGCCCTCAATCGGACGCCGCTCAGCCAGATCGTCCGAGAGCTGCGCGTCAGCAAGCAGGCCGCCGGCCAGTTGGTCGATGCGCTGGTGCTGCGCGGCTATCTCGAGCGTCAGATCGATCCCAGCGACCGGCGCCGGCTGACCGTCAGCCTCACCGAGCGCGGCAGGGCGGCGGCCGCCGCGCAGCGCGAGGCCGGCGATGCGATCGACGCGGCGCTGCTGGCTCGGCTCGGCGAGACCAAGATCGCCCATGCCCGCGAGGTTCTCGCCACCTTGATCGACCTGCGCGAGGAAGCGGAAACCGAATAGCGCCGGCCGGAAAGGGAAATCGCCATGAAGCTGCAACGACTTTGCGGCGCGCATCTGCACGACACGCTGCGCTGGTCGCACGAGGCGCGGTTCGACGGCCGCACCCTGGCGATCGCGGCGATCGGCGCAGGCGTGCCGATCCTGGCGGGGCTGGCCGCGGGACGGCCCGCGCTCGGCCTGACGATCGGCCTGGGATCGATGCTGCTGGCCGGCGACATGCCGGGCGAGGCTGCACCCCAGCCGCGCCCGCCGCTCGGCACGATCCTGCTCCCGGTGCTGCTCGCCGTGGTGCTGGCGACCGCGCTCGCCCCTGTGCCCGGGCACGACGTCGCGACGATCGCGCTGGCCGGCTTCGCCGCGACGTTCACCAATTACAGCCGCCCGGCGGCGATCGGGGCGATCCGCTTCATCGTCTATTTCGTCCTCAACCTCAGCCTGATGGAAGGTGCGGGCGCGCATGGCGGCGGCGCGGCACTGTTGTTCGGCCTCGGCGCGCTCTGGCGGGCGGAACTGCGCATCGCATTCCGGAAGCGGGGCCACGCACCCAAGGAGGTCATGCCGGCCCCCGGCCGCACGCCCACGCCGGCGCAGCGGCGCATCCACTGGCGCCGCACGCTGCGCACGCTCCAGGGCTGGCAATATCCGCTCCGGCTCGCCGCGGGGCTCGCCGCCGCCTGCCTGGTCCGCGATCTGTGGCCGGCGCATCATTTCGGCTGGATCATCCTCACCGTCGCGCTGCTGACGCCGCGCCAGATCGAGCATCTCCCGGTCCAGATCACCCAGCGCGCGATCGGCAACCTCATCGGCGTAGGCGCGGTGGGCATGATCCTCCACGCAAATCCGCCACTCGCGGTGCTCGGGCTGCTCGCCGCCCTGCTGGCGACGGTCGCCCCGCTGGCGCGGGCGGGCAACTATCTCCTCTATTCGGCGGTCTCGACGCCGGTGATCCTGCTGGCGATGGACATCGGCAAGCCGCTCGAACCCGCGCTGCTCGGCGACCGGCTGATCGCGACGCTCGGCGGCTCGGCGATCGTCGTCGCGGCGAACCTGGCGATGGACCGCTGGCTTTGCGCCTCAGCCGCCTGAACGCCACTATTGCAAATCATTATCATATTTCCTGCGACCGGTTCGCACACTCCAGCACCGTCACGTCGACTGCGCAGCGCAGGCGAAATCCCAGCCGCTCGTACAGGCCGATCGCGCCGAGATTGTCGGCATAGGCGTGGAGGAACGGCGTCTCCCCGCGCGCCGCGATCCGCTGCGCCACCATCCGCATCAGCGCGCCCGCCAGGCCCTGGCCGCGGAAATCGGGATGGGTGCAGACGCCGCTGACCTCGGTGAAGCCGGCGGGCTTCATCCGCTCGCCCGCCATCGCGATCAGCCGCCCGTCGCGCTTCACGCCGATAAAGTCGCCGAGCCGATGGGTGCGGGCGAAGAACGGCCCGGGCTCGGTAAGCGTCGCCAGCGCCAGCATCTCCGCCGCATCGGTATCGCCAAGCGGCACGAAGTCGCAAGGCGCATCCCAGGGGGCGAGCGTCTCCGCCACCATCTGCACGCCCTCGCGCCGCTTCCCGACGATCGTGCCCGGCACCGGCAGCAGGGGCTGCCGCTGGAGCAGGATCGCCGGTCCCGTGGCGGCGATCAGTCCCCCCAGCGCCGCCAGTGCCTCGGTGCCATGGTCTTCCGCCGCAGCGAAGATGGCGTATTCACCGTCATAGCGCAACGCCCGCCCCTTGCCGCGCGCGAGATGCGCCTGCGTGGATCGGAGCGCGCTCCAGGCGGGATTGTCGAGCGGATGCATGGCCAGGGCTCTACGCCCCGCCATGCGCACGCATCAATGATTGTGGCGCGGCGTCTTCTCGCTGGTGCGGCGATATTTCACCGCGAAGTCCAGCACGCCGCCCTCGCCAAGCTGCCCCACCTTCTCACGGTACAGCTCTTCCCAGGGCGTGTTGCTCGCCGGGATCGGCGGCGCGGGCTCGGCCTTGCGGCGGGCGATCTCGGCCTCGTCGACCAGCGCGTCGCAGCGGCCGATATTGAGATCGATGCGGATCGTGTCGCCGGTACGCAGCCAGGAAAGCCCGCCCCCCGCCGCGCTCTCGGGCGAGGCGTTGAGGATCGACGGGCTGTCCGACGTACCCGACTGGCGGCCGTCGCCGATCGTCGGCAGGCTCATGATGCCCTTCTGGATCAGGTGATCGGGCGGCTGCATGTTGACCACCTCGGCCGATCCGGGCCAGCCCAGCACGCCCGCGCCGCGGATCACCAGGATGCAGTCCTCGTCGATGCCGAGCGCCGGATCGTTGATCCGATGATGATAATCGTCCGATCCGTCGAACACGATCGCGCGGCCCTCCAGCACGCCCTCATGCCCCGGCCGGGCGAGATAGCGGGCCCGGAAATCGTCGGAGATCACGCTGGTCTTCATGATCGACATGTCGAACAGATTGCCCTTGAGCACCAGGAAGCCGGCCTTCTCCATCAGCGGGCGCGCATAGGGGAAGATCACGTCGCGATCGATGACGGCGCGGCCGGCGACATTCTCCGCCATGGTCCTGCCGGTGCAGGTCGCCACGCCGCCGTCGATCACGCCCGCCTCGATCAGCTCGGCCAGCACCGCAGGGATGCCGCCGGCGCGGTGGAACTTCTCGGACAGATATTTGCCCGCCGGCTGCATGTTGACGATCAGCGGCAGGTCGTAGCCGGTCATCCAGTCGTCCGGCGTGATCTCGATCCCCGCATGCTGCGCCATGGCGTTGAGGTGCGGCTGGGCGTTGGTCGAGCCGCCGATCGCGGTGAGCAGCTTGATCGCATTGAGGAAGCTCTGCCGCGACAGGATCTTCGAAGGCCGCAGATCCTCATAGGCCATCTCGACGATGCGCTTGCCGGTCTCATAGGCCATCTGGCCGCGCTCGCGATAGGGCGCCGGGATCATCGCGCAGCCGGGCAGGCTCATGCCCAGCCCTTCGGCGATCGAGTTCATCGTCGATGCCGTGCCCATCGTGTTGCAATGGCCCGAGGACGGCGCGCTCTCCATCGCGCGCTTGAGGAATTCCTCCTCGTCGATCTCGCCCGCGGCCATCTTGCGGCGGCTGCGCCAGATGACGGTGCCCGATCCGACCAGCTCGCCCTCGTGCCAGCCGTCGAGCATCGGCCCGCCGGAGAGGACGATCGCCGGGATATCGACGGTGGAGGCCGCCATCAGCGAGCTCGGCGTGGTCTTGTCGCAGCCAGTGGTGAGGACGACCGCGTCGATCGGATAGCCGTTGAGGATCTCGACCAGCCCCAGATAGGCCAGGTTGCGATCGAGCGCGGCGGTCGGCCGGCGGCAATTCTCGAAGATCGGATGGAGCGGGAACTCCATCGGCACGCCGCCCGCCGCGAGGATGCCCTCGCGGACGCGCTTCACCGTCTCCAGATGGATGCGGTTGCACGGCGCGATGTCGCTGCCCGATTGCGCGATGCCGATGATCGGCTTGCCGCTGCGCAGCTCGTCCGGGGTGATGCCGTAGTTCATGAAGCGCTCGAGATAGAGCGCCGCCATGTCGCTGCGGCCGGGCGCGGCAAACCATTCGCGGGAGCGGAACGGGCGGACGGGGGTACGGGTCATATTTCCTCACGATCCTCCCCGGCACGGGGAGGGGGACCAGCCGCAGGCTGGTGGAGGGGGCCCAGCCACACGCGACGTCCGTTGGGGCAATCCCCCTCCACCACCGCCTTCGGCGGCGGTCCCCCTCCCCGTGCCGGGGAGGATCGAGTTCAGCCCTCCATCGCCTCCAGTTCCTTGCCCTTGGTCTCGACGATGAACTTCTGGACCAGGAAGAAGCTGATGACGGCACAGACCGCGTAGAACGTGTAGCTGGTGGCCAGGCCGATGCTTCCCAGCATGATCGGGAACGACTGGGCGACCAGGAAATTCGCGAACCATTGCGCGAAGCCGCACACCGCCAGCGCCGAACCGCGGATCTGGTTCGGGAACATCTCGCCGAGCATCACCCACATCACGGGCCCCCAGCTGATGTTGAAGAACGCGGAATAGGCCAGCGCCGCGACCACCGCCACCTTGCCCATGTCGCCGGGCAGGACCAGCGTCCCCGCCTCCAGCGTGCCGGTGGAGAAGGCATAGACCATGGCGAACAACGTCGCCGCCATGCCCGCCGAACCGATCAGCAGCAGCGGCTTGCGCCCGATGCGATCGACCAGGCCCACCGTGACGAAGCACGCCAGGATCGAGATGCTGCCCGAGATGATGTTGGTCATCATCGCTTCGGATTCGGAGAATCCGGCCGCCTGCCACAGCGTCGCGCCGTAATAGAAGATCACGTTGATGCCGACGAGCTGCTGGAACACCGCAAGCAGCAGGCCGGCCCAGACGATCGAGCGGACGCCTAGGAAGCCGCGCCCGCCGGCCGGGGTCAGCACGTCGCTGAGGCGCGGACGGTGATCGGTCGAGAAGCTGGCCTGGATCTCGGCGAGCTTGAGCGCGCCCTGGGTCGGGCCGAAGAGGTTCGTCAGCACGCGCGTCGCGCTTTCGTTGCGGCGCTTCGAGACGAGGTATCGCGGGCTCTCCGGAATGAAGAACAGCGCGATGAGAAACACGACCGCCGGCACCGCCTGCAGCAGATACATCCACCGCCAGGCCTCGATATCGAACCACAGCGGGTTGAGCGACGGCACGTCGCCCGGAACGGTCGGGCGCGCGGCTCCTTGCGCGAGATAATAATTGGCGAAGAACGCGGCGGTCAGGCCGGTGATGATCATGATCTGCTGCACCGTCGTCATCCGGCCGCGAATGTTCGCGGGGGCGACTTCGGAGATATAGGCCGGCGAAAGCACGCTCGCCGCGCCCACCGCGATGCCGCCGATGATGCGGGCGATGACGAAGATGGTGTGATCGTGCGCGATGCCCTGCACCAGCGCGCCGCCGATGAAGAGCACCGCGGCGATCCGCATCACGTTGCGGCGGCCCATGCGGTCCGCCAGCGTGCCGGCGAAGAAGGCGCCGACGACGCAGCCGATCAGCAGCGAGCCGACGGTGAAGCCCAGCCCGGCATCGTCCAGCGCGAACGCCGCCCTCAGCCCCGGCTGCGTGCCGTTCACGGCGCCGCTGTCATATCCGAAGAGCAGGCCGCCGATCGTCGCCACCGCGACGATTGCGCCGATGAGGCCGATATTGGCCCTCTCCCCCACTTGATTCATCCGCTCGATCCTCTCCTGCACACCCGCGCGACGGGCGGGTTGTTAGCGGTAACGGTGGCCGCTTCGCCAGTGAAAAGCAAGCTGCCTGTTGGGCTTCAGCGGCGGTTCGGCCCGCCGGGCCGGCCGTGTCCGATCGCGGGCCTGCGCGCCGCCGCATCGGCGCCGGGCGGCGGCCCCGAGGATTCGCGCACGATGAGCTGATGGTCGAGGATCTGTTCCTTGAGCGCCGCATGCTCGGAGGCGCGCTCGGCGCGCAGCCGCGCCAGGAGCTGGGTCAGCGCCTCCTCCGCCATCGCCGCGATCGGCTGGCGGATCGTGGTCAGTTCGGGCCATATCGTGGTGGCAAGCGAGGTATCGTCGAAGCCGACGACGCTCAGATCCTGCGGCACGTGCAGCCCGCGGCGATGCGCGACGCCCACCGCGGCGGCGGCCATGTCGTCGTTGCTGGCGAAGATCGCGGTCGGCGGGTTGGGCCGGTCGAGCAGCCGCTCGGTGGCGACGATGCCCGATCGGAAGGTGAAATAGCCCTGCTCGACCGGCACCGATGCCAGATCGATCCCGGCCGCCTCCAGCGCGGCGGCGAAGCCCCGAAAGCGCTCGGTGCTCGACGTCTGGTTGGGATTGCCGCGAATGAAGCCGATATTGCGGTGGCCGAGATCGAGCAAATGCCGCGTCATCGCCCCCGCCGCCTCGAAATCGTCGATGCGGACGTTCAGGCTGCGCTCGGGCGGCATGCCCATCGCGACCGAGACCCAGGGAATCCCCGCCGCCTCCAGCTCGGCCCGCACCGGCGCGGCCTCGGACAGCGGCGGCGGCAGGATCACGCCCTCGACGCTGGTCGAGGCGAAGCTGCGCGTCGCCTCGGCCTGCTCGTCGGCGCGCTCGCCTTCGCACGCCTCCAGCACCAGATGGCAGCCGGCGCGGCGTGCGGCGGCCAAGGCGCCGATCAGGAATTGCGAGAGATAGGCCGCGGAGGGGTTCGAATAGAGCAGCCCGATCTGGGTCGCATCGCCCGCCGCCAGGCTGCGCGCCGCGCTGTTGGGCGAATAATTGAGCTTGGCGATCGCTTCGAGCACCGCGGCCCGGGTCGTCTCGCGCACGTTCGCGCCGCCGTTCACGACGCGAGATACGGTCATGGCCGACACCCCCGCGGCGCGCGCCACGTCCTGTACGGTAACTGTGCCCCGGCTCCGCCGACTGGGTCTGCTCATTCCCACTCCTGACAAGGGGCATAGGTTCACGTTAACAAGATTGCAATCGGCTACGCGCCGGTGGAGAGTTGGTTGACCGGCCCGCTTCGTGGCCCCTATAACTGATAGCGCTACCATAATATCGAGACGGCGCAGGGGCGCCGCGAGCCCAAAGGAGAGGATCTTGCGCAACTTCCGCCGCATCGCCGCGCTTGCCATTGCCGCCACGGCACTCACCCCGCTCCTGGCGCCCGCCGCGCAGGCGCAGACCGCCGCCCGCGCCGAAAAGCCGCTCTACAAGGATGCCGCGCAGCCGATCGAGGCGCGCGTGGACGACCTGCTCAAGCGGATGACGCTGGAGGAGAAGGCCGCGCAGATCGTCGCGATCTGGGAGCATAAGGACCGCATCCAGACGGTCGCCGGCGAGTTCGATCCCGCCAAGGCGAGCCAGGCATTCCCCAACGGGCTGGGCATGGTCTCGCGCCCTTCCGATCGCCGCGGCGTCGCCGCGCAGGCGAACGGCGCAGCCGGCGTCACCGCCAACGCCTCCAACCGCAGCCCCGAGGAAACCGCCCGCTACATCAACGCCGCGCAGAAATGGGCGGTGGAGAAAACCCGGCTCGGCATCCCGATGCTGATGCACGAGGAAGCGCTGCACGGCCTGGTCGCGCCGGGCGCCACCAGCTTCCCGCAGTCGATCGCGCTGGCCAGCACCTGGGATCCCAAGCTGCTGGAGCAGGTCTTCTCGGTGGCCGCGCGCGAGGCCCGCGCGCGCGGCGCCAATCTGGTGCTGGCGCCGGTAGTCGATGTCGCCCGCGATCCGCGCTGGGGCCGGATCGAGGAGACCTATGGCGAAGACCCATATCTCGTCTCCGAAATGGGGCTGGCGGCGATCCGCGGCTTCCAGGGCACCACGCTGCCGCTCGCCAAGGACAAGGTGTTCGTCACCCTCAAGCACATGACCGGCCATGGCCAGCCCGAGAACGGCACCAATGTCGGCCCCGCCTCGCTGGGCGAGCGGACGCTGCGCGAGGATTTCTTCCCGCCCTTCGAAAAGGCGGTGAAGACGCTGCCGGTGCTGTCGGTGATGGCCAGCTACAACGAGATCGACGGCATCCCGAGCCATGCCAACAAATGGCTGCTGACCGACGTGCTGCGCGGCGAATGGGGTTTCCAGGGCGCGGTGGTGAGCGATTATTTCGCGATCCGCGAGCTCGTGACGCGCCACAAGATGTTCAAGGACGTCAAGGATGCCGGCGCCCGCGCGATCGATGCCGGGGTCGATGTCGAGACGCCGGACGGCGAGGGCTATGACCGGCTGCTCGATCTGGTCCGCGAAGGCCGCGTGACCCAGGGCCAGATCGACAATGCCGTGCGCCGCGTGCTTCGCATGAAGTTCGAAGGCGGGCTGTTCGAAAATCCCTATGCCGATCTCAAGGCCGCGGCGAAGAAGACCAATGCGCCCGACGCGATCGCGCTGGCCCGCCAGGCGGCGCGGGAATCGGTGGTGCTGCTCAAGAACGGCGAGGGCCTGCTGCCGCTAGACGCGGCCGGGATCAAGCGGATGGCCGTGATCGGCACCCACGCCAAGGACACGCCGATCGGCGGCTATTCGGACGTGCCCAACCATGTCGTCAGCGTGCTTGAGGGCATGCAGACCGAGGGCAAGGGCAAGTTCCAGGTCGATTATGCCGAGGGCGTACGCATCACCGAGGGCCGCGTCTGGGCGCAGGACGCCGTCACGCTGACTCCCGCCGCGACCAACGACAAGCTGCGCGCCGAGGCGATCGAAACCGCGAAGAATGCCGATGTCGTCGTGATGGTGCTGGGCGGCAACGAGGCGCTGAGCCGCGAAGCATGGGCGGACGGCCATCTGGGCGACAGCGAGACCCTCGATCTGGTCGGCCCACAGGACGAGCTGGCGAAGGCGATCTTCGCGCTCGGCAAGCCGGTGGTGGTGATCCTGCTCAACGGCCGCCCCTATTCGGTCAATTACCTCGCCGAGAAGGCCCCGGCGCTGATCGAGGGCTGGTATCTGGGCGAGCAGACCGGCAACGCGCTCGCCGACGTGATCTTCGGCCGCGCCAATCCGGGCGGCAAGCTGCCCGTATCGATCGCGCGCAATGTCGGGCAGCTCCCGATCTACTACAACAGGAAGCCCTCGGCCCGCCGCGGCTATCTGTTCGGCGACACGAGCCCGCTCTATCCGTTCGGTTACGGGCTCAGCTACACCAGCTTCGACATCGCGGCGCCGGTGCTGGCGACAAGCGCGATCGGCATCGACGACAATGTGAAGGTCAATGTCGACGTGACCAACACCGGCAAGCGCGCCGGCGACGAAGTGGTGCAGCTCTACGTCCATGACGACGAGGCTTCGGTGACGCGGCCGGTGATCGAGCTGAAGCGCTTCCAGCGCGTCACGCTCCAGCCGGGCGAGAAGAAGACGGTGACGTTCGAGCTCAAGCCCGAGGATCTCGCGCTCTACAACGTCAAGATGAAGCGCGTGGTCGAGCCGGGGACGTTCACCATCTCCTCGGGGCCGGATTCGGCGACGCTCAAGAGCACCACGCTCACGGTGAAGTGATGCCGCGGAGCGTCGCGGCCACCGCCGCGACGCTCATGCAGGCAAATATCCAAACGACGCCAGTCACACCCCGGCAACACAATGGACACCCCCGCGGCATAGCCCAAGGCTCCAGCAGGTGCCCGATGCCGCCGCCCAAGCCCAGTCCGCTTCCCGAGATCGCCGCGATCGACGCGCGCAGCTTCCGCGAGGAAATCGCGTGCGGCTATGCCCCGGTGGTGATCCGCGGGCTGGTGCGCGACTGGCCGCTGGTGCGGGCCGCCAATGCCTCTGCGCAGGCCGGGCGCGACTATCTGCTGCAATTCGATTCCGGCGCGCGAGCCGAAATCTTCGTCGGCCCGCAGGCGATGAAAGGCCGCTTCTTCTACGCCCCCGACATGCGCGGCTTCAATTTCGAGCGGCAGCAGGGGAGCTTCGCCGAGACCTTGCGCTATCTCGCCGAGCTGGCGGATCGCGACGATGCCCCACACCTCTATGCCGGGGCCGTCGAGACCGGCAATGCCCTGCCCGGCTTCGCCGAGGCCGATCCGCTGCCCCTGGTCGAGGGTCTCGGCGCGGTGCGGCGCGTGTGGATCGGCAACCGATCGATCGTCAGCGCGCATTTCGACAGTTCGGACAATGTCGCCTGCGTCGCGGCCGGACGGCGCCGCTTCACGCTGTTCCCGCCCGATCAGGCCGCCAACCTCTATATCGGCCCGATCGACAACACGATGGCGGGCCAGCCGACCAGCCTGATCGATTTCGCCGAGCCCGATTTCGATCGCTTCCCGCGCTTCCGTGAGGCGCTGGCGGCGGCGCAGACGGCCGAGTTGGAGCCCGGCGACGCGATCTACATTCCCGCCTTGTGGTGGCATCATGTCGAGGCGCTTTCCGCCTTCAACATCCTGGTCAATTTCTGGTGGGCGGATTCGCCGGACCAGGATGCCCGGTTCGAGGCGATGGTCTACGCCATATTGGCGATCAGCCATTTGCCGCCCGAGCGCCGCCAGGGCTGGTCCGCGCTGTTCGACCATTATGTATTCAAGCGCCACGGCGAGCCCGCCGCGCACCTGCCGCCCGAGCATCACGGCCCGCTGGGCAAGCCGACGCCGCGGCTCCGCCACTATGTGAAGACGTTCCTCGCGCGCGGGCTGCAACGGCCTTAGCGCGGATCGATCTCCGGCATCCGTGCCCACCATCCGTCACCCCGGCCTTGTGCCGGGGTCCACCGGGATGCTGGGAGAGAGGCTGGAAGCGTGAGGGCTCGTGTGCGGATGAGTGGACCCCGGCACAAGGCCGGGGTGACGATGGGCTTTGGCGACTACCCTCCCTACTCCCCCCTACTCACCCCTACCCGGCGCATAGGGGGTGCGGATCGCCTTGTACCAGTCGAGGTCGTGCGGCGGCGCGGCATGGCCGGCGGGGAGCGGACGCTTCGAGACCGACTGGAAATAGGCGATCGAGGCATCGCGCCACCAGGTCGCCTCCCTGTGCTGGATCGCCAGGAAATCACGCACTTCCTCCCAGCGGCGCTGGTCGATCCGGCCCTTGAAGGCGTCCCATTGCACCTGCATCGCCGCGACCTCGTCCACGCCGCGATCGTAGCGGGAGACGAGTTCGTCCCACAAAGTGCGCCCCGAACGCATGCGATAGTCCCAGGGCACATGGTGGAACCACAACAGCAGCCGATCGGGCACGGTCTTGAGGTTGCCCCACTCCGCCGCGACCTGCGGCGCATATTGGGAAAGCGCGTCGCTGCCGGCCCTGGTCCGGTCGAAGCCGATGCCGTTCGCATCCGCCTTGTGGTAATAGACTGGGTTCCAATCGGGCCGCGCCAGGTCCGCGACCCAGGGGCCGGGGCCGTAATGATGCCCCGTCGCCATCAGATGCCCCAGCCCGAGCGGCGTCATGTAATCGACCACCGCCTCGCGCGAACGCATCATCATCCGCACGATCGGCTCGGCAATGGCGGGATCGTTGCTCCAGGTGAGGTGCGCCCAATCGCGCGCCACGTCCTCCGCGCGCGACTGCGGATCCCAGGCGAAGCGGCCAAAGGCGTACCAATTGGCCTGATCGAACTGCGATCCGCTCCAGTTGAAGTCGCTGCCGATATTGGCGACCCCGGCCATGCCCGTGATCGCGTCCGCATCGACCGGCTTCTCGATGACATCGGCGACGGTCGAGCCCTTGCCGGGCCGCCAGGTGTCGGCCTCCAGCGCCTCCTCCCACATCGTGCCGAGATAGGCGAGGTGTGTCGCGAAGCCGAGATATTCTTTGGTGATCTGGAATTCCATCATCAGCGGCGTCTTGGGCATCGCGCCGAACAACGGATGGAAGGGCTCGCGCGGCTGGAAGTCGATCGCGCCGTTCTTGACCTGTACCAGCACATTGTCGCGGAACTTGCCGTCGAGCGGCTGGAATTCGGTATAGGCCTGCTTGTGCCGGTCCTCGGGGTTCTCGGCCGCATAGACGAAGGCGCGCCACATCACGATGCCGCCATGGGGGCGCAGGGCGTCCGCCAGCATGTTGGCGCCGTCGGCATGGGTGCGCTTGTAGTCGGCCGGGCCGGGCTGGCCTTCCGAATTGGCCTTGACCAGAAAGCCGCCGAAATCGGGGATGATGCGGTAGATCTCGTCCACCTTCGCCTTCCACCAGGCGATCACCGCGGGATCGAGCGGATCGGCGGTCTTGAGCCCGCCCAGCTCGATCGGGGCGGAGAAGCGCGCGCTGAGGTACACCTTGATCCCGTAAGGACGGAACACGTCGTCCAGCGCCTTCACCTTCTCCAGCCATTCGGCGGTCAGTATCTCGGCCTTGCCGTTGACGTTGTTGGGCACCACGCCGTTGATGCCGATCGAGGCGTTGGCGCGGGCATAATCGGTGTAGCGCGGATCCTTGTAGAGCGGCAGCTTCTGCCAGTCCCACAGCGATTGCCCGGCATAGCCGCGCTCGACATGGCGATCGAGATTGTCCCAATGATCGAGCACGCGGACCTGAAGCTTCGGCACGTCGATAATATCGAGCTTGTCGATCGGCTGGCCGGTCTGGATCAGCTTGAGGAAGCGGAACGTCCCGTAGAGCGCCCCGACATCGCTGTTGCCCGCGATGATGGTGACGTGGTTGCCGCCGATCGTCGCGCTGCGGATCAGATAGCCTTCCTTGCCGAGCCTGGCGAACGGCAGGTCCATGCCCTTGAGCAGCGGCGAATCCGCCCTGGTGACCAGCACCGTGCCGTCATGCATCACCGTTTCGCGCTGAACGAGAGCATAGCCGAACATCGCCTTGAAGGCGCGCTGCAGCTCGTCGGTGGCGGCGCGGATCGTGGGGCGCGCATTGGGCACCACGAAGTTGGTGAGGACCGGCCGATAGTGCGCCTTCGCCGCCGAATCGAGCGGCTGATAGCGCAGCCAAAGGTCATATCCGTCTTCGGCACATGCTTGATTCGCAACGCCAAAAACCAAAAACGCAGACAAAATAGTCAGCAATTTCCGCCACATCGGCATCCACTCCCCTGGGCAGTCGTCCGCCGCCGTTGACAAGGCTGTAGCAGCTTGCCCATGGTAGCGCTACCAGATGGCGCACGGCTCGAATGCGCCGAACCAGGAGGGGCACCAGGCGCGCCGATGGCCGAGATTGTTTCCGCACGCGTCATCATCACGTGCCCGGGCCGGAATTTCGTAACGCTCCGGATCGAGACCAGCGACGGCGTCGTCGGCCTGGGCGACGCGACGCTAAACGGCCGCGAGCTGGCGGTGGCCAGCTACCTCACCGACCATGTCATCCCCTGCCTGATCGACCGCGACGCGCACCGGATCGAGGACATCTGGCAGTATCTCTACAAGGGCGCCTATTGGCGGCGCGGGCCGGTCACCATGTCGGCGATCGCCGCGGTGGACATGGCGCTGTGGGACATCAAGGGGAAGGTCGCTGGCCTCCCCGTCTATCAGCTGCTGGGCGGCGCGAGCCGTGACGGCTGCATGGTCTATGGCCATGCCAACGGCACGACGATCGAGGAGACGATCGAGGCCGCGGTCGCGCATGTCGAGCAGGGCTACAAGGCGGTGCGGCTCCAGGCGGGCGTGCCGGGCCTCAAGGCGACCTATGGCGTCGCCAAGGCGGGCCAGCGCTATGAGCCGGCCGACGCATCGCTCCCCACCGAGAGCCTGTGGTCGACCGAGAAATACATGCGCTCGGTGGTGCCCCTGTTCGAAAAGGCGCGCGAAGTGCTGGGCTGGGACGTGCATCTGCTCCACGACGTCCACCACCGGCTCACTCCGATCGAGGCGGCACGGCTGGGCAAGGATCTGGAGCCGTTCCGCCTGTTCTGGCTGGAGGACGCGACCCCGGCCGAGAACCAGGAAGCGTTCCGCCTGATCCGCCAGCACACGACCGTCCCGCTCGCGGTGGGCGAGATCTTCAATTCGATCTGGGACGCGAAGCACCTCATCGAGGCGCAGCTCATCGACTATGTCCGCGCGACGATCGTCCATGCCGGCGGGCTCACCCATGTCCGCCGCATCGCCGCGCTCGCCGATCTCTACCAGGTCCGCACCGGCTGCCACGGCGCGACCGATCTCTCGCCGGTGACGATGGCGGCGGCGCTGCACTTCGGCCTGTCGGTGCCCAATTTCGGCATCCAGGAGCTGATGCCGCACACCGCGCTGACCGACGCGGTCTTCCCCCATGCCTATTCGTACCAGGACGGCATGATGCACCCCGGCAACAAACCCGGGCTAGGCGTGGAGATCGACGAGGAGCTGGCCGCGAAATACGAATACAAGCGCGCCTATCTGCCGGTGAATCGGCTCGAAGACGGCACGATGTTCAATTGGTAACCGGGAGTAATGGCATGACGGGATTCACGCGGCGCGACATATTGGCCTCCGCCACGGCGCTGGCCGCTTCGGGCATCGCCGCGCCCGCCTTCGCCCAGAATGGTGCGCCGGGGCTCAACGCGCGCGCCGCGAAGAACGGCCTGCGCTTCGGCTCCTGCTTCCTGTGGGGCGAGCCCGGCATGGATACCGGCTCCTATGCCAACCCGGACTATGCCAGGCTGATCGAGCAGGACTGCGGCATCCTGGTGCCCGAAAACGAGCTCAAATGGCAGCGCACCCGCCCCACCCCGACCAGCTTCGACTTCACCCGCGCCGACGCGATGCTGGCCTGGGCGGAGGCCCGCAAGATCCCGATGCGCGGCCACACCTTGTTCTGGGCCAAGACCGAATATTTCCCGGACTGGCTGAAAACCTATGATTTCGGCCCCAATCCTTCGAAAGAGGCCGATCGCCTCCTGACCGAGCACGTCGACACCCTCTGCCGCCGCTACGGCAACCGCATCGTCGCCTATGACGTGGTCAATGAATCGGTGGACGAGAAGACCGGCGACCTGCGCGAGTCCGTGGTCACCAAGGCGTTCGGCGGCACCCAGGCGATGCTCGACCATCTTTTCCACCTCGCGCGCGATGCCTCGCCGAACGCGCAGCTCGTGTACAACGACTATATGAGCTGGGAGCCGGAGAACGAGATCCACCGCGCCGGCATCCTCAAGCTGCTCGAAGGCTTCCGCAAGCGCGGCGTCCCCGTCGATGCGCTGGGCGTCCAGTCGCACATCAGCCTGAAAGGCGAAGGCACCGCCGGCCAGCTCGCCGCGCGGCAGGAAAAGCCCTGGCGCGAGTTCCTCGATCAGGTCGTCGCGATGGACTACAAGCTGGTCGTCACCGAGATGGACGTGAGCGACAAGGGCCTGCCCACCGATTTCAAGCTGCGCGACGCCGCCGTCGCCGAATATGGATCGGCCTATCTGGAGATCATGCTCTCCTATCCCCAGGTCCATGACGTGCTCGTCTGGGGCCTGTGCGACAAGTTCAACTGGCTGAACAATTTCAAGCCGCGCGAGGACGGCACGATCAAGCGCGGCGTGCCCTATGACGAGCATTACCAGCCCAAGCCGCTGCGCGACGCGATCGGCAAACAGTTCGACCGGGCGCCGGCACGTTCCGCCTGAACGATACGGCTGCGGTTCATAATTGCCGTGCTATAAGGCTGGTAATGGTCAAGGCCGGCAATCGGCCCATGCCGCAGGGAGCAAGGCGATGGCGGCGCCCGCCGCAAGACAGGGATATTCGTTCGAAGCAACGCTCGAACAGGGCGGCCTCGATGCGGCCGCGCTGCATGCCTTTGCCGACGCCATCGCTGCGCGCCACGCCAATGCCCCGGCGGCATCGGGCGCGACATTCCTCCAGCGGCTGAACGATGCCGCACGCACCCCGGCCCAGCGCGCCGAGCTCGCGCTGCACCGGGCCGATATCGATCGGCGCGGCCGGGCGGGCCGGGTGCGCCGCCTGGGCGACGGCATGCCGGGCGACGTGCTCCACGATCTCGCCGCGCCGCTCGTGCAGATGCTGCAGGACAAGCTGCCGGCCGAAGCGAACGTCCTCGCCAACCGCTATCTCGACATGAACCCGCAGGGCGCGACCGGCTGGGCGCTGCTGCCGCTGCCCATCTCGCTGCGCCCCGGGCGGGAGGGCGTTCCCGCCCCCGCCGAACGCGCGCGCCAACCCCCCGGCCCCGGCCGGGGGCGGTCCGGGGCCCCTCCCGGCCCGCGCGGGCGGGAGCGGGGGCGGGGGGGGGGGGGG
>NZ_JAAVVE010000049.1 GCF_018449795.1 Sphingomonas sp. dw_22
GCGAGCGGCTGGCGGGCTTCGGCGTGACCGTCACGGGCGTCACCCGATCGGGCGCAGAGGGCACGATCGGCCCCGACGACTGGCGTGCGCGTCTCGGCGAGTTCGACTGGATCGTCCTCGCCGCTCCCGCCACGCACGAAAGCCGGGCGATGATCGGCGAAGCGGAGCTGCGCGCGATCAAGCCTTCCGCCTGGATCGTCAATGTCGGCCGCGGCGAGCTGATCGACCAAGACGCACTGATCGAGGCGGCCAACGAGCGCCGCATCGCCGGCGCCTTTCTCGACACGGTGACGCCCGAGCCGCTTCCGGCCGATCACCCGCTGCGCACCACGCCCAACATCATCCTGTCGATGCACCTGTCGGGGCGCAGCCAGACCCGGATGTTCACGCGCGCGACGGCGCTGTTCATCGAGAATCTGCACGCCTTCCTGGAAGGGCGACCGCTCAGGAACGAAGTCGATCTCGCCGCCGGCTATTGATGCCCAGTTTTATGGTCCGGGATCGTCGTCCCCACAACGACCCCGGACCAAGGACGGAGGCAAGTCCGTCTTCCCGCTTCAGGCGCCGACCGCTGCCGGCAGCGCCGCGGCGTACCGCTGGACATCCTCGATCTTGCCGGTCGAGACCCGCGACCACTGCGTCCATTTGCCATAGGCGCCGCGGATCTGGATGCCCTTGGCCGCCATAGCCTTCTGCACCGCATTGGCGTCGGGCACCTTGACGTAGAGGAAGTTCGCCTGGCTCGGCAGCGCCTCCAGCCCGGCCTTCTTCACGGCATCGAGCAATATGCCCTTCGCCTCCAGGATCCTGCCCTTCGAATAGCCGGTGAAGCTGGTATCGTTGTACGAAGCGATCGCCGCGGCCAGCCCGGCGGTGTTGCCGCCGAAGCTCATCGAATAGCCCTGGATCTTCTTGATCGTCTCGGGCCGGCCGATCGCATAGCCGACGCGCAGCCCCGCCATGCCGTAGATCTTGGAGAAGGTGCGGCAGACGACCAGGTCATGCCCTTCCTTCACCAGCTCCGTGACCGAGCTGTAATCGGGCCGATCGGTCAGCTCCATATAGGCTTCGTCGACCAGCACGGTCGCCTTGGGGCTCACCGCGCGGACGAAGGCGCGCATCTTGTCGCCGTCGAGCACGCGGCCGGTGGGATTGTTGGGGTTGCAGATATGGACGAGCCCCACATCGGGGCCGACCGCCGCCGCCATGGCGTCGAGATCGACGTCGAGATCGGGCGTGAGCGCCACGCGCTTGAGCGTCGCGCCCTTGGCCGCGGCATAGAGCGCCGTGGTGTCCCAGAAGAGCTCGGGGCACAGGATCGAGCCCTTGCTCGTGAAGGCGAGGCCGGCCGCGCTCAATATCTCGGTCGATCCGCCGCCGATCGCGACATGATCGGGCGTGACGCCGAAGCGCTCGGCGATCATCGCGGTCAGCCGCCTGGTGCCGACATCGGCGTAATAACATCCCTTGCCCGACCAGCCGGCGATCGCCTGGAGCGCGCTCGGCGCCGGGCCATAGGGATTCTCGTTGCGCGAGAGCAAAGCCACGCCCGCCGCCGGGCCGAACAGCGGCGGCTCGCCCTCGGCCGCCGTCGCCGCCATCAGCCTGGGCGGGAACGCCGCGCACGCCGCGGTCGCCGCCCCTGCCCCGATCAATCCTCTTCTCGTCAGTCCCACCATCGCCTGTCTCCCTGTACTTCTATTTCAGCCATGCAGTCCGTTGCGGATCATCAGGATCCCGATCGCCACCAGATAGATTCCGAAGACGCGCTTCAGCAGCGCCGGACTGAGCGCATGCGCCGCCGCCACGCCCCAGGGCGCCGAGATCATGCTGGTCGACGTCACCACCAAGGCCGCCGGCACGTTGACATAGCCGAGCGAGCCCCAAGGCAGATCGTGCGCGCCGAAGCCGATGATCATGAAGCCGATCGCGCTCGGCAGCGCGATGATGACGCCCACGCCCGATGCGGTCGCGATCGCGCGGTGGATCGACTTGCCGCACAGGGTCATCACGATGATCGCGATCGTCCCCCCGCCGATCCCGAGCAGCGAGGAGAAGGTGCCGAGCCCGCCCGCGATCCCCATCCGCACCACGCCGTCCGGCATCTCGTCCGAGACCTGCCGGCCCGAGAGCAGCGGGAACAGGAAATGCACCGCCATCAGCAGCACGCCCGATCCGAAGATGATCGCCAGCCCCGGCCCCGGCACGCGCGAGGCGAGCAGCACGCCCGCGCCCACGCCGAGCACGATCCACGGCGCCCAGCTCTTCAATATCTCGAAATCCACAGCGCCGCGCCGCGCATGGGCATGGACCGATCGCAGCGAGGTCGCGATGATCGTCGCCGCGCTCGTCCCGATCGCGACATGCGCCAGCTCGGCCGGCGCTCCGCCCAGCAAGGGCAACACCGCGAACAGCGCCGGCACCACGACGAACCCGCCGCCGATCCCGAACAGCCCGCCCGCGAAGCCCGCGACCAATCCCGCCGCCAGCATCGCCGACAGCGCCTCCGCCCACGCGACCAGGGTCACGAACGCACCACAAAATGAAAAACCCGCACACCAACAACCGGCACGAAACTCTCCCGTAACGAGTTCATGCCTCTCCAGACGCGCCGCACTTCTCATCCCGTACCCTTTTTTGAGGGCTGTCGAGCGATGGCTGCGCTATGTCGGTTCCTCGGCGCACGGCCGCGCCGCACCCGGGCCTGCGATTCCCGGGAGTGTCTTTACGCTATGGCCTGCTCAGCCTGCGCACAAGCCCTATGATTTACCCAGCAAGAGGAAAACTATCGCGCCAAATCGGCCGAGCGCGCAGATTGCGCTTGCGCGAGATTACCCAATTCGAATAAACGCGCCGCATGACGACTCTAGCCGGTACCAAGATCCGCCGCTTCCGCGAGGAACGCTCCCTTACCCGCGCCGCCTTCGGCGCCTGGTATGATACGCCCGGATCGACCGTCCAGGGCTGGGAGAAGGACGGCAAGCGCGCCAATGCCAAGGTGATGAACCAGATCGCCGCCAATGGCATTGCCGATCACGCCGACTGGAACGTCACCGTGCGCGATACGGAGCAGGACATGGGCGCAAACTGGACCCCCGCCAGCTGGACCAAGGCCGAGGCGCGCCAGCTTCCCACCTATCCGGACAAGGCCGCGCTCGACGCCGCCACGACCACGCTCAGCAACTTCCCCCCGCTGGTCTTCGCCGGCGAGGCGCGCGAGCTGACGTCGGAGCTGGCCAAGGTCTCGCGCGGCGAGGCGTTCCTGCTCCAGGGCGGCGACTGCGCCGAGAGCTTCGCCGAATTCCACCCCAACAATATCCGCGACACGTTCCGCGTGCTGCTCCAGATGGCGGTGGTGCTCACCTTCGCCTCGAAGCTGCCGACGGTGAAGCTCGGCCGCATGGCCGGCCAGTTCGCCAAGCCGCGCTCGGCCGATACCGAGGTGGTGAACGGCGTCGAGCTGCCCAGCTATCGCGGCGACAATGTCAACGACATCGCCTTCACCCCCGAGGGCCGCACACCCGATCCCCAGCGGATGATCCAGGGCTATTCGCAGTCGGCGGCGACGCTCAACCTGCTGCGCGCCTTCGCGCAGGGCGGCTATGCGAACCTGCATCAGGTCCATCGCTGGACGCACGACTTCATGGGCCGCAGCCCCTGGGCGAAGCGCTATGCCGATGTCGCCAACCGGATCGGCGAGGCGCTCGACTTCATGGCCGCCTGCGGCATCGACGCCGACAGCGTGCCGCAATTGAAGGCGACCCAGTTCTACACCAGCCATGAGGCGCTGCTGCTGCCCTATGAGCAGGCGCTCACCCGGCAGGACAGCCTGACCGGCGACTGGTACGACACGAGCGCCCACATGCTCTGGATCGGCGACCGCACCCGCTTCGATGGCTCCGCGCATGTCGAGTTCCTGCGCGGCATCGGCAATCCGATCGGCATGAAGTGCGGCCCCAGCCTGGAGCCCGACGCGCTGCTGCGCCTGCTCGACACGCTTAATCCGGGGCGCATCCCCGGCCGCATGACGCTCATCACCCGCTATGGGCACGACAAGATCGAGAAGGGCCTGCCGCCGCTCGTCCGTGCCGTGAAGCGCGAGGGGCATCCGGTGGTGTGGAGCTGCGATCCGATGCACGGCAACGTCGTCAAGGCCGCCAACGGCTACAAGACGCGGCCGTTCGAGCGCATCCTGGCCGAGGTCCGCGGCTTCTTCGCGGTGCATCGCGCCGAGGGCACGTTCGCGGGCGGCATCCATGCCGAGATGACCGGGCAGAACGTCACCGAATGTACCGGCGGCGCGGTCGACGTCACCGAGCAGTCGCTGGCCGATCGCTACCACACGCATTGCGACCCGCGTCTCAATGCGGGACAGAGCCTGGAGCTGGCATTCCTGCTCGCGGAAATGCTGAATGCGGAAATGGCGGAGCGGCGGCGGGCGGCGGCATAGCCGCGCGCGCCGCCCTCCTCCGCGCGGAGGGCGCTCCGACCCAGTAGATCCACGTAGCTGCCTGGATATTTACTTACATCCAGAATTGATCGATTGCTGCGCACACAAGCAGCAATCGGGTTACTCGCGTGCAGGCTCTCGATATCCGCCGTGCGTTCGATGCTGTGCGCCCGGCAATTCCGCTATTCCTGGGTACCATGGTCGGCAGCGCCGTCTGGTTGCTGTGGCTGCGCGTCACCGGCACCAATCCCCCGCTCGGCATTCCGATCGGCCTCGTGGTGGGCGGACTGCTCTTCAGCGGGCCGAAATTCTGGCCGGCGGCGATATTGGGCATATTCGCGGGCTTCTGGCTGATCGAGCCGTCGCGGCCGTTCCTGCTCCAGCTCATCCCGTCGATCGCGATCCCCGCCGGCGGCGTGGTCACGGTCATGCTCATCCGCCGGCTCGGCGTGCGCCCCGCCGAGATACTCGAGCCCAGATCGCTGCTCTGGGTCTTCGCCGCCGCGGTTGCCGGTTCGGCCGTCACCTCCGCGCTCGGGACGGCGGGCGCGCTGGCGATGGAGCAGACGCATGCGCCGCTGACGGAGTTCGCGGGGCGCTTCGCCCGGCAGGGGCTGGGCATGATCCTGGTCGCGCCGCTCGTCCTCGTCTGGGGCACGCCTCCGCGCGATCGCTGGTCGACGCGGAAATGGGCGGGCTTTGCCGGGACGATGGCGCTCTGCGCGGTGGCGAGCGCCGCCATCTTCCTCACGTACAAATATATCCCGATCGCCTGGGCGATATTCCCGCCCCTGGTCCTTGCCGCGCTCGGCTGGCACCTGCGCGGAATCACGACGGCGATGGCGATCAGCTCCGTCGCCATATTATGGGGCACCGGCCTGGGCCTGGGGCCGTTCACGATCGAGAGTCCCGAGTTCCGCTCCAGCTTCGCGCAGATGTTCGTCGCGGTCACCTGGGTAATGATGCTGCTGCTCGCGACCTATGCCGACGAGCGACGCGCCGAAGACAAGCTGCGCCTGGCCGATGCCCGGCTCCAGGCTTCGCGGGCCAACCTGACCAACATGGTCCGCAACGCCGCGTCTCCTGTCGCCATCGTCGATCGCGACATGCGCTATATCGCGACGTCACGGCGCTTCCTGACCGCCTATCGCCTGCCCGAGGATATGCAGATCGAAGGGAAATCGCATTACGATGTCTTCCCCCATATCCGGGCGCGGCAGGATATCCACCAGAGGGTGCTGGCCGGCGAGGAGCTGTCCGGCACCAACGAGAAGTTCGTCAATGCCGACGGCACGACGGAATATATAAGCTGGAACCACCGGCCCTGGTATGACGAGGACAGCCGGATCGTCGGCATCATCATGACGAGCGAGGTGGTGACAGCCGAGATCCAGGCGCGCCAGCAGCTCGAACGAGCCGAGCAGCGTTATCGCGCGGTATTCGAGCAGGCGGGCGTGGGCGTCGGGCTGCTCTCGCTCGACGGCGTCTATTTCGACGTCAACGACCGCTCCTGCGAACTGACCGGCTATGCGCGCGAGGAAGTCGTCGGCCATGGTTTCGAGCTGATCTGCGATCCGCCCGATTGGGGGGAGACGGCTGCGGCGATCGCCGCGCTGGCCCGCGACGAGATCGCCTTCTATTCCGCGGACCGCGTGATCCGCACCAAGAGCGGCGAACTGCGCCCTGTCCATGCCACAGCGAACCTGGTGCGCAAGGTCGACGGCACGCCGGACCATATCATTTCGGTGCTCCAGGACATTTCGGAACGGGTCGAGGCGCAGCGGGCGCTTTCCGAGAGCGAGAAGCGGCTGCGCCTCGCGCAGGAGGCGGCCGGCGTGGGCGTGTGGGAGATCGACCTGAAGAATGGCGGGTCGCGCCATTCGCCCCAGAGCGCGCGACTGTTCGGATTGCCCTGGCGGAACGGCCCCTATCGCATGGCCGATTTCGAGAACCGGCTCGGCGAGGAACAGGTCGCGCAGCTACGCAAGGCGATCGACGAGGCATCGCGCACGCACGGGCTGCTGGATATGACGCTGATGCTGCATTTCCCCGACGACGAGCCGCGCTGGGTGAACCTGCAGGGCCGATATGACCGGCATGACGGTCATCCGCGCCTGCTGGGGCTGGCGATCGACATCACCCATGACGTCGAAGCGGAGGCGCAGCTGCGCGAGGCGCACGACAAGCTGCTGCGCGTCGCCCGGCTGAGCGCGATGGGGGCCATGGCCTCGACGCTGGCGCATGAGCTGAACCAGCCGCTTTCGGCAATCACCAACTTCGTCGAGGCATCGCGCTATCGGATGCGGCAGGAGAGCGAGCCCGATCCGGTCGTGCTCGACGCGCTGGAGCAGGCGCGCGGACAGGCGCTCCGGGCCGGCGAGATCATCCGCAAGATCCGCGCCTTCACCGTGTCCGGCGAAATCGCCTCCGAACGGGTCGATATGGGCGACGTCGTCCGCACCGCTAGCAATTCGGTTCGCCAGCTCCGGCTCGCCGCCGGTGTCCTCATCCAGTGCGACATCGATCCCAGGGCCGTGCGGCTCATCGGGGATGCGCTCCAGCTCGAGCAGGTGGTCGCCAATCTGACGCGCAACGCCGCCGAGGCGACCCAGGGCTGCACGCACCGCAAGGTCACCGTGACGACACGCATGCGGCAACAGGACATGCTGGTCCGGATCGAGGATACCGGGCGGGGGATCAGCGAAGAGCTGATCGAGAACCTCTTCGAGCCGTTCCGCACCAGCAAGGAAACCGGCACCGGCCTGGGCCTTCCGATCTGCCGCACGATCGTCGAGGCGCATGGCGGGCGCCTCTGGGCCGCGAACAGGGCGGATGGCGGCGCCGAATTCAGCTTCACCATCCCCCTGCCCGAGGATGCGGAGCGGCCGGGAGCCTGACGCCTGATTAGGGATAGAGGTCGATCACTTCCGCGCCTTCGCCCTCGGCGGCGAGCAGGAGCGTGCGGTGGCAATGTTCGGGGTTGCGCTCGAAGCAGAGCAGCGCGCTGGGCTTCTCGGCCGCGAGTTCGCGCATCTGCGCCGCCTGCACCTGTGCTTCGGGCAGGCCGAGCTGCACATCGTACACCGCCTCCAATGTCGCGACATCGCCCTTCTTGGCCGCGTCGCGCCCCGCCTTGGGCGTGCCCAGCGCCTTCAGCCCGACATAGTCGATGCCGGCTTCCTTCAGGCTGGCGGCAAGGATGTTCTTCGAGAAGCCCGGCCGGCGCGACAGCGGCACGGCGCGCACGTCGATGATGCGCTCCACACCGGCCTTTTTCAGCGCCGCGATGAATTCGCCCATCGTCGTCGCCTCATATCCGATCGTGAAGATCCTCACGTCCTTCGCCTCGCCAGCACCGTCACCACGCCCCAGGCGATCAACGCCTGACCGGCGAAATAGGTCGGCCAGATCAGCAGGTGCGGCAGCGGAGAGGCGGCGAGCGGCCCCAGCTCGGCGAAGATGAGCAGGTCCGAGGCGACGAACAGCACCGCCCCGAGCGCCGCGAGCGGAAACCGACTGACGAGCGCGCACCCCGCCATCGCCCCCAGCCCGAGCGCATAGACGGCGATTCCCCCCGCCGCATCGCGATCCGCCGGCAGGCGCCAGGCGAGAAAGGCCACGCCGAACGCGATCGGCACCGCCAGCCACCCGGAGCGCAGCCCGTTGCGCAGATAAAGCGCCACCGCCACCAGATGCCCTGCCAGGAACGCCAGTGCCCCGATCGTTATCCCATGCGTCTCGAGCAGTACATCTCCCAGCGCGCCCAGCGCCAGCACCGCCGCGATCAGCCAGCCGTCCAGGGTCCGCGCCTGCGCCCCAGCCCAGAGCGCGAGCAGGCCCACGCCGGCCCCTTTCCAGGCGATGTCCGCCGCGCCTTCGACTCCGATCCAGCGATTGAGATAGAAGCTGCCGCCGACAATCAGCGCAGCCAGGAATATGCCCGATACGACCGAACGTTGCGCCATCTCACTTCCCCCATCCTTGCGGGAGCAATCAGAACCCAGCAGCACCTTTCCCGCAACCGGCAATTGACTCGAGTCAATGTGACTGGTATTTCTGAAAATACAGAAATTATAGGAAATATGGATGCTAACCGATCACCCCGATGCCAAGGCGTTCATCCTTCACTGGGGAGAGATGGGCACGCATTGGGGCGTCAACCGTTCGGTCGCCCAGACGCATGCGCTGCTCTATCTCTCCGCCGCCCCGATCACCGCTGAGGACATCGTCGAGGGCTTGGGCCTGGCGCGATCCAACGTATCGACTGCACTCAAGGAGCTTCAATCCTATGGCATCGTCCGCCGCGTGCATGTCGAGGGCGACCGGCGCGACCATTTCGTAGCGGAGACCGATCTGTGGGAATTGCTGCTGCGCATCTCCGCCGAACGCAAACGCCGCGAGATCGATCCCACCATCGCGCTACTGGCGGAGCTCTCCGAGCGACTGGCACGGGACGACAGCGCACCGAAACAGCTTCGCGAGCGCATCACGCGGATGCACGAGTTCATCGGCACACTGAGCACCTGGTACGATCAGGTCCGCCAGCTTCCCAAGCCAACCCTGATCACACTGATGAAGCTGGGCGGCAGGATCGCTCGCTTCGTCGCGCCGAAGAGTACGAAGCCCGAGTCCTGATCTCCATCCACACAAGGAATTCGCACGCCGCTCTATTTCGGAAATTTCAGAAGAAAGGGAAATATCATGATCGAGATTGTCTATGCCCTGTATCTGCTGATTACGATCGGCATCACGATCTGGGTGGCGCGGACGCTGTCGCGCAACGGCGTGGTGTTCCTCATCCAGTGCTTCGGCCATGACGAGACGCTGGCGCGCTCGACCAATCATCTCCTCGTCGTCGGCTTCTATCTGGTCAATATCGGCTTCATCACCCTCACGTTGAGCCTCGGTGCCGAACCGACAACCATCCCCGGAGCGATCCGTTTCCTCAGTTCGAAAGTGGGGTTGGCGGTGATCGTGCTGGGCGCGATGCACTTCTTCAACATGGGCGCGATCGCCCATTTCGGACGCATCGTGGAGGGCTGGTTCGAGCAGCGCCACGTTACGCCCGTAGCGAGCGCCTGAGCATGCGAGAGCCCCAAACCGTAAGGGCGGGCTGGAGCGGACGGGCGATCGGGATCCCGGCATTCGCCGCAGGGCTGATGTACCTGATCGCCCTCCTGTTGGCAGTCCAGATGCTGGAACCGGCAGAGAACTGGCCGCTGGATGGCGATTTCACCGAATTGTTGGCCGTCATCCCCTTCGCCGGCATGGCTATGGCGCTGGGCGCCCTGCTCGCGGTCGTGCCGGTCATGCTGGGCGTGACGGCCATGGCATGGATCGGCAAGCACAATATCGGAGCGCGGCATCCCGCCATGTGGGCACTTGCGGGTGCGGCGGGGGCATCCGGGGTCGTCGCGCTTCTGGGCGTGTGGGAAACGCCGACGCCCCCTGCCCTCGCTCTGATCTTCACCGGGGCGGGTTGCGCAGCGCTGGCGCGGCGCTATGTCCGCTGGCCCCAGACCGAAGAGTAGCAGAACGCCCATGCCCGGCCACGACATCCATATCATCGGCGGCGGCCTCGCCGGTTCCGAGGCCGCCTGGCAGCTTGCCCAGGCGGGGTACAAGGTCCGCCTTTCCGAGATGCGCGGTTCGGGCAGCATGACGCCGGCGCACCAGAGCGACCGCCTGGCCGAGCTGGTCTGCTCGAACAGCTTCCGTTCGGACGATGCCGAGCGCAACGCCGTCGGCCTGCTCCACCAGGAGATGCGCGATCTCGGCTCGCTGATCCTGAGCCAGGGCGACCTGCACAAGGTGCCCGCAGGCTCGGCGCTGGCGGTCGATCGCGACGGCTTCGCCGACGGCGTCACCGCCGCGCTGGAAGCGCACCCCAACATCACGATCGTCCGCGAACGTGTGGACACTCTTCCTGCCGAAGGCCCGACCATCGTCGCCACCGGCCCGTTGACCGCGCCGGGCCTCGCCGAGAGCATCGGCGGCGCCACCGGCAAGGACCAGCTTGCATTCTTCGACGCGATCGCGCCGATCGTCCATTTCGAGAGCATCGACATGGAGACCGCCTGGTTCCAGTCGCGCTGGAACAAGGGCTCGGGCAAGGATTACATCAACTGCCCGATGACGAAGGACCAGTATCTGGCCTTCCATGCCGGGCTGATGGCGGGCGAGAAGACCGAATATCGCGAGTGGGAGAACGTCCCCTATTTCGAAGGCTGCATGCCGATCGAAGTGATGGCGGAGCGCGGGCTGGATACGCCGCGCTACGGGCCGATGAAGGGCGTGGGGCTCGATCAGCCGAGCACCGGGCGCTGGCCCTATGCGGTGGTGCAGCTCCGCCAGGACAATGCCTCGGGCACGCTGTGGAATATGGTCGGCTTCCAGACCAAGCTCAAATATGCCGCGCAGGTGGAGCTGTTCCGCACCATTCCGGGGCTGGAAAAGGCCGAATTCGCGCGGCTGGGCGGGCTGCATCGCAACACCTTCATCCGCTCGCCCGAGCTGCTGGACCCGACGCTGCGGCTCAAGTCGCGGCCGAACATCCGCTTCGCCGGCCAGATCACCGGCTGCGAGGGCTATGTGGAAAGCGCCTCGATCGGCCTGCTTGCGGGACGTTTCGCGGCGGCCGAGCTCGGCGGCGTCACGCTTCCGCCGCCGCCGCGCGAAACCGCGCTCGGGGCGCTGCTCGCCCACATCACCGGCGAGGCGGAGATCGAGACCTATCAGCCGATGAACGTCAATTTCGGCCTGTTCCCGCCGATCGAGGGCCGCTCGAAAAAGGCCGATCGCAAGCTGCTGTACACCGGCCGCGCGCGCGAGGCGTTTCGCGACTGGATCGCCGCCTAGCTTTCGTCATCCTCCTTCGCGGCTGCGGCCGGAGCCGCGCAGACGCAGCGCGGAGCAGCACGCTTGCCGGGCGGCGGCGCGGTGGTGGCGAATTCGGTGCGGGTGAGCGAACCGGACTTGTCCTTGTCGGCGCCGGCGAACTTGGTTGTGGTCTTGAGCGCCCATTCCTCGAAGGCGAGCTTGCCATCGCCATTGACGTCGAGCTTGGCGAAGGCCTTGCGGCGGCTGGCGAGATATTCCTCGCGCGTGACCGCATCGTCGCGATCCTTGTCGTAGCGATCGAAACGCTTCTGCTCGCGGCTGCGCGCGGTGGCGCTGGGCGCGGCATCCGGAAGCTGCGCCCCGGCACCCACCATGGCCTCTGCCCGCGCGGCCGGTGCCGAGGGCAGCCTGACGCCGGGCGAAGCCGATCCGCGAAACAGGAACATCCCGGCGAGCCCCAGCAGCAATGCCGCACCCGCTCCGACGAAATAGCGCCACATCGAACCGCCCCCGATCGCTGAGTCCCCTCGGGAATGAGGCTAGCGCCCTTGTGCGGGCTGGCAACCGTTATCGACCGGTGATCCGGTGCCACAGCAGGCGACCGACGCGGCGGGGCGCGCCGATCGGCGCGGGTGCGCCATGGGGAAGCGCCAGGTCCAGCCTCGCCCGGTGCGCGAGCGCTCCCAGGGCACGGCCGTTGCGGCTCCAGCGCCGCTCTGCCGCCACCGCAAGCAACGGCGCGGCCAGCGCGCGTGCCGCCGCGGATTCCTCCATCGTGCCGAGATTGCGGGCAAGGTCGGCAAGCGCCCAGCCCTGCCCCGCCTGTGCCAGCGGATCGCGGGGATCGGCGCCCAGCGCCCGGCCGGCGGCCTCGAACAGGCGTCCCCTGCCTTCGCCGTAGCGCGTCAGGGCATCCGCCTCCAGCGCGTCCTCCTCGATCAGCACTTCCCAGCCATGCACGACGGGCACCAGCGACGCGCCCGGGATGCCGAGGGGAATCACCTCCGCCGCCAGCCCTTGGAGCACCGGCTCGGCGGGCGGCGGCTGCGTGTCGAGCCGCGCCAGCGCCTCGCGCCACCAGGCCAGGCGGAGCTGCCCGACGGCGGGCTGGCTGGTCGAACGCAGCAACTGCGCAAGGGCATCGTCGAGCGCGAGCAGCGCGGCGAGCGCGGCCCGCCCCCGCATCGGCGCATAGGCGCGGATAAGCATCCGCTCCGGATCGTCTCCGTCAACCATCACAGCCCGCCTCCGTAGCAACCCGCGAACCGGCCGTTAACCACGCCCCTTCAGCACGGATTAGCGAGACCTGGGCGATAGGGTTCCCCTGATCGGGGACCGGGGCCTGAGATATGAACGAACGCAAGCATGGCTGGAATGGCGCGCGAGGTTTCCTCGGCGCACTCGCGCGCGATGTGCGGGCGAACACGCTCGTCATCATGACGATAGCGCTCATTCCCCTTGCTGGCATGATCGGCGGCGGGATCGACATCAGCCGCATGTACATCGTCAAGACGCGCCTGCAACATGCGTGCGACGCCGGGGCGCTCGCCGGCCGCAAGGCGATGGGCGGCGGCATCTGGGCGCAGAAGGTCAACGGCATCGATAATTATCCGCGGGTCTCCGCCGAGAAGTTCTTCGACGCGAACTACAACAACCAGGCCTATGGCGCGTTGAACGTGACGCGCAGCTTCAGCGAGAATGCCGGCAAGGTTACCGGCGCTGCCCAGGCGGCCCTGCCGATGACGCTGATGAAGGTGTTCGGCCACACCACCGAAACGCTGAACGTCGCCTGCGACGCCGAGATGCGCCTGCCCAATACCGACGTGATGTTCGTGCTCGACGTTACCGGTTCGATGAACGACAAGGCGATCAATTCCGATCCCCAGACCAAGATCCAGGCGCTGCGTTCCTCGGTGAAGTGCTTCTACGAGATCGTCGCGCGGCTGGATACCAACGAGAATTGCGCGGGTGGCGCGCCGAGCGGCGGCGTCGGCCCCGAGGTCCAGGTCCGCTTCGGCTTCGTGCCCTATGACATGAACGTGAACGTCGGCAAATTGCTGCCGAGCAATTGGTTCGCCGACAAATGGACCTATCAGTCGCGTCAGGTCGCGACGGTATGGGGCCTGGCCGACAGCCATTCGGATAGTTGGGCGAACTGGTCGAACTGGTCCCAGACCAAGCGGGCGACGACCAGCACCCAGGCCGACTGCCAGAACAACTATGGCGCCGATTTCGACGGCAGCCGGGGAGATCTCGGCGGCGGCAAGAACGAGAGCAATGGCGGCATCCAGGGCGGCGGCAACTGGCAGGCCGATCAGCCATGGCGCGATACCGATCGCAATTTCCAGAGCTGGCAGTCGGGCACCGACGGTTGCAGATATCAGGAGCGGACGCGGGATTACACGCGCACCTTCAGCTATCACAAGGTCGCGGCCGGCACCGCAAACGCGGTCGCCTTCAATGCCTGGCACTATGGCCCGATCGAACGCGACATCACGCAGCTCAAGAGCGGCAACGAGTGGAATCCCCTGTATCGATACTCCGCCGACATCGCGAACGGCTACGGGACCGGAACCTATACCTGGGACGGCTGCGTCGAGGAGCGGCATACCGTTCGCGAGACGAACTACAGCCCCATCCCCTCCGGCGCCAACGACCTGGATATCGACAGCACGCCCAATAGCTCGGATGCCAATACGCAATGGGGTCCGGCGCTGGACGACGTCATTATCGGCCGTCGCCAGAATTACAATAACAACTCGTCATACAGCACGAACGATATCACCACCTTCACCAATTTCTCGACCAACAGGTCATATGACTGCCCGACCACGGCCAAGAAGCTTCAGGCGTGGAACGATCCCTCGACCTTCGATACCTATGTCGATGGCATGTGGGGCGGCGGCAATACCTATCATGACATCGGGCTGGTATGGGGCGCGCGCCTGCTCTCCCCGACCGGCATCTTCCGCAGCGAGAATGAGTTCACGCCCAAGGGCGGCGAGATCCAGCGCCACCTGATCTTCATGACCGACGGCGACGCCTGCACGTCCGAATATAATTACCAGGCCTATGGCATCGCGTGGTGGGATCGCCGGCAGACCGATCCGAACCAGGCGCCCACCAGCGGCTGCACGACGACGGGCACGCTGACGCAGCAGGTCAATGCGCGCACCCAGGCGCTGTGCTCTGCGGTCAAGAACAAGAACATCACCCTGTGGGTGATCTGGTTCGGCGCCAAGAACAACACGATCGAGGACATGCTGAAGACCTGCGCGACGACGGATCGCTATTTCGCCGCGCGCAACCAGGCCGATCTGCAGAAGACATTCCAATCGATCGCGAGCGAAATCTCGCAGTTGAGGCTCACCAAGTGACCCGGTCTGCCTTCTGGCGCCGGCTGGCGCGCGAGGAACGCGGCTCGGCCGTGGTCGAGTTCGCCATCGCTGCGCCGGTGATGGGGCTGCTGCTGCTGGGCGCGTTCGATATCGGCCATACGCTCTACATGCGCAGCGTCCTTCAGGGCGTGGTGCAGAAGACCGCGCGCGATTCCACCCTGCAGGACGGCGGCACGGCTGAGCAGCAGCAAACCCTCGACGCCCGCGTGACGGCGCAGGCCAAGGCGCTCGCCAACAATGGCGACATCAAGATCACCCGGCGCTTCTATCGCACCTTCACCGATGCCGCGGCGGCCAGGGCCGAGGCCTGGACCGATACCAACGACAATGGACGCTGCGACGAAGGCGAGCCCTATGAGGATGCCAATCTGAACGGCGTCTGGGATGCGGACGGCGGCGACCAGGGCCAGGGCGGCGCGAAGGACGCGGTGCTCTACACCGTCACCATCAAATATCCGCGCATGTTCCCGATCTACAATCTGATCGGCGGAGAGACCACGACCACGGTTTCGGCGGAAACCGTCCTCAAGAACCAGCCTTTCGGCGATCAGGGGAGCTACGGCGCGCCCGTAGTGCGGAATTGTCCATGAGCGAAACCAGGCGCTATCTGCATCGGCTTGCCGCGCTCCGCCACGATACGAGCGGCCTGGCATTGCTGGAATTCGCCTTCACGCTGCCGATCCTGCTCGGCATGGGCCTGACCGGTGCCGAGCTGACCAACTATATCACCACCCGGATGCGGGTCAGCCAGATGGCGTTGCAGCTTGCCGACAACGCGGCGCGCATCGGCACGGGCAGCCAGCTCCAGGCCAAGACGATCAGCGAAGCCGACATCAACGATCTGCTGACCGGCGCGCAGCTCCAGTCGGGCGAGCTCGACCTGAAGACCAATGGGCGCGTCATCCTGTCGGACATCGAGCCGACCGAGACCGGCGCGACCACTTACAAGATCGGCTGGCAGCGCTGCTTTGGCGACAAGCTCTATACGCCGAAATATCCGCCGGCCGGCGTATCCAAGACGAACATGCCCGGCGGAATAGGACCGGCCGGACGCCTGACCATCGCGCCCGATAACGGCGCGTCGATGTTCGTCGAGGTCTATTACAAATATCGGCCGCTGGTGATCTCGTCGCTCGCCCCTTCGCCCGAAATGGTCGAGATCGCGTCGATGATGGTCCGCGACAGGCGCGACCTGAGCGACGACACTTATATCACCGTCAACGGGGTCACGCAGCTCAACCCCAATCCGCAGCACCCCAACGGCGTGTACAAAGTGCAGGGCGTCACGCCCTCGCTCTGCGGATAGATTGGCGGAGCGCCCGCGGCGCCCCGCCCCCTGTCCTCAGTTCTTGTAGGTGACCTTCCGCACCGCCGCGACCACCTTATCGGCGGTGATGAGCGCCAGCTTCTCCAGGTTCGCGGCATAGGGCAGCGGCACGTCCTCGTTGGTGACGCGCAGCACCGGGGCGTCGAGATCGTCGAAGCCCTTTTCCATCGCCACCGCGACGATCTCCGACGAGATCGAGCAGGTCGGCCAGCCTTCTTCCACCACGACCATGCGGTTGGTCTTCTTGAGGCTCTCCAGCACCGTGGCGGTGTCGAGCGGGCGCAGCGTGCGCAGATCGATCACCTCGGCCTCGATGCCCTCGCCCGCCAGCGTCTCGGCGGCTTCGAGCGCGACGCCGACGCCGATCGAGTAGCTGACGATCGTCACATCCTTGCCCGAGCGGACGATGCGCGCCTTGCCGATCGGCAGGACGTAATCGTCGAGCTTCGGCACTTCGAAGCTGCGGCCGTACATCAGCTCGTTCTCAAGGAACACGACCGGGTCTTCGCTGCGGATCGCAGCCTTGAGCAGGCCCTTGGCGTCGGCCGCGTCATAGGGCGCGATCACGATCAGGCCGGGCACGCTGGCATACCAGGGGCCGTAGTTCTGCGAGTGCTGCGCGCCGACTCGCGACGCGGCGCCGTTGGGACCGCGGAACACGATCGGGCAACGCATCTGGCCGCCGGACATATAGTTGGTCTTGGCGGCCGAGTTCACGATGTGGTCGATCGCCTGCATCGCGAAGTTGAACGTCATGAACTCGACGATCGGGCGCAGACCGCCCATCGCCGCGCCCGTGCCGATGCCGGCGAAGCCATATTCGGTGATTGGCGTATCGATCACGCGCCGGTCGCCGAATTCCTCCAGCAGACCCTGGGTGACCTTGTAGGCGCCCTGATATTCGGCGACTTCCTCGCCCATCACGAAGATGCGGCCGTCGGCGCGCATTTCCTCGGCCATCGCATCGCGCAGCGCCTCGCGGACGGTGGTCTTCACCATCTCGGTGCCGGCGGGGATGTCGGGGTCGGAGACGGTCGCGGCCTTGTCGCTGGCGAGCTGCTTCGTGCCGCTGTCCGCCTTCTTGGGGCCGCCATCCTCGCCCGGGGCGGGCTCGGCTGCCGCAACGGGTGCCGGTGCCGGAGCGGCCGCAGGAGCCGGGGTGGAGGCATCCTCGCCCTCGCCCGCGATCAGCGCGATCACGGTGCCGACCTTCACATTGTCGGTGCCCTCGGCGATCAGGATCTTCGAGATCGTGCCCTCATCGACCGCCTCGAACTCCATCGTCGCCTTGTCGGTCTCGATCTCGGCCAGGATGTCGCCCGACTTGACCGTGTCGCCTTCCTTGACCAGCCATTTGGCGAGCGTGCCCTCCTCCATCGTCGGGGACAGCGCCGGCATCTTCAGTTCAACGGCCATCTCAGTAGGACTCCACCAGCACGTCGGTATAAAGCTCGGCCGGATCCGGCTCGGGCGTCTGCTCCGCGAAGTCCGCGGCCTCGTTGACGATCTTGCGGATCTCCGCATCGATCGGCTTCAGATCCTCTTCCTTGACGCCCATCGCCTCCAGCTCGCGCTTGGCGTGCTCGATCGGATCGGACTTCTCGCGGACCGACTGGACCTCCTCGCGGCTGCGATACTTGGCCGGATCGGACATCGAGTGGCCGCGATAGCGATAGGTCTTCATCTCCAGGATGATCGGCCCCTTGCCCGCGCGGACCCAGGCCAGCGCCTCTTCCACCGCGCCGCGCGCCGCCAGCACGTCCATGCCGTCGACCTGGATGCCGGGGATGCGGAAGCTCTCGCCGCGCTTGTAGAGCTGATCTTCCGCCGAGGAGCGGTTGACCGAAGTGCCCATGGCGTACTGGTTGTTCTCGATCACGTAGATGATCGGGAGCTTCCACAGCTCGGCCATGTTGAACGATTCGTAGACTTGGCCCTGGTTCGCCGCGCCGTCGCCGAAATAGGCCATCGCGACGCCGCCGTCCTGGTTGTACTTGTGCGCGAAGGCGAGGCCGGTGCCGAGGCCGACCTGGGCGCCGACGATGCCGTGGCCGCCATAGAATTTATGCTCGGTCGAGAACATGTGCATCGAGCCGCCCTTGCCCCGGCTGATGCCGGCGCCGCGGCCCGTGAGCTCGGCCATGATGAGCTTGGGATCGATGCCATAGGCGAGCATGTGGCCATGATCGCGATAGCCGGTGATCACCGAGTCCTTCTCGCCGTCGAGCGCCGACTGGAGGCCGACCGCAACCGCTTCCTGGCCGATATAGAGGTGGCAGAAGCCGCCGATGAAGCCCAGGCCGTAGAGCTGGCCCGCCTTCTCCTCGAAGCGGCGGATGAGCAGCATCTGCTTGTAGAGTGCAAGCAGCTCCTCCTTGGAGGCTTTGTACCGTTCCGGCTCGTTCGGGCGCTCACGGTTGGATACTGCGGGGTCAGTCTGTGCTTTGCGAGCCGGTGCTTTGGCCACGATCAGGAATTCCTCGTCCGGGGAGGGGTAAGGCGGGGTGCCTATAAGCGCGTTTTGTCCGCCTGCGCAACTAACCCTCGGGGGATGTGCCGTTCATTCTCGTTCAGGCGGGGTGCGCGGCCAGCAAGCGCTGGCAGAAGTCGAGCAGCGCGCGCACCTTGGCGGGCACATGGCGGCCCGAGGGATAGAGCGCCTGGAGCGGATAGCGCTCGTCGGGCCAGTCGGGAAACAGTTCGATCAAAGCGCCCGAAGCAAGCAGCGGTTCGACTCCCATCGCCAGCGTCTGCGCGATTCCGGCCCCGGCAAGGCAGGCCGCCAGCATCGTGCCGGCATCCATGGTGGTCAGCCCGCCACCGACCGCGACGGACAGGATTTCCCCATCCCGATGGAACTCCCACTCGAAGGGACGCCCGCTGCGGGGGTCATTGAAATGTATGCAGCGATATCGGGCGAGCTCGGCGGGATGCGCGGGCCGGCCATGCCGCGCCAGATAGCCGGGTGACGCCACGGTGAGCACGCGCGTTTCCGCCAGCAGGCGCGTCACCATCGAGGAGGATGCCGGCGGCCCGAAGCGGATGGCGAGATCGAGTCCTTCACGGACGAGATCGTCGGGCACTTCGCGGACGAGCAGCTCGAGCTGCAATTCGGGATGGCGATCGAGGAATTCAGACAGGTGCGGCGCCAGCACGGCACGCGCGAAATGGGCATCGACGTCCACACGCAAGCGGCCGGTGACTGCGCGGGTGGTCCCGGCCAGTGCTTCGGCGGCTTCGGTGATGCCCGCCAGCATCGGCGCGACCGAGGCATGGAAACGCGCGCCCTCGTCGGTCAGGCGGAGGAAGCGCGTGGTGCGATCGAACAGACGCGCGCCGACTCGCGATTCGAGCCGAGCGATCGCACGCGACACCGCCGAGTCGGTCAGGCCCAGGGCGCGTGCCGCCGCCGTGAAGCTGCCGGCCTCCACCACCGCGACCATCACGCGCACGCCGGAAAGAAGACGTTCGTCGAATGCCATCCGTCACTCCTGACTATAAGTCATGAATGATCTGACAATTCGGCGTTACCGGCAATAACGATGAAGCCGCATAATCGCCCTGCACTGGAATGGAGGCGAATATGTACGCAATCACGGGTATCACGGGCCAGGTCGGCGGGGCCGTCGCGCAGGCATTGCTGGCGGCCGGCAAGCAGGTGCGCGCCGTCACGCGCGATCCGGCCAGGGCGGCAGGATGGATCGAGCAGGGCTGCGCCCTGGCGCAGGCCGACATGGACGATACGGCGGCGCTAACGGCGGCTTTCTCGGGCGCAAAGGGCGTGTTCGTCCTGCTGCCGCCGATCTTCGATCCCTCGCCGGATTTTCGCGAGGCGCGGGCGGTGATCGCCGCCGTGCGCGCGGCGCTGGCGGCGGCCAAGCCGGAGCGCGTGGTCTGTCTGTCGACGGTGGGTGCCGATTCCGGCCGGCCGAACCTGCTCAACCAGCTTCGCCTGATGGAGGAGGCGCTGCGAGCTTGCCGATGCCCGTCGCGTTCCTGCGCGCGGCCTGGTTCATGGAAAATGCCGCGTGGGACATCGCGCCGGCGCGCGACGGCGGGGTGATCCCCAGCTTCCTCCAGCCGCTCGACCGCGCAATCCCGATGATCGCGACAGCGGACGTCGGCAGCGCCGCCGCGGCGTTGCTCCAGCGCGACTGGGAGGGTGTCCATATCGCCGAGCTTCAGGGACCGGCGCCGGTGTCGCCCCTGGACATCGCGGCCACCCTCGCAACGCTGCTCGATCGCCCCGTGCGCGCCGAAGCGGTGCCGCATGCCGAGTGGGAGGGCCTGTTCCGCGCGCAGGGCATGCGCAATCCCCTGCCCCGCATCCAGATGGTCGACGGGTTCAACCAGGGCTGGATCGCGTTCGGCGCTCCGGGCGCCGAGCGGCTGCGCGGCACGACGACGCTGGAACAGGTGCTCGGCAGGCTGGTCGCCCGCGCTATTTGTTGAGCGGGACGATCACTTCGTCGGGGCGGACGACGTTGAGCTGCTTGCGCGCCAGTTCTTCGACCATGTCGGGATCGGCGCCGCGCTTGGGATCGAGCAGGTCGACGCGATTCTTGATTTCGGCACGCTTCTTCTGGAGTGCGGCATATTCCTGGTTCTTCTGCTCCAGGTCGCGCTTCACTTCCTTCGCCGCGACGATGCCGTTCGGCCCCAGAACGGCATTGTACGCAAAGAAGGCGATCGCGATCAGCACCGCAGCGGGAAGTCCCGCGCGGCGGAGCAGGGCCTGGAAGGGAGAAACGCGCTTCATGAAGTGGATTCTCGCCTAACCCTCGATACTAATCAAGCGGGGACAATCACTTGAGGATCGATTTCCCCGCATAGACCGCCGCATCGCCCAGTTCCTCCTCGATGCGGATGAGCTGGTTGTACTTGGCGAGCCGGTCCGAACGCGCCAGCGAGCCGGTCTTGATCTGCCCGCAATTGGTGGCGACCGCGAGATCGGCGATCGTCGCGTCCTCGGTCTCGCCCGAGCGGTGCGACATGACGGCGGTGTAGGACGAACGCTGCGCCAGGCGCACGGCTTCCAGCGTCTCGGTGAGCGTGCCGATCTGGTTGACCTTCACCAGCAGCGAATTGGCATAGCCGCCGTCGATGCCGCGCTTCAGGCGAGTCGGGTTGGTGACGAACAGATCGTCGCCGACAAGCTGGACCTTGGCACCCAGCTTCTCGGTCAGCGCCTTCCAGCCATCCCAATCGTCCTCGGCCATACCGTCCTCGATCGAGAAGATCGGGTATCTGGCGACCAGGCCGGCGAGGAACTCGGCATTCTCGACGGAGGAGAGCGTCTTGCCCTCGCCCACCATCCTGTAGGCGCCGTCCTTGTAATATTCGGTCGCGGCGCAATCGAGCGCGAGCATCACGTTCTCGCCCGGCTTGTAGCCCGCCGCCTCGATCGAGCTCATGATGAAATCGAGCGCTTCGGTGGTCGAGGCGATGTTCGGCGCGAAGCCGCCTTCGTCGCCCACGCCGGTCGCCAGCCCCTTTTCATGCAGCTTCTTCTTGAGCGTGTGGAATATCTCCGATCCGCAGCGCACCGCCTCGACGATGTTTTCCGCGCCGACCGGCACGATCATGAACTCCTGGAAGTCGATCGGATTGTCGGCATGCTCGCCGCCGTTGATGATGTTCATCATCGGCACCGGCAACACATGCGCGTTGACGCCGCCGACATAGCGATAAAGCGGCAGGCCGCGCGCATCCGCCGCCGCCTTGGCCGCAGCCAGGCTGACGCCCAGGATCGCGTTCGCGCCCAGCCGGCCCTTGTTCGGCGTGCCGTCGAGCTCGATCATCGCGCGATCGAGATCGGCCTGGTCCTCGGCATCGAGGCCCAGCACTTCCTCGGCGATCTCGCCGTTGACCGCATCGACTGCCGACTGGACGCCCTTGCCGAGCCAGCGCGTCTTGTCGCCGTCGCGCTTCTCCACCGCCTCATGCGCGCCGGTCGAGGCGCCCGAGGGGACCGCCGCGCGGCCGAAGCTGCCATCCTCCAGCATCACATCGACCTCCACGGTAGGATTGCCGCGGCTGTCGAGAATCTGGCGGGCGTGGATGTCGATGATTGCGGTCACGTAATGGTCTCCCTAATTAGGGTTTATGGGCGCAGGTGCGCGCGGCGGCCTCTAACGGCTCCGGATGGAACTCGCAAACGCGGCCGTTGTTGTTTCGAACGAGACATGGGAGTTTTTCGACATGGCAGACGAAACGATCGACGCGATTCAGGACGCGGTGGCCGAGGCCGGCGCAGCGAAGCGCAGCGCGACGGACACGATCCGCGAGGAAGCCGGCAAGTTCACCAGCCAGGCCGCCGATCGCGCGCGCGCCTTTGCCGGCGAAGGCAAGGACAAGGCGACCAGCGCGCTGGATGAAGTCGCCAAGATGATGAAGAGCGCGGCCGAGGATGTCGATGCCAAGCTGGGCGAGAATTACGGCAGATATGCCCGCTCCGCCGCCGACGGCATTTCGGGATTCGCTGAATCGCTGCGCGGCAAGGACGTCGACGATCTGATCGCCGGCGCGACCGACTTCGTGAAGAAGAGCCCGGTGATCGCGGTAGGCACCGCGGCGGCGATCGGCTTCGTGCTCGCCCGGCTCATCAAGTCGGGGATCGACGCGACCGCCGATGCCGGCGAGTCCAAATCCGACACCGACGCATAACAGGCATCGCGGGGGGTGCCGGAGCCGGAACAGCAGGAACAGGGAATCGGCGAGTTGCTGACGCGGCTTGCCGACGACGCGAAGGATTTCGGCCGGGCCGAGCTCGATTATTATTATGCGCTCGCCCGCGCCAAGCTGCGCGACCTTCGCTTCGCGCTGTGGACCGGTGCGGTGGCGGCGGCGCTGGGGCTGGCGGCGGCAGGCGCGCTGGTGGGCGGATCGGTGCTCACGCTGGCGCCTTATGTCGGTCCCGGCTGGGCGACGCTGATCGTCGTCGCCGTGGCGCTCGGCCTTGCCGCGATCCTAGCACGGCTCGCCTGGCTCCGCATCAAACGCATCCTCAAGGATCGGGGATGAGCGGCCCGCCCGACATTTCGCTGGCGGAAGCCAGAGTGAAGGCGGCACGCGCGCGCATGCTCTTCACGCTCGGCGAAGTGCAGGACCGGCTCAAGCCGTCGCACCTGGCGCAGGATGCCGTCGAGGGCGCGGTGCGGAGCTTCGCCTCAGTGGCGCGCAAGGGCCGCGAGGCAGTGCGGGGCCGTCCCCTGACGGTAGCGGCGATCACCGGCGCGATCGGCCTGGTGATGGCGCGCGGCTGGATCAGCGACATCATCGGCGGACACAGGAACAAGCATGAAACCCCCGAGACCCCCAAGGGTTTGAAGCGACAACGCAAGCCCGCCAAGACCGCGAAAGGACATTCGAAATGAGCAAGGCCACTTCCAGCGCCGCGCCAAAGCCCGCGAGCAAGGCCAAGCCGGCCGGCGACTCGATCGGTGACAATCCCGCCCTGCTGCTCGCCGGCGGAGTCGCGATCGGCGTGGCCATCGGCATGCTGCTTCCCCGGCTGGAGCGCGAGCGCAAGGCCCTGTCCCCGGTCGGCAAGAAGCTTGCCGATCGCGCGACGGCCGTGGTCAACGCCGCGAAGGAGACCGGCCGCGAGGAGGTCAACGCGCTCCTTCCCGGCCGCGATGCGACCAAGGAGCGCGTCTCCGCGCTGTTCGGCAACATCGTCGAGGCTGCAAAGGGTGCAACGACCAAGGCCTGATTAGGACTTGAGCGGTCGCGCAGACCCGCTAAGGCCGGCGCGACCGCACCAGGAGGCCTCATTGAGCAAACTGCACCTGGTCTTCGGCGGCCGCGTGGCCGATCCGCAGACCCTTGAATTCCAGGATCCGTCGAAGCTCGACGTGGTCGGCATCTTCCCCGATTATGCCAGCGCCGAAAAGGCGTGGCGCGCCGCCGCGCAGCGCACCGTCGACGATGCCGAGATGCGCTATGTGGTGGTGCACCTGCACCGGCTGCTCGAGCCGGATCTCGACAAGCCGGCCTAAGCCTTTCGCCAGCGCCAGCGCAGCAGCGGACCCGCCAGCGCCAGCCCCGCGAAGAAGCCGCCGATATGCGCGGCGGCCGCGATCGCCACGCCGCCGCGCAGGAACGCCGTAGCCATCAGCAGGTTGACCAAGGTCCAGGCGACCGCGAGCCAGGCGATATGGACGACCTTGGCCGGAATCGGCCCGATCGCCTTGGCCTTGGACTGGCCGTAGAGCAGCGAATAGGCGCCGACGACCGCCGAGGCCGCGCCGCTCGCGCCCACCATCGGCGCGGTCGAGAGCGGGTCGGCCACCCATTGCGCGAACGCAGCGGCGTAGGCGCCGACCAGATAGAGGATCACCAGCCCGATCGGACCCAGCGCACGCTCGGTCTCGCGGCCGGTGAAGCCCAGCATCAGCATGTTCATGCCCAGATGCAGGAAGCCGGCATGGATCAGCGCGCAGCTCAGCGGAGTCAGCCACACCGGCACCGCCGTCAGCCCGGGAAATTGCACGACGCCGCTCAGGCGCGCCGGCATGAATCCGGCCAGCACCTGGATATCCGGGGCATAGGGCGACAGCGTCACCAATGCGCTCACCGCAATGGTGAGCAGCACGATCGCCGTGGTCGCCGTCAGGCGTTCCATGGCCCGGTCCTCAAATGAATTCGATGCGCGACACCAGATAATAGCGGTCGCCCGCCGGCACCGACACCTCGACCTCCTCATCGACCTTGCGGCCGATCAGCGCGCGGCCGAGCGGCGAATTGTAGGAGATGCGGCCCTTGTTGGCGTCCGCCTCGGTCTGGCCGACGATCTGGTACTTGATCGCCTTCTCCTCCTCGTCGAGCAGCGTCACGGTCGCGCCGAACACCACTTTGTCGCCGGAGAGGTCGCGCGGATCTATGATCTGCGCGCGGCTCAGCTTGTCCTCGATATCGGCGATGCTCGCCTCGATCTGGCCCTGACGCTCCTTGGCGGCGTGATATTCGGCATTCTCGGACAGATCGCCGTGCGCGCGCGCTTCCTCGATCGCATCCACGATCTGCGGCCGCTCGATCTTCAGGCGCTTCAGCTCGGCATTGAGCTTGTCATGGCCTTCCTGAAGCATCGGCATCTTTTCGACCGTCGCCATATATTCGTCCTCAAAAACGCCCCAGTCCCCAAGCGTCTCACAGTCGAGACGCTCGCACACTAACACCGGTTGGGGAGATCAATTGTGCGAATGCGAATAGTAAGACTGCAGCGGACAAACATCAAGCGTCTGGCGGGAGAGCGCCTCGATAGCCCGTGCCGCAGCCACGCTGGCAGGCGCGGTGGTGAAGTACGGGATCTTCTGCGCCATTGCCGTCGCGCGGATGCTCGACGAGTCCTTGAGCGACTGCCAGCCCTCGGTCGAATTGAAGATCAGGTCGATCGCGCCGTCCTGAATGCGGTCCACGATATGCGGGCGGCCCTGCGCGACCTTGTTGACGCGCTCGACCTCGATCCCCTCGGCGATCAGATAGTCCGCGGTGCCGCCGGTCGCGACAATACCGAAGCCCAGGCCGGCCAGGATGCGCACGCCGGGCAGGATCACTGGCTTGTCGCCGTCCTTCACGCTGACGAACAACGTGCCGGCAGTCGGCAGCACCGTGCCCGCGCCGAGCTGTGACTTGGCGAAGGCGGTCGCGAAATCGCGATCGATGCCCATCACTTCGCCGGTAGATTTCATCTCCGGCGAGAGCACCGGATCGACGCCCGGGAAGCGCGCCCAGGGGAACACCGCTTCCTTGACCGCGATATAATCGATGTTCCGATCGATCTTCGGCAGATCCTTGAGCTTCTCGCCCGCCATCACGCGGCTGGCGATCTTGGCGATGGGGATGCCGATCGCCTTGGCGACGAAAGGCACCGTGCGCGACGCGCGGGGGTTCACCTCGATCAGGTAGACCTGGCCGTCCTTCACCGCGAACTGGATGTTCATCAGCCCCTTGACCTTGAGCGCACGCGCCAGCGCCTCGGTCTGGCGCTCGATCTCGGCGACGATCTCGGCGGGCAGGCTATAGGGCGGGATCGAGCAGGCGCTGTCGCCCGAATGGACGCCCGCCTCCTCGATATGCTGGAGCACGCCGGCGACCACCACGTCGGTCCCGTCGGCGATGGCGTCCACGTCCACTTCGATCGCATCGCGCAGATATTGGTCGATCAGCACCGGCGAGGTGCCCGAGACCTGCACCGCGGTCTGGATATAGTCGTCGAGCTGGCCCAGGCTGTCGACGATCTCCATCGCCCGGCCGCCCAGCACATAGCTGGGGCGCATCAGCACCGGATAGCCGATCCGCTCGGCCACCCGCACCGCTTCGTCGCGGCTGCGGGCGATGCCGTTGGCGGGCTGCTTGAGGCCCAGCTTCTGGACCAAGGCGGCGAAGCGCTCGCGGTCCTCGGCCAGGTCGATCGCGTCGGGACTGGTGCCGAGGATCGGAATGCCCGCATCCTCCAGCGCCTGCGCCAGGTTGAGCGGGGTCTGGCCGCCGAACTGGACGATCACGCCGACCAGCGTGCCGTTCGACTTCTCGACCTCCAGGATCTCCAGCACATCCTCAGCGGTCAGCGGCTCGAAATAGAGGCGGTCGGACGTGTCGTAATCGGTGCTCACCGTCTCCGGATTGCAATTGACCATGATCGTCTCATAGCCCGCATCCGCCAGCGCGAAGCAGGCGTGGCAGCAGCAATAATCGAACTCGATGCCCTGCCCGATCCGGTTCGGGCCGCCGCCCAGGATCACGATCTTCTTCCGATCGGTGGGGTTGGACTCATTCTCGGGCTCGCCGAAGCTCGGCGCCTCATAGGTCGAGTACATGTAGGGCGTCTTCGCCTCGAACTCGGCGGCGCAGGTGTCGATCCGCTTGAACACCGGGCGAACGCCCAGCCGGTGGCGGAGCGCCCGCACCTCCTGCTCGGTCACGCCGCCGGTCATCGCCTTGACGACATCGCGAACGAGGCCGGAGCCGCGCGCGATGCCGCGCTCGGTGCCCTTGGGCAGGTTCGCCGACTTGAGCGAGAGATAGGCCAGGCGCTTGTCGCTGAAGCCCATTCCCTTGAGCCTGCGCATGCCCGCAGCGTCCTGCGGCAGGCCGTCGGCGATGATCTCGCCCTCGGCATCGATGATCTCGCGGATGCGCTCGAGGAACCAGGGATCATATTGGGTCAGCGCCTGGATCTCGGCGACGGTGAAACCCTCGCGCATCGCCTGCGCGGCGGCCAGCAGCCGATCGGGCGTCCGCGCGGCGAGTGCCGCCTCGATCACGTCGCGACGCGCGCCGACCAGCCGGTCGACATCATTGAAGCCGCTAAGGCCGGTCTCCAGCCCGCGCAGCGCCTTCTGGAGCGATTCATGGATCGAGCGGCCGATCGCCATCACTTCGCCGACCGACTTCATCGCCGTGCCCAGCACCGCCTCCGCGCCCTTGAACTTCTCGAACGCAAAGCGGGGGATCTTGGTGACGATATAGTCGATCGTCGGCTCAAAGCTGGCCGGAGTGGCACCGGTGATGTCGTTCTCGATCTCGTCGAGCGTGTAGCCCACCGCCAGCTTGGCCGCGACCTTGGCGATCGGGAAACCGGTCGCCTTGGACGCGAGCGCCGAGGAGCGGCTGACGCGCGGGTTCATCTCGATGACGATCAGGCGGCCGTCCTTCGGATTGACTGCGAACTGCACGTTGGAACCGCCGGTTTCGACGCCGATTTCCCGGAGCACCGCGATCGATGCGTTGCGCATGATCTGATATTCCTTGTCGGTCAGCGTCAGCGCCGGCGCGACGGTGATCGAATCGCCGGTGTGCGTGCCCATCGGATCGATGTTCTCGATCGAGCAGACGATGATGCAGTTGTCCTTGCGATCGCGGACAACCTCCATCTCATATTCCTTCCAGCCGAGGAGCGATTCCTCGATCAGGACTTCGGTGGTCGGCGACAGATCGAGCCCGCTGCGGACGATCGCGATGAACTCCTCGCGATTATAGGCGATGCCGCCGCCCGATCCGCCCATGGTGAAGCTGGGGCGGATGATCGCGGGCAGCCCGACATGCTCCAGCGCGGCAAGCGCCTCCGCCTCGGTGTGCGCGATAGCCGAGCGAGCCGATTCCAGCCCGATCCTGGTCATCGCGTCCTTGAACTTCAGCCGGTCCTCGGCCTTGTCGATCGCCTCGGCATCGGCGCCGATCATCTGGACGCCGAACTTCTCCAACGTGCCGTCATTCGCGAGCGCGAGCGCGGTGTTGAGCGCGGTCTGGCCGCCCATCGTGGGGAGGACGACGTCGGGACGCTCCTTCTCGATGATCTTCGCCACGATCTCGGGCGTGATCGGCTCGATATAAGTCGCATCGGCCAGCTCGGGATCGGTCATGATCGTCGCCGGGTTCGAATTGACCAGGACGATGCGATAGCCCTCTTCCTTGAGCGCCTTGATCGCCTGCGTGCCCGAATAATCGAACTCGCACGCCTGGCCGATCACGATGGGGCCCGCGCCGATGACGAGGATGGAGGAGATGTCGGTGCGTTTGGGCATTATTCGACTTTCAATTCATGCTCTCGGCCGCGACAACGCGGACTTGACCGTCAGTATCTTTCAGGAAGCCAAGGAACACATGGCCACCAATGCCAATCATGTGCTGAACAATCCAATTCCAGATACTCTGAATGTCAATAAGAAGATCATCCGTACTTTGCTTAAGCTCCTTGCCCAACTTCTCCACGTAAGGATTCCATTCGTGAAGCCACTTGTGAGATCGGCGATAAATATCCCGCACTTGTTCGATCGAGAGATTAGCCTCTTTGTTCGCGACAATGTGATGTTTAACTTGCGGATCACCATCCAAAGGAGGATCTTCGCGCCTGAAGGCCTCTGGAAAAACTAGCTGATCCCGCTTTTTCAGGCGACCAAAGATGTTGTCAGCATTCCACTGACCCTTCGCGTCCCGTGGAACCTCCTTTAGTCCCTGCTCCATCGCGACGAGACACCCAAATGCAATGCCCTCAATCGATTTTCGCAAATGAAACGCAGCTGTTTCTAACTGAGCAAATCCAGAATTTTGATTCAGCTTCAGGCTTTCAATGACTTCAAATCTCGCCCGAACATTCGTCATCAACGCCCTATATTGCAGGTTAGGTGGAGGCAGATCCGCATTATTACTCACCTCAACATCCCCACGAACCGCTCGAACAGATAGAAGCTGTCCTGCGGCCCCGGGCTGGCCTCTGGGTGGTACTGCACCGAAAACGCGGGCTTGTCGGTCAGCTCAATGCCGGCATTCGACCCATCGAACAGCGACACGTGCGTCTCGCGCGCGTTCGCGGGCAGCGTCTCGCGCTCCACCGCGAAGCCGTGGTTCATGCTGGTGATCTCGACCGCGCCATCGCTCAGCCGCTTGACCGGATGGTTGGCGCCGCGATGGCCCTGGAACATCTTGGTGGTCTGTGCGCCCACGGCCAACCCGAGCAACTGGTGCCCCAGGCAGATGCCGAACAGCGGCTTGCCGGTCTCCAGCAGCTCGCGGATCACCGGCACGGCATATTCGGCGGTCGCGGCGGGATCGCCCGGGCCGTTCGACAGGAAGAAGCCGTCGGGCGCGAACGACATGACCTGCTCGAAGGTCGCCGTCGCCGGCAGCACGGTCACCTTCGCCCCGGCCTTCACCAGATTGCGGAAGATGTTGCGCTTCGAGCCGTAATCGATCGCCACGACATGCGGGCGGCCGTCCTCGGCGCCCTCATCGCCATAGCCGAAACCCAGGCGCCAGACGCCGCCTTCCCAGCCATAATGCGTCTCGACCGTCACCGTGATCGCCAGGTCCATGCCCTCCAGCCCCGGCCATTCGCGGGCCATCTGGAGGAGCAGCGGAATATCGAACGCGCCGGTCGGCGAATGCGCGATCACGCCGTTGGGCGCGCCGCCGGTGCGGATGCGGCGCGTGAGCGCGCGCGTGTCGATCCCCGCCAGGCCGATCCGCTCGTGCTTCTTCATCCACGCATCGAGATGCTCGTTGCTGCGGAAGTTGCTCGGCTCGGTCACGTCCTCGCGGACGATCATGCCCAGCGCATGCGGCGTGTCGGCTTCGAAATCGTCGGGGTTGGCGCCGACATTGCCGATGTGCGGAAAGGTGAAATTGATGATCTGACCGGCGAAGCTCGGATCGGTCATGATCTCCTGATAGCCGGTCATCGCGGTGTGGAAGCACACTTCGCCCACCGCCTGGCCCTCGGCCCCGAATCCGCGGCCCCAGACCACGTCCCCTGAAGCGAGCACCAATACGCCGGTGGCTCCGTGAGGCATGGACATGGGTTTGGCTTCGGCCATTACTGGGTGGCGCTCCATTGGGGTTGCGGCGATGTCGCTAAGGGGCGGCGGCTAGACCCCCTGCCCCGCGCCGTCAACCTGTTCAATTTCGCGAGCGTGGGCTATCGTCACCGGCTAATCTGAAAACCGAAAGAGAACGCATGATTCGCGACGACATCAAGGCTGCCCAGATCACCGCCATGAAGGCCGGGGACAAGGAAAGCCGGGCCGCCATCAGCCTGATCCAGAGCGCCATCAAGAACCGCGACATCGAAGCGCGCACCGGCAAGGCGCCCGAGGACGACGACGCCCTGGTGGTCGAAGTGCTGCAGAAGATGGTCAAGCAGCGCCGCGAATCGATCGAGATGTACACCAAGGGCGGCCGCCAGGAGCTTGCGGATGCCGAGGCCGCCGAAGTCGCGGTGATCGAGCGCTTCCTGCCGCAGCAGATGAGCGAGGCGGAAACCAGCGCCGCGATCGAATCGATCAAGGCAGAGCTGGGCGCCTCGGGCATGAAGGACATGGGCCGCGTGATGGCCGAGCTGAAGGCGCGCCACGCGATCACGCTCGACATGAGCAAGGCGAGTGCGCTGGTGAAGGCGGCACTCTCCTGAGGTGAGCCTCACCCCCGCCTTTCTCGACGAACTGCGCGCCCGCACGCTGCTGTCGGGCCTGATTGCCAAGACGGTGAAGCTCCAGCGCGCGGGGCGGGAATTCCGCGCCTGCTGCCCCTTCCACAACGAGAAGACGCCGAGCTTCTACGTCAACGACGACAAGGGCTTCTATCACTGCTTCGGCTGCGGGGCGCATGGGGATGCGATCCGCTGGATGACCGACCAGCGCGGCCTGCCCTTCATCGACGCGGTGAAGGAGCTTGCCCAGGTCGCCGGGCTCGACATGCCCGAGCAGGACCGCCGCGCCGCCGAGAAGGCCGAGCGCGCCAAGGGCCTGCACGAGGCGATGGCGGATGCCGCCAAATGGTTCGGCGATCGCCTCCAGGGCATCGAGGGCGCCGAGGCCCGCGCGGTGCTCAAGCGGCGCGGGGTGACCGAAGAGACGGCGCGTACCTTCGGGCTGGGTTTCTCGCCCGACTCGCGGGGCAAGCTGCGGCAGGCGCTCAACGGCTATGGCGACGCGATGCTGGTCGAGGCCGGGCTGCTGATCCAGGTCGAGGAGAAGGAGCCCTATGATCGGTTTCGCGGCCGGCTGATGATCCCGATCCGCGACGTGCGGGGCCGCACGATCGCGTTCGGCGGACGCATCATCGGCGACGGCGAGCCCAAGTATCTGAACTCGCCGGAGACGCCGCTCTTCGACAAGGGCCGCACGCTCTACAATCTCGATCGCGCCCAGGCCGCCGCGCGCCAGGCGGGCCGGATCATCGCGGTCGAAGGCTATATGGACGTGATCGCGCTGACTCAGGCCGGGTTCGGCGAGGCAGTGGCGCCGCTCGGCACCGCGCTGACCGAGCACCAGCTCGATCGGCTGTGGCGGATCGCCGAGGTGCCCCTGCTCTGCTTCGACGGCGATACGGCCGGGCAGAAGGCGGCGCTGAGAGCCGCCCACCGCGCGCTGCCCCTGCTCCAGCCCGGCCGCAGCCTCGCCTTCGTGACGTTGCCCGACGGGCTCGACCCCGACGATCTGGTCCGCACCAAGGGGCCGCAGGCGTTCGAGGCCCTGCTCAAGGTGCCGCAGCCGCTGGTCGATCGCCTCTGGGCGAGCGAGGTCGCCGCCGAGCCGCTCGATACGCCGGAGCAGCGCGCGGGTCTCAAGCAGCGGTTGACAGAACTGGCCGGGCAGATCGCCGATCCCAATGTGAAGTCGGAATATCTCGCCGACTTCCGCCAACGGCTCGATGTGCATTTCGGCCGCGGACCACGCCAGTTCCAGCC